>NZ_JARGOQ010000031.1 GCF_029233945.1 Sneathiella sp. | reverse complement strand
GATAAGGCCCCGGCTTGGTGAGTGTGGCGAGGGCGAACATATCCTCCGCATCCGCCTCGGTCAGCCGTTCGATTTGGGGGACTTTCGTTTTCGGGCCATTCAGATTTTCAAGGATCATCTGATATCCCTCTCCGGCGATGGCGACGCGAATTCCGTCCGGCAGCGCAATCGGCGCAACCTGGATCAGGAAAAGATTGCCCTGCTTCGGCATCAGCCGGGCGAGGGCGGAAAGACTCTCCGCGCTTTCATCCTTGAGACCGGCAAAGATACTCACATTCTCCCGGAAGCGGCGGGCGCCGTCTTCTCCCACGGCAAAGGGGGCATGGCGGGTGTTCAGGGAGTTCCAGATCGGCCGGTTGAGGATATGTTCAGCCATCGATATTCGCCTTTTCATTTTGTTTTATCCGCTGGAACAGGGAATTTTCCTGCAGAGCGCGTTCAAGGCGATCGAGCTGGTCGAGGATATTGCCGCGCTCCTTTTCGCAAATGGCCGCGAGGCTTTCATCGATCAATGGCCAGAGATCGCGCTTGCCCTGGTCCACTATATCCTGCCCCTGCCGGGTGAGGGTGACGACCTTGGTGCGCTGATCCTTGGGGCCGCGGGCCACCGTCACGACGCCCTGCTTTGCAAGCTGCCCAACGCTGCGGGTGATACCGGGCTGGCTGACGCCAAGCGCCTCGGCGAGATCGCCCACGGTCATGGGGCCTTGCTCGTCAATGGCGGCGAGGAGGGGGTATTGCCCCGTCTGCACGGCGACTCCCTCGGCGTCGATCAACTGTTGCACATCCGCCTGCAGGCGATCGCCGATGCGTTTAAGGCGCGTGCCGAGGGTGAGATATCCCTTCCGGCGGACAAAATCTTCAACCATCGCATTTCCCGTTTAATTAATATCATAACAAGATATATAACTAGTTATGTATAATCAATCAGATTATGCGGGAAAGAGCGAGGCCGAGGCCCCGCCGGTCAGGACCGGTAGGAGCCTAGTCCGCCAGAAGGTCGCGGCTGATGATTTCCTTCATGATCTCGGTGGTGCCGCCGGCAATGCGGGCCATGCGATTATCGGCCCAGGCGCGGCAGATGGGATATTCCCACATATAGCCATAGCCGCCGTGAAGCTGCACGCAGTCATCGAGAACCTGCCAGAGAACTTCCGTCGATTGCATCTTGGCCATGGCGGCGGTGACGGAATCGAGCTCTCCTTTAAGATGCGCGGCGATGCAGCGATCAACGAAGGCACGCATCATAACGGCTTTCGACTTGATCTCCGCAAGCTTGAAGCGGGTATTCTGGAACTCAGCGATGCTCTGGCCGAAGGCCTTGCGCTCCTTTGTGTATTCGACAGTCCAGTCGAGCGCGGTCTCGATACTGGTGGCGGAGCGTACGGCGATAACCAGCCGTTCCTGCGGGAGCTGCTGCATGAGCTGCTTGAAGCCCCGCCCTTCCTCACCGAGCAGGTTGGATTTCGGCACCCGCACGTCATTAAAGAACAGCTCCGAGGTGTCCTGCGCCTTATATCCGGCTTTCTCCAGATTGCGGCCGCGCGAAAATCCTTCCCGGTCGCCCTCCACCAGCACGAGGGAAACGCCCTTGCCGCCCGCAGACGGATCGGTCTTGCAGGCGACGACAATCAGGTCGGCGAGCTGGCCATTACTGATAAAGACCTTCTGGCCGTTCATCACATAATCATCACCATCGGCGAGGGCGGTGGTGCGGATATTCTGCAAGTCCGATCCGGCGCCGGGCTCGCTCATGGCGACGGCGGCGATGGCCTCGCCCTTCACCAGCTTGGGCAGCCAGTGCTTTTTCTGCTCTTCCGTGCCGTAGGCGGTGATGTAGGGCGCGACAATCTCCGAATGCAGATGGAAAGAGGGGCCGCTGGTCCCGGCGCGCGCGAGTTCTTCCAGAAAGATCGCGCCGAACAGAAAGTCGCCGCCCACGCCGCCATATTCCTCCGGCACCGAGCAACAGAGAAAGCCGCCTTCGCCCGCTTCGCGCCAGACGTCGCGGCTCACCTGGCCATCTTTTTCCCACTGGGCATGGAAGGGGACAATCCGCTCCTCGACAAAGCGGCGGGCGGAGGCCCGGAAAAGTTCATGTTCTTCACTGAAAAGTTCGCGCTGCATGATGGTTCCATCTTGTTATTGTTTTTGTTCACCTCGTTATACAGCCCTGTTCACGCAATGTAAATTCATGCTGTTGCCTTGCCTCGGCCATGGGGGAAAATGGACCTATTTCTGTGCCGGTTTTATTATGTTCATGAGGCGCGAGGCGACTATTTCCTGTCGCTGCATTTGACTTTCCCCTGCCGGTTCTTATCCTTTACCAAACGTGGAAGGGTGGAACGGGTTGTCGCCGAGGGGTGGATTTTCAGGGCGGGCCGTCTTAATATTGCGTAACATCAAAGTGGAAATGAAATATAGAATAGATATAATTTATATAAAAACCCGAACGTTGCTTTAAGGTAAACTTGTCAACAAAAAATATTTAAGGCAGAGAATTTTTAGTAAAGTAAATAATTATAAGTATGCTGTTTTTATATGAATAATTACTTCTAGTAGTCTGATTTTTCATTTTTTTATCACATTTATGTAATCAAATAATATTTTTTGCTATCTCCATTGACGAGCCGCACTCCGTTTCACTATGCTGTGCATCAACTGAGAGGAAAATGGTTGAAATTGCGGCATAATTTGCGTTGAACAGGAAAATTATGGTCGCAAAATGAACAAAAAGGCCGTCAAAAAAATGTGACAGTCATATTATTAAATCAAGATTAATCAAGTAACCGCAAATCGAAAATTTAATTGGATAGGGAGTTATCTAATATGTCAGTGAAAAAGATGGATCATGAAGCGCCAGGGCGCATCCATCCCATGATCGAAGACGTTACGGAACAATACCGCAGCGGCAAGATGGACCGCCGGGAGTTCCTGAGAACCTCAACCTTGCTCGGTCTGTCGGCCGCTGCCGCCTATTCCATCGTCGGCATGGCGGACCCCACGATTGAGGCGAAAGCCGCCGAGCCCAAGAAGGGCGGCATCCTGAAGGTCTCCATGGAAGTTCAGGAAATGAACGACCCGGCCGTCTACAGCTGGACGCCGCCATCCAACGTCGCCCGCCAGATGTGCGAATATCTTGTGATTACCGGCGCCGACAATGTGACCCGCCCGTATCTTGCGGAAAGCTGGTCTGCCTCCGACGACCTCAAGACATGGACATTTAAGCTCCGCGAGGGCATTAAATGGCACAATGGCGATGACTTCAACGCCGATGACGTGATGTTCAACTTCACCCGCTGGCTCGACCCGGCGACCGGCTCGTCCAATGTCGGCCTGTTCGATTCCATGCTGACCAGCGTCGGCGAGGGGGACGATGCCAAGAAGGTCATGACCGAAGGCGCGCTCGAAAAAGTCGATGACTATACGATCCGGCTGAACCTGAACACACCGGTTCTCTCCATCCCGGAGAATCTTTACAACTATCCGACGATGATCGTTCATCGCGATTTCAAGGGCAATCTTGTCGAGCAGCCGAACGGCACGGGCCCGTTCACCCTCGTTGATTTCGCGGTTGGTGAAAAAGCGATCCTGAAACGGGTTGACCAGCCTTACTGGGGCGGGGAAGTCTATCTCGACGAGATTCATTACTTTGACCATGGCGCGGGTTCCGCCGCGCAGCTGGCTGCCGTTGCCTCCGGTCAGGTGGATATGAACTATGAGTTCGATATCGCCTCCCTCGGCATGGCGCAGTCCATTCCGGGCATGAAGATCCTGGAGGCACGGACCGCGCAAACCGGCGTGATGCGCATGAATATCACGCAGAAGCCGTTTGACGACAAGCGGGTGCGTCAGGCCCTGATGGCCTGCGTCGATGCGGAAAAATATAACGAGCTTGTCTATCAGGGACGCGGGGATGTCGGTGAGCATCACCATGTTTCCCCGATCCATCCGGAATATTACGCGCTGAACCGGCAGGAGCGGGATATCGACAAAGCCAAGCTCCTGCTCGCTGAAGCGGGATATCCGGACGGGATCGAGTTGACCATCGATGTGGGTAACACCAACGGCCCGTGGCAGCAGCAGGTTTGCGAAATCATGAAGGACCAGGCGGCAGAAGCGGGGATTACCCTCAACCTCAACCTGATGCCCGCTTCCAAATACTGGGAAATCTGGGCAACGACGCCGTTCGGCATCACGGCCTGGACCCATCGTCCGCTCGGCACCATGGTGCTCAGCCTGGCCTATCGTAACGGCGTTCCGTGGAATGAAACCGGGTACAACAATCCCGATTTCGAAAAAGCACTCGACAAGGCGGAATCCCTGGTTGATGCGGAAAAACGTAAAGCCGCCATGGAGGAAGTCGAGAAAATCCTCCAGGATGATGCCATTATCATCCAGCCGATCTGGCAGCCGAAATTCTTCCTGGCCAGCGAGAAGGTCATGGATGTAGAGGCGCATCCGACCCAGTACCACCAGTTCTATAAGGTCTGGATCGACAGCTAAAATCTGGAAATGACGATAAGGGCGATATGATATCGCCCTTATCTGTTTTTAGCGCCATTTTGCCCCGGGGGGAGCAATAACATGCTGATACTGGCATTCCGTCGATTTCTCTCAATGGCCCTGATTATGGTCATCGTCTCCTTTACGCTTTTTGCCATTTTCGAATCCGACAAGCTGGCCGTCGCCGGAAAGGTCCTCGGGCCCTATTCCAGCAATGAACAGCGGGAGTTGTGGCTTGAAAACAATGGCTATAACGAACCTTTTCTGGAACGCTATGTCAGTTGGGTCGGCAATGCCCTGACCGGTGATTTCGGTTATTCCATCCAGTATAAATCCCCGGTCGCCGACGTGCTCTGGCCCCGGCTCGGGAATACCGCCATTCTTGCGGGGCTCTATATGCTCTTCATGATCCCGCTCTCCTTAACATTGGGCGTGATCGCGGGCATGAAGGAGGGATCGATACAGGACCGGGTGGTCTCGGTCGGATCGGTCCTCACCACCTCGGTGCCGGAATTCGCGAGCGCCACCTTCTTTTCCGCCATCTTCGTCTTCTGGCTGGGCTGGCTGCCCGGCACCTCGGCGATGACCAGCGGCTTCAGCTGGGCGGAGATATTCTTGCCTGTCTTTGTGCTGGTGATGTATGGCTTTGGCTATACCACGCGCATGACCCGCGCCTCCATGGCGGAGGTTATGACGTCCCATTACATCCGGACGGCGGTGTTGAAGGGGATACCTTACCGACGCGTCATCATGAAACATGCGCTCCGTAACGCGCTGATCGCGCCCTTCACGGTGATCATATTGCAGCTTAACTGGCTGCTCTCGGGCGTGATCGTGGTGGAGGTTTTCTTTGCCTATAAGGGCTTCGGGAAATTGCTTCTCGATGCCGCTTTGTTCGGCGATATCTTCGTGATCGAGGCTTGTACCCTGGTCGCGGTGTTCGTCGCCGTGTTCTCACAATTCATCTCGGATATCGGCTATACGCTGCTTAATCCGCGCATTCGGTTCACATAAGGGAGGGCGTTGATATGACCGCAGAAATTCAATCAAACGATACGTCGCCCTCGGCGATCGCCAAGATATTTAAATCGCTCGGATTGCTTCGGGAAAGCCCGATCGCGATTTTCGGCCTGTCGCTGATCCTGTTCTGGGTGATCCTCGCGATCCTCGCGCCGATCCTCCCGCTCTATGATCCGAACGCGCCGTTGGAACCCTTCAAAATGCCGCTGTCAGACGCAAGAGACGGCGGGCTTTACTGGCTCGGCACCGATCACAAGGGCCGGGATATCCTCTCGCGCGTCATCTTCGGCGCGCAGCAGGTGCTGATCTGGGCGACGACGGCAACGGCGGTCGCCTATATCGTCGGCATGCTGATGGGCGTTGTCGCGGGCTATCTCGGTGGCTGGTGGGATGAGGTGATTTCCTTTATCTCCAACGTCCTGCTGTCGTTCCCGGTGATCGTGCTTTACATCATCATCATTACCTATCTCGGCGCGACGGGCTTTAACATCGTGCTCGCGGTGACCTTCGCCTCGGCGCCCGGCATCATGCGTATCGTGCGTGGCCTCGTGCTCGATCTTCGAACGCGGGACTATATCTTCGCCGCCCAGACCCGGGGCGAGAGCGCCATGTATATCATGCTGGTCGAGCTGCTCCCCAACGCGCGCGGGCCGCTTATCGTTGATGCCTGCCTGCGGCTTGGTTATACGACGATCACCATCGCCATGCTCGGCTATCTCGGGCTCGGTCTGCCGCCACCAGATCCGGACTGGGGCAAGATGATCGCCGAAACCCAGCCCCTCGGCAGTTTCGCAGGACATATGGCCGTTGTCCCGGCCGCGGCAATCTCGTCGCTGGTCCTCGGGTTCAACCTGCTGGCCGATGGCCTGCGCGAAATATCGATGAAGGATTAGGGTCAGGACCCATTAATTTACTGCAATTCTGTTTGAAGAGGAGGTGAAAGATGCAAGGTAACCGGACGCAGGACATGTCTGCACATATTCAAGGACGGTTTCCGTGGCAGATTTCGCCTCCTCTTCAAACCCTTCGGGCGCGTCGCCTATGGCCGCTGGCGGCGTTACGCCTTCTTGAAAACCCGCCGGGTTTCCTGCGAAGCCGTGCCTGGCCAGCAACCAAAGGCGATGCGCAGAATGGAGCAAATTAATGAGTCCTGACCCTAAAATTATGGAAGAACAGACACCTATTCTGGAATGCCGCAATCTTTGCATCTCCTACGATACGCGCGGCGGGGAAATCCCGGCGGTGATCGACTTCAACATGAAAGTGATGCCGGGGCAGGGCGTCGGCATCGTCGGGGAATCCGGCTGCGGCAAGTCCACGGTTGCGCTTGCGATCATGCAGTATCTCGGCTCCAACGGTTATATCAAGAGCGGGGAAATCTTCTTCCATGGCCGCGATATGCGCACCATGTCGGAGGAAGAACTGCGGGCCCTGCGCGGTTCCAAGATCGCCATGATCTATCAGGAGCCGATGGCGTCCCTCAACCCCTCCATGAAGATCGGGGACCAGCTGGCCGAAGTGCCGCTCTTTCATGAGGATGTCACGGTGACGGAGGCCAAGGCCCGCGCCCTTGAACTGCTGGAGGCGGTGAAGCTGCCCGATCCGAAGCGGATCATGGACGCCTATCCGCACCAGATTTCCGGCGGCCAGCAGCAGCGCGTGGTGATTGCCATGGCGCTCCTCTCGAAACCCGATCTGCTGCTGCTCGACGAGCCCACCACTGCGCTTGACGTGACGGTGGAGCGGGGCATTGTCGAGCTGGTGAAGGAAATCTCCGCCGAGTTCGGCACCGCCATGATCTATATCTCCCATAACCTCGGGCTGATTTTGGATACCTGCGACCGGGTGACGGTCATGTATTCCGGCGAGGCGGTCGAGGACGGCACGGTCAATGAAGTCTTTGACGAGATGTGCCACCCCTATACGAGCGGGCTGTTCGCCTCCATCCCGCTGCCCGGCGCGGACAAGAACGAACGGCCGCTGGTGCCCATTCCGGGGCAACTGCCGCTCCCGCATCAGCGCCCGCAAGGCTGCTTCTTCGGGCCGCGCTGCGCCTTCTTCAAGGCGGGCACCTGCGATCAGGAGAAGATCCCCATGCGCGCCGTTCCCGGGGAAGAGGGGCATACGGTCCGCTGCGCCCGGTTTGAGGAAATTGACTGGGCCGAGGGCGATCATGAGGCCGTGACGGTGAAATCCGTGAAATCCGGCAAGGTCGTGCTGGAAGTCCGGAATATGAAGAAATATTACGAGCTCCGGTCCAGCTCTGTCCTTGCCATGATCCGCGGCGACGCCGTGAAGACCGTGAAGGCGAATGAGGATATCAACTTCAACGCGCGCGAGGCGGAAACGGTCGCCATCGTCGGCGAGTCCGGCTGCGGCAAGTCCACCTTCGCGAAGGTCCTGATGGGGCTGGAGGAGGCGACGGACGGCGCGGTTATCCTGAATGGGGAGGATCTCGCCCATGTCTCCGTGCAAAAGCGCAAGGCGCGCACGGTCGGGCATTTGCAGATGGTGTTCCAGAACCCGTTCGACACCCTCAACCCCTCCCATTCCGTGGGTAGCCAGATCGCCCGTGTGATCCGGAAATTCGGGGTTGAGAAGGACCCGAACAAGGTCCGCGAGAAGGTCAATGACCTGCTTGATCTTGTAAAACTTCCGCGCGATTTTGCCCATCGTCGGCCGCGCCAGCTTTCGGGCGGGCAGAAACAGCGCATCGGCATCGCCCGCGCCTTTGCCGGGAACCCGGCGGTGGTGGTCGCGGATGAGCCTGTCTCGGCGCTTGATGTGTCGGTCCAGGCGGCGGTGACGGGGCTGCTGACCGAAATCCAGAACGATCTCCGCTCAACGCTGCTGTTCATCAGCCATGACCTGAGCGTTGTCCGCTATCTCTCTGATCGTGTTGTGGTTATGTATCTTGGCCATATCGTGGAGCAGGGGACGACAGACGAGGTTTTCTCGCCGCCCTATCATCCCTATACGGAGGCGCTTCTCTCCGCCGTGCCGATCGCCGATACCTCGGTCGAGCAGAAACAGATCATCCTGAAGGGCGATATTCCCTCCGCGGTGAACCCGCCGCCCGGCTGCCCGTTCCAGACCCGCTGCCCGCGTAAAATCGGCAGTATCTGCGAGACGGAAATGCCGCCGGTGAAGGAGCTTTCCAGCGGTCATAATATCCTCTGCCATCTGGAGGATGACGTGCTGAACGCCATGGAGCCGGTGATCGTCACCCATAGCGAGGAAAAGATCGCCTGAGCCGGGCCAACAAATTCTCCAGCCACGACAAAAAAGGCACCCCATCGGGCGCCTTTTTTTCTGCTCAAAACCGCCGAAAAATAGGCGGAAATTAACGGTTTCTTTATCCTGATTGCCTAATCTTCAGGCTCAGTCCATTTTCTGAGCGGGTCTGAAGGATAAAAATGTCAACGGATACAAATAATTACTCGCAATTTGTCGTGCAAACGCTGTTCGACACCAAATGGCGCAGCTTCGGCCGCTATGAGGCGGAAAAACCGGCGCAGGACATCGCCCGCCAGCTCATCGCGGAATGGGGCGGTCAGCGCGTGCGCATCCTCGGCGGCTATTTCTCCCGCGAAAAGGATCGCAACATCTATCATTGTATAGAGGTGGCCGAACGGGTGCGCTTTCGCGATACCCGCGCCTATAAAAATTCGAAATTTGCGGTTGGCAGCATGGCCCTTGGCGGGGCGATGCTCGCCATCTTCCTCTTTGCCTATAGTATTGTGGCGCCCATGTCGTCGATGGCGGACGATGGGAAGGGACCGGAGCTGGCCGAAATCAATCGACCGACCCCGATCGCCCCCATTGTCAAGCCCGTCAATTTACGTGCACGTTTCACCGAGGTTATCAAGGTCCCGTACGACAAGGTCTGGAACTTCGATAGCGTGCCCCTGCGCCTTCGCGGGCCCTGGAGCACGGCTTGCAATACAGACGGGGATAAAGTTGTCCTCGGCGAGCGGGATCTTTCGCACAGCGTGGAGGGAGACCCATCACCGTTGACCTCCGTCTGGCAGACCGGCCAGCGCTACGGCCTGGTCCTGAAAAGCGGTTCTGTTGATATGGTGGCCATGATCTCTGCTGATCGTCTGCAGAAGATCGGTACCATGAACCGCCTCGGCGAGTTTACCGCCGATACCACCGGAGCCATCCTGAACCGCTGCCTCTGAAGGAACATTACCCTTTGGGGCCGACCTAACCCCCAGCAAACGTCGCCCGGCTTACCGGCTTACAAATACCCGCCAGGCATAGAGCCCAACGCCGGGTACATTTATTCGCATATATATGGAAAATAGCTGAAAGGGGCAGCCACCCCTTGTCACGTATCCATGAGACTTATGTATGGCTCAACGTGAGGGTGTATTATACGATACTATTGCGTGGAATGCAAGAGAATTGGCTGAAATATTTAATGAAATCTTATCTAGCGAATTGAACATAATTCATTTTTACACCAGTTACTGAACGCTACATCCGTAGCTCTACAAAATCTGCGTACAAATTCGATAATAATTTTAATTTCTTCTGGTGTAGAAGTTTCGTTGCTATCTCCATGCGCTATTTTGTTTCTCATATTAACTAATTGATCGATCATATTTATTGTTATTTCAGAATCTCGTTTTAAGATACTTTTAAGATCACCCTGATAGCTAGAATACCCAAATCGGCCAAGATAGGCTTTAATTTTCTTGAAACTTGGGTTTGAAAATCCTTTATTAAATCTTTCTACAGGTATTTGTTTCGGCAAACAGACTCCTTGTTTCCAAAATTCACCATCAGTTTCCACAAAATTTAGGAGTTTGATCGACAGCCCCTTATGGTCTGAAGTGTTTTTTATCTCGTCAACGATATCCTTCGAAATATGATAAAAAAACTGTGGGGCGAATTTGTCTCTATTAAGTTTTTTTTTATAGAATATCTCTAAAGCATGCTCGCCCAATTCTTTTATGTACGCTTCCACATGGCTTAAAAGCAATACAACAGAGCCACGGCAAAGGGCATTAATTTCATTTTTAAATTTGATTTCAATATGCGCGTTCTTCTCCAGATATTCGGCCTTCTTTCTAAGTATTTCGACTTCATCTAAGCGAGCCAGGAAATCACTGTAAACGACGGTAAATTTCGCCATTTTTATTGTATTCCTTTCATAGCTCCGTTCCAAATTTCGAAACGACGAAGTGTTCTTTTTTTATGGTCTACAGATCTGCTAATTAAATCTTGAAATTCCTCGTTCCTGTTAAGTTCATTATATTTCTTTTTAAAATCCACTTTTATTTTCAAAGCATCAGCTACTGTCAAATTTTTAGCGGTATACATTATTAGATCAAACAAGGCTCGATTTATTGCTCTTGATTCATCCCTTCTAAAACACTCTTCCGGGTGAAACAGAATCGTAGCAACTTCTAATGCGTCGTTCCATATGCTTTTTAGTTCTTGGATTTTTTCAGGAGTATAACTTCTTCCTATTTTAGCGGCTTCATTAAACCAATGCTTAAGCGGAGTTCTGTATTTTTCTAACCCAAGATTGTGAAACGCAAAGAAACGCAATATGAGCTCTTCATCGCGTAATCTCTTATCAGGCATTTTCTTTTTGAGTACCTTTAGTAAAATATCGCCGGATGCCAATTCTCCGAGCAAATTATTGAATTCGCCGCGATGAATACAATTTCTTAGCTCCTGCGCATTTAAAGGAACGGTATTTGAATTTAGTCTCTGAAATACATCAAATTTAATTTCGGGATGCGATTCATTCGTAATTACTATACATCTAAGGGTGTAGGTTTTTAATTTCCGCTGATCTTTGGATGGTAATTCGTGGAATCGTAATTTCCTGAATTCCGAAAGTACTTCTAGATCGGTAAGTGGAAACTGATTATCCAAATATCGGTATAATGAATACAGCCTTTGCTGCCCGTCTATAACATCAAATTCATATTCTTCGTTTTGTGAAAGGTAGCACGGTGGGATTGGAACGTTTAAAAGGATCGACTCCACTAATCGTGACGCCAACGTATTTGTCCAAACGTATTTACGCTGAAAATTGGGTCGATCATTTAATGGTCGAAGAAAAATTTGCTCTGACTTAATTTGATCAACAAGAGCAGCAACAGCTAGATCATATGGTTGAGTAACAACTTTCCGGTCCCGCAATGGTGTTTGATCTGGATCGGGATCATCAAAATCTTCGTCAATTTCGTAAATCGGTTTCTCGTCACTCATGGTGTGCTCCCAAAACATAATACTTTTAGTAGAAAACTATCCGATATCTGTATTTAGATCAAAAGTTTCTTCATATGACGGCAGAGAGCCCCCTAAACTTCAGCCCACGCGCTGGCCGTGTCATAGAAGAATTGTTCCTTTCGTATCCGGTCGCCGTCCCAGTGCTGCAACGCAAGTTCCTCAAGGCGGCGGGTGTTGCCGCTTTTGTCGGTGAAATCGAAGGTCCAGTTGATGGCCACATGGTCGCCGTCGACAAGGAAGACCGGGTCGGGGTGGGTATGGACTTTCTGAACCCGCGCGAGCGCCGCCGCCTCATGGGCTTCGAGGGTCTCGCGGCCCCGGCGCGGCGCCTTCAGGTTCTCCTGCATCGACGCGTCCGCATGATAGAAATCGGTGATCGCCCGGACATGCGCGCCGCTGACGACCATTTCGATGAATTCCTCGACCCGTTCCCTCGTTGGCATTTTCTCGCTCCGTTGTTGTCGGCGCCTATTCTAAAGAACAACCGGCGGGTTTGGTCAATCCCTAAATGCCGACCCCAACATACTGCAATCCGAACATCGCGGCAAAGCCGAGCGCCATGGTGATGACGACGTTGTTGCTCACGATCGCCATAACAAGGGCGAAGGCGGCGGCGATCCAGATAAGCGGCTCTCTCACCGATCCGATGGGATTGCACTGTTCCTCTTCCACGGTATAGTCACATCATTTCGTTATTGTAAATTTGAAGGGGATTGTTCCGATGAAGTGCCTGCGCATCTATGCCACGCCGGATGGGGAATCGCATTTCGGTGAGGTC
Organism: Sneathiella sp.; assembly: GCF_029233945.1. Lineage (GTDB taxonomy): Bacteria > Pseudomonadota > Alphaproteobacteria > Sneathiellales > Sneathiellaceae > Sneathiella. The sequence goes on along the minus strand of NZ_JARGOQ010000031.1, from coordinate 32,218 downwards.
GAAATACCGACGAAAAAAGTGGCGGTCCACCCCGACGCCACACCGTTCGATGTTACCGACAGTTATCCGGCATCACGCGTCCGCTTTACCCACATCCCGGCGGGCATGCGTCAGGTTGATTGGCACACAGTACCTGATCGAGTGCTAACAGTGCGACTAGATGGCTCAGTAGAGTACGAGACAAGTGATGGTGAAATCCGAGCAGTTCCCGCTGGTAGCTTCGTTCTCGTCGAAGACACACATGGCAAAGGCCATCTCTCGCGTCATTCTCCAGACTCTCAACTCGTTCTCTGGATTTCCTTGCCAAATGGTCTGGATGAACCGCTTGGGTCTTAAGCAAGGGCGCATGAAATAATGGTGCACAGCAGATGTTCGAAAGGATCCCCCGCCGATATCCTTTGGGCGCTTCCAACTGCCGTTGTTTTAGTCCCGTAACAAGGCGTTCGCGATCGTCGATCTTAGAACCTGCGAGCATTTTCGGGCGCTCCAGCCGCGATCTCCGGTCAGCAGGTCCCAAATCTGTACGGAAGAAGACGCCCAGAGAAAGTCTGTTGCGCTTGTGACGGTCCAGCCCTCCTTGAGGGCGGAGTCCGCGGCGAGGGAGTCTATCAGCTTTTTCTCCCACAGGCGCAATTCGGTCATTCTATCCTCCCACGCGGCGGCGGCATCGGCATCCGTTTTGCGCAGGCGAATGAGGTCATTGGCCACGGGCTGAATGTTTTTCGCGAATTTGAACCAGGCGCCCAGGCAGGCATCAAGCCTCTTGTCGGGGGACGCTATTTTCATGGCCGCGAAAAACTCCTCGCGAATGGCAAACCGGTCATCGGCGCGCTTCACCAGCCCCATCAGCAATCCGCCCCGCGATTTAAAATGCAGATACACGGATTGGCGGCTCACATTCGCGGCCTTTGCAATATCCAGCATGGAGACATCCGCGCCCTGTTCCGAAATCAGGTCCCAGGCAACATCCAGTATCTCGTTTCGGGTCACGCCCGTCGCCTTTTTTCTTGACACGTGTAAATATAATTCCTATTTAGCGGCTCAACAGTATTGTTTACATGTGTATAGAATAGGGAGAATTTCAAATGGAAGTCAATCACGATATTGACAGGCAGGTTCTGCAGTTCTGCGACTGGTATGGCGATGGCAGCGACGGCTCCAGCCCGACGAACGCCCAATGGAAGGCTATCCTGACCCTTCCTCCGGAAAATCCACTGAAGCTCGTTAATTTTTTCAAGCTATCGGTGAAAGCTGGATATGCGCAGTCGCCGTCAGACGCCGGGGCCGTCATTTCCGGCATGGAGGCGTTTAACAACTACGCGGCCGTCAGCGTGCCCGCCATGGAAAAGGCCGGGGGGAGCTTTCTTCACGTCGGCCCTTATGGCGGGATGTTCCTCGGCGACAGCGAAGACTGGGACATCATTGCAATCGGCGCCTTTCCGGATTTGAACGCGTTCGTCGCGCTCTATGCGGACCAGGATTATCGCGACTGCTTCAAACATCGGGTGGCGGCCTGTGAACGGCAAAAGGTAATGATTTGCGCGGGGTGATTAGGCTCCCCTAAACCCCCACGCCAAAATACTGCAATCCGAACATCGCGGCAAAGCCGAGCGCCATGGTGATCACGACGTTATTGCTCACAATCGCCACAACAAGCGCGAAGGCGGCGGCGATCCAGGTGAGGGGGGCTGCATCGGCCAGCGACGTGGCGACAAGGGCGACGATCAGGCAGCCCGGCAGATCGTCGAGCAGGGTTTTCAGCTTCGCGTTATGAAGGATGGCCTGCCCGCCGATGAGCCCGGCGAGCCGCAACCCATAGGCGCCAACGGCGAGGAGGGCGATGAGCAACCAGTGATCGAGGGTCATGTGATGCTCCCTCCGGTCCCGCGACGCAAGAACGCCGCGACGCCGACCCCGGCGAGGCTGCCGAGCAGGATGGCATAGGCGCTCTGCATGCCGAGCTTCATCAGCAGGACGGTAATGGCAAAGGTCGCGGCCCAGGGCGCGATATTCCGCTTGCCCCGCCACATCGCCCGCGCCATGGCGATAAAGGCGGCGGTGAAGGCAAAGCCGAGGCCGTAGCTCGCGAGATCGGGCATTTGCTGGCCCAAAAGCGCGCCAAGCGCCGTCGAGCTGGTCCAGACCGTGATCATCGTCAGGCCGGAGCCGATCAGGAAGGCCGCGCCGATTTGCGGGTCTTTGGCGTGGCGCGCCATGGTCAGGGCCCAGTTCTCATCACCGGTGATATGAATGGCGATCAGCTTCTGCCAGAGCGGCACGCCCCGCAGGATCGCCGAGAGGGAGGCGACAATCCCGAGATAACGCAGGTTGAGCGCAATCCCGGCGAGCGCCGCGCCGATCACCAGCCCGTCCACGCCGAAGCGCTCTACCGCGACAATCTGCGACGAGCCCGCATGCACGGAAAAACTCATCAGCGCGACGCCCCACCACGGATAGCCCGCCTGTGCCGCGAGGATGCCAAAGGCAAAGCCATAGGCCGCCGCCCCGATGGCAAAGGGCAGAATGCTGTAAAATCCCTGTTTCATGGGCGCAGGATATCGGCGCTTTAAATCGATGGCGAGCAAATAATTGTCTCAGGGACAAGATTACGCCGCCCCGCAGATAACGACAGCCAGATGGCGGGCGCTAGCTGTCCTCCCCTTGCAGCCAGACATCCTGCGGAGAGTATTTGGAGAGGATTTTTACGGCCCGCTGTCCCTGCGTCTCGTCCCGGGCGCGCACCCAGAGAAGCAGCCCCCCGCGATCGAGCTGTTCCTGCAGATGTTCCGCGTGACGATCCCCGACAATCCTGGCGAGGATGCCGCCAAGCGCCGCGCCGGCACCGCCTGCCGCCACTGCCGCGCCGATGGTCAGCGTGAGCGGGCCTCCGGCCGCCACCATGACACCGGTCGCCGTGGCTGCCGCAATATAGAGCGGCGCACCAATCAGGGCGCCCTTGGTCTCGGCCATCATTTCATTGGGTACAAAGATCGTCGTCGGCACCTTCGGGTCATCGGCAAGGTCCTCAACCCGGTTGTAGATATGGCCGAGTTTTTCCTCAACGGCCTTTTCCTTTGCGACGAAGCTGAAATCCGCCAGATTGAAGCCGGAATTCTCCAGCTCATCGATGGCGCCCTGCATCGTTTCCAGATCATCGAAAATGGCAACGGCTTCGCGAACGAGGTCTGTCTTTTCAGCAGATGACATTATGTGGCTCCTTTCCCCTTTGGCCGATCAGTTGATTGATTGAAACCAACGCCCGGAGCCGCGAAAAAGTTCCTTGCCGGGACGAAACTCCTGTCGATCCGGGTTGGTCAGATCGGGAAGATGTTGAGGAATTCTTTTTCGCCGCGCGCACTGAACGCAACAACGCGGGAATTGTCGATCCGCCTGGCCCAGCCGAGATCATAGAAGCGGGTGAGCAGGGCGCTGCCCAAAGAGCCCGCGAGATGGCTGCGCCGGTTGCTCCAGTCGAGGCAGGATTTGCAAAGCGGGCGGCGGAGTTTTTCCAGCGGCTCAAAATCGATCTGGAACTCCCCGAAAAAGGCCTTGCCGTCCGCCGTGAGGCCCAGCCCCTCATTCTCCGGGGTCAGGAAATTCTTCGCGAGCAGGCTGTCCATCATCCGCACGCCAAGGTCGCCCGCGAGATGGTTATAGCAGACCCGCGCATGGCGGAGTGCCGGATCCTTCGGGCCGGTCCGGGTGCGGAGATGACCTTTTTTTGCGGCGAGGCCCATCATCGCCTCCAGCAGGCTGCCGACATCGTCATCGGCGAGGGCGAAATAGCGGTGCCGCCCCTGCTTGCGCAGTGCAAGCAGACCCGCGGCTTCCATCTTGCCCAGATGCGCGCTTGCTGTCTGCGGGGTTATCCCCGCCTCGGTGGCAAGCTCGCTCGCCGTCAGCGCCTTGCCCGAGAGCAGCGCCGTCAGCATATTCGCCCGCGCCGGATCGCCGATCAGGGAGCCGAGAAACGCTATGTCCGGTCCTTCTTTCATAGTTCGATGGTAAACGAATCATCTACGACATGCAAGCGGTAATATCGCCTTTCACAGAAGGAGAGAATGATGCTTACCTGCTTTATCCGTTACCATATCGACCCGACGAAAAAAGACCAGTTCACGCAATATGCGCGGAACTGGGGCGAGGCGATCCCGCGCTGCGGCGCCGATCTCATTGGCTATTACGCGCCGCATGAGGGATCGAGCACGCTGGCCTATGGCGTCTATAATATCGAAAGCCTCGCGGCCTATGAAGCCTATCGCACGCGCCTTGCCGCCGATCCGCTGGGCCGGGAGAATTACGAGTTCGCCCAAAAAGAAAAATTCCTCCTGCGTGAGGACCGGACCTTCCTCAAGCTCGCCTCGACAGGATAAAGCAAACGCGCCCTTTGCTGATTTCCCGATAGAATTGCAATGCTCTATATACTATCATCACAATCGATTACACCGGATCGTTCCGGGATCGATTGCGCGGCCTCCGTCGCAACCATCGCGTGATGCTGTGTTGTTCGGTGAATGCGTAGAAACCTGCTTTAGGGGAAAGCTGTATGGAAGAGACTATTCCGCCGCACCGAAAGAAGCGGTCCCGGCGGTTCTATATCATCACTATTCTGGGCTTTCTGATTTATGTCGGCTGGATTATCGGACCCTATATCCGTTCCATCATCGTGCGCGATGCGGCGATTACCTCCTGGCTGAATGTCGCGACCGCGCCGATTGAAGGGAAGCTACAGGAAGCGCGGCTCTATGTCGCCGGAACGGTCGGTCCCGACGGAGTGATTGCGATAATCGAGAATGATCTTTTAAGCCGAACGGACCTGATCTCGGCCCAGGCGCATCTGGATCATACAACGGTTAAGGTTTCGGAAGCGCGGCGTTTCCTTGACGATATCGAAACGCTGGACGATGAGCGGCGGGAGCAGAAATCAAGCTATGCAGTAGCGTTTCGCACTCTGCTGGATGTGCGCATTGAAAATCTGGAAACTGAAATTCAGACGAATGAGCGCGGCCTGAAACTCAAGCGCGAGATTGCGGACCGCTATGACAAGCTGCTCGCGCGCAAGAACATATCCCAGATCGCAAATGACGAGGCCTGGCTGGATGTCCTGGAAGCTGAGCAACAGATCGCGCATCTGCGCGAAACACTCGAAAAGATGAAGGTTCAGCGCGCGGCGGCGGACAAAGGGGTCTTCATTACCGAAGACGGGGATGATCCCACCTGGGTGCGCGGGGCGCGGATCGAGCTGAAACTCGCGAAAAAGGCCACACAGCTTCAACTGCGGGAGGCGGAGGCGGATGTTATCTCCGCGAAAATCGCCAAGGCCAAGGCAGAGGAAGACTATGCGCGGCAGGCGGCGGCCCGGGTGACAGCCCCACCGGGGAGCGTGGTCTGGAGCCGCCGCGCCGCGCCGGGCGCAACGGTTAAGGCCGGTGATCCGGTCGCCGCCTGGCTCGATTGCTCGATCCTGATGGTCGATGTCCCGCTCGCTGATGCGGAAGTCCCGCTCCTGAAGCCGGGCATGACAGCCGAGGTGGTGCTGGAAGGGGATTATGAGATGCGCAACGGAACCGTTATCATGACACGCGGGTCCGCCTTTACGCTTGGCAACGATGACCTTGCCGCGCTCGCCAAGGGCCGGGGGGCGGGCGTCGGGCAGGCGCTGATCGAGTTTTCCGCCGAGCGCGGGAACTTCGATGACTGCCCGGTGGGTCGGGCGGCCTATGTTAATTTTCCCGGCATCGGCCTCCTTGACATTATCCGCGCGAGGCTGCGCATCTGATGGGTGAAAGCGTGAAATTTCGGAACCCCACGCCGGAGCAGATGTCTCAGGAGCGGACCATCATCTATGCCAGTATAGCTGACAGCCTGATTGTGACGGCTCAGGTGACTGTCGGGTTGACGTCCGGTTCCCTGACGATGCTGGGCGATTCCGTCCGCGCCTCTTTTATGCTGATAGTGGAATATTATTCGTTGTGGATCTTGCGGGGCATCCACCGGAACAGGTTCCACCGTTATGAATTCGGGATTGGCAAGCTTGAACAATTCATCGTGATGATCGTCGGGGTGATGATCACCCTTGTCGGGCTGTGGTTCCTGAACACTACGGTTACGCGGCTGTTCAACACTGACGTGGCGCCGTCTCCCTTGGGGCTCGCGGCGGCGGCGATCGTCAATGGCATCAACTTCATGATCAATCTCTTCGCACTCTATGCCATGCTCCAAAATGAGGAAAAAAATGAGTCGGATATCTATCGCGCACAGGTAAAATCCCGCTCCATCAAGCTCATCAATTCGCTGGTGCTCCAGATTACCCTGACCATTGCGGCCCTTGCGACCGACCCGTTGATTGCGCTGGTCATGGATACAGCCGGCGCCGGATTTGTCAGTTGCTTCATGACCTTTAACGGCGTGCGGATGACGGCGCGCAGCGTTCCGCAGTTGCTCGATACGCCGCTGCCAAGCCAGAAGCTTGAAAAAATCATTGAAACCGCGAAAGGCGCCTGCGACCTTGCCGTCGATATCAAAGCCGTCCGCAGCCGCCAGTCGGGCCGTAACGATCATGTGGAAATTGCCGTCGCCATGGCGAGCCATCTCTCCGCCGATCAGTTCCGGGCACAGCTTATCCGGATATCCGATGCGGTGAAGGGAGGCAATGGCGAGATCGATCTCTCCATCGTGGTGACAGAGGAAAGCCCGACGACCTGATCCCGTTTCTCAGGCCGCCGCCTTTGAAAAGACCGAAGCGGGCAGACCGTCTTTTGCGAGGAGCGGGCGGCGCATGGCGAAAAGGCGGGTTGCTTCCTCCGTCTTGCCGAGCTTAAGAAGCGCATGGAGAAGCGTGAATTCGATCAGATCGCGCTGCGCATTGCTGCCACCCAGCCGTTCATGACGGCTCATCAGCGGGAGAAGGCCGTCAATCGCGGCCTGCCAGTCGTCGTCGGCGGCGGCGCTGAAAACACGGGCAAGGGCGCGCACCTGATCCGCCGCATAGCCGGATGTTGTCTCACGCAGTTTCTGGAGCGCCATATCATGGCCCGCCATGGCATGGGCGAGCGCCGCATGGGCATCGGCAAAGCTCACGCCGGGCTCGGGGAAGTGAATGCAGGCATAGTCGCTTATTTCGCGCCACAGCGCCTCCTTCCGGGGGAGGCCTGCCAGTTCCGCGCGGAACAGGAAGGACACCATATCGGTCAGGACATTGATCGGCGGACCCCAGGCGGCGCCGGGCCGGACGGCCTCTTCAATCACGGACCAGGCGGCGTCTATCTCCCCCAGCTCCACCGCCCAGAGCGCATCATGCCAACTGATATGGCAATGCATCAGGCCCGCCCGGTCATAACCCGTTAGCCAGTCGTGCACGAAGTCCCGGCCCGCCGCATGCTCCCCCGCCTCGTAGAGGTAATGCGCCTTGTAATGCGCGGCATTGGCGTTGGCCGGATTGGCGTTGTAGGCCCGCTCCACAATCGGTTCGGCCTCGCTCAGGCGACCGAGTTCGGTCAGGGCAAAGCCATAGACGCAATCGAACCACCAGTCCTGATCGAAAGCGCCCTTGAGGTGATCGAAAAAGGCGAACGTCTCCGCTTCGCGTGACGCCCGACCGCTGAAGGCGATCAGGCTGAATACGCCGGCGCAGGGTTGCAGGGTGAGCATATCGCGGGGGTAATCCTGAATATGCGTTTTGATGTCCCGATAGGCGCGCGCGCCGTTGCCATCGATCAGATGCCCGATAATGGCGACATGGGACTGCTCTCGCACCGTATATCCCGCCCCAAGCTCCCGCGCGGAGATCATCGATTTCACCGCCTCCATCGGTTCCGCATACATCTGGTGATGGCGGGCGAGGGCGGCATGGGCAAGCGCAAAAGACGGATCATGGGCAATCGCGCGCTCAAACGCCGTGCCGGCACCGGCCTCAGCCGCCAGAAAAAGATCCACCCCCTCAACATAGGCATCAAGTGCCGCGCGTGATCCGGTACTCACCTCGTTGCCATAATGATCCTGCATATTCCTGCTTTCCTTCGTCGTTATCTCAACAAAAAGGGTAGCAATATATAGCAGTTGTGTCACGAATGCTCTGATATTGGGGCAAAATGTGGGTATTTGCGGTCAAGGGCGCTTGATCAGGCCCTTATCCTCCAGATAGGATTTGAACTTCAAATCACCGGTCACGACGTCGTCGACCAGAAAGCTGAACATCTCATAGCAGCATTCCTTCAGATTATCCTTTGATTTGATATCCTGACAGACCGACATGACGGATTTCGCCCGCGCCAGCAACTCCTGGTGATAGTCCTTGTGAAGGTCGACATTCGGATATCCCACGTCCTCCAGCATTTGCTCTTCCCGCTTGAAATGGGCGATCGTGAAGGCAAGCAGTTCCTCAAGGAGTTCATTGCAGAGATCGTAGGATTCATTATCTGCGGCACCTTCAATTTTTTTCATAAGCGCCAGCATACCGCGATGATCTTCATCGACCTCCTCTATTCCCAATTCAAAGCTTTCGAGCCAATCAAACTTATCCACCCTGTTACCCCCTTATCCTGGCCCCGAAAATCATTCTTGTTGTTGGTCGTCAATTTTCAATAGCCGTCATAAACTTAGGGGAAATTAAGGGCTCTAATTTGATTCAAATCAATGATTTTATTGATTTATTTTGGGTTTTAGGCCGACCTTTAATATTATTAATTACTGCTTATTATTGTCAAATAAAAGCAAATTTTCGAGATGCACTCTAGTTCCGAAACAGGGGAAGATCGGCCTCAGTCCAGGTGATGATGCCGCCCTTGAAATGGATCGCACGGCTAAGATTATTTTCCCGTAAAGCGGATAGGGTCTTGGCGCTTCTTCCACCTGAACGGCAATGCAGGACATAGCTTGAGTGAGTATCAAGCGCGGCAATCTGCGCGTCAAAACCGGGCACGTAATAGTCGATATTGATGGCGTTCTTGAGATGACCTTCGTTAAATTCGGAGCGCGTGCGGATATCCAGAATGATTACTTAGGGTGAAGCTTCGATTATTTAAGAGACCTTCGGCGCATCCATATGGTGATAACCATACTGATCGTGTACTTCTGCCGCCTCTGACGGAGAGTTTTCAAGAAATATGAGGGAGCAACCCCCAAAAGAGAGCCACAAGGCATGCCCGGAGAAGAATCGGGGCCATAGCCAAACAATCAGACGTGGAAGGACGATCCGCAGCCGCAGCGGCCTTTTTCGTTGGGATTCTCGAAGGTGAAGCGCGATTGCATGCCTTCTTCGAGCCAGTCCATCTCCGTGCCTGCAACAAACTGCACGGCGTCATGGTCGATCAGCAGGGTAATATCGCCCGTATCCACGATGGCATCGTCCGGTTTCTGGTCGGAGGCATAGTCCATGGTATAGCTGAGGCCATTGCAACCGGTATTGGTAATCCCGATGCGAAGGCCGAGAGGCTTTTCAGATGCCTTGCCGAGCAGCGACTTAACCCGCGCGGCGGCACGATCTGTCATTGTCATAATTTGCGTATCAGTCATATATCACCTGTACTATTAATATAGTAACGCCCTTAAAACATTCCAAGGTCAAGCTTCGCCGCATCCGACATATTATCAGGATTCCACGGCGGATCCCACAGGATTTCAACCTCGACATTCTTCACGCCCTCAACGGGGAGGACCGCATCGCGGACCCAGATCGGGATTTCCCCGGCGACAGGACAGCCCGGCGCGGTCAGGGTCATGCCGACGAAAACATCGCCATCCTCCGCGATATCAACCACATAGATCAGGCCGAGATCGAAGATATTGACCGGAATTTCCGGGTCATACACCTCCCGCAGGGCCGCAACGACGGGCTCTTCAAGTGGGGAACCCGTCGTGCCTTCCTCAAAGGGGCCGGTGGCAACGGGGCGTTCAATTTTATCAATCGCAGTCATCGCTTACTCCGTCGAAATTTCCGGCTTGTCGTCCATGGCCGAACTCATGGCATGCCAGGCAAGCGTCGCGCATTTGACGCGCATGGGGAATTCCTTCACCCCGGCCAGCATCATCAGCCGTTCCGTATCCTCGCCCGCGTCAAACTCGTTTTCCTCGCCCTTGACGAGCTTCTGAAAGCCCGCGAAAATCTCTTTCGCCTGCGTTTCCGTCTTGCCCTTGATGATATCCGTCATCATCGAGGCGGAGGCGAGGGAGATGGCGCAGCCCTTGCCCTCGAACGCGGCATCCTCGATCAGGCCGTTATGACCCATCTTGAGATAGACATTCACCGTATCGCCGCAGAGCGGGTTATAGCCATGCGCCTCATGGTTCGCATCCGCAGGGTGCCGGAAGTTGCGCGGGTTCTTCGAATGATCGAGGATCACTTCCTGATATAATTCTCTCAAGTCATCCATCATCAGCCGAAAATCTCCTGTACCGATTTCACCGAGGCGACAAGGGCGTCGACATCGGCGCGGTTGTTGTAAAGCGCCATTGAGGCGCGGGCCGTCGCGGCCACGTCGAAATGATCCATCAAGGGCTGGGCGCAATGATGGCCGACCCGGATGGCGACGCCGCCGCGATCGACGATGGTGCCGATATCATGGGGATGCACGCCATCGAGGGTGAAAGAAATGATCGCCGCCTTATGCTTGGCCTGTCCGATAATGCGCAGGCTGTTGATAGACTGAAGCTGTTCGGTGGCATAGGCGAGCAGGGCCTGTTCATGGGCACCAATCTTCTCGAAGCCGATGGCGTTCACATAATCGATTGCCGCGCCAAGCCCGATGGCCTGTACGATCGGCGGCGTGCCTGCCTCGAACTTGCTATGGCCCTTGGCGTAGGTCGTTTTCGCGAAGGTCACGCGCTCGATCATGTCGCCGCCACCGAGGAAGGGCGGCAAGGCCTCCAACATCTCCGCCTTGCCATAGAGCACGCCGATGCCCGTGGGGCCGAAGACCTTATGGCCGGTGAAAACATAGAAATCCGCATCCAGCGCCTGCATGTCGAGCTTCATATGCGGCGCGGCCTGTGATCCGTCGATCAGCACCACCGCGCCTGCGTCATGGGCGGCGTCGATGATCTCTTTCACCGGCGTGATCGTGCCGATGGCGTTGGAGATATGGGTGACGGCGACGATCTTCGTCTTGGGCCCCAGCATATCGAGATATTTATCGAGCATAAACTCGCCATGCGCATCGATGGGCACGGCCTTGACCACCGCGCCGGTTTTCTCGGCGATCAGCTGCCAGGGCACAATGTTCGAATGATGCTCTAGCGTGGAGAGGATAATCTCGTCGCCCGGCTTCAAATTCGCCCAGCCATAGCTGTTGGCCACCAGATTGATGCTCTCGGTGGCGTTCTTGGTGAAAATGATTTCTTCGACGCTCGCCGCATTCATATGGGCGCGGATCGTCTCCCGCGCGCCCTCATAAAGCTCGGTCGAGACCTGGCTCAGGTAATGCACGCCGCGATGGACATTGGCATAAGTCTCCAGATAGGCGCGTCGCATGGTGTCGATCACCACCTGCGGCTTCTGCGCCGAGGCGCCGCTATCGAGGAAGGCGAGGGGCTTGCCATGCACTTCGCGCGCAAAAATCGGGAAATCGCGGCGGATTTTCTCGACATCGAAGGTTGTCATGTCATTCATGGCCTAGACCTCCTCCATCCAGCGGGCGGTGATGGCGGCAAAAAAGCTGCGCACGGCCTCATCGGTGATTTCGTCGAGCACATCGGCGAGGAAGGCGTCGATCAGCATCTTGCGCGCCGTCTTCCCGTCGATCCCGCGCGACTGCAGGTAAAAGAGTGCGTCCTCATCCAGCTCGCCGCTTGAAGCGCCGTGGCTGCATTTGACATCGTCGGCATGGATTTCAAGCTCCGGCTTGACCGCGACGGACGCCCGGTCAGACAAGAGAAGTGCCCGGCTCAACTGATCGCCGGAAACCTTCTGCGCATCCGGCACAATCTGGATCTTGCCCTGAAAGACGCCTTGCGCGTCGTCATCGAGGATGCCCTTGTAGACCTGCTTGCTTTCATTTTCCGGCACCAGATGGCGGGTGATCGTGGTGGTGTCGCAATGCTGGTGCCCCCGGATCAGGTAGGCGCCGTTAAGACTGCTCAAGGCCTTGTCGCCGGTAATCCGGGTGGTGATCTCGTTGCGCGACAGCCGCGCACCGGTGGAGAGGCTGAAATTCTCGTAATGAGCGCCTGCCGGAACCTCGCAATCCGTCGTGGCGAGATGAAAGGCCGTGTTGCTTTCCGCCTGGAATTTATAGTGGTTGAGCCGCGCGCCCTCTTCAAGCGCGATATCGGTGACCGGATTGGCGAAATAGGCATGGCCGTCGGCGCCCGCATGCTCTTCCAGCAGGGTCACCGTGGCATTTTTTCCAAGGCGGATAATATTGCGCATATGGCGGGCATTGTCGGCGGTTCCGTCAAGACTGACAAAGCGGATCAGGATCGACGTATCGAGCGTGGTATTTTCCGCCGCCGTCAGCACAAAGCCGTCTTCCATAAAAGCAGTGTTGAGCGCAACCACGGCGCGGCTGTCCTCGGCATCGCTTTCCAGCAGAGTACTATTCCCCGCATCGAGTTCGCTTGCGAAGGATGTCAGCGTGAGCCCTTTGGGGAGTTCACCAAGTGCGCTGTTTGCATGAGAGAACCGGCCATTGATAAAGGTCATCACATGCGGCGTTTTGAATTCCGCCACGGGAAGGGAGGTCGCGGGTGCTTCCATCGCCTCAATCCCCTTGGTCAGCGGGGAGAGGTTGGTGAAGCGCCATTCCTCGACCTTGCGGCCCGGAAAATCGAGCGCCTTGAAGCGCGCAAGGCCGGACTCGCGCAACGCCGTCACCGCCGGGCTCGCATGGCCGGGCAGGGAGCGCCGCGCCGCGTCGAAGCGGTCAAGGTATGTCTGAGCTAAAGGCGTCAAGTTCTTCATGTTCCTCATCAATTCCCGATCACGCCGCACTGAGGGCGGCGTAGCCTTTTTCTTCGAGTTCCAGTGCGAGGCTCTTGTCGCCGGATTTGACGATCTTGCCATCGGCCAGCACATGCACGAAATCGGGCACGATATAATCGAGGAGCCGCTGGTAATGGGTGATGATCAGCCCGGCGCGTTCGGGGCTGCGCAGGCGATTGACACCGTCCGCCGCGATTTTAAGCGCATCGATATCAAGGCCGCTGTCGGTCTCGTCGAGCAGCATTAAATCAGGTTCCAAGAGCGACATTTGCAACACTTCGTTGCGCTTCTTCTCGCCACCCGAAAAACCGACATTGACGGCGCGTTTCAGCATATCGTCCTTGATGTCGAGCTCTTTCGTTTTCTCGCGCACGAGTTTCAGGAACTCCATCGCGTCAACCTCGCTCTCGCCGCGAAATTTCCGCTGCGCGTTATAGGCGGTCTTGAGAAAAGTCGCCGAGGCAACGCCCGGAATTTCCACCGGATACTGAAAGGCGAGGAAAATGCCGCGGCAAGCCCGCTCATCGGGAGAGAGGTCGAGCAGGTTCTCGCCCTTGTAGAGGACGTCGCCTGAAGTCACCTCATAGCCCTCGCGGCCCGCGAGAACGTAAGATAGCGTTGACTTGCCGGCGCCGTTCGGCCCCATGACCGCATGAATCTCGCCTGCCTTGATGGTGAGATTGATGCCTTTCAGGATTTCCTTATCCCCAACTGTGGCATGTAAATCTTTGATTTCCAACATAACTTTATCTTTCCTTAGCCGACGCTGCCTTCAAGGCTGATGCCGACGAGTTTCTGGGCTTCCACCGCGAATTCCATGGGGAGTTTCTGCAGCACTTCCTTGCAGAAACCATTGACGATGAGCGCCATGCTTTCCTCTTCCGAGAGGCCGCGCTGCTGACAGTAAAAGAGCTGCTCCTCGCTCACTTTAGACGTCGTCGCCTCATGCTCAACCGTCGCGGTGCGGCTCTGGTTCTCGATATAGGGCACCGTATGGGCGCCGCATTTATCGCCGATCAAGAGACTATCGCAGACCGTATGGTTACGCGCATTCGCCGCTTTGCGTCCCATGCGGACGAGGCCGCGATAGGTGTTCTGGGCTTTACCCGCCGAGATCCCCTTGGAGATGATCGTGCTGGAGGTGTTTTTGCCCAGATGGATCATCTTGGTGCCGGTATCGGCCTGCTGCATATTGTTCGCGATGGCGATGGAATAGAATTCCCCGACCGAATTATCGCCTTGCAGGATGCAGGAAGGGTATTTCCAGGTAATCGCCGAGCCGGTCTCCACCTGCGTCCAGGAGACTTTGGCGTTATCACCCCGGCAGGCGGCGCGCTTGGTGACGAAATTATAGATGCCACCAACGCCGTTTTCATCGCCCGGATACCAGTTCTGCACGGTCGAGTATTTGATCTCGGCATCCTTCATGATGATCAGCTCGACGACAGCCGCATGCAACTGGTTCTCGTCGCGCATGGGCGCGGTGCAGCCCTCAAGATAGCTCACATAGCTTTCTTCCTCGGCGATGATCAGGGTCCGCTCGAATTGCCCGGTCTGGGCGGCGTTGATGCGGAAATAGGTCGAAAGCTCCATCGGGCAGCGCACGCCCTTCGGGATGTAGCAAAACGAGCCGTCGGTAAAGACCGCCGAATTGAGCGCCGCGTAATAGTTATCCGTATAGGGCACCACGGAGCCCATGAATTTCTGCACCAGCTCGGGATGGTCGCGCACGGCCTCCGAGATCGGGCAGAAGATCACACCCTCTTTTTCGAGCCGCTCCCGGAAGGTTGTGGCGACGGAGACACTGTCGAACACCGCATCGACGGCGACATTATGCGCGCCCTCGACCCCGGCCAGCACTTCCTGCTCTTTCAAGGGGATGCCGAGCTTTTTGTAGACTTCGAGAAGCTCCGGATCGACCTCATCGAGGCTTTTCGGCTTGTCCTTCTGCTTCGGAGCGGAATAATAGTAGATATCCTGAAAATCAATCTTCGGATAATGCACATTTGCCCATTCCGGCTCGATCATGGTCAGCCAGTGGCGATAGGCCTTCAAGCGCCATTCGAGCAGCCATGAAGGCTCCTCCTTTTTCGCGGAAATAAAGCGGACGATATCCTCCGACAAGCCAATCGGCGCGGTATCAGACTCGATATCGCTGAAAAATCCGTATTTATACTTGTCGGAAACAGAATTAACCTGCTCGACGGTTTCTCTGGCAATAGCCATGTCTTACTCCGCTGGAAGTTGGGAGGCGGGCGCCTCTGCGTCGCCCAGTCTCCGGTTCGTGTATATATTCAGGGTATCGTGACACATATCGGCCAGCGTCACCTCCTCAAGCGCCGTATTGAGCGCCCGGTTGATCTTTTCCCAACCGCCGCGCATGGGGCAGCAGGACTGCACCGAGCAATCCTCCACGCTGTCATCAACGCAGGAGGTGACGGCAACCGGCCCTTCCATCGCGCGGACAATCTCGGCGATGGAGATATCTGCAGGCTTGCGCATGAGCGAATACCCGCCATGGGCCCCGCGCTGCGAATTCAGGAACCGGCTTTTTGCGAGGATGCGCAGGATTTTGGCGGCCGTCGGCACGGGAAGGCCCGTATGCAGCGATACGTCCGGCGCCGTCAATGTCCGTTCCGGCAACCGCGCCATCTCGGACATGATCACCACGCCGTAATCGGTCATTTTGCTGAGTTTGATCATGATGTTATTTATATCGTACCAATTCAGTCTTATTTCAAGCATTTTATAACAGACGGAATTGGTCTTGTATAGAGGAGTTCTAAACAAGGGAAGGGAATTTTCCGGATCCGCGACTTTTTATCGCATCCAATCCTTGACAAACGGGCCCAAACTGCCGTTTAAATACGCGCATGGCATACAACGCAAACATTATTGTGGTGAAGATTCTCTCCATTCCCCGAATGGCGGAAGTCTGTATGCCTTAACGGCTACGATCCAACCGCCCTCTGAGGCGGTTTTTTAATGCCCCGTCTCCGAAGGCCCCCTAAACCAGGAGATGAAAAATGTTACAAGAAACCCCTCAGGAAGAAACGCCGCCCAGCAAGGAACCGGACAGTCGTCCGACCGAACCGGTTCTCTATCTGCTTGCGGGCAAGATCGGCGCGGGCAAATCGACACTCGCCGCCAAGCTCGCGGAGCGGCCCAAGACCTTTCTCTTTTCAGAGGATGTGCTTCTGAACGAGCTCTATCCCGGCGAGATCGATGATATCAGCGACTATATCCGTTCCTCTATCCGGCTGAAATATGCGCTGAAGGACCATATCGCCCGGCTTTTGAAATCCGGCTTTTCCGTTGTGCTCGACTTTCCCGCCAATACACCCGACAGTCGCCGCTGGGGACGGGAGCTGTTCGAGACCGCAAAGGTGCCGCATGAATTGCATTTCCTCGACATCCCGAACACGATCTGCAAATCCCGGCTGCGCGCCCGGAACAAGACGGGCGATCATCCCTACAAGGCCAGCGACGCCGAGTTCGACATGTTCAGCCGTTTCTTTATCCCGCCGATGCCGGGCGAAGGCTTCAATGTCATTCGCCATGTGAAATAGATGCGTATGGCATCCCAGAGACCTGCGGAGCGGGACGACAGATCTGGATTTAACTGTCACCCGGCTCCGCAGAGCGTGTCTCCGCCAGCAGCCAGTCGCGAAATGCGGCAATCTTTGGCTGCTCGGCCCTGTCTTTTGCGCTCAGCAGGTAGTAGCAGAATTTGAGCGGTGTGCTGAAGCCCGGATCGAAAGGATGCACAAGTCGGCCTGCGGCCACGTCATCGGCCACCAGAACATCGGCCACCAGAGCGACACCCTGACCATCGATTGCGGCCTGCACCGCCATATTCTCCAGATTGAAATGCGGCCCCCGGGTTGGCTCTATGTCATGCAGGCCCGCCGCCAGCAACCACATGCGCCAGCTTGCCTCCGCGTTACTCCAGTCAATATGCAGCAGGGTGTGATGGCGGAGATCATCAGGCTCCCGCAAGGGATGTTCCCCGTTTAAAAGGGCAGGGCTGCAAACCGGGGTGTTCACCGGGGTCAGCAAATGATCGACACGCACACCGCTATAACCGCCGGGACCAAAGCGAATTGCCACATCGGCGCCGTCGCGGGCGAGATCGACCAGACGATCCGTGCCGTCGATACGGATTTCAATATCAGGATGCCGACTGCGGAATTTTTCAAGCCGGGGCATCAACCACATGGCGCCGAACGACGGGCTGACGCTGATGATCAGCACCCCGCTTTCGCAATAAGTGCGCATCTGCTCGACCCCTTGGGCCAGCTTGTCAAACCCCTGAACGAGTGTCGGCAGGGCGGCCTGGCCGGCAACAGTCAGGCGCAGCGCCCGGGTCAGGCGATGGAACAGGGGCACGTTGAGCATGTCCTCAAGCGCCTTGACCTGATGACTGACCGCGCCCGGCGTAACGTTCAATTCTTCCGCTGCCTTGGTGAAGCTGAGATGCCGCGCCGCCGCTTCAAAGGCGCGCAGAGCATTCAGGGGCGGGAGCGGGCGACTCATTTTTTATACCTGAGATAATCTAACATATAACTCGATATCTTCTCGTTTGTTGAAGGTCATAATTCTCCATATATTACACTATAAATCAAGGATAAATTATCTTCATATGGAGATAATATAGACAATAACAGTTTAAATTTTCTCAATTAAACTCTGTTTGTTGTCGGCCGAAACGTAAACTGATGGAGGATTCCATGGACTTATTACAGTTGCAACGCGATCCCGATCCAAGCCTTCAGGCACAGCAGCCCGAACGGACCGTCCATCCAATCTCCAGGAGCCGACGGTTGTTTAACTTCCTGCTTTCGGCGGTCGCCCGCTCGCTCCGAAATCGCGCCGAGCACCATAAACTTAGGGCCCTGGATTATCGTGCCCTGAAAGACATCGGGCTCGACAGCGCCGAGATCGCGTCTTCGATCGAGGAGCGGATCGAGAGGGAAGCAAGGACAAAATATAGCGCGGGCAGATAAACAAGTTCCAACGGTTTCCCTGAAATTCCCATGGATCCGAGTTCGCAAACGAGGAAAAATTGCAACAAAATACCCACACAGAATATTATGTTGGCGTCTGCCTTGTTGTTGTTTCAGCGATAACATTCAGCACGGCGGGATTGTTCACCAAGGGTGTTGACGCCGGATCGTGGGAGGTCATTTTCTGGAGAGGCTTTTTCGCCGCGGCCTTCACGACTCTCTGGATGCTAAACAGGGGAACGATCCGGCATAATTTTTTGGGTATGGGATACAGTGGCCTGGCGGTCGCGGTGATCGGCGCATTGGGAACGGTGGCTTTTATCACGTCCTTTAAGCTAACCTCCATTGCCAATGTTTCCCTTATCTATGCGACGTCACCCCTTATCGCTGCAGTAATCGCCTGGTTTGTGATGAACGAGAGAATAACCTCCCGGATGATGGCAGGATGTGAGGGGGCGCTGCTGGGGGTTGCGATTATTGTTTCGGGGTCCCTTGGCCAGATCAGCCTCGACGGAGATTTTCTGGCCTTGTGCATGACCACCGCCATGGCCGTGATAATGGTTATTTACCGGAAGTATCCAAATACACCGGGAGCGGGTCCCGCCGCGCTATCGTCTCTTCTGTTATTGCCTTTCGCGGCAGTCTTTGGCCAACCGTTTAACGTTGACCTGACGGAAATCTATATTCTTTGTGCATTCGGCCTGTTATTTGCCATTGCATCGGTCACATTGGCGGAGGGCGCCAAACGTGTTCCCTCTGGCCAGACGGCCCTTTTAAGCTCCCTGGAAACCCCTCTTGCGCCGATCCTTGCCTTTATATTACTGGCGGAAGTCCCTGGCACCACAACAATTCTGGGCGGTTCGGTGGTAGTTCTTGCGGTTCTATTCTCAATTGGAACGGATAATTAGCGGTATAAAATTGCCCCATCCGCCAATTCAGTGTTAAAAGGCCGCAGACCTCATACTCTTTTTGGCGAAATTTCCATGGCGGCACCTATTCTGGCCCTGCAAAACGCCCGCGTTACTTTTGGCGGCGGCGATCTGTTCAACGACATCTCACTCGGGATCGAGCCGGGAATGCGCGTCGCCCTGATGGGGCGGAACGGCTCGGGCAAGTCAACGCTTCTGAAGGCGCTCGCGGGGGATATCGACCTCGACGGCGGGGAGCGGTTTTTGCAGAGCGGCATTCGCGTCAGTTATCTGCGACAGCAGCCTGTCATCACCCCCGGCCGCTCTGTGTTCGAGCAGGTGCAGTCGGGCCTGCCCGCGGAGGGAGAGGCCAGCGAGACGGGCTATCTCGTCGATCAGGTGCTTCATGGGGTCGGCATCGACGGCACACGCCAGCTTGAAACGCTTTCGGGCGGGGAGGCGCGGCGGGTCAGCCTCGCGGAGGCGCTTGTCTCCGATCCCGACGTGCTCTTGCTTGATGAGCCGACCAACCATCTCGATATCAAGACGATCCTCTGGCTGGAAGAGGAGCTGAAAAGTTTCAAGGGCGCGCTGCTGATCATCAGCCATGACCGGCAATTCCTGAGAAATCTCACCAACCGGCTGTTCTGGCTCGACCGGGGAAAGCTCCGCACCCATGGCAAGGGGTTTTCGGCCTTCGATGAATGGTCGGAGGAAATCCTCCGCCGCGAGGAGGTGGAAGCCAAAAAGCTGGACAAGAAAATCGCCGAGGAAACCGACTGGTCACGGAAGGGCATTACCGCGCGCCGTGCCCGTAACGAGGGGCGCATCCGCGCGCTGCATCGCCTCCGCGCCGAGCGGGCCGAGCGGACGGCGCCCGTGGGCAGCGCCAAGCTTAATGTGAGCAGCGGCGCGAAAAGCGGCAAGGTCGTCGTCGAGGCCACCGATATCTCCATGACCTATGAAGATGCGGACGGCAGGATGCATGAAGTGCTCCAGAAATTCTCGACGCGCATCATGCGCGGTGACCGGGTCGGCATTATCGGCCCGAACGGGGCGGGGAAGACGACGCTCCTTAAAATCCTGATGGGGAAGCTGGAGCCGACAACCGGTGAGGTCAAGCTCGGCACCAACCTGACGCCCGCCATTTTCGACCAGCACCGCGATAGCCTCGATCCCGAGATGAGCCTTTGGGATACGCTCGCCGATCCGGGCAGTGGCCAGCTTCTGGTGCGCGGCGAAGTGCGCCATGTGGTGGCTTACTTGCGCGATTTCCTGTTTGAGGACCGGCAGGCGAAAAGCCCGGTCAGCGCGCTTTCGGGCGGGGAGAAGAACCGTCTGTTGCTTGCGAAACTGCTCGCAAGGGAGAGCAATCTTCTGGTGCTTGACGAGCCGACCAACGATCTCGATATGGAAACCCTCGATCTGTTGCAGGATATGCTCTCAAACTATGACGGGACCCTGATGGTCGTCAGCCATGACCGCGAATTCCTCGATCAACTCGTGACCTCCACCATCGTGATAGAGGAGGGCGGACGCGCGGCGGAATATGTCGGCGGTTACAGCGATTACATGCGCATGAAAAGGGACGCAGAAAAAGCGCCCGCCAAAGCCGCCAAATCAAAAGAGACGGCGCAGAAATCCTCCGGCCCGCGTAAAAAACTCACCTACAAGGACCAGCGCGATTATGAGCGCCTCCCCGACGTGATCGAAGAGCTGGAAAAGGCCATCAAGTCGCTGGAAACGGATCTTGCCAACCCGGACCTGTTCAACAAGACCCCGGAAAAGTTCAAGGAAAAGGCCGACGCCCTCGCCAAGGCGCAATCCGACAAGGATGAGGCGGAAACCCGCTGGCTGGAACTCGAAATTCTGCAGGAGGAAATCGCAGGGAGTTAGCTTGAAGAAACACTAGACAAGATTTATCCCACCTGTAATCATCCTTGCCAAAACCGGGCCGGGCAAAGGGAATGAATCATGCAGAATATGACTGTCAAAAGCGACCGCCTGTGGGACAGCCTGATGGAGATGGCGAAGATCGGGGCGACGGAGAAGGGGGGCTGCTGCCGCCTTGCGCTGACCGATCTCGACAGGCAAGGCCGGGACCTGTTCTCATTATGGTGCAACGAGGTTGGTTGCACCATAAAGGTGGACAAGATGGGCAACATCTTCGCCCGCCGCGAGGGCGCGCGCGCTGACCTGCCGCCGGTGATGATGGGATCGCATCTCGATACCCAGCCGACGGGCGGGAAATATGACGGGGTTTATGGCGTGCTGGCCGGTCTGGAGGTGCTGCGCACCCTCAATGATTTCGACGTGCAAACAGAGCATCCGGTAGAGGTCGCCGTCTGGACGAATGAGGAAGGATCGCGCTTTGCCCCGGCCATGGTTGCCTCCGGTGTGTTTGCGGGCGCGTTCGATCTCGACTACGGCCTCAGCCGCACCGATGTTGACGGCAAGACGATGGGGGAAGAACTTAAACGCATCGGCTATGCGGGAACCGAGGAGGTCGGGGGCCGCGAGATCAAGGCCTTTTTCGAGGCCCATATCGAGCAGGGCCCGATCCTGGAGCATGAGGAAAAAACAATCGGCGTCGTGATGGGCGCACAAGGCCAACGCTGGTATGAGGTGACTATCACCGGGCAGGAGGCCCATGCCGGCCCGACCCCGATGGCGCGGCGGAAAGACGCTCTTGTGGCGGCATCGAAAATCATTGCGGAAGTCAACCGTATCGGCCTTGAAAACCAGCCCTTTGCCTGCGCGACGGTCGGCATGATTGAGTCGCGCCCGAACTCGCGTAACACCATCCCGGGAGAGGTGTTCTTTACGGTCGATTTCCGCCATCCGAAAGACGAGATTTTGAGCAAAATGGACGCGGAACTGCGCGCCTTTGCGACAAAAATCGCGGGCGAGGGCGGCTTTGAGATGCAGTTCGAGGAAATCTGGTATTCCCCGCCGATCGAGTTCGATGCAAATTGCGTAGAGGCCGTGCGCGCCGGAGCGAAGAGGGCCGGTTTCTCCCATATGGATATTATCTCCGGCGCCGGGCATGACGCCTGCTATATCTCCCGCGTGGCGCCGACGGGCATGATCTTCGTGCCCTGCGAGAACGGCATCAGCCATAACGAGGCGGAGGAAGCCACACCGGAGGATCTCGCCGCGGGGTGCAATGTCCTGCTGCAGGCGATAGTGGAGCGGGCGGGGGTCGTGTAATTCGGGAGGCGGTCCCGCCCTTCCCCGAAGGCGCGGTTGTCAGAACCGGCGGAAGCGATTAAAGTCACCAAAAAACCATATAAGGAACGCGTCGATGCTGACATCCGCCACCGCCGAGGCCCCGGATTTTCTCAACCCGGATATTCCTGCCGAACTCCCGCTGCTCGATATGCCGGTCATTGTCGCCTCGGACGAGACGCTGAAGGGATATGGCTGTCTTGTCGAGGATTATGAGAATTTCCCGATCGAGATTGTCACCTGGCCCACCTCCGGCACCCGAAAGGTCGATGAGGGAACGGGTAATCAGGGCGGCACGGCGGAGGGCATTTTTGAGTTCTGGTGGGAAGGCGATGTGCTCTGGGGCCGAAACAACGCGGTCGAGGATACCTACATCCTCGGCTGGTCCCGCGATCCGGAAGAGGCGAACAGCAAAGTTGCCACACGGGAGCAGGACCAGGTGCTGCTTTGGCATGCGAATTATCACCCCGACGGCGGGCAGCTTTTCTATTCCCTCGACGGCACGCCGTTCATGGTGCCGCTCGCGCTGCCGGGCGATGATGTGCAGCCGGAGGATTTCGTCTCCTTTTACTGCGATGGCACGAAGGGCCTCTATATCCATCCGAACATCTGGCATGAGGGTGTTTTCCCCATCGGTAACGAGGGGCGTTTTTATGACCGGCAGGGCAAGGTCCACGCCCGTGTCTCGGTCAATTTCGCGGTGGAATTCGGCATGCTGCTGAAAGTTCCGCTGATCGCACCGTGAGAAAAATATGCAGGACGCGGTGAAGCCGGACCAAACAGGCCAGGGCATTATCCTCATCCTGTTGTCCGTCCTGCTGATGGCTTTCGCGGATGCGTTGGTGAAGCGCGTCAGCGCGGACCTGACAATATGGCAACTGTTCTTTGCCCGCTCACTTTTTGCCATTCCTGTTTTACTGCTTTTCATCCGCGCAACCCGTGCGCGCCTTGCCTTTCAAACCCCGAAATGGACCCTGATCCGCAGTTTGTTCCTGGTTCTGACATGGCTTGCCTTTTACGCATCGCTTCCCGTGCTGAGCCTCTCCGTGGCGGCGGTCGCTGTCTATACCAATCCAATCATAACCACCTTGCTTTCTGCGATCCTGATAGGGGAGCCGGTATCAAAACGGCAATGGGGTGGCGTGATGCTCGGGTTTCTGGGCGTGATCGCCATTTTGCGGCCCGGTACCGACGCCTTTTCCTGGTTCACCCTGCTTCCCTTGCTGGCCGCCGTCTTTTATTCCCTGGCAATGATCCTGACCCGGAGCAAATGCCGCGATGAAACGCCGGTTACTCTGGCAATTGCCCTGCATGGATCATTTCTGATCACGGGATTGCTTGCGACCGGAGTACTTTTTCTGCTCAATCTCGGCGCAGATACACGCGCTCAGTTTCCGTTCCTGTTCGGTGACTGGATGCCCATGGGTGCGGAAGAATGGGGCTTGATGCTTCTCCTCGGTGTTCTCTCCGCGGCCTTCTTTGTCGGCGTCGCCCGCGCCTATCAGATTGCGCCGCCGTCAACTATTGCAACATTCGACTATGCCTATCTCGTTTCCGCTGCCATATGGGGCTTCGTCTTCTTTGCCGAGACGCCGGACATATTGACCATGTGCGGAATGCTCCTGATCACAGCGGCGGGGCTGCTCGTCTCAGTTTTCCCATCCAAGAAACCGGACGATACCTAGGCCCCGGTTTTCACCTGCCGTTCCCGATAGAGGATGTAAAGCCCGCTGGCGACGATGATGGCCGCGCCGAGTATCGTGAAATTATCCGGGAAATTCCCGAAGACAATATAGCCGAAAATGGCCAGCCAGATGAGCTGCGTATACTGGAACGGCGCAACGGTGGAGGCCTCCGTATAGTCAAACGCCTTGATAATGATGAAATGGCTGAATCCGCCAATAAACCCGATGACGCCCAAGATTAGCCAGCCCTTCAGATCCGGCATGACCCAGAAGAAAGGAACAACAAAACTCATGCCGACGGTGCCGATCAGCGCCGAATAGGTAATGGTGGTCGCCGGACTGTCAATCCCGGAGAGAAAGCGCGTGGCAATTTGATAGAGCGCGTAGAAGATCGACGTTCCAATCACCAGAAAAAGCGCGGGATGCACTTCGAGCATGCCGGGCCGGAGGACGATCATCGCCCCGCCAAAGCCGATGATCACCGCCGCCCATCTTCGGGCGTTGACCTTCTCTTTAAGAAGCACGACCGAAAAGATAATCACGAAGAGCGGCGCCGTGGCCCCAAGGGCCGCCGCATCGGCGAGCGGGACATATTTCACCGCCGTGAAGAAGCAGACGGTCGCGAGCAGCAGGAAAATAGAGCGGATGAGCTGCATCTTGAGGCGGTTCGTCCGGATGATCTGCAAGCCGTGTTTTGGCAGCAAAATGGCCGCCATCAATACCGTATGAAAAAAATAACGCGCCCAGACAACCTGAACCGGCGGATAGCTCTCGTTCGCATATTTGACAGTCGTGTCCATGACCGCAAAAAAGAAAATAGCGGTACAGAACAGGAATATTCCCTTGTAGGAAAAGCTGGAATCTGCGGGCGTTGAAGGCGCTGACATTGGGTTCCTTGATCGTTTTTATTTTTTTGAGGTTGAACCCCTCTTGCCTAAACGATCCTCCCTATCCGGCTTATTGTCAAGTTTTCCAGTGACAAGCATATGGATGCTGATAGGGTCAGGAACTGGATAAAACCCGGCTAAGCGACCGTCGCTGATTGAGTTTCAAAGATATTGTGAGGGAGGTAAAAATGAAACTGAACGAAATTGTGGATTTGACCCGTCACCCGATCAATGACCCCGCCTTTCGCGCCGCCTGCCGGGAGGCGCTGGACGAGCAGGGCGTTCTGGTGATGCCGAAATTTGCAACAAAAGCGGCAATTGACGCGATACAGGCGGAGGGGGAGGCCCATCGCGACAAGGTTTATGCCAGCCGGAAGGAACATACGGTCTATCTCAGCGCGGTCGATCCGTCCTTTCCCGCCGATCATACGCGCAACCGCATGGTTGTCTCGTCGAAGGGCTGTATCACCGATGATGTGTTGCCCGAAGGCTCGCCGCTCCGCACCCTGTATGACGCGCCGGAATTCAGGGAATTTCTCTGCGATATACTGGGAGAGGAGAGGCTTTATAACTATGCCGATCCGCTCTCCTCGGTCAATTTGCATTATGCGGAAACGGGGCAGGAGCTGGGCTGGCATTTCGATAATTCCTCTTTCGCCATCACATTGATGGTGCAGCCCACGACTAGCGGCGGGGAATTCGAGTATGTCAGCGCGCTGCGCGATGCCGATGCGGGGGACATGAATTTTGAGGGTGTCGCCGATGTCCTGGAGGGGCGAACGGCGGCGAAAGGCCTCTCCATGGATGCCGGCGCCCTCGTGCTCTTTCGGGGACGAAACTCCCTGCACCGGGTGACCCCGAACGAGGGATCGCGAACCCGGATGCTGGCCGTCCTGGCCTATAATACCGAGCCCGGGATTGCGCTTTCAAGGGAAGCGCAGATGACATTTTACGGGCGGACCGCCTGAGCATCACCGGAATAATCGATAAACTGCGCGATTCCCGCTTTCTATTTCGCAGGCAATTGAGTAGCTTGGCGCTATGACTGAAGCTCTTTTATATGAACAAGATGGGGGAATTGTAACCCTCACGATCAATCGGCCGGAGGAGCGCAATGCCCTCTCCGATGATATCATCTTCGACGCATTCCTGAATGCGGCGGACCGTATCAACAAAGACAACAGCGTACGCTGCGTGATCCTGACGGGGGCGGGCAAGGCCTTCTCCGCCGGCGGCAATGTCAAGCATATGCGCGACAAGGAAGGGCTGTTCGCGGGCTCCCCGGCGGAGCTGCGGCAGGGATACCGTCATGGCATTCAGAAGATCCCGCTCTCTTTCTACGATCTGGAAGTACCAACCATCGCCGCCGTCAATGGCCCGGCGGTCGGCGCGGGCTGCGACCTTGCCTGCATGTGCGATATCCGCATTGCCGGGAAATCCGCGCGTTTCGCGGAAAGTTTCGTCAAGCTCGGCATCATTCCGGGGGATGGCGGGGCCTGGTTCCTGCCGCGCCTGATCGGCAAGAGTCGCGCGGCGGAACTCACCTTTACCGGTGATATGATCGATGCCCCGACGGCCCTTGACTGGGGCCTTGTCTCCAGCGTGGTCGAGGATGCGGATCTGATGACGGCGGCGACGGATCTCGCCAAGCGCATCGCGGCAAATCCGCCCCATGCGCTGCGTATGGCGAAGAAACTCCTGCGGGAGGGCGAGCATATGCGCCTCGACAGCCTGCTGGAGATGTCGGCGGCCTTCCAGGCATTGTCCCATCACGCGAAGGACCATGACGAGGCGATTACCGCCTTTTTTGAAAAACGACCGGGAAATTTCAAAGGTGAATGACCCTTTCCTCATCCTTGAAGGACGGCGGGCGGCCAGCTGGCTGGCGATGCGGGGCCATAAAATCGGCCTCGCAAGCCCCGCACGATATGATCAGGATGAGGGCGGAAGTATTTTTAAAGTAAATCATGATATTTGTGTCGTAACAGGCAATAAAATAACCAAAAAAATAGATCAGGATTGGAACAGATCGGTGCCGAACGGTATTATCCTGCACCGACCCGGTTCGCGCCACATGACTGAACTCAACGCCCTGATGCAGCCCGGAAACTGACCGCGGGCGGAAAGGGGCCTGATGACGGAAACATCTGATCCGCTGGCAACTCTCCTCACTGAAATTCGCGCCTGCCGTATCTGCGAGGCGCATCTACCGCTCGGCCCCCGGCCGGTGCTGGTCGCCGATACAGCCGCGCCGGTCCTGATCGCGGGGCAGGCACCGGGCACAAAGGTCCATGCGAGTGGCATTCCCTGGGACGACCCGTCCGGGGATCGCTTGCGCGACTGGCTCGGCGTCGATAAGGATACTTTCTATAATCCGAAGAATTTCGCCATCGTGCCGCAAGGGTTCTGTTATCCCGGAAAGCAAAAGAGCGGCGGGGACGCGCCGCCGCGCCCCGAATGCGCCAAAAGCTGGCATCCGAAGCTGATCCCGGAGTTAAAAAATATCCGGCTGACCCTGGCAGTCGGGCAATATGCGCATAAATATTATCTGTCATCGACGCGTAAGAAAACCCTGACAGAAACGGTAGCCCGATTTCGGGACTATGGCCCGGATATCCTGCCGCTGCCGCATCCCAGCTGGCGGGTGCAGGGCTGGATGAAGAAAAATGACTGGTTTGAGGCGGATGTCGTGCCGTATTTGAGGAAAAGAGTTCAGGAACTGATCGGATGAATTATTTCGATAGGCTATTTCGGCAATTCACACCCTGGGCAATGGCACTGTTCTTCCTCGCCGCCTGCTCTCCGGTGGTGCAGCAGGCCGGTCCCGAAACAACGCCCGCCGAACTGACGGATCGCTATCTGCAAACACGGGACGGGGAAAAACTCCCCGTGAAAATCTGGGCTGCAGAGGAGCCCGCCGCCATTATTATCGCCGTGCACGGTTTTAATGATTATAACAACACCTATGCTTTTCCCGGCAGCTGGTGGATCGGGGAGGAGCTGACCACCATCGCCTATGATCAGCGCGGCTTCGGGGAAGCGCCGAATTTCGGCATCTGGCCGGGGCAGGAATTGATGATACAGGATCTTGCCACCATGGTGGAGGAGACTCGGGCGACATATCCCGGCAAGCCGATCTATCTGTTAGGCGAGAGCATGGGCGGCGCGGTCCTGATCACGGCAGTCACCTCGGATGACTTCCCGGAGGTGGATGGCATTATCCTCTCTGCCCCGGCTGTCTGGGGCTGGCAGGCGCTCAACCCCTTCTATCAGGCGGTTCTCTGGACGGCGGCGCATACCGTGCCCGAGGTCAAGATGACCGGGCAGGGCCTTGGCATTCGGGCGTCCGACAATATCTCCATGCTGCGCAATCTCTCCGCCGATCCGCTCTTTATAAAGGAAACCCGGATCGACAGCGTCTATGGTCTCGTCAATATCATGGACGCCGCCTATGACGCCGTGAAGGATATCAAGCTGCCGACCCTGCTGCTCTACGGGGAGAATGACCAGCTCGTCCCGAAGGAACCGATCGAGAAGATTGCCGCCGAGCTCGCACCGGGCAGCGATATTGTCCTCTATGAGAACGGCTGGCATATGCTGATGCGCGATCTGCAAGGCCCCGTCGTCTGGCGCGATATCGCCGAATGGATCAAGAAGCGGGAAATCCCGTCGGGCAAGAAAATCGCCTCCCTCCCGCTCTTTAAGGACGAATAGATCCTATAATTGGAACAATTTTTTGTTGTGATATTCTAGTTTTCGCGCTAGGTGGATAAGGCTTTACTTATCCATCCATGGGGCCTTCATGCGTTTTCTTATCTCTGCCTTTGCTTTCCTCATTCTCGTCGGCTGCACGGCAACCGGACCTAAATTTTCCGAACTTAATGCGGGGCTGAAGCCGGAACCGGGCAAAGCTCTCGTTTATGTATACAGAATAAGCACCCAGATGAAGGGGAGCGGGGGAACGACGCCATTCGTGGCAGGCGGTCAGTTGGTCGGAGAACTCCATACCGGTGGATATCTCACTCATCAGATGGAGCCCGGAATACATAAATTTCATACGGATGGAATGTATGTTGATCAGGAGTTTCTCCTGGAAGTCGTTGAAGGAGAAACCTACTATCTTAAGGTATTCCAGGAAGGTTTCTACCTTCTGACCTACTACACTGTGCTTGTTCCCGAAAAACAGGCTTTGAGCGAGATTCAGGAAATGCGATATGAGGGTGGCTGATTTCAGCCCGTCAAAGGGATTTAATCAGCGGGACCAGTTCATTGAAATGATCGATGATATGATCGGGGCCGAGTTCCTGTACGGGGGTTTCCGTATAGCCAAAGGTCACCGCGACGGAGGGGATACCGGCATTGCGCGCGGCCATGATATCGTTGATGCTGTCCCCGATCATAAAGGCCCGCCCGCCGTTATGGCCCATCAGGTCGAGAGTGCCGGTAATATGACCGGCATCGGGCTTTTTGACTGAAAAACTGTCACCGCCGGTTATGACCGTGAAATGTCGGGTCAAATCGAGCTCGTTGAGCAGCGGTTCGGCAAATCCGATCGACTTGTTGGTACAGACGCCCAGCTTCGCCCCCTCGGCCCTGAGTGCCTCAAGCGCGTCAACCACGCCGTCAAAGGGCTTGCTGTTATCGCTGAGATGTTCCTTGTAATAGGCGAAGAAAATGGCCACAAGCTCTTCAAACCGTTCATTTTCCGGCATGCCGCCCGTCGCTGTGAGCCCTTTCTGGAGGAGCGCGCGCGCGCCGTGACCGATGAGACCCTGGACATGCTCTATGTCCATAGTGTCGCGCCCGGCGCGGGCAAGCGTGTGATTTAACGCATCATGAAGGTCCGGCGCGGTATCCACCAGTGTCCCGTCGAGATCAAAAATTACGGCGATATCTTGCATTTATGTAAAATCCGGTAACATTTTTTTATTTGTTTATCCTGTAGGGTTAGGTGTTATTTATGCCCAAGTCTAGTCAAGTTTGATGAAGTTTGCTGAGAACGAGTAATGAAATGTCATCCATAGCCGCCGTTGTCCTCGCTGCCGGAGCCGGAACCCGCATGAAATCGGCCAAGCCGAAAGTCATGCATGAGGTGGGCGGTCGCCCCATGATTTCCCATCTGCTGGGCACGGTGGGGACGCTTGAGCCCGAGAAAATCGTGGTGGTGACGTCACCGACCATGGAGACGGTGCAGAAAGAGGTCGCCCCCGCCGAGATTGCCATCCAGAAAGAGGCTCTTGGCACCGGGCATGCGGTGGTGGCGGCGCTCGATGCGCTTCACGGGTTTGAGGGCGATGTGCTGATCCTTTATGGCGATACCCCGCTGATCGAGGCGGGCACCCTTCGCAAGATGATCGAGAAACGCCGTGCGAGCAAGACCTGCGCCGTTGTCGTGCTGGGGTTTGAACCGGATGACCCGCTGGAATATGGTCGGCTGGTCACGGACGCCAAGGGCAATCTCACCGCCATTGTCGAATTTGCCGACGCCAATGCAGAAGAGCGCGCCGTCGGCCTCTGTAATTCCGGGGTCATGGCGATCAATGGCGGACATCTCGCGGATCTCATCAAGGCGGTCGATAACAAGAATGCCAAGGGCGAATATTATCTCACCGATATCGTCGAGATCGCCATCAGCCGCGGCCTCACTTGCGCCTATGTCAAGGGCGCGGAGCAGGAGCTGCTCGGGGTTAATAACAGGGCACAGCTTGCCGAGGCCGAGGCAATCGCGCAAAACCGCTGGCGCGCGGCAGCGATGACGGAAGGCGCGACGCTGATCGATCCCGACACCGTCTGGTTCAGTCATGATACAAAACTCGGGCGGGACGTGGTGGTCGAGCCCGGTGTCTTTTTTGGGCCGGGCGTGACAGTGGGTGACAATGTCCGCATCAAGGCCTATAGCCATCTGGAAGGGACCATCATTGGGGAGGCCGCTCAGATTGGCCCCTTTGCAAGGCTGCGCCCCGGGGCGGACATCGCGCGTGACGTGAAGATCGGAAATTTCGTCGAAGTGAAGAAATCGCAAATCGAGACCGGCGCGAAAGTCAGCCATCTTTCCTATATCGGCGATGCGCGCATCGGCGCGGAGGCCAATATCGGGGCGGGCACCATCACCTGTAATTATGATGGCTATGACAAGTTCAAGACCGATATCGGGGCCGGGGCTTTTATCGGCTCCAACACTGCACTCGTCGCTCCGGTCAAGGTCGGCGATGGCGCGATTATCGGGGCGGGTAGCACCATATCGAAGGATGTGGCGGCCGATGCCCTCGGCATTGAGCGGGCCGATGAGAAACAGAAGCCCGGCTGGGCCAAGCGGTTTCGGGACTTGAAGAAGAAAGTCAAGAAATAGCGCCAGTATATTGATTTTATTATAAGGTAAGCGGAATATGTGTGGAATTATCGGGGTTCTCGGCAAGAAGGATGTAGTGCCGTCGCTGATTGGCGGGCTGAAGCGCCTGGAATATCGCGGTTATGACAGCGCCGGGATCGCGACCCTGACCGAGGGCGGGATCGACCGCCGCCGCGCCGAAGGCAAGCTTGAAAATCTCGAAAGAGTGCTGGAAGGCGATAACCTTCAAGGCCTCGCCGGGATCGGCCATACCCGCTGGGCGACCCATGGCGTGCCGAACGAGGTCAATGCCCATCCGCATATGACCCAGCAGATCGCACTCGTCCATAACGGCATTATTGAGAATTACCGGGAGCTGGCCGATGAACTGACAGCAAAGGGATACACTTTTGAGTCCGAGACCGATACGGAGATCGCGGCGCAGCTGATCACCAGCTATATCGACGCGGGCAAAAGCCCGGAAGAGGCGATGGCCAGCGTGCTCAAAAAACTGCATGGCGCATTCTCGCTCGCGGTGATCTTTAAAACCCACGACAACCTGATGATTGGTGCCCGGCGCGGCGCCCCGCTCGCCGTCGGTTGGGGCGATGGGGAGATGTTTCTGGGCTCCGACGCGCTGGCGCTCGCGCCGCTCACCGTGCGGATTTCCTATCTGGAGGAAGACGACTGGGCCGTACTGACCCGCGATGGCGCGACCTTTTACGACAAGGATGGCAAAGAGGTCGAACGACCGATTAAACAAACCCAACTCTCCGGCGCGATGATCGGCAAGGGCAATCACCGCCATTTCATGATGAAGGAAATTGCTGAGCAGCCGGCGGTGATGGGAGAGACGCTGAACAGCTTCTTCAACCCCAAAAGCCGCACGATCACGCTGCCCGATCTGCCGTTTGACTGGAACGACCTGCCGAAAGTGACGATTGTTGCCTGCGGCACCTCCTTCTATGCGGGGATGATCGCGAAATACTGGTTCGAGGGGATTGCCGATCTCAACGTCGAGGTGGATATCGCTTCCGAATTCCGCTATCGCCAGATGCCGCTTAAAAAAGGCGGGCTCGCGCTTTTTATCTCCCAATCGGGGGAGACGGCGGATACGCTCGCGGCGCTTAAATATGCAAAAGCGAACGGGCAGCATATTGCCTCCATCGTCAATGTGGAAGAAAGCTCCATGGGCCGGGAAAGCGATTTCGTCTTCCATACGCAGGCGGGGCCGGAAATCGGCGTTGCCTCCACCAAGGC
>NZ_JARGOQ010000093.1:5255-6390 GCF_029233945.1 Sneathiella sp. | reverse complement strand
ACCTTGCGCCCATCCTCCTCCGCTGTCTATTATACGCGAGGGTATTGTTGCGGGAGGGGCGGATGAAACTCTGGAAGAAGGTCAGTATCGGTCTTAGCTCGGGGGTTCTCGTGCTCATCCTTGCGGTGGTTGTGATCGGCTATGGTTTGAGCGCCCATCTCGCGGGCGAGCGGCTCGCGCGGGCGGAGGCGTCGCCGCAGTATCAGGACGGCGGTTTCGTCAACCCGGAGGGGCAGGCCCCCTTTGAACTCACCTGGGATTATGTGTCGGAGCAGCTTTTCGGCGAGCAGCAGCGCGCGCCCGGGGGCGAGCTTCCCGTTGTGATGATGGCGCCGGAGTATCTGGACGCGCCCGCGCCCTCGGGCCTCCGCGTAACCTGGCTCGGCCATGCGAGCACCCTGATCGAGATGGACGGCATGCGCATCCTCACCGATCCGGTGCTCTCCGACCGGGCGTCCCCTGTGCAGTTTGCCGGGCCGGAGCGGTTCCATCCGTCGCCGCTGCCGCTCGCATCGCTCAAAAATATCGATGCGGTCGTCATTTCCCATAACCATTACGATCATCTGGATGAGGCGACGATCCGCCATCTTGCCGCTCAGGGCACAGAGTTTTTTGTCCCCCTCGGCGCGGGTGCGCATCTGGCGGCATGGGATATTCCCGAAGGCCAGATCCATGATCTGGACTGGTGGGAGACGGTCCCGCTCGGTGATCTGGCCATTATCGCGACGCCGACGCGGCATTATTCGGGGCGCGGGCTGTTCGATTACAAGGCGACGCTCTGGTCCTCCTGGTCGGTTCTGGGGCCGGAGCATCGTTTCTTCTATACCGGCGACAGCGGTTATTCGGCGCTGTTCGCGGAGATCGGGGAGCGGTTCGGCCCGTTCGATCTCAATATCGTCAAGGTCGGCTCCTACGGGCCGGGGCAGTCCTGGATCGATATTCATATGCCGCCCGAAGACGCGATGCAGGTTGCGCTCGATATCGGCGGCGG
Source organism: Sneathiella sp. (assembly GCF_029233945.1). Lineage (GTDB taxonomy): Bacteria > Pseudomonadota > Alphaproteobacteria > Sneathiellales > Sneathiellaceae > Sneathiella. Next base: position 5,399 of record NZ_JARGOQ010000093.1, on the reverse strand, counting down.
GCCGGTGCTGCCGGTCCATTGGGCGACCTTCAACCTCGCGCTCCATGACTGGGACGAGCCGATCATTCGCGCCTTGAGGGCGGCCGAGGAGAAGGGCGTCAACCTGCTCACCCCGAAACTTGGCGAGACCGTCGATATGACCGC
>NZ_JARGOQ010000093.1:0-5155 GCF_029233945.1 Sneathiella sp. | reverse complement strand
AAGCATGACCTGAAAATCCTGATCCTGTTTGAGGGGCGGGACGCGGCGGGCAAGGACGGCACGATCAAGCGCATCACCGAGCATCTCTCCCCGCGCGAAACCCGCGTCGTCGCCCTCGGCAAGCCCTCCGACCGGGAGCAGTCAAGCTGGTATTTCCAGCGCTACGCGGCGCATCTGCCGGCGGCGCAGGAAATGGTCCTCTTTAACCGCAGCTGGTACAACCGCGCCGGGGTGGAGCGGGTGATGGGTTTCTGCACCGATACGGAGTATGAGAGTTTCATGGGCTCCGTCCTGCCGTTCGAGCATTTGCTGGTGAAAAGCGGTATCCAGCTGTTTAAATATTATCTCGATATCTCCAAGCCGGAGCAGATTGAGCGGCTGGAGGATCGGCGGCAGAACCCGCTCAAGACCTGGAAGATCAGCCCCATCGATGCGGTCGCCATCGAGAAATGGGAGGATTACAGCGTTGCTCGCAACGAGATGCTGGCCCGCACCCATAATCCGGTGACGCCCTGGCATGTGGTCCGCGCGGACAATAAAAAGCAGACGCGGATCAACGTCATCCGCCATATCATGGCCCATGTGGACTGCCCGGATAAAGACGAGCATCGCGCCCATCCCGATCCGGAGATTATTTTCGAGTATGACGAGAAGCACCTGAAAAGCGGTGCCATCGCGCGCTAGAAAAATGCGGCCTGATTGCTCAGGCCGCGATTTGCTTACTTGGGGGCTTTACGGCCGATATTCAGGGCTGCTTTGCCCGCTGTGGAACCGGCTGTGGCCATAACGGGGGCCTTCGCCTGTTTCGGCTTCTTGATTTCCTTGTTTCCGCGCTTGGTGTTGCCTTTGGACATCTGTTTTCCCTTTCAAGAGAAGTTGGTCGCAATGTACACGGATATATTTTTGCCGACGTCGAACGGTTGCTGGGCGTCCGGGCCGACATTCCGCCGCCTCAATCCGGCAAGGGGACGGCGAAATTTGTGAGAAGTGGCGGCGCGTCCCCTGATCCTGTGCGCTCACCTTTAATAGGCGGGGCGCCGGGTGTCCCGGGCGGGGGTCATTTCCACGCGGGCATTATATCATATTTTTACAAAATACATCGATATTTTAGAGCTGTCCGGCCCGATTTTGATGATTTTTTTTAGGCGATCCCGCCGCGTCAGACGGACCGTGTCACACCCCCGTCGATGCGGATATTCTGCCCTGTAATATAGGCGGCGGTGTCGGAGGCGAGATAGCTCACGAGGCCGGAGACTTCCTCGGCTTTCCCATAGCGGCCCATGGGGATACGGGCGCGGCGATCCTCGGTCTCGGGCAGGCTGTCGATAAAGCCCGGCAGGATATTGTTCATGCGTACATTCTGGGCCGCGAATTTGTCCGCGAACAGCTTGGTGAAGGAGGCAAGCCCCGCGCGGAACACGCCTGACGTCGGGAACAGGGGGTCGGGTTCGAACACCGCGAAGGTGGAGATATTGATGATCGCGCCGCCGCCCTGCTTGGCCATGATCGGGGCGACCATCCGCGTCGGGCGGATCACGTTGAGAAGATACACCTCCATGCCCTTGTGCCAGTCGTCATCGCTGATCTCCAGCACATCGCCCTTCGGCCCATGCCCGGCGGAATTCACCAGCACATCGATGCGGCCCCATGTCTCCATCGCCAGATCGACAAGCTTTTGCAGGTCTGCTGTCTCCAGATTGGAGCCGGTGATACCAACGCCGCCAAGTTCTTTTGCCAGCGCTTCTCCCTTACCGGAAGAGGAAAGAATGGCCACCTTGTAGCCGTCGCTTGCGAGTTTGCGCGCAGCATCCGCGCCCATGCCGCTGCCGCCCGCCGTGATGAGTGCCACTTTTGTCGATGTCATAAGTCTCTCCCTCAATATGATTTTCCTAAATGTAGGCGAGAGCCTGTTTATTTTCCATTTTTTTGGTACACTCAACAAGTTAGGGAGACAAAAAAAACGTGCAACGCCGCCTAAGTGCCATTCTTGCTGCCGATGTGGTCAATTACTCCCGCTTGATGGGCGCGGATCAGACAGGCACGCTCGGCGCTCTTCGCGAGATGCGAAAAACGGTGTTCGAGCCCGTGGTGGCCGGTCATCGCGGCACAATCATCAAGCGGATGGGGGACGGCTGGCTGGTCGAGTTTACCAGCGTTTCGGATGCGGTTGACTGCGCGTTGCGTGTGCAGGAACGCCTCAAGGGTCACGACCTCCTCCGCCTCAGGATCGGCATTCATATCGGCGAGGTAATTTTTGAGGAAGAGGATATTTACGGGGACGGCGTCAATATTGCGGCGCGGCTGGAAGCATTGGCCGATCCCGGGGGTGTGTTGATCTCCGACAGCACAAGAAACAGTCTCGATGGCAAGGCTGCGTCAATATTCGCGGATGGCGGCGTGCAAACGCTCAAGAATATTGCCCGGCCCGTTCAGGTCTGGCGCTGGAAGAAGATGGATGCGGCGTTTAACGAACAGGCAGAAGCTCCCGTTCTTCCCGAAAAACCCTCCATTGCGGTGCTGCCCTTTACCAATATGTCAGGCGATCCGGAACAGGAATATTTTGCGGACGGGATTAGCGAGGATATTATCACCGAACTCGCCCGGATAGAGCACCTTTTCGTCATCGCCCGCAACACGACCTTCACCTTCAAGGGAAAAAGCCATGATATTCCGTCAGTGGCAAAGGAACTTGGCGTGCATTTCGTACTTGAGGGCAGCGTAAGAAAGGCGGGCGATCGCCTGCGGATTACGGCGCAGCTTATTAACGGAAAGAGCGGCGGACATGCCTGGGCAGAGCGGTATGATCGCGATCTTGCCGATATTTTCGATGTTCAGGACGATGTGACGGACAAGATCGTAAAGGCCCTGAAGGTCAGCCTCGTCGGTGCGGAGGAATTGCCCGAGCGAGCGGAAACGGCTGTTCCCGAGGCTTACGACTGCGTACTCCGCGGGCGAGAGCAGTACCGGCTCTTTACAAAAGAGGGGCTGGCAAATGCCCGCGCGCTTTATGAGGAGGCCGCCAGGATTGATCCGGCCTACGCCGCGCCTTATGCGGGCCTTGCGGAGGTGTGCCGGCACGAATGGTTCCTCGGGGAGGCAGGGGCCATCGACAAGACTATTGAGTATGCGTTAAAGGCCGCGAGCCTCAACCCGGACCTGCCGCTTGTCTATGAGGCGCTTGGCAGTGCCTATCTGTTCACCGGACGTCACGACGAGGCGATTGCGGCCTTTATGCGTTGGATCGAGCTGGAGCCGAACAGCGCCGAAGCCTATGCCAACCTCGCCGGAGCCTATGTGTTTAACGGCGATCCGGAGAAAGTCCATGACTTGATCGACATCGCGTCGCGCCTCAATCCGGTTTACCCGTTCTATTATCCGCTGTATCGCGGTCAGGCTTATTTTCTCATGAGCCGCTACGAGGAAGCTGCGAACTTCACGAGACGGGCGGCGGACCTTAATCCGGCCTCGCCGCACCCGCCCATGTGCCTTGCGGCAAGCCTTGCTATGTTGGGCAGGAACGACGAGGCAGGGGCGGCCGTCGCGGCGACATACGCGATTATCCCGGACGCACGCCTTGGCTCTCTTGGCGAAAACCTGCCGTTTCGGCGATCGGCCGATCTCGATCATCTGCTCGGCGGGATGAGAAAAGCCGGTTTTATGGAATAGAGGGGCTGCCGGGGAGAGTGTCGTGAGGCGAAGGGTCCGTTTGTTTCCATTTGCGTCATATCGTACGACTGTGCCTCCCCATTGCGCGTAGGGCAATCCTCTCCTCCACAGTTGCTAACGATCATCCGCCATGGTCGCCCCGATGGGTGAGCCATTTCAAATGCAGGGCGGCGGCGAGGGAGATCAGCGTGGCGGCAAGCAGGATGGCAAGAAGTGGCACCGCCCCGCTTTCCGCAGAGACCAGCGCGCCGGTGATCGTGGTCAGTGCCGCGCCGCCGCCCACCGTGAGCGCGCCCGCAAGGCCAAGCGCGGAACCCGCAAGATCCGGCCGGACCGAGAGCGCGCCGGTATTGGCGCTCGGCATGGTGAGGCCGTTGCCAACACCGATCAGTATCAGCGGCCCGAAAAGCGCATAGGCATTCCCCATCCCGGTCAGAAAGAAGACGAGGCTGATCAGCGGTCCGGCGACGGCAATCACCCGACCGGCGAGGATCAGGTTGGTCAGCGAAACGTGCTGGGTAAGGCGGCTTGAAAGAAAGGTGCTGAAGGTGAAGCCGACGGTAATCGTCCCCATATAAACCCCGAGCATGGCAGGCGAGAGGCCGAGCAGCGTCATCGCCACCACGGGCGCGCCGGTAATAAAGATATAGAAACAGCCGGTGGAGAAGGCCATGCAGATGGTATAATCCCAATACCGTCCGTTTTTCAGCAGGTCGGGATAGCTTCTGAATTGCTGGGAGAAATTCTCGCTGCGGTTTTTATTGGTCTCCCCCATGTCCACCCAGCACAGAAGGAGCGCGCCCGCGCCGAACAGGGCATAGGCGACAAAACTCGCGCGCCATCCGAACAGTTCATCCAGTCCGCCGCCGACCATCGGCCCCAGCATCGGCGCAACCGACATCGCCATGGTGATAAGACTGATGCGCTTTGCGGCATCCTGCGGCGCGGAGGTGTCGCGCACGACGGCAAGCGAGATACCCCAGCCCGCAATGGCAGCGCCCTGAAAGACCCGGAAAAGAAGGAACACCCAGACATTCGTCGTGACCGCGCAGACGATCGAGGCGACGGTGAAAATGCTGAACGCGACGAGCAGGATGGGCCGCCGCCCGTATCGATCGGAAAGGGGCCCGAGGATGAGCATCAATACGGCCGTTACCGCGAGATATCCCGCAATGGCCAGCGCCAGAAGCGCGTAGTCCGCCTCGAAATCGAGGGCCATATTGGCAAGGGACGGCACAAACATGTTGAGCGATAACGTCGCGAGCGCGGTAAAAACAACCAGCGAAAGGGTCCGGGGCGGGGTCGTGGCGGCGAAGGGCATATCTATTCTCGTTTTTATTTTTCGCAAAAAAAAGCCCCCGATTAAAAACGGGGGCGCATGGGGAAACGGTCTGGCGTCCGTTACCGGTCCATGCGCGGGCGTCCCACCACAATTACCAAGGGTCTGATGTGATATCTTTGTTCCATGAGAAGCAGGCTAGGGCCAGTC
>NZ_JARGOQ010000030.1:14276-44819 GCF_029233945.1 Sneathiella sp. | reverse complement strand
ATCGAACGGAAATATTAGCGCCAAGCCTGCAAATATCCCGCGACACCCCGGCAACACCGTCGCACAAAACCACTCTCCCACCTGAAAAGGCACGAATTTAGCGCCTTTTCCCCTTTTACTGTTACCTGGCCATGTCTATATAACAACCAATTGTCTTCTTGGAACAGTGGTGACGGGATGAGTGTAACGGGAAATTATTCCCGGGGTGTATGCCCTTTATGATGTACCTACAAGTAGCTGCTGGTCTGGTTATCCTTCTGGTTTGCGGTGAACTCCTTGTCCGGGGCTCGGTTGCCCTTGCCGAGCAGTTAGGCGTGTCCAAGCTGGTTATCGGCTTTACGATAATCGCGTTTGGCACCTCGGCCCCGGAATTGGTTGTATGTATTCAGGCCGCACTTGATGGTGCGCCGGGAATTGCCTTCGGGAATGTAATCGGCAGTAATATTGCCAATATCTTGCTGGTCATCGGCGTCCCCGCCCTGATCTACCCACTGGTCTGTGACACGCGTTCTGCACTGCGCGACTGTCTTATCATGGTTTCCGGCTCCATCCTCTTCATGGTTCTGGCATGGAACGGTGTGATCCAGCTCTGGCAAGGCGCTCTTCTTGTTGGCTTCCTTGCTGCCGTCGTGCTCCGTTCCTATTATCGCGCCCGCAAAGAGGGCGACGAAGGTGCGGAAGAAGCCCTGGAAGAGTATGAACAGAATATGCCGAAAAACCTCTTCGTCAGCATATTCTTCGTTCTAATGGGCCTACTCGGCCTGATACTTGGGGCGCATTTGCTTGTGCAGGGTGCGGAAACCATTGCCAGAATTGCCGGCGTTTCGGACGAAATCATCGGCCTGACGCTTGTCGCGCTCGGCACCTCTCTCCCAGAACTCGCCACGTCGATCATTGCCGCCTTTCGCCGCCATGGGGATGTTGCCATCGGCAATGTGCTCGGCTCCAACCTGTTCAACATTACAGGCATCATCGGCGCGACAGCAATCGTCGAGCCGATGCAGGCACCCTTACAGATCCTGCATTTCGATCTTTGGATCATGCTGTTTGTCTCGCTTCTCATGATCCCGATTTTTATTTCCAAAAAACCCATCGGTCGGGTTCTGGGTGGCGCTTTCTGCATTGCCTATGTCGCCTATGTCACGGCGCAGTTTTATGGTATGTCTGGCGTCTATGCCGCACCGGTGCACTAAGAAAATAAAATTGGAACATCGCGTGAATGCCAAATAACGTCTTAATTACAGGGGCGGGCCGACGTATCGGTCGCGCCATTGCCAGTGCCTTTGCCGACAAAGGCTGGGGTATCGCCCTGCATTACCACCAGTCGTCTACGGAAGCCGAAACCCTAAAAGACGAGCTCAGCACCTCAAACGTGAATATCACGCTTATCAAAGCAGATTTGGCAGATGCTGCCGATGTAGCAAAGATCATTCCAGAAGCAACTGGGATTCTTGGTCCCCTGACTTGCCTCGTCAACAATGCGGCTGTATTTGAGAAAGATGAGATTACCGACGTGACGGCGGAAAGCTTCCACAAGCATCTCGATACGAACCTTCTGGCACCGATGCTTCTCACCCAAGAATTTGCCCGGCAATGCCCCAAGGGAGTGCAAGGGAATATCATCAATATTGCCGATCAGCGGGTTTTCAACCTACGCCCGGAATTCATGTCCTACACCTTAAGCAAGGCAGGGCTCTGGACGCTTACGCAAACCACGGCAATGGCGCTCGCTCCACATATCCGCGTCAACGCCATTGGTCCGGGCCCTACTCTGGCAAATACAAGACAGACGGCGGCGCAATTCAAACAGCAGCAAAAATCAGTTCCCCTAGGGTATGGACCAACACCTGAGGAAATTGCCCTCGCGGTCCAGTTTATCCTGGCGGCGAAATCGATGACAGGTGAGTTTGTTTCCCTTGATGGTGGCCAGCATCTACCAATATATCAAAGTGAGGCGAAAGAAGGTGCGCATGAATAAACCAACGACTGCCAATGTTCTTTATCCCGGGCAAATGACCCGGCCCACTTCAACGCATAAGGTTTTTATCAACGACCTTATGGTGGACATGCTGATCGGTGTTTACGCGCATGAGAAATCTACGCCACAGCCCGTTCGCTTCAATATCGAGATGACGGTTGCCGATTCCCATGCCCCGCTCGCCGATAACTACAAGAATGTGGTTTGCTACGAGACGATCTCTAATCACGTCACCAGTATGGCAAAAAACGGGCATATTAACCTCGTCGAGACACTTGCCGAGAAAACCGCCGCGATCTGCCTCGAAAATGAAAGAGTGAGTCTGGTGACGGTAAAAGTCGAGAAGCTTAACGCCATCAAAAACACGACAAGCGTTGGCGTTGAAATTATTCGCGGGAAGTCTTAAGTCCGGCGAAGAAAACATAAAAAACGTAAAATTTGACGAAATCTCGGCAATAGTTGTGCACATTCCGGCGGAAACCCTTTAGTTCCCCTGCGATACTCGAAAAAAATTACATTTTTCCTGGAACCTCTAGCTTGACTTTTAAAATTACTATATAATTCAAATAGTTATAAAAATGCTTAAAAATTAGGCAGGGCCGTCAAAGGCTAGGTTTACCATGCCCTGCAGCAGCATGTGAGCGGCTTATGCACAAAGTTTTCCACAGGAGTCGTGGATAGTGTAAAAAAACTGTAACAGCTAAAATTGGAGCAAAATTTTTGATCTCTAATGTCTCTTTCGAATAAGGGGGTTAGAGTGTTTTACTGAAAATCGTTTTAAGTCTACCTACTAACCTATCGCAGCTTTTGGCCACCTGATAATATTAATGATGCAGCAAAGTTCAGAATCGACCGACGACAACAGCGAATCACCGTTCCGCCGCGGCGCGAAGGTGATCGAGCGGTTTTTGAAGAACCTTCCCACCTCTCCCGGCGTCTATCGCATGATCGACTCGGCGGGTCAGGTTCTTTATGTCGGTAAGGCCAAGAACCTCAAAAACCGGGTTAGCTCCTATGTGAAGACGGCGGGCCAGTCGACACGCATTATGCGCATGGTCTCCCTCACCCGCTCCATGGAATTTGTCTCAACCCATACCGAGGTGGAGGCACTTCTCCTCGAAGCGAATCTGATCAAGAACCTGAAGCCGCGCTATAACATTATCTTGCGGGACGACAAATCTTTTCCCTACATCCTGATTACCGGCGATCATGAATGGCCGCAAATCACCAAACATCGCGGCGCACGGTCACGTAAGGGCGAATATTACGGCCCCTTTGCCTCCGCCGGAGCTGTAAACGAAACACTTGCAACCTTTCAACGACTATTTCCTTTACGCTCCTGCTCGGACTCAGAATTTCAGAACCGCACTCGCCCTTGCCTGCAATATCAGATCAAGCGCTGCTCCGGCCCATGCGTTGGGCTCATCAGCCGTGACGATTATCTCGATGTTGTCGATGAAGCGCGCAGCTTTCTGTCGGGCAAAAGCCATATGCTGCAGGAAAAACTTGCAGGCCGGATGCGGGCAGCGAGTGATGCCCTTGATTTCGAGCAGGCGGCTGTTCAGCGTGATCGGCTTAAAGCAATGGCACATATCCAGTCAAAGCAGACGATTAACTTGCCGGGGGTTGAGGAGGTTGATGTCATCGCAGCCTATCAGGAAGGTGGCCAGACCTGCGTTCAGGTCTTTTTCCTGCGTTCCGGACAGAATTTTGGCAACCGCGCCCATTATCCAAGCCACAATAAGGACGACGATCCAGCTGATGTCCTGAGCGCCTTTATCGGTCAATTTTATGATGGACGAAGCGCACCTCGGCGCATATGGACAAGCCACGGTCTCACGGATGCCGATTTGATCGGGGAGGCTTTGTCGATCGCCTCAGAGCGTGTCGTCAAAATCGAAACGCCCAAGCGGGGCGCAAAACGGGAAATGGTCGAGCATGCGCTTCTGAATGCGAAAGGCGCGCTTGCCCGACGCATGGCGGAGAATGCGACACAGCGCAAACATCTGGATGGAGTAGCGGAGGCATTCGGCCTTGCCGAGCCGCCGAGCCGGATTGAAGTTTACGATAACAGCCATATTTCCGGCGCTCATTCCGTTGGTGCGATGGTTGTCGCCGGGCCGGAAGGTTTTGAGAAAAAGGCCTACCGCAAGTTCAACATTAAGAATACTGCGCTCGCGCCCGGAGACGACTATGGCATGATGCGCGAAGTTCTGACACGGCGCTTTTCCCGTCTGCAAAAAGAAGACCCGGACAAGGCCGGCCCCGCGGCTTCCGGCTCGCGGGAACAATGGCCCGATCTGATCCTGATAGATGGGGGCCAGGGACAGCTCAGTGTCGTGCAGGAGGTCTTTGACGAGCTTGAGATTAATGATGTGACCCTGGTCGGCATCGCCAAGGGGCCGGACCGTAACGCCGGGCGGGAGCGGTTCTTCATGACGGACAAAGCCCCCTTTTCCCTGCCAGAGAAGGACCCCACGCTTTACTTCCTACAGCGGCTTCGCGACGAGGTGCATCACTTCGCCATTTCAACGCATCGGGCGAAAAGGTCACGTGCAATTGGCCGCTCCCCGCTGGATGAAATTCCGGGTATCGGTGCCAAACGCAAGAAAGCACTTCTCAACCGGTTTGGCTCCGCCAAGGGGGTTGAACAGGCCGCATTGAGTGATCTGCAGGCGGTGGAAGGCATATCCCGTGCAACTGCTGAAACCATCTATCAGTTTTTCCATGAAGAAAGCTGATTTCTGCTCTTTAATTCGCCTTGCCGGGTGCCTATACTGTTTTTTTCACCAACCGTCTGCGTCAGATAATCCATGCTATCAAGCTTACCGAATTTACTGACACTTTCTCGTATCGTTGTCATTCCTCTTCTGTTGGCAGCCCTTTTCCTGCCGGGAAAGTTGGGAAGCTGGGTACCGCTTGGCCTTTTTATCGCCGCCGGAATAACAGATTTCCTGGATGGGTATTTCGCGCGGCGCTACCGCCAAACGTCAAATCTCGGACGGTTTATGGACCCCGTTGCGGATAAATTGCTTGTTGCCTCGGTACTGTTCGTTCTCGTCGGGATCGGACGCATTGGAGAGTGGGACCTTATCCCCGCCACGATTATCCTCTGTCGGGAGATAATGGTGTCGGGATTGCGTGAATATCTGGCGGAGTTGCGGATCGGCATGCCGGTCAGCAAACTTGCCAAATGGAAGACGGCCGCCCAGATATTTGCCCTTTGCTTTTTGTTGGGCGGCCCCGCAGTTGCCGGTCAGTTCGATGCCATCCTCATCGGTCAGATATTGCTTTGGATCGCCGGTTTGCTGACGGTCTGGACTGGATATGACTATCTGCGCCTTGGCCTGAAGCATATGATGGACGAAGGGTCGTAATCACGCGGATATGGGTAATTGACGCATGAATATCATCGGTATTTCAGGCTGGAGCGGAAACGGCAAAACCACTCTGTTGACGCGGTTGATCCCGGCATTGATCAAACGCGGCTTCAAGGTCTCGACCATCAAGCATGCGCATCATAAATTCGATATTGATACGCCGGGCAAGGATTCATATCGACATCGGGAAGCCGGAGCCGAGGAAGTGCTGATTTCATCTTCAAGCCGCTGGGCGCTGATGCATGAAAACCATGACCGCGGCGAGGCGCGCCTTGACGATCTCATCGCCAAGATGGTCCCTGTCGATATCCTTCTGGTCGAGGGGTTCAAGTCGGAAGACTTTCCAAAAATCGAAGTATGGCGCCGGGAAAGCGGCACAGAACCAAGGGTTTCCTCAGATAGCAGTATTGTCGCGCTGGCAACACCCGAACTTTCCTACACGGCCCCTGTCCCGGTTCTCGATTTAAACGATGAAAATGCCATCGCAGAGTTCATCGTTCAGTTTTTCAAGCTGGAGGTGGCCGCCCATGGCACGGCTGGCTAACGATTGTTTCGCCAATCCGTCGGAGATGATCAGCGCGATGGAGGCGCTTGAGAAAATATCCGCCGCTGCCGCGACCGTTGTCGCCACGGAGAATATCTCACTATTTGATGCCGAAGGCCGCATTCTGGCGGCGGATATCACGTCCCCTCGCAATGTGCCGCCAGCCGATAATTCCGCCGTCGATGGTTATGCCTTTCGGTTTGAAGAGTATGCAAAAGGCCCCGACAAACCGCGTGACGTTATTGGACAGAGCAAGGCGGGCCATCCCTGGAAGGGCGCCCTCACTCCGAATGCAGTCATTCAGATACTGACCGGCGCCATCATGCCGGAAGGGCTGGACACCGTCGCCATGACAGAAGATGTCTCGCGGCAGGGTAAGCAAGTAATCCTGCCGACAGGCCTTAAATCGGGTGCCAACTGCCGCAAGATGGCAGAGGATATTCGCGAAGGCAAAGTCTTGCTGGAGAAAGGCACACGCCTTCGCCCGCAGGAACTTGGGTATCTTGCCTCTGTCGGGCTGGGATCGGTTAAAGTTTTCAAGCGCCTGAAAGTCGCGCTTTTCTCGACGGGGGATGAATTGATCAATCCCGGGGAGACGGGTTCCCCCACCAGCATCTATGACAGCAATCGATTGATCCTTGCCAGTCTTCTAGACAATCTTGGATGCTCTGTCACAGACCTTGGTATCTTGAAAGACCGCCTTCCCATCGTCCGCGCCGCCCTGAATGAGGCCGCCAAAGATCATGACCTCGTCCTCACCTCCGGCGGTGTTTCCATGGGGGATGAAGATCACGTCAAAACGGCGCTCAGTGATATCGGCCATTTGCATTTCTGGCGTATTGCCATAAAACCGGGGCGCCCGCTGGCGCTTGGTCAGATTGGCAATACAGCCTTTGTCGGGCTGCCGGGAAACCCGATCGCTGCTCTCGTCTGCACCCTGATGTTTGTCCGCCCGTTAATCAAAATCTTAAGCGGCGCGAATATGGAACCACCCCTTGCCTTCAAAGTGGCAGCAGATTTCATCATGAAGAAGAAGTCTGGTCGCACAGAATGGCTTCGGGGCCGCTATTATGTCACGAATGATGGCACCGGCAGAGCCGAGAAATATCCGACCGAAGGTTCCGGCATTCTATCATCTGCGGTCTGGGCAAATGGCTTGATCGAAATCGGGGATGATGTCACCTATATAGACAAAGGGGATCTGGTTACGTTCCTTCCCTTTTCGGAGTTGATGAGATGAAAATTCTCTATTTTGCCTGGCTGAAAACCAAATTGCAGATGACCTCGGAATCCGTCCCCTGGTCGGAGGAATGCCGCGATACCGATAGCCTTGTTCGGTGGATGAAAACGCGCGGACCTTCCTTCGCGGAGGTTTTCAGCGATCTGGAAGTCGTCAGGATTGCGGTAAATCAGGAATATATTACCGGCAATACAGTCCTTGGAAAAGAAGACGAGGTTGCCTTCTTCCCGCCGGTAACGGGAGGGTAGCATGATCCGCGTCCAGCCCGACATCTTCGATATTGGCAAAGAAATAGAAGTAATGACGAACGGACGCACGGATATTGGCGCTGTCGTCAGCTTTACCGGTCTCGTTCGTGATTTCAATGACGGAAGTAAAGTCACCGGCCTCAGTCTGGAGCATTATCCCGGCATGACGGAACGGGAGCTTGCAAAAATTGAAGAAGAAGCGAGGGCACGCTGGGACCTGCAGGATTGCCTGATCATTCACCGCTATGGGGAGATGGCACTTGGTGAGCCTATCGTGTTGGTAATTACGGCATCCCCGCATCGTCAAGATGCGTTTGAGGCCGCGCATTTCCTGATGGACTGGCTGAAAACCAAGGCCCCCTTCTGGAAACAGGAAGTGAACGCCCGTGGGGAGACCAACTGGGTAAAGGAGCGTGAAAGCGACCTTAAAGCGGCAACCCGCTGGAAATCAGATAGTTAGAGCTGCTTTTGCCGTTCGATCAGCCACTCTCCGGCGAGTCGGTTCGCTTCCGCGATTTGTACTGGAGACATTTTGGACATCAGTACTTTGTTCATTTTTGGGGCGGCGTGATCGCCCTTCGCGCCGGAAATAAGCGACCATTTCAACGCCTCAATCCGCACCAGCGATACCTCGATTTCTGTTTGCGCCTCTGCATTATCAAGATCTGCAATCTTCGCTTGCTCGAATATTTCCTCAACTGCGTCCTTATTCAGCCCGTTAAGCGATTTAAGCGCGGTCAGGGTCTCTGTCTTAGATTCGGTCAAAGGGGGTTCCGTCACCTTTTCCGCAACGGGGCTTTTCACAGCATCGGAAGTGGTTGCAAGAGCTACTTTTTGCGGCTCCGCTGATACTTTCGGCGTAACAGCCATTTCTTTCGTTGTTGACGGCGCAGGAGCACTGGCATCTTTAGCTTCGGGGGCCACCGCTTTCACGGCTGACTTATCGGTCATCGCCGAGACTTCCTGCATAGTTTCTGCGGCTTTGGGCTCAATCTTTGCCGCCGCTACTGGCGCTGCCGTCGGGGATGCGGCCGCAACCGCCGTTCCGCCTGTAGTTGAGGCCGAGGCTGCGCCGCCCTGCTGCTTGGCCATCAGGTCTGCAAGGCGTGCTTTTGCTGCGGCGAGACTGGTCTGGCTTTGCTGGTTATCCTTCTGGGCAATGGCGCGGCGCTGCTCCTCAATCTTCTGCTCTCTGAGTTCGGCCTGACTCTTGGCTTCTTCAGCGGCCGCCTGCGCGGCCTGAATGGCTGCCTGACGGCTTTCCTCAAGCGCTTTTGCTTTTGCCTCCGCATCCGCTTTGCGTTGCGCGATCAACTCACGCTGCGCGGCGGCCCGTTGCTCGGCAAGTGTATCCTCGGTAACGGCTGCAGACTGCTGCTCGGGCACAGCCATCGTTGCCTTGGCTTCTTGAAAAGCCGCTTCATCCTGCCCCGTAAAATCACGATACCAGAGCCCCAATGTCGCAAGGGACCGTGTCTGCGCCGCGCGCAGATCGTCCGTAGACATTAAACCCCGAAGCCGCTCGGTTGCTTCGCTTGCTTCCTCAAAATCCTGAGCGGCGGCAAGCTTGAACCAGGCATAGGCCTCAACGATATCCGCCTCAACGCCATCCGATCCTTTCTCAAAAATTTGGCCAAGCGCATATTGTGCCCTGGCATCGCCGCGCTGTGCCACCGGCTGCCATTCTTCAATTGCCGTGGAGGCATCATCTCGATCAAGGGCCTCCTGCCCTTTTTCAAAACTCGCCTGAACAAACTGTGTACTCAGAAGAACCAGCCCCAATGCCAGTGAAAAACGCCTTGCTTTCATAATGATCCAGTGTCCCGATTAGTCTACGGCTTAATCAATTTCTTATATATAGGCTCTATTTTAAATGAAATTACACAAAAATCAAAATACCCGTCTCAACATAGTTAAGACGGGTATGAAATATAGCCTATTTTAGCAATTTTAGGCGGCAATCTTTCTGCGGACGCAATTCTCATAATCCTTGATCAACAGCGCGCAGATATCGCCGGGCGTAAACTGATAAGTATCGATGCTGCTGACTGGCGTTACTTCTGCCGCTGTCCCCGTCAGGAAGCATTCATCAAAGTCGGCCATTTCTTCGGGCATGATCGCGCGTTCGACAACTTCGATCCCGCGCGCTTTTGCAAGATCAATCACCGTCCGTCGCGTAATACCGTCCAGGAAACAGTCCGGTGTCGGCGTATGCAGGGCTCCGTCCTTGGTAAAGAAGATATTCGCACCCGTCGACTCGGCGACACGACCGCGATAGTCAAGCATCAAAGCATCATCAAACCCTTCGGCTTCCGCCTCATGCTTGCTCAGCGTACAGATCATGTAAAGACCCGCTGCTTTTGACTTGGTCGGAATTGTCTCGGGCGACGGACGCTTCCATTTGGAGAGTTTCAACCGAATGCCTTTCATGCGGGCCTCAGGCGAGAAATAGCTCGGCCAGACCCAGGCGGCGATACCCAGATTGATGCGATTGTTTTGCGCGGAAACACCCATCATCTCAGACCCCCGCCAGGCAACCGGACGAACATATCCATCAATAATCTTGTTAGCGATCACTGTTTGGCGCGATGCTTCGTTAATTTCCTCAGCAGTCTGTTCCGGCGTGAAGCCGAGAATGCGCGCGGATTCGATCAGCCGATCCGTATGCTCCTCAAGTTTGAAAATCTCACCGTCATAGACCCGTTCCCCTTCAAACACACTGCTGGCATAATGCAATCCATGTGTAAGGACATGGATGTTTGCATCGCGCCATGGTACGAGTTTACCATTCAACCAGATAAAGCCATCACGTTCGGCAAAAGAGGAGGTATCCATTTTGAAGCACCTTGCGTTATTATAATATCGTATATTCCCAAAAATAAGTTCGATTATGTCGAATCGAATGATGATTTTGTAACATTATAAGAAATATATGTCAACATGACTGACGTAAAATCTGTAAATAACCCACTTTTTCTTCGCGAAGAAGAGCTTCGGCAGGCGATAGAACTCCTGTTTTTTGCCTATCGCGACTTCACGGCGGGTGCGGATAATATCCTGGAAGACTATAATTTCGGTCGGGCGCATCACCGGGTGATTCACTTTGTCGGGCGCAATGAAGGCATGACCGTGTCGGAATTGCTCGATATTTTACGAATCACGAAGCAAAGCCTGAACCGAGTCCTCAGCAACCTGATTAAACGCGGGTTCGTCGAGCAGCGGCAGGGAGAGGAAGACCGGCGTCAACGCTGCCTCTATCTCACGGAAGAAGGACGCCTTTTGGAACAAAAGGTGAGCCGGGCACAGCGCGAACTTGTTGCCAATGCCTTTCGGGAAGCCGGCGGGGAAGCAGTCGCGGGCTATCGAAAGGTCCTAACCGGCCTGATCGACGAGACACATCGCGATACCGCGCTGAACCGGATCCTGAAAACATGACAACGAAGCGCAACGGATAGCCCATGGTGATGGATAACGCCCCTCATATTCTGGTGGTGGATGACGATACGCGGCTGCTCTCCCTCCTGAAAAAATACCTTATGGATAACGGGTACCGCATCTCCACAGCGACCAGCGCCGAAACCGCCGAAGACAGGATGACCGGTTTCTATTTTGACCTGATCGTGCTGGACCGGATGATGCCGGGAGGCGACGGGATTGAACTGGTACGCCGGATGCGTAACGGATCCGGAATGAGCCGGGAAGTACCTATCCTGATGCTGACCGCAATGGGAGATGCGGAAGATCGCATTCTCGGGCTGGAAGTCGGGGTGGATGATTATCTTAGCAAACCCTTCGAGCCGAGGGAGCTTTTGCTGCGCATTGATGCCATTCTACGGCGGTCCAAGACGGAGAAGCTCAAAGATCTGCATTTTGGCGCCTTCACCTTTAATCTGGAGCGCGGCGAACTTCTGAAAGATGGCGAGATGATCAACCTGACATCCGGTGAATCGCTCCTGCTGAAATCCCTTGCCGCCATGCCCGGTGTTCCGATCAGCCGGGAAGACCTTTCCCTGTCAAGCGGAAGCCAGGGTCGCGCCGTCGATGTGCAAATCACGCGCCTCAGACGTAAAATTGAAGAGGATCCAAAATTGCCTCGACATCTTCAAACCGTGCGCGGTGAAGGATACGTCTTATGGGCGGATTAACTGTAGTTCAGGAAGTTTACCGCCAGATCACAGCGGGTTTTATCAAGAACCTGATGCCACGGACACTGTTCGGGCGATCAATCCTGATTGTTGTCCTGCCTATTCTGCTGCTGCAAATTCTGGTGACCTATATATTTTATGAGCGCCATTGGGATGATGTCGCCCGACGTCTCGCGCAAGGAGTCGCCGGTGATGTAGCCGCCGTCATTTCTCTTCGCGATCGCTTTCCCGGCGAGACGGCGGAGGCGGATATTCTCAACATCGCACGCGGGCAGATGCGCCTTGCCGTGAGCATTAAAGAAGGCATGCGTCTTCCCGAAGGTAGTGACAAACAGCAAAACTACGGCTTTCTGGAGAGCCATCTGGTAAATGCGTTGAAGGAAAGCCTGCCCGCCCGCGCCTTCAATATCTCAACCAATAAGAAGCTTGAATCCGTTATCCTCCTAATCCAGCTTCCCGATGGTGTTTTACAGGTCATTGTTCGTGACAAGCGGCTCTTTTCCACGACGACCTATATCTTTGTGATGTGGATGGTCGCGATCTCCCTCGTCCTCTTAGGCGTCGCACTTTTGTTCCTGCGTAATCAAATGCGCCCCATTCGCCAACTGGCGACCGCCGCCGAACAATTCGGTAAAGGACAGTTTGTCGACGATTTCAAACCGAGCGGTGCGCAGGAAATCCGCTCCGCGTCCCGCGCCTTTCACGTCATGAAGCATCGTATTCTTCGCCAAATCACCCAACGGACGGAAATGCTTGCCGGGGTGAGCCATGACCTTCGCACGCCGCTCACCCGCATGAAGTTGCAACTCGCGATGATGCCGGAGGGTGACGAAAGCAAGACCAGCCTTGAGGGCGATGTCGTCGATATGGAAAAGATGGTCGAGGGGTATCTCGCCTTCGCCCGCGGGCAGGAGGCCGAGGCCGTCGAGGAAACCGACATTACAGAACTTTTTCAGGATACCGTCATGAATGCGCGTCGTCAGGGCATGGCCGTATCGCTGGAAACACCGAAGAATCTTTATACCGAAATAAGGCCCAGCAGCTTCAAACGCTGCATTACGAACCTGTTAAACAATGCGGCACGCTACGCAACGGAGATATGGATCACTGTCAAAGCGACCAATTCGGAGTTGGTCATCCTCATCGATGATGACGGCCCGGGCATACCGGAGAACAGGCGAAAAGATGTGTTCCGGCCATTCTTCCGCCTGGATCCGTCCCGCAATATGGAAACAGGCGGAAGCGGCCTCGGCATGACCATCGCCCGGGACGTTATTCACGGACATGGCGGACAGATATCACTTGGCGACTCGCCCGCGGGCGGCTTGCGGATCGAAATCCGTCTGCCGCTCTAGCGGGAGATCATTTGCCAAACGGGGCGAATGCCTGCTGAATTTCACTGACAGCCTTCTGGTCAGTGACTGGCACTTTTGCGAAAGCTGTATTGGCAAGAGCAAGAACCGGCGGAATGGTCGCCATGGCCAGCTGCGGTGTTTTTGCCGCCTTTGCCATCATGAAAACCTCATTGACTTCGCTGTTCAGACTTTGCGTCAGGCTGGCAACGTCCTGATCCCGGGTCTTGAACACAGAAAATGCCTGACTTGCGTGTCGGCAGGCTTCGTTTATCTGCTGGGTCTGTTTTTGAAACAGGGATGTCAGGTCAGGCGGCGACGGCATATCGTTATTGTCATCATTGGCATCGGCCATCGCTCTACTCTCTTCCCTTTCAAGTTAGTGAAGGCGGCCTCCGATCGGCACGTCATGATCCGGTCTCGCAAGGGAAACATTCCCCTCCGCATCGCTGAAGCCCAGCACAAGAACCTCCGACATGAAGGGTCCGATCTGCCGGGGCGGGAAATTCACTACCGCCATCACACGCCGCCCCACAAGCTCTTGCGGATTATAAAGAACCGTAATTTGGGCCGAGCTTTTGCGAATGCCAATGTCATCCCCGAAATCTATCTTCAGCTTATAGGCCGGTTTGCGGGTTTCGGGAAACTCCACCGCCTCGACCACCTTACCAACACGAATATCCACCTTCAAAAAATCGTCAAATATAATTTGTTCTGTCATATCTCTCGCATCTCCTTAGTTTCGGAGATGCTATTGCAAAACGTTTGGAAAATCATCCGCCGGAGGAAAATTTCTCCGCGACCTGTTCAATCGTGGCAAGCGACTGCTCCATGGATTTGTTGATGGCGTCAAAAGACTTGCTGGTCGATGCCGTCAGAGTGTCCGCCGCCTTGCTCAAATTATCAACAGTGAGGTTCAGGTTGTCGATTTCTGACTGAATATCCGGCGTTGCCCCCGGCCCGACTTTCGCCGTCCCGACGGAGCTGTTGAGTGACGCTTGCAAATTCCCGACTGTTTGCTGCAAAGTCGAGCGCTGCGCGGCAACGATATCCTGCAAGCCTTTTGATGCGGCCTGCACTGCCGCCGTCATCTTTTGCATATTCTCATTCTGCATCGTCGTGACGGCGCTGAGGTCGGGAATGATCAGTCCGCCTGCGGCTGTTGGTGCTCCTCCGCCTCCGCTGCTGGAAGCCGCGTTCGCGCTATCACTTGCGGGTGTCTCCGCCGAATTTGACGCCGCAGGGGGGAGTGTTGTCTGCTGTGACTCGGGGTTATCGCTCATCGCTCTATCCTCAAAAGAGTATAGAGAGTATATAATTGATTATTTACTACTTTAAAGAGAATATCTCAAAATACTGTTCTCTACCCCAGTTCTTTGGACCGGGCGGTGGCGGCCGCGACGGTCTTCTCCATCAGAGAACCAAGGCCATTTTCCTCATTCATCAGAACTTCAAGGCCCGCCGCCGTCGTCCCGTTAGGGCTGGTAACATTCTTGCGAAGCTGTGCGGCTGTCTCGTCTGATTGACGAGCGAGAGCCCCTGCCCCGGCAACGGTTTCCTGCGCGAGCTGAACCGCGAGATCTTCCGGCAACCCGGCTTTCACACCGGCGACAGTCATCGCCTCAATCATATAGAAAACATAGGCCGGACCAGAGCCGGAAAGCCCGGTTACCGCATCCATCAAGGCTTCATCCTCGATCCAGGCAACTGATCCGATGGCCTTCATAAGCCGGTCACAATGATCCTTCTGACCGGTAGAGGCATGCGCATTGGGGCAGCACACAATCATTCCCTGATGCACGGCGGCGGGGGTATTGGGCATCGCCCGAACTATGGCGGATGTTTCACCGAATGCTTCTTCGAACGTTGCGATCCTTGTGCCTGCTGCAATTGAAACGACCAGACTTCCCTTTTCTGCGAATGCCCGGAATGTCGGCAGAACATCCCCGATAACCTGCGGCTTAACGGCAAGGATAATCACATCCGGCTGAAAATCTCCCGGAATATCGGTGGCAGAGCTAACTCCTGTGCATTCGAGTTTTTGTGCAACAGACAGATTTTCAGAATTTGGATCGACGACGACAATGTTGGCCGGATCAATATCGTTATCGATCCAGCCACCAAGCATTGCCTGCCCCATCTTGCCGGAACCGACAAGCAGCAGGGAAAGGGTCATTCCTATGCCTCACCCATCGTTTCGAACATGGCAGCATCAATGGCCTCTTCAGGCGTTTTGCCGCCCCAAAGGCAGAACTGAATGGCCGGATAGAATTTTTCGAGTTCACTCATGCCGATCTCGACCAAGGTCTGGATCTGCTCGTTTGTCACGACGCAGGCACCGCTCAGCAACAGTGAATGGCGGAAAAGGATCATTCCCTCCTCCCGCCAGGTATCGAAATGACCGACGGGCATGCGCTCGTTGACGCGTGCCAGCAATTCATAAACGGATCCATATTGCCGTTCCGGTATCTTGACGTCATATGCGCATGAAAAATGGATGGCCCGAAGGTCAGACCGCCATGAAAACCAGAGATGATACTGGCACCAGCTCCCCTCCACTCCGACAGTGAGTTCGTTATTACCCTGACGGTCAAAAGACCAGTCATTATCGACGATGATGCTTTCTATAAGGTCAAGGGGATTGGAGTCTTCGAGTTCTTCGCGCGTGAGATACAAGGACGTCATGGAAGCATTCCTTTCAGAACCATCCCGCCGGCTGGCGCCCTGTTACTTACCTCAAAGCTCAGCCGGTAAGGAAATCTACTACAGGCCATATATGGTGCCGCAAATTCAACGACGCCATAAATCTAGCGTAGTCTGACTTGAGTTGCGGCGCAACAAAGAATATGGCTTCTGGCTATATTTCTTGTGGATAAAATTGAGACGCCCGCAACATCTAGTTGCCGGATGCTTTACTTATCAGTCGGAGTAGATTTGCTTTTCGGGGCGGTCTTACGCGCGCGTGGTGCCTTCGATTGAGCAGCAATTTTTTCCTCTAACGCAGCAAGACGTTCTTTCAACGTCTCATTTTCCTCTCGCGCGAGAACGGCCATTGCCTTGACAGCATCAAACTCTTCCCGCGGGACTAGATCCATTTCATTGATAAAGCGCTCCAGCCGTTGATGAAAAAGATTTTCCCATTCCGTTTTAACACCCTGCGCCGTCCCGAGAGCTCCTGTGGCAAGTCGGGCGAGGTCATCAAAAAGCCGTGAGTTTGTCTGCATCACTTTGGATCCTTAAAATTACCCGTTAATAATGACAACAGGCAACGGTGAAAGCAACCTCTTTAACCTTGATTTGCTTGCGATTATTTCCAAGAGCTTTATATAGTAGCCCGCATGATATTATCGACCCTTTTCACGGCGATCGCGTTTCCCGAAATCGACCCCGTCATATTTCAGATCGGGCCCTTTGCCATCCGCTGGTATGCCCTTGCCTATGTTGCCGGGCTGATCATCGGCTGGCGCCTGATGATGCGGCTCGCGGGATCGGAAGGCTCGAACATTTCCGCGAAGCAGGTCGATGATTTCCTGATCTGGGCGACGCTGGGCGTTATTCTGGGCGGGCGGCTCGGTTATGTCCTGTTCTATAAGCCGGACTATTATTTCAGCCATCCAGCAGAAATCTTTATGGTTTGGCAGGGCGGCATGTCATTCCATGGCGGCTTCCTCGGCGTGGTTCTCGCAACCTTGCTCTATTGCCGCTTTCAGAAGATTGTCATTCTGGAGTTCGGAGATCTTCTGGCCACCGTCGTGCCGGTTGGGCTGTTCTTCGGGCGGATCGCCAATTTCATCAATGGTGAGCTTTATGGCCGCAAGACGGATGTTCCCTGGGGCATGATTTTCCCGGGCGGAGACGACTTACCCCGCCATCCGAGCCAGCTCTATGAGGCCCTTCTTGAAGGCGCAATGTTATTTGCGATCCTGCTCATTTTCCGCAAAACCCGATACGCAGAGAAGCCGGGCTTTATTATGGGTCTCTTTTTTGCGGGCTATGCTGTTGCCCGAAGCATTGTCGAGTTCTTCCGTGAGCCCGACGCCTATCTCGGCTTCCTTGCAGGCGGGCTGACGATGGGACAGCTGCTCTCCCTGCCCATGTTGATTGTCGGCCTTTACTTTATGTTCCGTCCTTCCCGCAAAGCCGCATGAATGAACTAGGGAAGATCCTCGCGGCGGAGATTGAGAAAAGCGGCCCGATCTCTCTTTATGACTATATGAAATCCGCGCTTGGACATCCGGAGTATGGGTATTATTCCCGGCAGGAACCCTTCGGCGAACAGGGCGATTTCATTACCGCGCCGGAGATCAGCCAGATGTTCGGCGAACTAATCGGGTTATGGGCCGTCGATGTCTGGTTCAAACTCGGCAGCCCGAAAAAATTCCATCTTGTGGAACTTGGCCCGGGGAATGGCACCTTGATGACGGACGCATTAAGGAGCGCCCGTGTTGTTCCAGATTTTCTAGCGGCAGCGCAAATTGAATTGGTAGAGAACAGCCGCCGCCTCAGATCAAAGCAGGCTGAGGCCTTATCTGGCTTCACACCTTCCTGGCATGACGAACTGCCTGAACTTGAGGGCGCACCGGTTATTCTGATCGCGAATGAATTTTTCGACGCCTTGCCCATCCGGCAATATTGCTGTCAGGACGGTGGCTGGCATGAACGCCTCGTGACGATTACCGGGAATGAGTTTACCTTTACCCTCTCACCGGAGCCTGCCTCCCTCGAGAGCGCACCGGTCGGCGCGGAGCGCGATGTCTATGAGATCTGCCCCGATGGAGAAGTAATCACCGACCGGATCAGCAAGCTACTCGCTGCAAATGGCGGAGCGGCCTTGATCATCGATTATGGCGCGACGGATACATTGCTTGGCGATAGTTTTCAGGCAGTCAAGGGCCATGGCCCTGTCGATCCGCTCAGTAATCCGGGGGAAGCCGACCTGACCGCCCATGTCAAATTTGTAACGCTAAAAAATGTTGCCGCTTCCCGCGATATCGCGGTTCAGGGTCCGACTACGCAAGGACGCTTTCTCGAACGGCTCGGTATTGAGGCCCGGCATCATATGCTTCGTCAAAAAGCGGATAAAGCGCAAAGTAAGAAGCTGGATTCGCAACTCCGTCGATTAACCAGCGCGGCGGAGATGGGAACTCTTTTCAAAGCCATGGCTTTATCCCATAATATGCCTGTCGCAACGGAAGGGTTCGGGAGTTGATATGCTGACAAGTCGGATATTGGAAAATGATGCCCTTGCACATGGCTTCTTTACGCGCGAAGGCGGAATATCCGAAGGGCTTTACAGAGGCCTCAATTGCGGGCCCGGCTCAAACGATGCCCCGGCGCGTGTAACGGAAAACCGTTCCCGCGCCATGGCCATGATCGGCCAATCAGCGGAGGCCCTTCGAACTGTTTATCAGATCCACAGCACCGAAGTTCTTGTCCTCGACAATGATCAAGAACTTACCCCACGACCGAAGGCGGATGCCATGGTAACGAAAGTGCCGGGGCTGGCACTCGGTATTCTGACGGCGGATTGCGTTCCGGTTTTATTTGCGGATATGGAAAATGGCGTTATCGGCGCCGCACATTCCGGCTGGAAAGGTGCTCTTGGCAATATCAGCGCTTGCGTTGTTGAGGAAATGACCAACCTCGGCGCGAGCAAGCAAAACATCCGGGCGGCGATCGGCCCGGCAATTGCGCAAGTGTCCTACGAAGTCGGTCCGGAATTCCCGGCACCCTTCCTGAAACAGGATCCCGCAGCAGAGAAGTTCTTTATCCCCTCTGAAAACCCGGAGCGGCATATGTTTGATCTAACCGGCTTCGTGCGGGCCGCACTCGAGAAGCTGGAAATCGGCGGCATTGATCATCTGGATAATGACACCTGCACTGAAGAAGACCAGTTTTTCAGCTACCGGCGGATGGTCAAAAGAGGGGAAGCTGATTATGGTCGACAGCTTTCCGCTATCGTCCTGAATGGCTAACGCACTTGTGAAAGAAGGGTAAAATGCCGTATATGGTCATCTTTATCGTGATTTGTCTGCTGGGAGTGCTTGCAACCTGTGCAATGTAATTTGCTCATTAGGAGTTTGATGGTGGTATGGGCCATCGCTCTTGTCGGTTGCCAGCCGCTGGAGCGGCCCTTTCAACCGGAGGCCAAATCTTCCTGGCGTGCTGCGCCCGGCCCTCGGGCGGCACTCTATGTGGAGCCCGTAGAGGACGGCCCTGCAGGCCTTGAAACCGCCATCGCCACAAAGCTGCAAAATCTTGGCATAGCTGCCTTCTCCGGCGCTGCGGCGGCGAACCGTTATTACGTGCGGGGCAATATTATTGACAAGGACGGCGGACGCTACCTCAATTGGGCGATTTTCGATCCGCAAGACCGCGATACAGGGCTCTACGCGCTCGAAAAGCTTACAACCGCAGAAAATTCTGCAGAAATGCCGCCGGAGACGATTGAGGCTCTGGCTGTCAAATCCGCCAGCGATATTGACAAGCTGCTTGGTGGCGATGGCATAAATTTCGCGATGATTAACAAGCCTATTATTTTTGTCCCTATTGTGGAAGGTGCCCCGGGGGATGGCTCTGAGAGCCTCGCGGCCGCCATTCAGGATGAACTGGTCCGGCTAGGCCTTGATGTTTTACCGACCGAAACCGGCGCGAATTTTATTGTCCGCGGGCATGCGGAAATCACACCGCCGAAACTCGACACCCAGATTATCGAGCTTGTCTGGAGTCTGGAGCGACGAAACGGCGAACAGGTCGGCCAGATCCGGCAGCGCAACAGAATCAGGGCGGGATCGCTAAACGGTGCCTGGGGCGATGTTGCCCGTCTGGCGGCTCGCGGAGGTGCGGGCGGCGTCTATGATCTTCTCAAAAAAAGTGAGCCGGACTATTTTAAGTCAAAATCATGACGTTATTTTGCAATTTCCGTTAAAAAAGGGCGTTTAAAGCGTTTACAGGACTTAAGGCCCTTGGTAAGTTCCGCCCGCCGACGCCAACTCGTTCATTTTAGCGCGAGGGGCAGTGTGTTTTAACTGAAAAAAGCCCTCTACTGACTAAAGGAACGCTCCTATGAAAGTGCTTTCGGGAAATGGCAATCGACCGTTGGCGGAAGCCATCACCAACTATCTCAAGCTTCCCCTGACAGATGCGGATGTCCGTCGCTTCTCGGACATGGAAGTCTTCGTTGAAATTCATGAAAATGTGCGCGGCGAGGACCTGTTCGTTGTCCAGCCAACCTCATTTCCCGCAAATGACCATTTGATGGAACTGCTGGTTTGTATTGATGCCCTGAAGCGGTCATCTGCATCACGAATCACTGCAGTCCTTCCCTACTTTGGCTATGCGCGGCAAGACAGAAAGCCGGGACCAAGAACTCCCATCTCGGCGAAGCTCGTCGCCAACCTGATTACGACCGCCGGCGCAGACCGGGTTTTGACCATGGATCTCCATGCCGGACAGATCCAGGGGTTTTTCGATATTCCAACCGATAACCTGTTCTCCGCCCCCGTTATTGTCCCCGATATCGAGGAGCATTATGGCAAGGGCGGCGATATCACGATTGTCTCTCCCGATGTTGGCGGTGTTGTTCGCGCTCGCGCCTATGCCAAAAGACTTGACGCAGACCTTGCAATCGTGGATAAGCGCCGGGAAAAAGCCGGTGTTTCAGAAGTGATGAATATTATCGGTGACGTCAAGGATCAGCGTTGCATCCTGGTTGATGATATCGTGGACAGCGCCGGAACACTGTGTAATGCGGCCAAAGCCCTGATGGACAAAGGTGCGAAAAGTGTTTCGGGTTATGTGACCCATGGCGTCCTCTCAGGCGGCGCGATTGCTCGCATTAACGACTCGGCCCTTGACGAGATGGTGACAACCGACAGCATCATGGCCACGGAAGCGTTCCGCGCTTCCAGCAAGATGCGGCAAATTTCCGTCGCCCCGCTGATTGGCGAGGCGATGTACAGAATTTCGAAGGAAACTTCGGTTTCCAGCCTGTTCGACTAATCGCACAGGCAATAGGCGGCGCGGGCACCCCTGGAGGCACGCGCCATTTTGGCACCGGGTTTTCCCGGTGTTGCTCGCTTAAGTAGGAGATATACAATGAGCGAAAATGCAGTGTTAATTGCAGAAACGCGTGACCGGGTCGGAAAGGGGACCTCCCGTGCATTGCGTCGTGACGGACGGACACCCGCCGTCATCTATGGTGATAAAAAAGACCCCATTTCCATTTCGCTGGAAACCAAGGAACTTGTGAAAACCGTCAATCAGGGCGCTTTCCTGTCAACGGTTTTCACCGTTGAGGTCGGATCAACCAAGCACAACGTACTACCCCGCGATATGCAGCTACATCCGATCAACGATATGCCGGTGCATGTGGACTTCCTGCGTGTTTCCGCTAAATCGCAGATTGCGGTTATGGTTGTCGTTCGCTTCCTCAATGAAGAGGAATGCGTGGGTCTCAAACGCGGCGGTGTCCTTAATGTGGTTCGCTACGAAATCGAAATGATGGTGCCGGCGGGCAATATCCCGGAAGCCATTGAGATTGACCTGCTGAACTATGACATTGGCGACAGTGTTCATATTTCAGAAGTAACCTTGCCCGAAGGTGCGCAACCGACAATTTCGGATCGTGACTTCACGATTGCTACAATTGCGGCACCGACTGTTGAGCCAGATCCTGAAGATGAGGATGAGGCAGAAGGCACAGAAGGCGTTGAGGCCGAAGCAGGCGCCGAGGATGCAGGCGAAGAAGCCGAAGAATCCGAAGACTAATCAGGATGGAATGATGATTTTGCTGGTTGGCCTTGGAAATCCCGGTAAGGGATATGCAGGCAACCGGCATAATTTTGGATACATGGCGGTGGATGAGATTATCCGCCGCCATTCCTTTATGCCGGAACGCGTTCGATTTCAGGGGCTGGTCGCTGAGGGAAATATCGGCGGAACAAAAATCCTTGCGCTGAAACCCGCGACCTATATGAATTTGTCCGGGCAGTCCGTCGGCGAAGCGGCCCGATTTTACAAAATTCCCATCGAAAATATCATCGTCCTCCATGATGAACTCGACCTACCACTCGGCAAGGTACGCGTAAAAACGGGTGGCGGCCATGGCGGCAATAATGGCGTCCGGTCCATCACAGATCATATCGGTGCCGACTTTTGCCGGGTTCGCTTAGGCGTTGGCCATCCGGGCGAGAAACATCTGGTGTCCGGCCATGTTCTGAAAGACTTTGCCAAGGCTGAAATGCCCATTGTGGAAAATATCATCGACAGCGTGGCTCGCCATATTGGGCTTATCGTGGCCGGAGACACCTCAAGTTTTATGAACAAGATTGCCCTCGACATTGCGCCGCCGAAAAAAGACCCGGCGGATAAAAAAGAAGGAAACTGAGTATGGGGTTTAAATGTGGAATTGTTGGCCTTCCCAATGTCGGCAAGTCAACCCTGTTCAATGCCCTGACGGAAACGGCCCAGGCGGCAGCAGAGAATTACCCTTTCTGCACGATTGAGCCAAATCTTGGCCAGGTTCCCGTCCCTGACGAACGCTTGGTCAAACTGGCCGGGCTTGCCAATTCGAAGGAAATCATCCCGACACAGCTGACTTTCGTTGATATCGCAGGGCTCGTGCGCGGCGCAGCAAGTGGTGAAGGCCTCGGTAACAAGTTCCTCGCCCATATCCGCGAGGTGGACGCCATTATTCAGGTTGTCCGCTGTTTCGAGGATGATGATATCACCCATGTGGATGGTAAGATCGATCCGCTTTCCGATATCGAGACGATCGAGACAGAGCTGATGCTGGCGGACCTCGAAAGCCTTGAGAAGCGGACCGAAGCGCTGGTTAAGAAAATCCGGGGCGGCGACAAGGAGGCCAAGAAGCAGTCTGAATTGATCGACCGTGCCCTTGTTGCACTGCGCGACGGTAAGCCGGCCCGAATGGTCGAACTCGCGGATGATGAAGTAAAAGCTTTTCGCAATTTGCAGCTTCTAACCCAGAAGCCGGTTCTCTATGTTTGCAACGTCGATGAAGGAAGCGCCGCGACGGGCAATGCCTATTCGGACAAGGTCACAGAAAAGGCATCCGCTGAACATGCGGGAACCGTCGTGATTTCGGCGGCCATTGAAGCGGAAGTCGCGCAGCTCGACGCGGAAGAGCGCACCGAATTCCTCTCTGACCTTGGCCTCTCGGAAACCGGGCTTGGGCGTATCATTCGGGCGGGTTATGATCTCCTTGATCTCATTACTTACTTCACGGTCGGCCCTAAGGAATGCCGTGCCTGGACAGTCACCAAGGGTACGAAAGCACCGCAAGCGGCAGGCGTCATTCACACTGATTTCGAAAAGGGCTTTATTCGGGCGGAGACAATCGCCTATTCTGCTTATGTGGAGCATGGCGGAGAAAACGGCGCGAAAGAGGCCGGCCTCATGCGGCTCGAAGGGAAAGAATATGTCGTTATGGATGGCGACGTACTGCATTTCAGATTTGCCAACTAACCGCTGGGCCCGTACCTTGAATAAGCAATAAATGCGTGAATGATCGCGACAAGATCAGAAGGTGAAAAAAATAATGCGTTATTGGGAAGACTTTACCGTCGGAATGGTTATGGAATTCGGCGGGTATGAGGTGACAGAAGAAGAAGTCATTGAATTTGCGACCGCGTTCGATCCGCAGCCCTTTCACATCGATAAGGACGCCGCGAAAGAGCATTTCTTCGGCGGCATAATCGCCAGCGGCTGGCATACGGGATCGATGTGCATGAGAATGATGGTTGATAATTACCTGATTGATTCAGCCTCCGTGGGCTCACCAGGGATAGAACAACTTCGCTGGAAACAGCCCGTTCGTCCCGGTGAAGTCCTTCATGTAAAGGCGGAAGTCCTTGATCGTAGCCTGCCAAAAAGCCGCCCTGAACTCGGCTTCGTCAAATTTTCCCATACAGTCCTTAACCAAAAGGACGAGGTCAAAATGACCATGATTTCAAGCGGCATGTTCCTCCGTGACCCTGAGCGATCTGAAGCGGAGGATTCTCAATGAGCAAGATATATTTTGAGGATATCGCCGTCGGGGATAAAACCACGTCTGAAAGCAGGACCGTCACGAAAGAAGAAATTCTTGATTTCGCGCGCAAATACGATCCGCAGTCCTTTCATATCGATGAAGAGGCCGCGAAGAAGAGTATCTATGGCGGGCTGATCGCGTCCGGCTGGCATACGGCGTCGACCCTGATGCGGCTTCTCGTTGATAATATGACGAACAGTCGTGCAGGTCTGGGCTCTCCGGGGTTTGATGATCTGCGCTGGATCCGGCCGGTTCGGCCCGACGACAGCTTGCGGTATGAATCAACTGTTATCGAGACCAGAAAGTCTGAATCCCGGCCCGACATGGGAATCGTGCGCGCAGAAGTCAAACTCTTCAATCAGAATGACGAAGTTGTCCTCAACATGAAATCCATCGGCATGGTAAAAGCCCGCCCCGAATAACACCGCCCAAAACTCTAAGTCCGGCGGATTTTTAGCTTAGGCCTGACGACTTTACATTATATAGTCCAACAAGCCTGTTATTTATCCGGCAATTCTAGGGGTAGTGAAATGGATTTTTTCTTGTCTGGCTTCGCGATTTTCGTCGTCGTTCTAGTCATTTTTGCGATTGTCATCGTCTTTATGGGCGTGACGATTGTCCCGCAAGGATATCAATTCACAATCGAGCGCTTCGGCAGATATACGCGCAGCCTGCACCCCGGCCTTGGCCTGATCATACCGTTCATTGACCGGATCGGCGGCAAAATCAATATGATGGAGCAGGTGTTGGATATTCCGACGCAGGAAGTCATCAGTCGCGATAATGCCATGGTGCAGGTCGACGGAGTTCTTTTCTTTCAGGTTCTGGACGCTGCCAAATCAGCCTATGAGGTTAGAGACCTGGAACGTGCCATACAAAATCTTGCGCAGACGAACCTTCGTACCGTTCTTGGCTCCATGGACCTTGACGAAGCGCTCAGCCAGCGCGATGCCATCAATGTCCGCCTGCTGACCGTAATTGATCAGGCATCAACCCCCTGGGGCTTGAAAGTAACCCGTGTCGAGATCAAGGATATCACGCCCCCTCTTGATCTTGTGGAGGCAATGGGGCGGCAGATGAAGGCGGAACGGTTGAAGCGCGCGGTCATCCTGGAAGCGGAGGGTGTTCGTCAATCGGAAATCCTGAAGGCCGAAGGTGAAAAGAAATCCATGATCCTGGAAGCAGAGGGTCGCCGTGAGGCCGCTTTCCGTGATGCGGAAGCGCGGGAACGCGCCGCCGAAGCCGAAGCCAAGGCGACCCATGATGTATCGGAGGCCATTGCGGCGGGCGATATCCAGTCCATCAATTACTTTATCGCCCAGAAATATACCGAAGCGATGAAGGAAATCGGCATGGCCCGCAATTCGAAAGTTATCCTCATGCCGATGGAGGCAAGTGCTCTCGTCGGATCACTTGCAGGCATTGGATCCATTGC
This sequence comes from Sneathiella sp., assembly GCF_029233945.1. GTDB lineage: Bacteria > Pseudomonadota > Alphaproteobacteria > Sneathiellales > Sneathiellaceae > Sneathiella. Next base: position 19,444 of record NZ_JARGOQ010000030.1, on the reverse strand, counting down.
CAAGGAAGTCTTTGGCAAGGATGAAGACGGACGCCGGTCGGGCGGCTCTGTCCCAACGGTCGAGTAACGGCGATGCTTGATCAAATTATCACATGGCTCGCCAGCCTCGAATTCTGGTCATGGTGGATCCTCGGCCTGATCCTGGTGATCCTGGAAGTATTTGCACCCAGCACCATCTTTCTCTGGCTCGGGATATCCGCCGGCATTGTCGGCGTTATTGCATGGATAGCTCCCGACATGCGATGGGAATATCAATGGATACTCTTCGCCGTCATCGCCATTGGCAGCATTGCCATCTCGCGCCTTTTCTTAAGAAAACACCCCGGCGTCGAAGATAACACCACTCTCAATCAGCGCGGTGTCCAGTATGTTGGCCGTCATTTTACCCTAACGGAACCCATTCTGAATGGCCGCGGCAAGATCCATGTGGACGATACTCAATGGGCGGTCGAAGGCCCGGATTTGGAGGCTGGCGAGGTCGTGAATGTTACCGGCGTGGATGGTACGCTTCTAATCGTAGAACCTGTTACAAAAAACTAGAGGAAATAGTCATGGGAGAAATGATTGAGCTGACGGCAGAGGATAGCCATAAACTTTCCGCATATAAAGCAACTCCAAATGGGGAAGCCAAAGGCGGTGTCGTCATCCTGCAGGAGATTTTCGGCGTCAACAGCCATATCAAGGAAGTCTGCGATGGCTACGCCAAGAAAGGCTATATTGCTATTGCCCCTGCCCTGTTTGACCGGGTTAGCCCTAATATCACGCTCAACTACGAACAGTCCGATATCCAAACGGGCCTTGGATATATGAAACAGATAGCCGCCGAAGACGCGCTCAAAGATACGGACGCCGCCGCAAAAGAGATAGCGGACGCCGGAGATATCACGGTAATCGGATATTGCTGGGGCGGCAGTCTCGCCTACCTCGCGGCCTGCCGTCTTTCCGCCATCAGCAAGGCGGTTGGGTATTACGGCGGAATGATCCCGCAAAATTTAGGGGAAGAACCGAAAGTGCCGATTATACTGCACTTCGGCGACGAAGACGCCTCAATCCCAATGTCTGCCGTTGATGAAGTTAAAGCGAAGCGGCCGGATATTCCTGTTTATGTCTATTCCGCAGGACATGGATTCAATTGCAATCACCGCGCGAGCTATGATGCGGAAAGCGCCAAACTCGCGCTCGACCGCACACTAGAATTCATAGCGTAATTAGCCAGCTGTAAATTCCAGCAACAGGCCACACGCTTTCGCCGGATCAACCCGGAGGGTGCCATTCGCTATTTTTTGCGGCGCGGCACCACTTTCCGTGAGAAATTTTGCCGCCTGATCCAGATTTTCGACCGCAATCGTCATGGCAATCAGATGCGGTAGAGCTGGCATCTCATCTGAAATCGTCAGGCCCGGGAACAATAGGTCAATATCCCGGTCATTTACGAAAATCAGGCTCCCCCGCCCAAAGCGCACAGTCAATGTATTATCGGTCAAGGTAACATTAATGGAGCCGCAAAGCCGCTGGTAATAGGACGCCAGCACAGCGGGATCTTCCACTACCACAACAATGGAGTTAATATATTTTGCGCCGTTTGGATGCTCTAGCCAGTCAGGCTGACGTACCAGCTCCGGCGTCAGGTGATGACAGATAAACAGATTTTTAGCTGTCAGCCCCGCCGAAGACGTGAGCCGGATCAGCTTGAACTCTGGCAGGACATCGCCCTCAGGAAGTTCCAGCTTGCGTTTTAGCGCCAACAGCTCGGACGGCTCCAACCCATCCTCAATAAGGGACTGATGAGTGGCTTCAGGATCATCGCTTGCAAGCGCAACACCGAGTAACCCCTCCCCGCGCTCAGCAAGAGCCTCATCAAGGCCATTGGTCTCCAATGACGGGTCTACGATGCCAAGGAGCTCGATATAATCCTCCCCGAACATAATGCAGTAGTTTGCCGTTCCCCAGCCAATATGCGATCCCCTCGGCGTTGCCGTAAACCCCAGCTTCTCGTATGCGGATCGCGCATCTTCAAGACCCTCAACCCCGATCAGAACATGATCAATTCCGGTTATATTATGTAGCATTCCCTACTCCGATTTTTTATGTGATCGGTTATGAGCTAAATCACGCTGTTCGACGGACAAAAGCCGTTAGCAAACCTGCAGCAATCAGAAAACTCGCGCCTAAGCGATTAATGACTTTCAACATCCGCGGGTTTTTGAACCTCTCCCTCAGATTTCCGACCAGGAAAGCCCAGATTGCAACATTTATTGCCGCGAGCACAAGGAAAGTCGCTTCCAAAATCACAAATTGTATAAAGGCAGGCTCATTTACAGTCACAAATTGCGGAACGAATGCGACGAAGAAGACAATACTTTTCGGGTTAAGGGCCGTAACGACATACGAAGCACGAAACATTGCCATCTTTGATTGCGCATTCGTTGAGCGAACTGTCCCCATGCCGCCTTCGGTCCGCCAGAGCTTGATCCCGAGCCAAACCAGATAGATAGCGCCCAGTATTTTCAATGCGGTGAAGAGTGTTGCCGAAGCCGCGAGGACTGCACCTGCGCCCAGCAGGGAGGCCGTCATCGCCGTAAAATCCCCAAGCGTGACACCCGGCACTGTTGCCCATGCGGTTTTCCGTCCCTGACCAAGCGCATAGCTTATGACAATCATGACCGTGGGCCCCGGAATGGCGAGAAGGGCTGCGCTCGCAATAAAGAACGATATCCAGATTTCGAATGACATATCTTTTCCTCATTTTCTGTCTTTGCTCAGCAAAGACATAGCCGGGGGAAAATAACAAGTCTCTTCATATCAACCAAAAGGCGGATTTAATCCCCTTCAAACTCACACAGCGTTCGGACGTTTACACCCATCCCGGCGACACGCTTCGCGCCACCGATATCCGGGAGATCAATCACAAAGGCTGCGCCAATCACCGTGCCACCCGCATGACGGATAAGATTGATGGCCGCCGCCGCCGTACCGCCCGTCGCAATAAGATCGTCAACCAGAAGAATATTCTCACCTTCTTTTATGGCATCCTGATGAATTTCAACCGTGTCGGTGCCGTATTCCAGATCATATTCTTCGCTATGGACTGCTCCGGGTAGCTTCCCCTTTTTGCGGACGGGAATAAAGCCGACGCTGAGCTGGTGGGCAATGGCGCCGCCAAGAACGAACCCTCGCGCCTCAATCCCTGCGACCTTGTCGATCCTGACACCGGCGTAAGGCCAGACCAGTTGATCGACGACATGGCGAAACCCGCCTGCGTCTTGCCAGAGCGTCGTGATGTCACGGAACAATATTCCCTTTTTCGGGTAATCAGGGATGGTCCGAATAACAGATTTTATGTCCATGGTGGCTCCTGGTTAAAGGACACGGCCTGCGACGGCGTCAAGCTTCTTCATGATTTCAGGATCGCGCGCTTCCGGCGCAGTGATCAGGGCGTTATCAAGCGCATGATGGCACCCCGTATTGCAAGATGACTGGCGGGTGCTTAATGAAGGGACTACCGTTTTGACCAAATGCCGGGCGCTATCCGCATTTTTCATCAATACCTCGATGATCGTTGTTACCTCAACAGCATCATGTTCCGGATGCCAGCAGTCATAGTCCGTTACCATCGCGACGGTCGCGTAACATATTTCGGCTTCCCGGGCGAGCTTGGCTTCGGGCATATTAGTCATGCCGATCACTTGGCATCCCCAACTCCGGTAAAGCTCGGATTCGGCCAGGCTCGAAAATTGCGGCCCCTCCATCGCGAGATAGGTGCCGCCTCTATGAACAGGAATACCGGCTTCCTTCGCGGCATTCTCCAACGCATCGCCAAGGCGGGAGCAGACCGGATGCGCCATGCTGATATGAGCAACTAAGCCAGTGCCAAAGAAGCTTTTCTTACGGTCAATCGTCCGGTCAATGAATTGATCGACGATCACAAATGTGCCGGGCGCGAGTTCTTCCTCGAACGAACCGCAGGCGCTGACAGAGATGATCTCCGTCACCCCGGCCCGCTTCAACGCATCGATATTCGCCCTGTAATTTACCTCGGCAGGGGGTATGCGATGCCCTCTTCCGTGACGAGGCAGAAATACCATTTGAGTGCCCTCAAGCGAGCCAAAGAGCAATTCATCCGATGGCTCTCCAAAGGAGCTCTCCACCGCTTTCCAATGAGTATCCGTGAGCCCATCAAGCTCATATACTCCGCTCCCTCCGATGACACCGATAACCGGCTTTTCGCTTGTTGAACTCATTTAATCCTCCAACTTTCTATTGGCGGAAATTTAGCCTTGATACGAATGACATGCCATAAAAAAGGGCGCTTCGAAAAGCGCCCTTTCAGTTCAACGTCTATCTTTTAGTGAAGGTCTGACCAGACTTTACGTTTCACCGCATAGAAGATGCCTGCCAGAATAAGCAAGAACAGGATCACCCGGAGGCCGATGCTCTTGCGTTGCTCCATTTTCGGCTCAGCCGCCCATGTCAGGAACACCGTGACATCCTTTGCCATCTGATCGACGGTTGCTGGCGTATCATCGGAATACTCAACCGCATCTTCCGACAGTGGTGGCGGCATCGCAATCTGATGCCCCGGGAAATACCCGTTGTAATTCATCCCCTCAGCGAGGTTAAAATCAGCAGGCGCGTCCTCATATCCAGTCAGCAGGGAATACAGGTAGTTATCACCGTCCGGACGGGCCTTGCTCATCAGCGAGAGGTCCGGCGGATAGGCACCGCCGTTTGACGCACGGGCTGCCTGTTCGTTCGGGAAAGGCGACGGGAACTTATCCGACGGCTTACCTGGCCGATCAAACATTTCACCTTCGCCATCCGGACCGTCTTCATATTCGGACTCTGCTGCGATCGCCTTGATTTCCTCTTCACTGAAACCAAGATCGGAAAGGGTGCGGAATGCTACCAGACCAAGACCATGACAACCGGCGCAAACTTCACGGTACACTTGAAGGCCCCGTTGCGCCGCCGCGCGATCGTAGGTTCCGAAAATTCCGCCATGCTTCCACGCAACGGATTTGAGTTCAACCGCTTCCCCGGCGGCGTGAGCGGAACCCAGGCTGCTTATGGAAACCAGAGCCGCAATACCGAGAGACGTCAATAATTTAAGCATTGGCCGCCTCCTCACTCGCGGGCTTCTTGGACAAGACATCCTCCGAGATACTCGC
>NZ_JARGOQ010000030.1:0-14176 GCF_029233945.1 Sneathiella sp. | reverse complement strand
GGAAGCGCAAACAGAACCGCAATAGCCCCAAACATCAGCAGAACACCGCCAAGCTTGTCAGGGACCGCTCGCAGGATCGCATAGAACGGCAGGAAGTACCATTCAGGCACGATATGCGCCGGGGTCACCAACGGGTTCGCCGGGATATAGTTGTCCGGATGGCCCATATAATTCGGCGCATAAAACAGGAAGGCCGAGAAGAAAATCAGGAAAATCGCCAATCCATACATGTCCTTGACCGTGTAGTAAGGATGGAAAGGAATGCTGTCCTGCTTATCTTTCAGTTCCACACCCGTCGGGTTGTTGGAGCCATTGGTATGCAGCGCCCAGATATGCAGGATAACGATCCCGACAATCACGAAAGGCAGCAGATAATGCAAGCTGAAGAACCGGTTCAGGGTCGGGTTATCAACCGCAAAACCACCCCAGAGCCATGTCACAATGCTATCGCCCACAACCGGAATAGCCCCGAACAGGTTGGTGATCACTGTTGCGCCCCAGAAGCTCATCTGTCCCCAGGGAAGCACATAGCCCATAAAGGCAGTCGCCATCATCAGCAGGAAGATCACCAGACCGAGCCACCACAAAAGCTCCCGCGGAGCCTTGTAGGAGCCATAGTACAGACCCCGGAAGATATGAAGATAAACGACGATGAAGAACATCGAGGCGCCATTGGCATGCATATACCGGAGCAGCCAGCCGTAATTCACATCGCGCATGATATGTTCAACGCTGGTAAAGGCCATGTCGACATGCGGTGTGTAATGCATCGCGAGCACAATACCGGTAACAATCTGCACAACCAGCATAACGCCAGCCAGAGAGCCGAATGTCCACCAGTAGCTTAGATTCTTTGGCGTCGGGTATTCATAGAGAGCATGGTGAAGCATCCCCGTGATCGGCAAGCGATCCTCTACCCATTTGACGACAGGATTTTTAGGTTCAAAAGACATCTTGGGGCCCCCTACCCGATCTTGATATTATTATCGTCCAGGAACTCGTAAGGCGGAATGACCAGATTCAATGGTGCCGGCCCCTTACGGATACGTCCTGACGTATCATAATGCGATCCATGACAGGGACAGAACCATCCCCCGTAATCACCCTGCCCTTTAAGCGGGACGCAGCCCAGATGGGTGCAGATACCGACCATAATCAGCCATTCAGGCTTGATCACCCGATCAGAATCAGGTTGCGGATCAGGTAAGTCCGCGAGGTCGACATCTTCGGCCCTCTCGATATCCTCTTCCGTCCGATGCCTCACAAAAACCGGCTTGCCCTGCCAAACTACAGTGACCTCAGATCCGGTTTCAATGCCTTCAAGGTCAACTTCGGTCGTTGACAGTGCAAGAACATCCGCAGATGGGTTCATTTGCGAGATAAAGGGCCAAATGGCCGCTGCCGTCCCCACGGCGCCAAGGCCGCCCGCAGCAATATAAAGAAAATCACGGCGCTTTACGCCGTTTTCTTCTTCAGGGGTGGTTGTCGTCATTTACTTTCCCCAAAGCCTATAAAAATAAATTTACCGCGCCCGCTTTTTGTCATCATAATGCCGACATGTCCAGTCAGAACGTGCCCGATGCGACAATAAAGCGCGCAATTTTCCTGTATTTGTTACAACACTCCCAGTACAACAGCAAGATGCGACTTGCACTTTACCAACCAGATATAGCCCCCAACGTCGGGACCATGCTCAGATTGGGCGCCTGCCTTGGCGTTCCGGTCGATATTATCGAGCCTTGCGGCTTTCCTTTCGGCGCGAAAGACCTCAAAAGAGCCGTAATGGACTATGCCGACGCGGCAGATGTCACACGCCATATTTCATGGCAGGAATTCGCCACGCATAAAAACGGTAAACGCCTCATTTTATTGACCACAAAGGCCGACACTGCCTATACGGATTTTACATTCACAGAATCGGATATTCTTCTTTTAGGGCGCGAAAGTGCCGGCGTGCCGCAGGAAGTTCATGACTTGGCGGACCATCGTCTGATAATCCCGATGACGGAAGGCATGCGGTCGATCAATATCGCGCTTTCCGCCGCCATGGTACTGGGTGAGGCGCTTCGGCAAACGGCAGGCTTCCCCAAACCCTCAACTTCTTTCGAAATACGGTAGGTTCATGACAGATAACCCGACAGAATTCCAGAAGAGCCAGGCAGTCGAGTGGTTTCGGACTTTGCGTGATCAGATACGGGAGAGTTTCGAGAAACTGGAGCAGGACCTGACCGGGCAACTTAGTGACCGGGAGCCGGGACGTTTTAAGGTTACAAAATGGGATCGACCGGGCGGCGGCGGCGGCGAGATGTCAGTGATGAAAGGCCGCGTATTCGAGAAAGTCGGCGTCAATATCTCCACCGTTCATGGCCAGTTCTCAGAGGAATTCCGGAAATCCATTCCGGGAACCGAGGTCGATGGCACTTTCTGGGCGAGCGGTATCTCCCTTGTCGCCCATATGCAGTCCCCTCTCGTCCCCGCAGTGCATATGAATACCCGCCATATCGTAACCGCCAATCGCTGGTTCGGCGGCGGGGCCGACCTGACGCCGATGTATCCGGATGCACAAGACACAGATGATTTTCATGCCGCGCTGAGAACTGCCTGCGATCGTCATGACCCGGATTACTATCCGCGCTTCAAGAAATGGTGTGACGAGTATTTCTTCCTGCCTCATCGTGATGAGCCTCGCGGTGTCGGCGGCATATTCTATGATCGACTGGAAACCGGCTGGGAGAGGGACTTTGCCTTTACCCAGGATATTGGCCGAGCGTTTCGTGATATTTATCCGGAAATTGTTCGTCGTCATATGAACAGGAAATGGACGGCGAAACAGCGCGAACATCAGCTCATCCGCCGCGGGCGCTATGTCGAATTTAACCTCTTATATGACAGGGGAACGACGTTCGGCCTCAAAACAGGCGGGAATACGGAGGCTATCCTGATGTCGCTGCCCCCGGAAGTAAAATGGCCGTAGCAGACCTGATATACAACTTATTGTGCCACCTGTGACGCTGCGCACATCTCTTTCGCTTGGGGAATGCGCCCGGGCGATGTATTATCTTCTCGTGATCGCGACTTTAAGAGGAATGGGACGATGGTCAGATACAGATATAGCATCTTAGTTTTGTTAGCAGACGCACTGAGGAGCATACGTTCGCATATGGCAAGCACGACAGTGGGCGCTAAGCCCTGTCACGGCTGCGACTGTCTCTAAATCGGAAACCTCTTTTCCCCTCGACACGGATTAAAATACAGACTTGAAATAGCGGGGCACCGCCGCGTAAAAAAAGGCGTGAAACCTACCCAGTTTCACGCCTTTTCTTTATTGTATCGGAGCTTAACGGCTTAGTTCGCCTGCCGACGCAGGAAGGCGGGAATATCAAGAAGATCTTCGTCCTCCTGCTTCTGCTCGATCTTTACCGAAGAGGTGACTTCCTTGCGTACCGTCGGGTTCTGCGCCACCGCCGGTGCAGGCGCGGCAGGTGTCGAGGCTACCCGGGTGCTTGTCGGCTCTTTGCGAACCGGTGCCGGAGCTTCTTCCCTAGCCGTTTCCTTACGAAAGTTGCGGCTAACGCCGGTCATTCGCTCAAACAGACTTGGTCCGCGTTTTTTCGACTTTGGATCCGCCGCATCGACCAACGCTTCATATGCATCCGGATTAACGAGCTTTTCCGGGCTTTTATCGACCTTGATCGCTGGCGGTGCCGAGAAGGGGCTGTCTTTCCCTTCTGCTTCAGAGAAAGACTGTTCGCTCTCTTCCATTTCTCCATCAATGTCGGAGAGTAGATCGCGTTCCTGATCGACGGCCAGGTTTCCGCTCATATAGCCAGCATCCGTCGATGTAGAGCCCATCTCAAGATTTTCCGATCCGGACGTTGCATCGCCTGCGTGAGCTACCGGCTGACCGGAGAAGTTTCCACCAGGCACCGTCGCGCCAAAACCTGACGCAGAGATATCCGCAGCCGCAGGCACCATCGGAGCCCCATCCGATGTTCCCGACGTTGAGAGAGACGGCGCCTTGCCTTCACCCTTTAGCGACCGGAGAGATGTAACATTGGGAGAATTGGCCTTTTGTGCCTCCAGCGCGTCAATACCTGTCGCAACGACAGAAACCCGCATGCTGCCTTCCATCTCCGTATCAAATGTGGACCCGACGATAATGTTCGCTTCCGGATCAACCTCACTGCGAATGCGGTTTGCGGCCTCATCAAGTTCATACAAGGTAAGGTCCATACCGCCTGTGATATTGATCAGGACACCGCGCGCGCCCTTCATGGAGACATCATCAAGCAACGGATTAGAGATAGCGGCTTCGGCAGCCTCTATAGCACGGTTTTCACCGCTCGCTTCGCCGGTGCCCATCATCGCCTTGCCCATTTCATTCATGACCGTGTTCACGTCAGCAAAGTCAAGATTGATCAGGCCCGGCATAACCATCAGGTCGGTAACGCCCCGCACGCCGGAATGAAGCACTTCATCGGCCATGTTGAACGCATCGGCAAAGGTGGTTTTCTCATTGGCGATACGGAAGAGATTTTGATTTGGAATGATAATCAGCGTATCCACATAACGCTGCAGTTCCTCGATGCCCGCCTCGGCGATCCGCATCCGGTGGCTGCCTTCAAACTGGAAAGGTTTCGTTACGACGCCAACGGTGAGAATTCCTTTTTCGCGGGCCGCCCGCGCCACAACCGGTGCCGCGCCTGTTCCCGTGCCGCCGCCCATACCGGCGGTGATAAAGCACATATGCACGCCTTCAAGATGGCCGATAATTTCGTCAAGCGCTTCTTCCGCCGCACCAGCCCCGACATGAGGTTTTGACCCGGCGCCGAGCCCTTCGGTCAGCTCAGCTCCCAGTTGAATACGACGCTCCGCCAAACTCTGTTTCAATGCTTGTGCGTCGGTATTGGCAACAACGAACTCCACCCCTTGGAGTTCCGAGGAAATCATGTTGTTCACCGCGTTACCGCCAGCCCCTCCAACGCCTAATACCAAGATTTTCGGTTTTAGCTCTGACTGCTCCGGCACTGACAAATTGATACTCACGGTACTCTCCTCCTCTACTACGCTGACGAACAGCTAATTAATACCAAATATTGTGGTTAATGAAACCCTACTTCTCACTATATTGACAATTTTTCTGCATTTTTTTGCCTAAAAATTCTCCTTGAACCAGTTTCCTACCCGCAAAAACCGGTTTTTCGGCGGCTTTTCCGCCACCGACATCTTGATACCCTCATCAAACCGTTCCTGCACCGCATAGGACAGCAACCCGGCAACCGTGGTGAAGGCGGGTCCATCCGTCGCATCGGCAAGCCCCTTAACACGGATAGGTTTACCCATGCGCACCTGCTTATCGAGAACGCGGGCGGTCAGTTCCTGCACCCCGGAAAGCTGCGCCGCGCCGCCGCAAAGGACGGCCCGGCGCCCGGCAACTTTATTAAAACCGGAAGCCGTAAGCCGGTCATTAACCAGCTCCAGAATTTCTTCAAGTCGAGGCTTGATAATCCCGACGAGCATGGAGCGCGGCACATGATTGGCGACGTCATGATCCATCTCCCCGATCAGCGGAACATCGATGATTTCCTTCTCATCGGCCGGGCTGGCGAGAGCGTTTCCGTAAAGCGTCTTCATCCGCTCCGCATTGGCGAGCGTTGTCGATAGCCCGCGCGCGATATCATTGCTGACATGACCACCGCCAACCGGAATCACCTCGTTATAAACCATTTCCCCGTCGTAAAAGACGGCGAAGGACGTCGAGCCCCCGCCCATATCGATCAAAGTCACGCCGAGATCCATTTCATCTTCCACCAGGCAGGCAAGCCCTGAGGCATAGGGCGCGGAAACCATGCCTGCGACTCCAAGGTGACAGCGCTCGACACAGTTGGCCAAATTACGCATATGACTGTTCTGCAAGGAAACCATATGCATGCTGACGCCGAGGCTCTCCCCATACATCCCGCGCGGATCGCGAATGCCGCGATTACCATCCACCGTATATCCAACGGGAAGCGCATGGACGACAGTGCGCCCCTCCGGCTGATAGCTGGCGCGAGCTTCCTTCAAGGTGCGCTGCAGATCTTTCTCGGTTATTTCCTGCCCGCCGATCGACATTTCGACATCGACAGTCTGCGAGGCGGGCTTCCCGGCAGATACACCCAGGAACACTTCCCGGATAGTTTCCCCTGCCATGCGTTCGGCGGCATCAACGGCGGAGCGAATGGCTTCCTCCGCCATTTCCATATTGGTAATTCCGCCCGCCCGCAACCCGCGGGAGACCTGATGGCCAATACCGGTTATGCGAAGACGCCCAGCCTCCTCCGTCGCGACGAAGCAACATACTTTCGTCGATCCGACATCCAGTGCCGCCAAAGGTCCATTACGTCCCGCTGCCATTACCTTTTCACTCGCTCCGTCCTGCTTTCAAACCGGCTTGCCCGACTTTTGATCATGTATCGTTCCCCGCAAGACGACGGAGTTTCGCCGCCTCATCCTTCAACCGCACATACATGCGGTCCTTCCCGCGCAGATCGATTGCAACCACGTCCTTGTCGAGAATCTTCTGCTCATTCTGTATCTGGTAAAGCTGTTTCCAGGCCTGCGATGCACCTTTTTCGGGCAGCAGCACCAGCACGTCGTTCTTGAACTCAAGGTTCCATCGGCGATCGCGGATACGAACCGCGCTATCAAGCCGGGTGAAAAGTTCCGGCGTCTGCGCCAGCATATCGAACAGTTCCGCCGCGTGATCATTCGCACCGACCCCAACGACCTTCGGAAGATACCGGAAAGCGGCCTCATCCTTTCTTGAGACAAGAGCACCGGTCCGATCAATCACGCCGGTTTTTCCATCAATCTGCCAGCGGGCATAGGGACGCCGCTCTGTGATTTCGACAAATATCTCATCCGGGTAGCGGCGCATCACCGAGGCACTTTCGATCCACCCGAGAGTTTCCAGCCGTTCGCGCGCTGCCTCGGGGTCAACACCCAGGATACTGTCGCCACGATCAACATCAAGAACGTGAAGAATATCGTCCCCGGATGTTTTATCGCGCCCCACCACGCTAATCTGCTGGACAGTGAGACCAAAAACTTCCGCAAGAGCCTGCTGCTGCTCATCAATCCAGAGTGCGCTTTTCTCAAACAGTTCCGCCCGCACGATGAAATTTGTTGCGCCGCCAATGATGATCGCCACAAGCAATACACCGCCGCATATAACGGCAGGCTTGCGCCAAGCGGGGGTGGGCTTGCGTCGTCCGCCCCGACGTGATTTCTCCGATCTGAAGGGCGCACTGACCCGGTCTGTGATTCCGACCGTCATACTGCCAAGGCGGGAAAACGCGGCACCGGTAGAAAATCCGGGTTCCGTCTTCCTTTTTGCTGCCTTTTTCTTTTTACCGCCACCACGCAAGCTTTTAATCAACCCGCCGTTCTTGGACGTCGCCTTACGCGAACCCGCGGTTGACGGGATAACGCGGTCCTCCTTGTCTATGGTTATCGGTCGCATGATGCATCCTCCACAATCCAGCGAACAAGCTCTTCAAAGGAAATGCCGGAGTGAGCGGCAATTTCCGGAACGAGGCTGAGCGATGTCATGCCCGGCTGAGTATTCGTTTCCAGCATATAAAATTTCCCCGGACCATCCCCCGTATCATCGAAGCGGAGATCGCTCCGGCTGACGCCGCGACACCCCAATGTCTGGTGGGCAAGCAACGCCAGCCGCAACGCCTCTTCGTAGTCCGCGGGATCAATAGGAGCCGGCATCAGATGTTCCGCCTTTCCGGCTGTATATTTGGCCTCATAGTCGTAAAACCGGCCGAGCGGCCTGATCTCGACCGCCCCAAGGGCTGTATCGCCCATAACGGCAACCTGAATCTCCCGGCCGGGAATAAAGCTTTCGATCAGGACTTTTTCGCCGAATGTCCAGGGAAGGTCCTGAAGGCTGATATTCTCGTTATCCAGAATAATGGTCACGCCAACGCTGGACCCCTCATTAAGGGGCTTGACGACGAACGGCTTCGGATAGCTGGCGCCGTCCTGAATTTCCTGGCGCGTGAATATTTTTCCGTCCGCGATAGGAATCCCCACCTCAGCAAAGAGCGTCTTGGCAACCGGTTTATCCATGGCAAGGGCCGACGCCAGCACGCCGGAATGGGTATAGGGAATGCCGATGATTTCCAGCAACCCCTGAATATAGCCATCCTCCCCATAGCGGCCATGCAGCGCATTAAAGCAGACATCCGGCTTCACCTCGCTCAGGGTCTCGGCAATATTGCGCCCGACATCGACCGGCGTTACTTTGTAACCGCAGGATTTCAGCGCCTCGCTACAGGCAAGGCCGCTATTCATGGAAACTTCCCGTTCGGCGGACCAGCCCCCCATTAAGACGGCGACATGTTTCATGATCCGACTCCTTCCGTTGGCACATCAGCCTCCCCGAGGCGAACGATTTCCCAGCGCAACAATGTGTCATGCTTTGCAAAAACACGGCGGCGCAATTCTTCTCCGATCGCCTCCAGGTCGGCCGCTTTTGCGGCCCCCTTATTGATCAGGAAATTGCAGTGTTTCTCCGACACCATGGCATTGCCAATGGCAAAGCCGCGCCCCCCGACATCATCGATCAACTCCCACGCCTTTTTTCCGGGAGGATTGGCGAAGGTGGAACCACCTGTCCGGCTCCGCACCGGCTGACTTTCTTCGCGATTGCGGGAAATATCCGCCATTCGATCCAGTATTTCCTGCCGGTCCCCGGGTGAGAGGCGGAACGATGCCTGTGTGAATATCCAGTCTTTCGGGACATCCGTATGACGATAGGAAAATCCCATTTCCTTGAGGCTAAGTTCGTGGCGCTCACCGTTCCGGTCATAGGCAACGGCAGACAGGAAAATATCGGAAATATCGGCACCATAGGCCCCGGCGTTCATTCGCAGCGCGCCGCCGATCCCGCCAGGAATACCACTCAGGAATTCCGCGCCTTCCAGTCCTGCATCAGCCGCAAATCGCGCCACATGACCATCCAGCGCCCCCGCACCGACAGCCAGCGTGTCGCCGTCATTGCTCATTTTCGCAAAGTGACGGCCGAGCCGGATAACAACGCCGCGCACCCCGCCGTCGCGCACAAGAAGGTTCGACCCGACACCGATGACATGAACAGGAATATCTTTCGGAAGATTTTTCAGAAAATCCGCGAGATCCTCATCATCCTCAGGCTTGAAAAGCACATCTGCTGGTCCTCCCACCTGAAACCAGGTCACCTTGCCAAGATCAGTATTCTCACGCAGCCGTCCGCGAACCGATGGCATACGATCGATCAACTTCTCATTGGTCGAATTTTGTGGCTCCATGGGAGTCATCTCATTCATCCTACCTTTTCCTCGCCCATCAGATTCTCAAGCTCCCCCGGCAAAGCATTCGCCCAGGCTGAAATGGAACCCGCGCCCAGACAAACGACAACATCGCCGGGATGGCTGTTTTCCTTAATCAGGGCCGCCAGTGCCTCGGGTCCATCAAGTGGCAAGACATGGCGATGCCCACGAGCGCGAAGGGCTTCCGCAAAATGCTCCTTATCAATTCCTGGAATTGGCGCTTCACCTGCTTCATAGATATCCGCGACAATAACGGTGTCCGCATCGTTGAAGCAGGTGCAGAATTCCTCAAACAGATCATGAAGGCGGGAATAACGGTGCGGCTGCACGACGGCGATCACCTTTTCATCATAGGCTTGACGCGCAGCGGACAAAACCGATGCAATCTCCACAGGATGATGACCATAGTCGTCGATTATGGTGACGCCCCCAACCTCGCCGGTCTTGGTAAAACGCCGTTTTACGCCACCGAAATTGCGAAGCCCTTTTTTAAGGTCTTCTTCCGAGAACCCCATTTCCTTGCCCACCGTGATCGCCGCGAGCGCATTCATGACATTGTGCGTTCCCGGCATCGGAAGTTCGAAACCCGTCATTTCGCGCGCATCGCCTTCGACACGATTGCTAAGCTCTACATTGAAATGCGCATGCCCGTCCGCAAATCGAATATCCGTTGCCCGATAATCCGCTTGCGGAGAGCGCCCGTAGGAGACAAGCCGCCGATCCGAAATGCGGCCGATCAGGGCCTGCACCTCGGGATGGTCGATGCAAACCGCTGCGAATCCGTAGAAGGGAATATTCTGGACAAATGTCTGGAAGGCATCGCGCACACCGTCAAAATTGCCATAGAAATCCAGATGTTCCGGGTCGATATTGGTTACCACGGCAATCGTTGCCGGCAATTTGGTGAAACTGCCATCGGACTCATCCGCCTCGACCACCATCCATTCGCCATTACCTAGGCGGGCATTAGTCCCATAGGCGTTGATAATACCGCCATTGATGACCGTTGGCTCCATCCCCGCCGCGTCCAGCAGGCTCGCCAGCATCGAGGTCGTTGTCGTCTTGCCGTGAGTGCCGCCAACAGCGATTGCCGATTTCAACCGCATCAATTCGGCCAGCATTTCCGCGCGGCGGACGACGGGTATAAGGTGGTTGCGCGCTTCGCGCACTTCCGGGTTATCCGCCTTCACCGCTGAGGAAATTACGACAACCTGAGCCTCACCCAGATTTTTGGCGTCATGACCCACATGCACCGTAATGCCAAGGCCACGGAGGCGTTCGACATTGGCATTGGCCGCAAGGTCAGAGCCTTGTACCTGATAGCCCAGAGTATGCATCACTTCCGCAATACCGCTCATCCCGATCCCGCCGATCCCGACGAAATGAACAAGGCCCATATCAAGGGGAAGCTTTCTCATGCCGCTGCCTTTCCACTATTCTTATTGTCGCTGTTGACGGATTTGAATCGCTCGACCAGATCAGCGAGCTTTTCCGCAGCATGAATTTCACCAAGGCTCGTTGCCGCATTTGCCATAACAGACAAGCAGTCCGGGTGCCTCAAAAGGTCCGTCAACTGGCGACATACTTCTTCAACTGTGAAATTATCCTGCAAAACAAGCCGCGCCGCGCCACGCGCTACTGCATTCTCCCCGTTCTTACGTTGATGATCGTCCATGGCATGCTTGTAGGGCACCAGAAGCGACGGTCTACCCGCCACGGTCAGTTCGGACAAGGTAGACGCGCCGGAGCGCGTGATCGCCAGATGGCACCCCTCCAGCAGTTCCGCCACATTGTCAAAAAAGCTAGCCAAATTCGCTTCTATCCCACTTTTCTGATAGTGCACACGGACCTTATCGATATCTTCGGTGCGGCATTGCTGCGTTACATGCAAACGCGACTTCAGGTCATCCGGAAGGGCGGCAAGCGCGGCCGGCACGACTTCTGAAAGGATCGTCGCCCCCTGACTGCCACCAAGGATGAGAAGGTTGATAGATCCGTTTGCCACCGGACTTATGTAGCCCTTGCCGAATAGCGGTAGGATCGCGCGTCGGACGGGATTGCCGGTATAAATCATCTTGTTTGCTGTCTCGTTATCCGGGCTTTCCGTGTTATCGAAGGACGTTGCGATGATCTTCGCATAGCCCGCCAGCAGCTTGTTCACCCGACCCAGCACGGCATTCTGTTCATGCAGCACCAAGGGAACCCCAAGACTCGCCGCCGCCGCTGCCGGTGGCATGGAGGGATAACCGCCAAATCCAACAACGGCCAAGGGCCGGAGCCGGCGCAGTATTTTGCGCGACTGTAGGAAGCCCACAAGAAGAGCGGCAACGGCCTTTATTTTTCCGATAAGCCCGCCTATCGAAGGCGAGCCAGACTTGACCTGGAGAATAGAAACGCCAGGAAACAGCTCGTCATATTTCTCACCGCGCATATCGGTGATGAGCGTAACCTCAAACCCCCGTGCCGTCAGCTCTTCCGCAAGCGCGCGGGCGGGGAATATATGCCCGCCCGTACCACCACTCGCCAATATTATCTGTTGTTTCGCCTGCGTCATCGTAACTCCCCGGCACCGGCTCGGCGGCGGCTGAGCGCGAGCAGCATGCCCATTAGAAGCGCGAGCGCGAACATCGATGAGCCTCCATAGGAGATAAAGGGCAGCGTCATTCCCTTGGTCGGCATCAGCCGAAGATTAACGCCGATGTTAATCACGGCCTGCAGACCGAACTGGGTGAGCAATCCGGCGGCGGCGAGCACGACAAAGAAATTCTTTTCTTCCAGCAAACGACTAAACCCGCGAAGCACTATAAAGGCGAAGAGGGCCACAACGAGAAGACAAATCACAACGCCAAATTCCTCACCTAACACAGCAAAGATAAAGTCCGTATGAGCGTCGGGAAGCTGACGCTTCACCGAGCCATCTCCCGGCCCGACGCCAAAAAATCCGCCGGTTTGAAAGGCCTCCATCGCGCGTTCGATCTGGTAGTTCCCGCCGCCCGATGGATCCATGAACCGATCAACGCGGCTCGCCACATGGGGGAACAGGCTATAGGCCGCAGCGGCGCTCACAATGCCGACAACAACAAACATGACAACCCAGATGATCGGCAGGCCCGCAAGGAAAAACTGGGCGAACCAGACGGCGGAGACAACCAGCGTCATGCCGACATCAGGCTGCAGGAGAAGTAAGGAGACCACAAAAACAAACAACGCGATCGAGATCAAATTTCCCGGAATTTCGTCGCTGCGGCGTTGCTCCGCGAACATCCAGGCGGCAACGACCGCAAAGGACGGCTTTAGGAACTCCGTCGGCTGGAGGGTGAAGCTGCCAAACTGTAGCCATCGATGCGCGCCCTTCACTTCAGGCCCAACCAGCAAAGTCGCAATTGTCAGAATGGAGAAAACGCCAAAACAGACCACCGCGAGACGCCGCACCCAGAGAGGCGAAAGAAGCGATATGGCGAAAATCGCCATCGCGGCCATCGGCAGATACATAAACTGGCGGCGAACAAAATGGAAGCTGTCAAGATGAAGCCTTGCAGCAATAGCCGGACTTGCCGCCAGCACCATCACCCCACCCATCGCGACGAGAAGGCCAACGGCGACGAGCGTCCAGCGATCGACAGTCCACCACCAGCTTCCGACAACGGAACGATCAAGGCGGGTAAAGGTAGTCATAACATTTCCTCCGTGATCCATTGCTGCACGGCGGCGCGAAACGCGTCGCCCCGGGCTTCGAAGCTGGTAAATTGATCAAAACTCGCAGCCGCAGGCGACAAGAGAACGGCCGCCGACCGGCTTCCCTCTGACCGCGCGGCTTCAGCCGCCCGCCGTACCGCGTCATTCAAATCCTGGCATTTCTGGAACGGAACCTCCCCTTCCAACGTTTCGGCAAACTGGTCCGCCGCTTCGCCAATCAAGAAAGCTTCTTGAATTCTATGGAAGTGAGGTGCAAGCGAGGATATTCCCCCCACCTTCTGCCGCCCTCCCGCGATCCAGAAGATGTTATCGAAACTTGTCAGCGCCTTTTCCGCCGCTTCGGCATTCGTCGCCTTGGAATCGTTGATGAACAGAATATGCTCGCTTCGGCCCACTTCTTCCATCCGGTGAGCGAGCCCGCCGAAGGATTGAAGCCCGCCTCGGATTTCATCTGGCGTCAGCCCCGCGGTACGCGCAGCCGCAACCGCGGCGGCGGCATTTTGCCAGTTATGACGGCCGCGCAGAGATCCAATCTTTGAAATATCCATCGTCCAAGATTGATCGCTTGAGGATCGGTCCTCCAGACGGCCGTCAATAACACTGACCCCGCCGTCAATCGGCGACGTCGTCGAAATGGGGATGAGCCTCCCCTCACCATGGATGGCGAGACAGGTTGCTATATGTTCACAGAGCGGATCATCAATATTGATGATCGCGACACCATTTTCGTCCTGATGCTGGAAAATGCGCTTTTTCACGGCCGCATATCCTTCCATATCACCATGACGATCAAGGTGATCGGGCGTGATATTCAAAAGGATAGCCACATCCGCCCGCCAGGACGGCGTTAAATCCAGCTGGTAGGAGGAAAGCTCAAGAACATAGCTACCCTCAGGCTCGAGTTCCGGGAGATCCATGACCGGCGTTCCGATATTTCCGCCAAGAGCGGAAAGCTTTCCGGCCGATGTCAAAAGGTGATGTATCAGAGCCGAAGTCGTTGATTTACCATTCGTGCCCGTAACACCAATGACACGTCCCACCTCTTTTTCCTGCAGAAAAACCTCAATATCACCGATAACCGCTGCGCCCGCCTTTTTCGCCCGATCCACCACCGGATG
>NZ_JARGOQ010000029.1:40134-44889 GCF_029233945.1 Sneathiella sp. | reverse complement strand
AAACCTCTCTTAAATCAGACCATGATCTGTCTCAAATACCCTGAATACGAACAGTGCTAACAAAATCTCGCACTCTTCTTCAAAGTCCTTTTCATCAGACCGTGATTTCTCATTTAATAGCCAGCCAAACAAGCTATCGAGAAATCCCGTATCGAGACCATTCGACAATACGTCGTCTGGTGGCCGTCGATGACTGCCAGGATTTTCTATACTATTTCGTACCCGACGATCTCTTTCCGAGCGCTTAAGCCTTTGCCAAACGCCAAGGAGATTTACGGATACCGGGCCGCACGGCACACCCGAAATTTTCCGTGTCCTCAACCATCGTAGCCATCGCGTCCAACGTATTTCCATATCTGCAGAGTCGTCATAACCCGGTCTAAACATGGTCAGCGCAGACCACAAAATTCCGAGCTGCAACAGCCGCCACCATCGGGACCCCAGTTCAATTCTGTTCTTATGCGCTAAGAAGCTAATGACCCTGACAGCATCGCCATCTCCACTGGTCAAGATCCGAAGAATTGCCTGTTCCCATTCATCCTCTCCAACTTCTTTCTGCAGCCAAAGATGAAAGGCACCGTACGCTGCAAATTTCAAATGCCCATTTGAAATTCCTGAGTACTTATGGAGAAGTTCTTCAGCGGTCTCACCAATCTCCCCTATTTCGTGACGCAGCACAGATTCCGCGAGTTCAGTCACTTCGGGATTATTTTCGAGCCACTTTTGTCCATTGGAGAATAAGGTAGCTGCAGCGGCAATTTTGTTAAGTTCCTTCCTATCTTCATCTTCGCAACAGAATACCTCTCGCAAAATGTCAGTTAAAACTTGTGCACTGGTTTCATCCAGTAAAGCCTCACTCTCAAGTATTTTTTCACATTGAAAGGCTAGCAAAATACTTGATCGTTTAGATGAGGCCGTCTGCTCGAAGGCTACAATCTCCGCTTTAAGTTCTTCCGGGTACTCAAACTCTGCAATTACGGCTCCGGACACCGGATCTTCATGTATCTGATAGTTAGTTTCGTCGAGCTGAGCACACAAAATATCGAATTCAATTGCTGCTTTGCGCTCAGAAGGCCTATTCCATTTATCTCGTGCAGACTTGATGAACGAAGCCATTTTCTTGTCTTTTAGAAAAAGTTTGCTAACGATTTCAACCAACTCTTGCTGCCGGTAAGTTGCCGCGGCCCATTCTTTTGCCGTGTTAAATATAGATTTATGCTCCCTCGACCAACTAAATGCATCAAAGTTGTACTCTGCATTTTTAACACGCGATCGATCGTACCAAAAAACATCTTCGCTGCTGAGTAAAGGCAGTAAGACATCAGAAAAAAATGCGGGATGAAATTTGGCAACATTTATCAATAACCCTACGAACGCCAGTGACGTGCTATCTTGTAAAAGCTGGATCAGATGATTTTCGACATTTTTCCCTTGCTCAATTTGGAGCGTCAGCCATCTTTCCAGGGCATTTAACGCGCAATGCAGTTGGCCGTTAGAATTGGAGTTTTTCTGCGTCCAATCAAATACCTGCCAGTCTCCTACGAAAGCTTTTTCCATTCCATTGGCCATTATAAGAACGGTTTGAGGCGGCTCTTTTTTTCTGCCCTTTGTTATTTGACCCGCCCAACGTTCCGTACAAAAATCCACCAATTGGATAAGTGCTGTCAGCGCAATTTCAGGAGCAATTTTCAGGAACAGGAAAAACTGACTTTTCCAAAAGGCTGTTGGATAGCTGTCTCCGCTATCATAATCCAGCCCAAGGTAGTCATAACGTGAGGATGTTACAGAATATTCTTCCTCCGGACCGTCTTCAATCACTAGGGCAAGCATGATTTCTGCCACAATTTCGGGACGCGTATGCATTAGCGGTCCTAATGCCGGCGAATGGAGGCATATTTTCTGAAAATCTTGGTCTACCCTTTTAGAAGGGCCCATTGGCCATGGCGGAAGCTTCCGTAAGCCCGACAAGGAAATGGCTGACGACAAGCTTCTTGCGCGCCTCCTTTGTTGCTCCCGAACACCGTCATCTGTCTTGTGTCGGTTGGCTCGTTCAGCCGCCAATTTGGTTTTCGCCTGGGCGATCTTTTCCGCAACTTCAGAATCTTGGGGACGTCTCTGTGCGATTTCCAAAGCCCACTTAGCAACTTCATCCGGAAGATCTCTTGCCCCCGCCAAAGCTGCTGAATAAATCGATTCTTTTGGAATACCAATGTAAATGGCCCCCCTACCGATATCAACTTGTAGAGCCCGGGCAGTCGCCAGAGCCAGTTCAGAAAATTCCTTTCTATAAGGAGTAAGGCCTCCTCCTTCCAACTGCGGTGGAGTGCTACTAAGCCAGACTTCACAAACCGCAGCAACGGTTGGCGAAACCAACGCAGCTACCTGTCGAAGATGCCCATGGAGGAAGTTGACCACCGGAGGCCAAAGACCAATTATCGGCGCGCGAAACCTGTCTTCAAAGTAAAGCGAAAGCGTTCGATCAATTTCGCCAAAAGCCAGAGATATGCTGGGAATAGTTGCAATGTGGAGGAATCGACCAAGCAGTCTTTTCAGTCTGACGCCGCTATTCTCGAACAGGAATTCCGCGCGATATTCCAGAAAAGTCCCTGCTTGTGGGTCCAGAAAGAGGGCATCAAGTAATATGTCAGTAGCAAACGTCGAACCATTTTCTTCGAGCACGGAATAAGCCTCATCCCATATCATGGCAGAGGCCGCTTTCTCACGAAGGAGAAATTGACCGAACAGGCGAAGCGCCCCGCTCCACAGAGGATTTTTTGCCAGTTCTGACCATTTTTCATAGTCCTCTGCAATTTCTTTCAAGCGTTGGAATCGTGCCCAATCCGCCGCCAAGTCATGCTCAAATTCGATCCGGTTGCGATTGTTCCTGAGAATAGGAAGATGCTTGGGCTTATTATCAAGGATAGCAGCGTCCGACCCGTCAAATTCACTTACTGCAAAACTCCTTTCAAATTCTGCTTCGCGCTCGCCCAATCGCATGACAAGGTTTTGCACCGAAGTTTTTCCTTCAGTCCAGAACTCCCATATACGATCTGCAATTGCTGCTGGTGAAGTAAGGTCTTCCCCGCCGTCCCCTCGAAAGGTTGACGACGCCTGGATCACCCAGCCTAACGTCTTGAGATTGCTAAGGACAGCAATCGTATCTTCCCGGGCTGCCAACCAGCGCAGGTCGTCGTTCGCCCAAAGTGCGGATTTCACATCTTCTAAGGCGATTCCTTCAACGGCAAATGGTTCTCGTACGAATTGACCTACTATTGGGAGCAAACGATCCTGCCAACTCTCCCGCTGACTGATAATCACAATGCGCCAAGATAAGTCACAAATTGCAATCTCTTCCGGCACCAGGTTTTGAACTAGTTGGCTAATTCGAGAAAGCGAGGTTGTATCTAACCTCTCAGCAGAGTCGATCACAAGTACGTTTTCAGCATAAACGCTGGACCCAAGAACCTCTTGCAGCGGAAAAGTGATTCCCATATTCAAGCGATCAAGATTGCTCGTCGCCGCGTCAAATTCCTCTGGACCAAACCAAACCTGGTTCCACTTAGGAAACCGCTCATCGAGAGTGGTTTTTACTATTGAGGATTTCCCACTACCGGAATCTCCAATCACTAACGAAATTGACTGATTATTGAATATTTCGGCTAACCTGGATTTTTTTTCAGTTCGATCAACAATGAAGCCTGAAGGTAACGCAATTTTGATGTTGGCCTTGTAATCTTCGGACAGAGCCGCAATAGCGGCCCATGAACCTTCAAAATTTGGGCGGTCCTTTAGTTGGAAGCTTTTTCGCAGCGTTTTCCAGACTTGCTCGATGGTCAGAGTTCCAGATCCAAGGCGCGTATCTTCTGCAAGCTGTACTAAATGAACCCAAACCGCTTCTGCTTCAGTTCTATCCCCACTTTTCAGCAATGCTCTGCACCGTCCGATTCCTTCCTCGTATGAATTTTCTGAATCAAGTTGAAAATCTAAGGGGACAACTTTTAAATGGCGGATAAGCTGGACGGCCTCCTCATCCGTCGCATTTATCGTCTCTTTCGGTAATTTGATGCTTTCAAATATCCGCGCGTGCTTTTTGACCTCACGAATACGACTAATAGCCAGCGCTGTATCTTCACCCGCACACCAATTCACTACATCTGCCCAAACTGAATCAAACGTGCCGGGAAGATTTCGTCCGCGTGTCACGAGGGCAAGAACATCAGTTTCAATGTTCATCGGACTATCTGGATTGCGCCAAAGGCTCCATGCATGCGTAATGAAGTCAGCCGGAAATCCGTTGCCTGTAACCTGTTGATTGCTTTTGCATGAGACGGCAAGATGACGAATTGCTGGCCCGCGCAGGGCGGAAAATAGCAAATCGTCAATATCCCACTTTAACGCACCCGTTTGTGATTGTATCTGAGTACAATCACTATTAATGCCGGGCAACGTTTCCCCAACGAGTATCCTCGTCAAAAACCATGCAGCTGTCAGGTCCTCAAATGCAAACCCTGGTCCCGCAGTTTGTCGGGTCGTTGCAGAATTAGCCGACTTTTTCTTCTTCGCTCCTATACGCGGTGATTTTCTATTTGATGCCAAAACGCCTTTTCAATCCTCAATCGTTGATGTTGCTTTCTGCGACTGTAAAATACAGCCTAAGCTCGAAAATAATGTCATTTTATACAAATTCAGAAAATTAACTATGGCCGATGCGGTTTTGTTCCACAATATACTAGATTCGTTCTAGTGCCTGATAAC
>NZ_JARGOQ010000029.1:0-40124 GCF_029233945.1 Sneathiella sp. | reverse complement strand
GGAACCGAATGAACCCGAGTTGTCTTCTGTTGCGCAAGGCCTTAGCAGACATTTCCCCTTGCAATCCCCGCGTGTTTATCCTATATTAGTGGTGCCTTAGAAGAAGGTAATTGGCGGGCATGGCCCTGTCGAAACCCTTCTTCGGTGGATGGAAAAGCGAAGCATGGTCTTGCGCACTGTCCTGAACGGTCCATAGCTTTCCATGGTGTGAGCGTGGTTTTCGGAAACTTTCCGGAACTACGCTTTTTTTTATGGCTGGTTCCGATTTTATAGGAGCCTGTCATGCTCATGAAACATATGGAAATAACCCTTCAGCGCCTTGACGCGCTTACCCCGGCTGCGCGCAACCCGCGCACCCATTCAAAAAAGCAGGTCCGGCAGATCGCCGCCAGCATCGAGGCATTCGGCTTTACCAATCCGGTCCTCGTGGATGGGGCGGGCGGCGTCATCGCCGGTCACGGCCGGATCGAGGCGGCGCGGCTGCTGAAGATGGAAACCGTGCCGACGCTCTGCCTTGAGGATCTCACGCAAGAACAGATCCGGGCCTATATCATCGCCGATAACCGGCTTGCCGAACTTGCCGGCTGGGACCGCGAGATCCTGGCCATAGAGCTGCAGGAACTGCTGACAATCGATCTTGACTTTGATCTTATCCTTACCGGATTTGATACCCCGGAGATCGATATCCTGATCGGTGAGCTCAATGCGGATACGTCAGATGATCCGATTGAGGATATCCCGCTGCCTGATACCGGACCGGCCGTCACACAGGTAGGTGATATCTGGCAGATCGGCCCTCACCGGCTGATCTGCGGCGATGCCACCGATGCAAACATCTATACTGCCCTTCTGGAGGGCGACAGGGCGCAGCTGGTCTTTACCGACCCGCCCTATAACGTTCCCGTCGACGGCCATGTCTGCGGCCTCGGCAAGATCCGCCATCGCGAGTTCGCCATGGCGGCAGGAGAAATGGATGAGGAGGGCTTTACTGCTTTCCTGGGTACCGTCTTCCGGAACCTCGCCCGCTTCAGCAGTGACGGCGCGGTGCAGTTTATCTGCATGGACTGGCGCCATATCGGCGAGATGAGCGTTGCCGGCAAGATCGCCTACTCTTCATTGATGAATATCTGTATCTGGGCCAAGACCAATGGGGGGATGGGATCGCTTTACCGGTCGCAGCATGAGCTTGTCTTTGTCTTCAAGGCGGGGGCGGATAAACATATCAACAATGTCGAACTCGGCAAACATGGGCGTTACCGCACCAATCTCTGGACCTATGCCGGGATCAACAGCTTTGGCAAAACCCGCGATGCTGATCTCGCCCTACATCCGACCGTCAAACCCGTCGCCCTGGTCGCCGATGCCCTTCTCGACTGCTCGAAACGCAACGGCATTGTCCTCGATGCCTTTGCCGGCAGCGGCACGACCCTGATCGCCGCCAACCAAACCGGACGGCGCGGCTATGGCATCGAGCTCGACCCCCGCTACTGCGATGTCATTGTCAAACGGCTCGCAGAAGCTGCCAACGCCCCGGCGATCAATAAGGCGACCGGAAAGACATTTGACAAGATTGCCGCGGAAAGGACCGTGGGTCCCTGTGAGAGCTCTCTCCCCGCCCCAAATAGCAATCGCAAAGGGAGGGCGTCATGACGGACAGGAAAGAACCTGATGGCAACTATGAAGTCGGGCACGGCCGGCCACCAAAAGCAACCCGCTGGAAGAAGGGCCAGTCGGGCAATCCAAAAGGCCGGCCGAAAACTGAAAGGACGGGTCCGCTTGATATATCGGACATTCTCGACAAACCGGTCACGATGAGGATTAACGGCAAGGCCAGACAGATACATCCCTTTGAAGGGATGGTCTGGCAGATGGTCCAGCAGGCGATGAAGGGCGAAATCACGCCGCTGATCCGGCTTGTCGAGCTCTGTGAAGAATTTGGCCTTATTCATATCCCGCCCCCCGAATATAGCGGCAGCGTTATCTTCGCTCCAAAGGGAATGACCCCCGCTGAATATGTGAAACAATTTGCAGACCCCGTTGAAGAGGGATAGCTGCCAGACAAGAGGAGACAATTATGTCAAGTAACGATACCAAACTGACCTCAGGAACAATGCCTCCGAAAGACGGCTTTAATCCGGGCGGACGGCCAAAGGGATCGAAAAACCTCAAAACGATGCTACGGGATATCATGCTGCAGGAATATGTCGTGACAGAAGACGGCAAGAAAAAACGACTGACCTTGCTGCAAATCACCCTGCTTAATCTTCGCAAGGCGGCCCTGGAAGACGCCAGCCCGAGAGCGATGAAGAAATTTCTACAGATGCAGGAAAACTATCGACCTGACGGGATCGACGAAAACGGAGCTATTCTTCTGGCCCCCGCCGAGATGACCCCGGAAGAATGGGCAGCAGAGCAATTGGAGAAAAACAAGACCCGCAAGCCGCCACCGGGCGTCTATGACGATGAGGAGGATGACGACCCGTACTATGACTAACATCTTTGCCACAGTCTTCACTTGTTCTGCGGAAGCCGGGCGTGTCATGGCCTGATCCGCTTGAACTCCGCGGACAGGCAAGCTAACGTCCAGGTCGCGGGTATGGTTTTACCCGCCGGGGCTTAAGAACCCTGCAACGTGCGGCTGGCATCAGCCGGAATGATGCCGCCTTTCGGTCCTCTATGGCCGGGAGGCGGCGATGTATGTCCAGGCTTCACGGCTAAAGATCGTCGCGGTTGTCTGTGTGCAACTTCTTAACTCCCGGTCACCAGGGCGGCAACGCTCCGGTGACCTTTTAGTTTTAAAAGGAGTTCGGAACGATGACACAGAGGACATTTACAAAAGCCCGCTATATCAAGCTCGGTGCGCGGGGCGGATGGGAACGGCACTGTCTGGAAGAAGGCATCGCGCCCCTCGCCTATTATGACGTCCCCCATGAGATGGCCCTGGCCGGTGACAGGGAGGCCATCAGAAAAATCTATCTCGATCTGGGTAAAACTGCCGGCACCGCCACCGGGCATGCCAGTCAGCTGCTCAGCTTCTATGATCCCGATCCCGATGTTCTCTGGATCACCTTCTCCGGCGGATCACTCTGGTGGGCGGTACTTGCCCCTGAAGTCGAATATCTCGGCCATGATCCTGAACAATACCCGCAAGGGAGCCGCTTCCGCCGCACGATATCGGGCTGGCAGAAGGTCTCGTTCGGAGGAACACCGCTGCTGATCGGCGAGCTCAGCGGCAATCTTACCAAAGTTGCCGCTTACCAGGGCACCATCTGTTCCCTCAAACCGGATCAGCTCGACTATCTGATGCGCAAGCTGCGGGATGAGGATCTTCCGGAGATCAGGGCGGCGCAAGCGGCTCGCCAACAGTTGCTGGCGACAACGGAAGAGATCATCAGACTTCTCGCCTGGCAGGATTTTGAACTCTTTACCGAACTCCTGTTCAGCCGCAGCGGCTGGCAACGCATCAGTTCCCTTGGCGGCACCCAGAAGACACTTGATCTCGAGTTACTCCTGCCGACGACCGGGGAGCGGGCCATCGTCCAGGTCAAGTCCGCCACCAGCCAGGCCCAGCTCGATGACTATATCGAGAGGTTCGGGGCAATGGCGGCGGACAAGTATTTTTATGTCTATCATTCCAGCAAACAAAGTCTTGATGCCCGGGACAGCGACGTCCTCCTGATGGACGCGCCTGCGCTTGCTGATCAGGCGCTGAAGGCAGGGCTTGTCGACTGGCTGATCGCAAAGGCAGCATGAGCAAACTGCCCGAAGATCACCCGGCGCAGAAAGGACTGGACTTCCGCCGCCAACAGAGCGGTACTGTGACGGCGATACAGGGCGCACGGACGCCCATAGTCGCCAGCCCGGCCTTGTATCTCCCACGGCGCCGGGCTCGCCTCAGTGCAAGCCCCGGCATCTAGCCGCGGCAAATCACGGAGGTCGATATGACAGTAACAGAGACAGAACCGAAACCGGAGGCAATCGAAACAAAGGCGGAAATGCCGCCACCGATTACAACGCCCGCCAAAGCGGCAGACAAACAGGCATCCCCTTCCCGCACACGGAAGCCGGTAAAACCCTCCCCTAAAAAGCCCGATATTATCCTTAAGCTTGTCAAACGTTCAAAAGGCGCGCGGATGCAGGACCTGCAGAAGGCAACCGGATGGCAAGCCCATAGCATCCGGGCGGCACTGACGGGTTTGCGGAAACAGGGTATTCCGATTGACCGGCAGAAGAATACGGCCGGGGAGACCATCTACAAGCTGATTGCGGAGGAGTAGTTTCATGACAACTTCTGCTTCCCCGACGCAAATAACGCTAGCGCGGCCTGAACTGATGAAAGCCTGGTCCCTTGCCTATGGCGGGCCGCCCTCTAAAAACATCAGTACCCGGCTACTCCGTCTCGCCTGCGACTATAACCGACAGGCAAAGGAATATGGTGGGATCCGAAAATCGACATTGCGTGAGTTAAGAAAATATGTCCCTGCGCCTTATAAGACAGGTCCAATCATTGAAACACCAACGGCGACGACAAAGCCGGTGCCGGGAACCAGGCTGGTGCGTGAATGGCGGGGGAATACGCATATGGTGGACATTGAGGAAAATGGCTTTGTCTATCAGGGAAAATCCTATCGGTCGTTATCAGCCATCGCCCGAACCATTACCGGCGCCCGCTGGTCGGGTCCGAGGTTCTTCGGGGTGTGATCTGTTATGAAGCGCTGCGCCATCTATACCCGTAAATCGACCGAGGATGGTCTGGAACAGGATTTTAACTCCCTGCATGCCCAGCGGGAAGCCTGTGAAGCCTATATCAAGAGCCAGCGACATGAGGGCTGGAAGCTTGTGCAAACTGCCTTTGATGATGGCGGTTACTCAGGTGGCACCATGGACCGTCCTGCCCTCAAGGAACTGTTAGCAGCCATTGACAGGCGAGAGATCGATATCATCATCGTCTATAAGGTGGATCGCCTCACCCGGTCCCTCGCTGACTTCTCGAAGATCATCGAAAATCTGGATAAACACGATGTCTCCTTTGTCTCGGTGACGCAAGCGTTCAATACCACCTCCTCCATGGGGCGGCTGACATTGAATGTGCTTCTCTCCTTTGCCCAGTTTGAACGGGAGGTCACCGCCGAGCGTATCCGGGACAAGATCGCCGCATCCAAGAAGAAAGGCATGTGGATGGGTGGCAACCTGCCGCTCGGATATGATGTTGCTGATCGCAAGCTGGTGATCAATGAAAAGGAAGCTGACACTGTCCGACAGTTGTTTGTGCTCTATGTCAAGCTCGGGACGGTCCGGCTTTTAAAAGCTGAAGCAGATCGCCTCGGCATTGTTACCAAGCAGAATATCCGAAAGGATGGATCTGTTACAGGCGGCAAGCCGTTCTTGCGCGGCAATCTGTATCGGCTGCTGTCCAATCCTCTTTATATCGGCATGATCCCGCATAAAGGAGAAACTTACCCCGGCCAGCATGACGCCATCATCGATCAGGGGACTTGGGACCAGGTTCAGCAGATTATGAGCGGTAACCGCCGAGAGCGGTCTTCGCCGATCAATGTGAAGGCACCGTTTCTGCTGACGGGGCTGGTCTTTGACGAAGCCGGAGAACCGCTCTATCAAGCCCAGGCCAGCAAGAAGGGCAAGCGGTATCGCTATTATATCTCGAAGCAGCTGGCGCTGGACCCAAAGTCAGAGAGTAATGGGTGGCGGCTGTCTGCCCAAACACTGGAGGCGACGGTTATCCGTCCGGTGAAAGAACTGCTTCAAAACCAGCAAAGGTTGATGGATTTGCTACAACTTGCCAACCCCGCTCCTTCCCTGTTGCAGACACTGAAACTCAAGGCAGATGAATTGGCAGGCAAACTGATTGAAGAGAATACCGGGCATCAGCAAGCCATCCTGCAGGCACTCATTCACAGAGTTGGCCTATACGCCGACGCCATCACGATTGATCTAAGCCGCAAGGCCCTGGCCAGATTATTGACGATGGAGGAGAATATCGCCAGTAATGAGCATGACAACATTATTCCTCTGAACCTTGCCATCACCTTGCAGCGCAAGGGAGTTGAGGCAAAGCTGATAATCGTCGGCCATTCTGACCAACACCGAGAACCCGATCCCGATCTTTGTCAGCTGATTGCGAAGGCCAGATTCTGGTTTGATCAGCTGGCATCAGGAGAGGTCAAGTCAGTCAAGGAAATCGCGGATCGCGAAAAGGTCTTTGATACGGAGATAACCCGTGTGCTTCCACTTGCCTTTCTGGCGCCCGCCATCATTGAGGATATTCTTAACGGCCGTCAGCCGGAAACGTTGAATGTCAAATCCCTCAAAAGAATAAGTCCGCTCCCAACCGACTGGAATGAGCAACAAACGCGGCTCGGTTTCCATCAATAGTCCATCGTAATATCCCATGAACTGGACCCTGAAACGGGGCGGCAGAGACGAATGGGGAAATCTAAAGAATGTGGCTACTATGGAGAGTCTCTGCCATCACCAGATATCGCCAAAGGCCCCGGTTCTGCGGGGTTCAGAGGCGAACCTGGACTGGATCCAGGTTCGCCTCAGTTTGAGTGGTGGACCGCACAACACATGAACTCGCAACCAGGCAGTTTTTAACCCTTTGAATTCATTATAAGAATCACAGAGCCCTCGACAAGTCTCTGCCAGTTCTTCAAATATATCGAAAATTTAGGAAAATTTGCTATCACAGGGTTTTGAGAGACATAAACTGGTCGCTGGTTCGCAGCAAACCAACTGCATCATATCTCAAAAAACCCTGTAATAACAAAGTGTTAGTGGTGGGCCCGGTAGGACTTGAACCTACGACCAGTCCGTTATGAGCGGACGGCTCTAACCAGCTGAGCTACAGGCCCGAATTATGTTCCGCCATGACAAACTGACGCGAATAGTCTTTATCCGTGACTATTTAGCCTGTTCAGAAAAGGGACGCAATTGGCGAAATGACATTTTCGCCAATTTTATCGACGCAGTGGTGCGCCTGATCAGGTATCGAGGAAGCTCCTCAGTTTGCGGGATCGGCTGGGGTGTTTCAGCTTGCGGAGAGCTTTCGCCTCAATCTGGCGAATACGCTCGCGGGTTACGGAAAACTGCTGACCCACCTCTTCCAGCGTGTGATCGGTATTCATGCCGATGCCGAAGCGCATACGGAGCACACGCTCTTCACGCGGAGTGAGAGAGGCCAAAACCCGAGTCGTGGTTTCGCGCAAGTTCGACTGGATTGCCGCGTCCAACGGCTGAACGGCATTCTCATCCTGGATGAAATCGCCGAGATGGCTATCTTCCTCGTCACCGATCGGCGTTTCCAGACTGATCGGTTCTTTCGCGATCTTCATGACTTTACGCACTTTTTCAAGCGGCATGCCAAGCTTGACCGCCAGTTCCTCCGGTGTCGGCTCACGGCCAATCTCATGCAGCATTTGGCGCGATGTTCGGACGAGCTTGTTGATCGTCTCAATCATATGCACCGGAATACGGATGGTCCGCGCCTGATCCGCAATCGAGCGAGTAATCGCCTGCCTGATCCACCATGTCGCATAAGTTGAGAATTTATAGCCGCGACGATATTCGAACTTATCCACCGCCTTCATCAGGCCGATATTGCCTTCCTGAATGAGGTCGAGAAATTGCAGACCGCGATTGGTGTATTTCTTGGCAATCGAGATCACGAGACGGAGGTTGGCCTCCACCATTTCCTTCTTGGCGCGGCTTGCTTCGCGCTCGCCCTGCTGCACCGTACTGACGATGCGGCGGAACTCGTTCATCGGCATCCCGAATTCGGAACTGATCTTGATGATTTCGGCGCGGATTTCGCCAATGCTGTTCGTCTCGCTCGCGACGAAATCCTTCCATCCCTTTGCCTTGAGAGTGCCCATTTTATCGACCCAGCCGGGATCAAGCTCATTTCCGAAATAATTCTCAAGGAAGCTTGCACGGGAGACCTTGTGACGCTCAGCCAGACGCAGGAGTTTACCCTCCAGACTCATCAGCCGGCGGTTAATGCCATAGAGCTGATCGACCAGCGCTTCGATCCGGTTATTGGTGAGATGGACATCATCCATAAGCTTCACCAGCTCAAGCTTCAGCTTTTCGTACTTCTTTTCCTGCGAGCTGGAGACAGACTCATTTTCAAGCGCCGCCGTCAGCCGGGCTTCCTGAAGCTTGTGCAGCTTTTTATATGTCTTGGCAATTTCGTCGAAGCGTTCGAAGACTTCCGGCTTCAGCGTCTCTTCAAGGGCCGCGAGAGACATCGTGTTTTCTTCGGCGTCATCCTCGTCGTCGTCTTCGCTTTCCTTGCTGCTGCCTTCTTCGCCGTCTTCCTCTTCGTTGTCCTCTTCACTTTCCTCAGAATCGGAATCGCCGTCTTCGTCGTCATCGCTCAGGCCCTTGGCGGGAAGCTCGTCATCCTCGCTATCCTCACTGAACCCTTCTTGCAGCGCCTTTTCGGCCGCCGCGCCCGCGCCATAAGTCGCGTCCAAGTCGATCACATCACGAAGCAGGAGTTTTTCCTGAAGCATCAATTCGCGCCAGTTCAGAATGGCACGGATGGTAAGCGGGCTTTCACAAATAGCCCCGATGAGTTTACCCCGGCCCGCCTCAATCCTTTTCGCGATGGCGATTTCGCCCTCACGCGAAAGAAGCTCCACCGTGCCCATCTCACGCAAGTACATCCGGACGGGATCATCCGTGCGATCACCCGCAGTCGACGCCGGTTTCTCCGGCGTTTCCTTTACGCTTTTTTCCGGAACCTCGTCATCATCGTCATCATCGTCATCACTGTCTTTACTTTGTGTCGCAGGCGCTTCATCGCCGCCCTCTTCATCATTCTCAACAACATTGATGCCCATTTCCGACAGCAGGGACATGGTATCCTCGATCTGCTCCGACGACATCTGGTCCTGAGGCAGCACAGCGTTTAACTCGTCGAAGGTGACATATCCCTTTTCCTTCGCTTTCGCGAGCATCTTCTTGACGGCTGCCTGGGAGGCATCAATCAACGGACTATCGGGGCTTTCATCGCTCTGATCCGACGTATCAACGGCTTCCGCACTCTTTGTCGCCATAAATTCTAACTCCTGAAAAATTCCGCTGTATATGCCCTGCGCAGCGGGCTCAAATGGATCCTGCTTATCTAAATAATCTTATTGCGACCGGACGCCAGTCCGAAACCGTCAAGGTTCGCCTCATTACCCGAGGCATCCTGCAATGCTTTCTTCGCCATCTTCAACCGATCAAGATTTTTCGCCGTTGCGTTTTCTCCCAATTCACGCTCCGCCGCTTCAAGGTCTTTTTGCAATGCCTCCAGCTTGTGGCGGGCCACAATATGCAACCAGGCATTCAGCGCATCCTCATATGCCGTAGCAGGATCAACGAACCAATCCAGCGACTTAGTTGTTGGCCCCTGCAATCTCTTTACCTGTTCAGACAAATTACGTTTAGCTAGATGGTGCGCCATGCCTGAATAGTCAAGTGATGATTCGACTGTTGCAATATCTATTATCGCCCGCCGTATTCTGTCAAGTTGAGGGCCGGCGAGATGCAGGGACGCTAGAGTTTCAAAGTGATTTTCTATTATGCCCGGGTGATTTATGGCGGCTAACAGGATTAATTCCTCTCGTCGGGCGCCATCAGGCACAGCCGTCTTTCGAAGGGTGGCAGACGGCATTTTGCGCGAATCACCTGATCGATTCGCGAATCGGCCGAATCGGTTGTGGTCTGCACGACCATTTGCGGATCGACCTGCAGCCTCTTTTTTCCTGCGGAATGTCTGCCAGAGCTTATCTTTAAAGAAATTGCGATAATATCCCTGAACCGCCGGATCACGCATGTCATCACACAGACCGTACAGGGCCTTTTCGAGTGCGGCTTTACGCTCCGGCGTATCAACCGGGCGTCCCTCCGTCTCTTTGCGCCAAAGGATTTCCGAAAGCGGCAGGGCTTTATCGAGGATATCCTTCATCGCCCCGGCCCCCTCTTTACGGATCAGGTCATCCGGATCGAGCCCGGCCGGGAGCAATGCAAATCTCAGGGAATGGCCGGGCCGCAGAAGTGGCAAAGCCCGCTCCGACGTGCGCAAGGCCGCTCGCCAGCCCGCTGTGTCACCATCAAGGCACAAAATAGGCTCAGCCGCCATCTTCCATAAGATCTGCAATTGGTCTTCCGTAATGGCTGTTCCAAGCGGCGCGACCGATTGCGTGAAACCCGCTTCACTCAACGCAATCACATCCATATAGCCTTCGGCGACGATGATCGTCCCAGAGTCAAACGTCTTCTGACGCGCCAATGCCAAATTATAAAGGACATGCCCCTTATGAAAGAGGGGGGTCTCCGGAGAGTTCAGATATTTTGCCGGCGCATCACCGAGCGCCCGACCGCCAAACGCGATGACACGTCCCCGCCGGTCCGCTATCGGAAACATCAGGCGATCACGAAAGCGGTCATAGCTCTCCCGGCCATCCTCCGGCTTGATGACAAGCCCCCCTTCAATCAGCGTTGCCTCGGTCACACCCCGGGCGATCAGCGCCTCTTTAAGGGCGGTCCGACTGGTTGGCGCAAACCCCAGCCGAAAGTTTGCGACCGCCGCATCCGACAGCTGACGTCGGGCAAGGTATGCGCGCGCGCCAGCCCCGGCCCCGCTTACCAATTGGGCGGAAAACCATTTAGCGGCGAGTTCCATGGCATCATGCAAAGTTGCCGCGCGCTGCTGACGCGCCTTCTCCTCTGGTCGCTCCACCGGCATCTCCAGACCAGCAAGCGCGGCGAGCCGTTCAACGGCCTCAGGAAAGGCCACCCCTTCCGTCTGTTTGACGAATTCAATCAAGTCGCCATTGGCACCGCAACCGAAGCAGTGATAGAAGCCCTTCTCCTCATTGACCGTGAAGGACGGGGTTTTCTCGTTGTGAAACGGACAAAGGCCGGAATATTCCCGGCCCTTCTTGGTGAGCTTTGTCCGGCGGCCAATCAGATCCGCAAGGCTGACACGCGCCTTAAGCTCTTCCATGAAATGTGGCGGAAAGGCCATCTCTTTGTCCAACCCAATTTAATAATTTAACCGGTTAAATTATTAAATGATGATCACCTAAAATCTATCCGGCAGGTTCACGCGCCAAGCGCGCCCTTTACGATAGCGCTCGCCTTGGAAAAGTCCATCTGACCGGCATACCGTGTTTTCAACTCGGCCATCGTCTTGCCCATATCCTTGAGGCCATTCGCCCCGATATCCGCGATGACCGCCTCCACTGCCTTGCGGGTCTCCGCCTCATCGAACTGCTTTGGCAGATAATCGGAGATGATATCGATTTCTTCCTGCTCTGCAGTGGCAAGGTCAACCCGACCGCCCTTTTCATAGGCGGCAATTGAGTCTTTTCGCTGGCGCACCATGGTTGTCAGCATCTGCAGAATTTCGTCATCCGTGATTCCCTCTTCCGCGCCTTTATCCCGCGCGGCGAGGTCCCGGTCCTGCAAAGTAGCAAGGATAAGACGTAGCGTTGAAATCCGACGCTTATCCTTTGATTTCATTGCTTCTTTTAGCGACTCTTTTATTTCGTTCCGTAACATTAATATCCGAATCTATAGTGAAGAAAGCCGCCATACTAACGGAAACAGCTGTTTATGGCAAACCAAATATTATTGCTAAGACATTGATTTTAAACACTTATTTTTGCGCCGAAAAACTTGACGCGCATCATCAAACTGCTTATGTTGCTGCGCAATATTCAGCTATCAGGCCAGAAAAATTTCGGCTCAGCGGAACTACCGCAAGAGGGTCCCTATTATCATGTCTTATGAAAACAACGGAGGCGCAGTCGACCTGAACAGTGAACGGACGGCGACAGCAGTCCTTGTGCTGGGCGATGGCACCGCATTTCACGGCTTCGGCATCGGAGCCGAGGGCGAAACCGTCGGAGAGGTTTGTTTCAATACATCGATGACGGGCTATCAGGAAAGCCTGACGGATCCCTCCTTTGCCGGACAGCTCATCACTTTCACCTTTCCCCATATCGGTAATGTCGGCTTCAATGATGAGGATATAGAGACTTCCGGTATTGCTGCGAATGGATTGATTATCCGCGCCGATATCACAGACCCAGCCAACTGGCGCGCGGTCGGGTCCCTTGATGAGTGGCTGAAAACCCGCAAGCTTGTCGGCATTTCCGGCGTTGATACGCGCCGCCTCACCCATTTTATCCGGAAATCCGGGGCGCCCAACGGCGTGATCGCCCATCGCAAGGATGGCAAATTTGATATCGCCGCTCTTCAGGAAAAGGCCGCGAGCTGGCCGGGCCTGGAAGGCTTGGACCTTGCGAAGGAAGTCTCCTGCAAAGAACCCTATGAGTGGGCGGAGACAAACTGGCGCATCCAAAGCGGTTACGGTGCGCAGGAAACGCCCGATCGCCATATCGTCGCTGTCGATTACGGAGTGAAGCGCAATATCCTTCGCTGCCTGGCAGAGCTTGGCTGCCGCATCACGGTGGTGCCGGCTACTGCGACCTATGACGACATCATGGCACTCAAGCCTGACGGGATTTTCCTGGCGAACGGCCCCGGCGACCCCGCCGCAACCGGTAAATATGCTGTCCCGGTAATCCGGGAATGTGTCGATAGCGGCGTCCCCACTTTCGGCATCTGCCTCGGCCACCAGATGCTGGCCATCGCGCTCGGCGCGGAGACAATGAAAATGCATCAGGGTCACCGCGGCGCCAATCAGCCGGTAAAGGACCTGATCACCGGTAAAGTGGAGATCACATCGCAAAATCACGGTTTCGTCGTCAAGCGCGACAGCCTGCCCGATGGGGTGACAGAAACCCACAAATCCCTGTTCGACGGTGTGGTTGAAGGACTTGAGATCGATGGCAAGCCGGTTTTCTCGGTGCAATACCATCCGGAAGCGAGCCCTGGCCCGCATGACAGCCAATATCTTTTCAAACGGTTTATAGATCTGGTCGATAGAAAAAATGCCTAAACGTACCGATATTCAATCCATCATGATCATCGGCGCCGGGCCCATTATTATCGGCCAGGCCTGCGAGTTTGACTATTCCGGCACTCAGGCCTGTAAAGCCCTGAAGGAAGAAGGCTACCGCGTCATCCTCGTGAACTCCAACCCGGCGACGATCATGACCGATCCGGGCCTAGCCGACGCCACCTATGTCGAACCCATCACGCCGGAAATCGTTGAGAAAATCATCGAAAAAGAACGGCCTGATGCCATCCTCCCGACGATGGGGGGGCAGACTGCGCTCAATACCGCTCTTGCGCTTGCGGAAAGCGGCGCACTGGAAAGATACGGCGTACAGCTGATCGGCGCCAACAGGGAGGCCATTGCAAAAGCGGAGGACCGCGACCAGTTCCGCACTGCGATGCTGAAAATCGGCCTCGATATGCCATTAAGCGCCGTCGCCCACACACTCGAGGAAGCCTGGAAAGTGCTGGAGGAAGTAAATCTCCCCTGCATTATCCGACCCTCCTTTACGATGGGCGGAACGGGCGGCGGCATCGCCTATAACCGCGAAGAGTTCGAAGAGATTGTCACCGGCGGCCTTGATGCCTCCCCCACCACGGAAGTACTGGTGGAAGAGAGTATCGTCGGCTGGAAGGAATATGAGATGGAGGTTGTCCGCGACAAGGCGGATAACTGCATCATCATCTGCTCCATCGAAAATGTCGACCCGATGGGCGTCCATACGGGAGATTCCATCACGGTCGCCCCGGCGCTGACCCTCACCGATAAAGAATTCCAGATTATGCGCAATGCCTCGATTGCCGTATTGCGGGAAATCGGGGTGGAGACCGGCGGCTCCAACGTGCAGTTTGCCGTCAATCCGGAGAACGGCCGTCTGATTATTATCGAGATGAACCCGCGTGTTTCACGCTCAAGCGCGCTGGCCTCCAAGGCGACTGGGTTTCCGATTGCAAAAATCGCCGCCAAGCTCGCTGTCGGTTATACGCTTGATGAACTTGATAACGATATCACAGGTGTCACTCCGGCCTCGTTCGAGCCAACAATCGACTATGTGGTTACCAAGATTCCACGCTTCACCTTCGAGAAGTTTACCGGCACCGAGGCAAAACTCGGGACCGCGATGAAATCCGTCGGCGAAGCGATGGCGATCGGCCGGACATTCGCCGAGAGCCTGCAAAAGGCCTTGCGGTCGCTGGAAACCGGCCTCACCGGTCTCAATGAGCAAAATTTTGCGGGCCCCGGCGAAAGAAAGGCGGATAAGCAAAGAATTCAGGCCATTCTTGCCCAACCTACGCCGGAACGCATCCTGAATATCGCGCAAGCCTTCCGCGAAGGGCTGACGCTTGAGGAAGTCCGGGCTGCCAGCAAGTATGAACCCTGGTTCCTTGCTCAAATCCAATCCATCGTCGAGATGGAAAACGCGGTAAAGGAAAATGGGATTCCCACAACCAAGGGCGGTCTTCTCAAACTAAAATCCATGGGGTTCAGTGATCACCGGCTTGCCGAACTTGCCGGGACGCGAGAGGCGCATGTATTTGCGGCACGGAAAAAATTCGGGATTGAACCGGTCTACAAACGTATCGACACCTGCGCCGGGGAATTTCCCTCCCAAACACCCTATATGTATTCGACATATGAAGGCAATGAGTGGGACGACGCCGTCTGCGAGGCGGAACCGACCGACGCAAAGAAAATCGTTATTCTGGGCGGCGGACCAAACCGGATTGGTCAGGGGATTGAGTTTGACTACTGCTGCGTTCATGCCGCCTATGCCCTTTCAGAGGCGGGATATGAGACCATCATGGTCAATTGCAACCCGGAGACTGTGTCCACCGATTATGACACCTCTGACCGGCTCTATTTTGAGCCTCTGACTGTTGAAGATACTCTCGCAATCATCCGCAAGGAACAGTCGAACGGCACGCTTCACGGCGTGATCGTTCAGTTCGGCGGACAGACCCCGCTCAAGCTTGCGGCAGGGCTGGAGGCGGCAGGCGTACCCATCCTTGGCACATCTCCAGATGCGATTGACCTCGCGGAAGACCGCGAGAGGTTTCAGCAACTTCTTCACAAGCTTGATCTTAAACAGCCTGAGAATGGTATTGCCCGGTCAGTGCCAGAAGCTTTCGACATCGCGGAAAGAATTGGATATCCGGTTGTTGTCCGACCGTCCTACGTTCTTGGCGGGCGTGGAATGGAAATTGTTCGGGACGGTGAATCGCTCGATCGCTACATGCGCGAAGCAGTAATTGTTTCCGGCGAAAACCCGGTTCTGGTCGACGGGTATCTTCAGAATGCGATCGAAGTCGATGTCGATTGCCTGAGCGACGGGAAGACCGTCTTCGTTGCGGGCATTATGGAACATATCGAGGAAGCGGGCATTCATTCGGGTGATAGCGCCTGCGCGCTGCCGCCGCATACACTTTCAGACGAGCTTATCGAGGAAATCAAACGGCAAACCGAGGCGATGGCCCTCGCGCTCAATGTCGTCGGATTGATGAATGTGCAATTCGCCATCAAAGATGGCGTCATCTATATTCTGGAAGTCAATCCGCGGGCAAGCCGCACTGTCCCCTTCGTCGCCAAGAGCATCAATTACCCCATCGCCAAGATTGCCGCGCGCGTCATGGCGGGCGAATGCCTTAACAGCTTCAATCTTGAGTATCGCACGCTTAATCATGTCACGGTCAAGGAAGCCGTCTTCCCCTTCTCACGCTTTCCGGGCGTCGATGTGGTGCTGGGGCCGGAAATGCGCTCCACGGGTGAGGTTATGGGCATCGACACGGATTTCGGTGCCGCATTCCTGAAATCCCAGATTGCGGCGGGGGTCAAACTCCCGACCGAAGGCACCGTTTTCGTGTCGGTCAAGGATCTGGACAAGGAGCCGATTAAAAATGCCGTCGCCAAGCTCATCGCGCTCGGGTTCAAGATCGTCTCCACCGGAGGGACCGCTAAATATTTCAGTGACCACGGCCTTGAGGTCGCGCGCGTGAACAAGGTTATGGAGGGGCGGCCAAATATCGTTGATACCATGAAGAATGGCGATATTGCATTGGTCTTCAACACGACGGAGGGCGCGCAAGCTCTCCGCGACAGCTATGATATCCGCCATACGGCCCTTGTTATGAAAACACCATATTCAACAACAGTTGCCGGTGCTAACGCAACGGTTCAGGCAATTGAGAAAATTATAACAGGGACCCTTGAAGTTAAATCCCTTCAATCCTATTCTTAATTCCTTGACAAGCTTGGTATGAAACTTTAGTCAAGGCAGCTTTTGCGGTTGGCAAACTACGTAATTGAGATTTCAGATGGAAAGACTACCAATAACTGCGGCGGGATACGCTCGGCTCGAAAAAGAGTTAAAAGAACTGAAATCGACGGCACGTCCGGCGGTTATTCAGGCAATTGCGACCGCGCGCGAGCATGGGGATTTGTCCGAAAACGCAGAGTATCATGCCGCAAAAGAGCAGCAATCTCTTATTGAAGGTCGCATCGCCGAGCTTGCCGATAAACTTGGCCGCGCGGAAGTCATTGATGTTGCCTCCATTTCCGGGCGCCAGATCAAGTTCGGCGCGACGATTTTGCTGGCCGATGAAGACACGGACGAAGAAACGAGCTATCAGATCGTTGGTGAAGACGAAAGTAATATCGAAGAAGGCCGCCTTTCCATTACGGCGCCGCTTGCCCGCGCCCTTATCGGCAAGGAACAGGGCGACAGCATTGAGGTAATGACCCCCGGCGGTTCCAAGGCGTATGAAGTCATCGAAGTCAACTACGTCGGCTAGTTAGCCTTCCCATCAGTCTAACCCTGTGGCGCATCGCGCCATGGGGCATTTTCTCCCGGTATCAACCAGAATCAGCGCGGATCTTCCGCTGTGGAATGATCCGTCGGCTGCGGCGTCGCTGTTAAAACCGTGACCCCGTCCGGCGCGTGAAATCGATGCCAGCAGCCCTTTGGTACCACTGTCATCATCCCTGCTTTCAGGTTAAATCTGCCCTCTGAATTTTCCGACAGGATTGTCAGGCACGCCTCCCCTTTCAGAATGTGAACGAGTTCATCTCCGCCACGATGTCGCTCCCATGGGCTGGTTCCATCAAAACTCCCCGTAAAAACAGCCCCATTGTTAAATGTTTCGAGCGTGGCAAATGCTGCACTGGCTTCTTCTTCCGATGTATCGAGACCGCGGTTGTGAAGCGGCGTCAATGTACTTAGGACAGCATCGATATCTATGGCTTTTGGCATTTTCACCTCCTTTTTAGATATTCTCCATATTAAGAATACAGCAATGGGTTGCTTTCAAAGCCTTGCAATTGTTTAATGCTGAACTCTATCAAAAATTAGGAAATTTTGTTTAGAGTTGCGAATGAACCTCATATTGAGACGGAAAATGACCTTAAGTTAAACTCATGGCAAATTACTACAATTTCAGAAATCTCAATATTATCTTTGTCGATGACAATAAAAATATGCATTTGCTCATGAAAAGTATCTTGCTGGCGATGAACATTGTTAGCTCAAGGGGATGCTATGATGCAAAAAGCTGCTTCAAGGAGATGTTGGAGGATCCACCAGACATTGTTATAACAGATCTTTCCTTAAACCCGGAAAACGGCCTGGATTTGATACGGCGCATCCGAGCAAGTGAACAAGGGGTCGATCGCTATATGCCGATCCTGGTATTATCGGGCCAAACTAAGATGGAGAATGTCATCGAAGCGCGCGATGCAGGCGCAACCGAATTTCTCTCTAAACCTGTGTCGGTCGGCTCGCTTCATGATCGGTTGGTCTGGATGGTCGAAAATCCTCGCGCGTTTATCAAGGCATCCGAATACATTGGCCCCGACCGTCGGCGGGCTATGCGCGGCTATGAGGGCATGGAAAGGCGGCAATGACATGACACAGTCTACATTCCCGGCTTTTAAACTTTCCACACTGAAAGGTTGGCTATGACCAAAATTGTCAAGATGGAGGGATATGAAATCCACCATCCTAAGACCACTTTAAAGAATAAGGTTGGCACTTCGGGCGGAATATCGCTCAAGGAAATGGAACAACGCATGGCCAAGAAAATGGCCGGGCTCACCGAGGAATTTCTTGCAGGTATCCCTGCCGTGATTAAAACGATCGAGACATCCTTGACCAAGCTTGAAAAAGGTGACGGCGGAGAACCCGAGCAGACACTCCTCTTCCGTCAGGGACATGACTTGAAGGGTAT
Source organism: Sneathiella sp. (assembly GCF_029233945.1). Classification (GTDB taxonomy): domain Bacteria; phylum Pseudomonadota; class Alphaproteobacteria; order Sneathiellales; family Sneathiellaceae; genus Sneathiella. Next base: position 21,926 of record NZ_JARGOQ010000029.1, on the reverse strand, counting down.
GGGGGGATCGTTCGGCTATCCGATCATGGGAACAATCGGCGAAGGCATATGTGAGTTGACGAGCCGTGATTTTAAAGCCTCGTCTTTGTCTCTGCCTCTCATCCGAATCCATCTGGACTTGTTGACCTATGTGGCAGCGAAGCGGATCAAGGACGATGCGGACCCCAATGCCGCGCCCATTCTTGCCGCTCTGGCAAACGCCAGACTAAAATAATTGCCGCAATTCCCGCCGCTAACTACCAGCCGGATACCCTGCCTTCGACAGAGCCTCTGTGATTTCTGTCAGAACTTCCGGATCATCAATCGTCGCTGGCGCCTTATACTCTTCCCCATCGGCAATTTTCCGCATAACGCCACGGAGAATTTTTCCTGACCGTGTTTTGGGGAGTCTTTTTACAACAAGTGCGAGTTTAAAGGCCGCAACCGGACCGATTTTCTCCCGCACAAGGGCGACGAGTTCCTTCTGGATATCATCATCAGCGCGATTCACGCCCGCATTCAGGACGACAAAGCCCAGCGGAATTTGCCCTTTCAGCCCATCCTGAACCCCCATGACGGCACATTCGGCGACATCCCGGTGACCGGCGAGAACTTCTTCCATGCCGCCGGTGGAGAGGCGATGCCCCGCAACATTAATAATGTCATCAGTCCGCGCCATGATGAAAAGATATCCGTCCTCATCGACATATCCGGCATCTCCCGTCTTATAGTAGCCCGGAATGTCCGCCATATAGGCCCGGACAAATCCCTCGTCATTCTGCCAAAGCGTCGGCAATGATCCGGGCGGCAGCGGCAGTTTCACGGCGATTACGCCGATTTCGCCGCGCTTCATTTCGGTTTTGCCATCCTCCTCCTTGATAATCCGGATATCATAGCCCGGCACCGGATATGTCGGACTGCCGAGTTTCACAGGTTTCATGCCGTAGCCCATGCAGTTCGCGCCAATGGCCCATCCGGTTTCCGTCTGCCACCAGTGATCAATGACGGGGACTTTAAGCTGATCCTGCGCCCAGCTAATCGTATCAGGATCGGCCCGTTCTCCCGCCAGAAACAAGGTAACGAAATTGCTGAGGTCATAGTTGGGAATGAGTTTCCCTTCCGGATCCTGCTGCCGGATCGCACGAAACGCTGTTGGCGCCGTAAAAAGGGCCTTTACCTTATGATCTTGTATCACCCGCCAGAAGGTTCCTGCATCCGGCGTCCCGACAGGTTTCCCCTCAAACAGGATTGTCGTGCATCCATGCAGGAGCGGCGCGTAAACGATATAGGAATGGCCAACCACCCAGCCGACATCGGACGCCGCCCAGAAAACCTCTCCCGGGTCGATATCATAGACATATTTCATGGACCATCGAAGCGCGACAGCATGCCCGCCATTATCGCGAACTACCCCCTTGGGCACACCTGTCGTACCAGACGTGTAGAGAATATAGAGGGGATCGGTCGCGGCAACGGGAACGCAGGGCGTCGGCTCTGCATCGGCTTCCAGCGCGCGCCAGTCATGATCACGCCCGGCAATCAAATCCGCTTCACATTCCGGGCGTTGCAGAACAATGCAGTTGGCCGGCTTATGGGTGGACATTTCAATGGCTTCGTCAATCAGGGGCTTGTATGCGATAGTGCGGTTCGGCTCCAGCCCGCAAGAGGCGGCAATGATCGCAACGGGCTTGGCATCATCTATGCGCGTTGCCAGCTCCTTGGGCGCAAATCCGCCGAAAACAACGGAATGAATGGCTCCTATCCTCGCGCAGGCCAGCATGGCAATGGCTGTCTCCGGGACCATCGGCATATAGATCAGCACCCGGTCGCCTTTTGTGATGCCAAGTCCCGCCAAAGCGCCCGCAAATTGGGCGACAGTATCGGTAAGCTCCCGATATGTATATTTCTTGACCTGCCCGGTCATCGGGCTGTCGTATATAAGAGCGTCCTGATCCCCGCGCCCATCTTCAACATGTCGATCAAGACAGTTATAGCAGGTATTCATCTCTGCCCCTTCGAACCAGCGATAAAAGGGGGGATTGTCCGCATTCAGCACACGGTCCCAGGGCTTGCTCCAGCTGATCTCCTGCGCAGCCGCCGCCCAGAACGCTTCTGGATCCTGCAAAGACCTCTCGTAATCTTCTTCATAGCTGGCCATTGATTGCCTCCCGGAATTTGTATTATTTGATTTTAGAAAAACAACTGTCAGACCAAGATGTCAATAGTTACCGACGGGACAAAGCGCCGCAGAGCAAACCAACGACATCAAAAAACCCGCGAAAAATCAAATTTTCGCGGGTCATCTTTATCACTGGCCGTTAATCAATCGTTAGAGGATGATTTAAATAGATCTGCAAAATTCTTGGCGGCATCTGCTTTGCTGCCATCATCGTTCTTTTTCTTCTCGGCCGCTTTCCCGAAGACCGCTTCAGCCTCCGCGCGCGGATCATAGGCTTCTTCTTTCTGAACCTGCTGCTTCTTCAACTCATACGGCGTGAGCGGAACAGCCGCAGCCTCTGCGGCAACGGCCGCAGCGACCTCTTCCATCAATTTACCACGGTCTTCATCCGTGCGGCGATGAGCGGATTTCTTGACGGCCTCATCCAGTTCAAGCTGGGTGCAAATGCCGAGGCTCACCGGATCTCGCGGACGGATATTCTGGGAATTCCAGTGGGACCGATCGCGAACGGCATTGATTGTCGTCTTCGTCGTTCCGACCAACTTTGAAATCTGAGCATCGGTCAGTTCAGGGTGAAACTTAATCAACCAGGAAATCGCATCCGGACGATCACCGCGACGGGATACAGGCGTATAGCGCCCTCCCCGCCGGCGGGGTTGCGGTACATCGCCTGCAGGCTCGCTAATCTCAAGGCGCGCCGTCGTGTCCCCTTGGCATCGGTCAATCTCTGCCTGCGTGAGCTGTCCGTTGGAAATCGGGTCCAGTCCGACAATACCCACAGCAACCTCACCATCGGCAATTCCCTGAACCTCTAGGGAATGCAGACCGCAAAAATCCGCAATCTGATTGAATGACAAGGATGTATTGTCAATGAGCCAAACAGCCGTCGCCTTTGGCAATAATGGCGTTACCATAAAGTCTCCTTTTCGGTCCGATTACTGAATATTCGGGCCTGTATGTAATTCTTGTATGTATATGGCGAAAAACAGCCCTAAAGTCCACACCTAAACCTTTAAAACGATTTTCCCGATATGGGAGGAGTCATCTATGCGATGATGGGCCGCCGCCGCCTCACTTAAAGGGAAAGTACTATCCATTACCGGCTTTACGGTACCAGCGGAAAGCAGGGGCCAGACTTTTGCTTTCAGCCGCTCCCCAATCTCGGCTTTTGCCTGAACAGACTGCGGGCGCAAGGTTGATCCGGTGATCGTCAGCCGCTTTAACATCATTGCGGCGAAATTGACTTTGACCTCCGCTCCGCCAAGAAATGCGATATAGACAAGACGTCCTTCCACCGCAAGCGCAGAAATGTTACGCTGAATATAATCTCCGCCGACCATATCCAGAATAAGATCAACGCCCTTACCGTCTGTGAGTTCCTTGACGACAGAGACGAAATCCTCAGTCTTATAGTTGATCCCGCGCTCAGCACCGAGCTTTTCCACAGCACGGCATTTCTCATCTGTCGATGCCGTCGTGAACACGCGTGCGCCGAACGCCTTGGCGAGTTGGATCGCTGTTGTACCAATTCCGCTTGCCCCGCCATGCACCAGAAAAGTCTCGCCGCCCGTCAGCCGCCCGCGATCAAAGACATTTGTCCAGACAGTGAAGAAGGTTTCCGGCAGAGCCGCAGCTTCCACCAGATCAAACCCTTCCGGGATATCCAGGCATTGCGCTTCCGGTGCCACGCAATATTCCGCATAGCCGCCGCCGGCCACCAGCGCGCAGAGTTGATCATCCACTTTATATTTTGTAACACCCGCACCCACCGCTACAACGGTACCGGAGACTTCAAGGCCCGGTATATCAGAAGCCCCTGGAGGCGGCGCATAGCCCCCCATACGCTGCAGCACATCGGGACGGTTCACCCCGGCGGCGGCAACCTTGATCAGCACTTCATCATGACCGGGAGACGGCACCGGGCGGCTCGCGGGCACCAATCCGTCCGGTCCTCCAAACTCCTTGATCTCAATGGCTGTCATTGTCTCGGGTAGAGTTGTCATTTTTTTCTCCAGGTTATTTTGGGCTGTCCCGTGCAAAGTCGCAGACAGTCATGGAACGATTCATTATTCTTGTCAAAATGACAGCCTAGCATATTGAGGAATATGACGATGACAAGTGATGACGATAACAAACCCGCCCTTGGGCAAAAACCGGTCAATTTCGATAGCATGTCGATAGATGATCTTCACGACTATATTGCCGCGCTGACTGAGGAAATCGAGAAAACGAAAAAAGTAATAACCAAGAAGGAAGCCGCCCAAAATGCAGCGGCCGGATTTTTCAAAAGCTAGCGTTTATTGCATTGTCCATAATTCCGCGAAAGCGAATCATTGGGAAAATTGCGAAAAAATTCACAAAACTTCATATTCGTTAATTGTAATTTAAGAATTGATGGTTAAGTTGAATGCTGTAGCCCGCTTTGGGTTACTTAAGGTTGGAATCCCTATTCCAGTCTTTATGACGCCTCCCTGTTGACTTGGGCCGCCTTTTTTAAGGGCGGCTCTTTTTTTGGCTAAACCCCATCAATGTTTCATAAAATTGTAACATAGCCTCTTGACTCCTAGGCGATTTCGGAGTTTTAATCTGGCCCATCAGAAGCAAGTCTGACAGGTTGAGGCATAAAAAAAGAGGGGGCGCCGAATTTGGCAGCCCCCTCAACTAATTCTGATGTATTTCCAAATCTTTACAGGTGTCCGATACGTGGCGGACCGCCCTTTGACGCCTGACTCGGCCCGAACGCCTTATCAAGGATGTTGGTGCTGTCTTCTGCCAGCAATACCGCGTCTGTCAGTAGATTGAGGATCCGCATATTATTGGTTAAAACTGCTTTTGCTTCAGCCCGCGGGTCATCGGTGATCAATGCACAACGGTCCAGAATGTCCTTTCGGATCATAGAAAGTACATCCTCAAGCTTTTTACCCTCAGGATTTTCTTCGGTTACCAAATAATGGCTCACATTCATGCCCTCCTAACCAGGAACTGGCGTCAATATGGCCTATTCTTGGTTAATTTTTTGATAATCGGGCAGCAGCTACAAAATCGATCAGATATTCTTCGCCCTCTCGCGAAGGACAAATTTCTGCACCTTCCCCGTAGACGTTTTCGGTAGTTCCTCAAAGACAACCGTTTTCGGGCATTTAAAGCGGGCCATATTTTCACGGCAGAACTGGATAATTTCGTCCTCTGACACGGATTTACCTTCCCTCAGCGTTATAAAGGCGCAAGGCGTCTCTCCCCATTTATCATCCGGTCGCGCAACGACCGCCGCCTCCAGGACCGCCGGATGCTTATAAAGCACGCCCTCAACCTCGATAGTGGATATATTCTCACCACCTGAAATGATGATATCTTTCGATCGGTCACGAAGCTCCAGATAGCCGTCTTCATGAATGACGCCAAGGTCGCCGGAATGAAACCAGCCATCCTTAAAGGAAGCCTGAGTGGTCTTTGGGTTCTTTAAATACCCCTTCATGATCAAGTTACCACGCAGCATCACTTCGCCCATTGTGGCACCGTCGTGCGGCACAGGCGTCATCGTCTCCGGGTCCATCACATCAAGATCGGCGAGCGCGTGATAACGCACGCCCTGACGCGCTTTGAGTGCCGCCCGATCCTCCACTGACTTTTCGTTCCAATCCGAATTCCAGTCGCAAAGAACTGAGGGCCCGTAAGTTTCCGTCAGGCCATACACATGAGTAACATCAAACCCCATGCCGTCCATTTCTGCGAGTACGGTTGCCGGAGGCGGCGCGGCGGCGACCATGAATTTAACGCCGGACGGGGCCTTTGCCTTATCTTCATCCGAGGCATTGATCAGCATGGAGAGAATAATCGGCGCGCCACACATATGGTCGACATTATTTCGCTGCATCTCAGCATAAATTGCACCCGCCTCAATCTTGCGAAGGCAAACATGGGTGCCGCCCACCGCCGTCAATGTCCAGGGGAAGCACCAACCGTTGCAATGAAACATGGGGAGGGTCCAGAGATACACCGGGTGCTTCGGCAGGCTCCAGGAAACCGCATTTCCCATCGCCGAAAGATAAGCGCCGCGATGATGATAGACGACTCCCTTGGGATCGCCGGTTGTCCCGGAGGTATAATTGAGAGAGATCGCCTGCCATTCGTCCGCGGGTCCCTGCCAGTTGAAATCAGGATCGCCCGTCGCGAGGAAAGCCTCATATTCCATATCACCGATCAGCTCGCCACTTTCCGCAAGAGAATCGTCAATATCGATAACGATGGGCTTCGTCTTTGTCAGTGATAGCGCCTCACTGATCAGGGGAGAATATTCCCGATCTGTCAGCAGCAGTTTGCATTCCGCATGATCGAGGATGAAGGCGAGCGCCTCGGCATCAAGACGTGTATTGAGCGTGTTGAGAACAGCCCCGACCATAGGCACGCCATAATGCGCCTCCAGTACTGACGGGATATTTGGCGCCATCATCGAGACCGTATCCCCCTCCCCGATACCGTGCTTCGCAAGCGCACTCGCAAGCTGGCGGGCACGCGCATAAAACTCCCGATAATTATAGCTGAGGTCGCCATGCACGATCGCCGTCTTGTCGGGGTAAACTTCCGCAGACCGGGACAAGAATGTCAGCGGTGACAGAGGCTCGTAATTCGCGCGATTGCTTTCAAGGTCAGCCTGATATGGATTTTTAGTCAAAAGAGTCTCCCAGTCTTTTTCTAAAAACAATTCGGTAGGAAATAATTTTCGTTTTATTCGTTCTCTTCCCGGCCATCGCCGAGTTCCACCGGGACACCGGGCAGGAATTTCGATACCCGAATGCCAAGCGATGTCTTTACATGCTCCACATTCGGTGCCCCTGTGAGTTCATGGGTCAGAAAATGCTGATATGTGTCCCAGTCCTTTGCCACGACTTTCAAAATAAAGTCATTTTCGCCCGCCAGCATGTAGCATTCACGAACCAGCGGCCAGGTCTTAACCAGACTTTCAAAGGCAGAAAGGTCGGTTTCCGCCTGACTTTGCAGGCCAACCAACGCAAACACTGTAACCCCGAAGCCAAGATGTTCCGAGTTCAACTGTGCATGATACCCTTCGATATATCCCGCCTCCTCAAGAGCTCGGACCCGCCGGAGGCAGGGAGGCGCGGAAATGCCGGCATTTTTCGCCAGTTCTACATTGGTGATGCGACCGTTTTCCTGCAAATCATGCAGAATACGGCGATCGATTTCGTCCAGCTTTACGCGTTGCATTATGTCCTCCGACTGTCAGTTACGCGCAATATTATTACAAAGAATGCGCAAGGCCAAGCTATAGAAGCAGGGACTATGCCAAAAGAGTAAGAAAATTACCCAAATGGCGCCAAAACACTTGACCCGCGCCAGATGCAGGGCTTATGCCAGAAAAATGAATGCGGACAGCAAATTAAACTGGGCGTCCTGCTGGGTTGTCACGGACGGCAGTGCGGGCATGGAAATCCAGTGCATCGGCTTGGCTGAAGCCTTAGGCCTTGATTTTACAGTAAAAAGAATAAAGACCACCAAGCCCTGGCGCTGGCTTCCGCCACAGCTTTGGATCAATCCGCTCAAATCCCTCGACAAGCGGGGAGAGATATTGACGCCCCCATGGCCGGACGTCCTGATCAGCTGTGGACGCCAGTCAATCCCCTTGAATTTGGCGATAAAAGAGGCAAGTGGCGATAAAACATTCACCATCCATATCCAGACACCAAATTGCGATGCTGGGAAATTCGATCTGGTCATTGTGCCTGAGCATGACAAGCTGCGCGGCGGAAATGTGCTGGTCTGCCTTGGCGCACTCGGCCGAATTACACCGGAGAAACTACAGGAAGCGGGTGAGAAGTTCAGAGGCCAAGTCACACATCTTGCACCGCCGCGCGTTGCCGTTCTCGTCGGCGGGAGCAATGGCTGCTACGACATGACCGAAGAGGTGATGCGTGATCTCGTGCGGAAGCTGGAAGCGTTACATCAGGATACGGGATGCAGCTATCTCGTCACGACATCCCGGCGAACAGGCGCAGGGAATGAAGCTATCCTGAAATCGGCACTCAAAAACGTACCGCATCAGATATGGACTGGGGACGGGGAGAACCCGTATTTCGGTTATCTCGCGCTTGCGGACTCACTCATTGTGACTGGTGATTCTGTTAATATGGTCTGCGAGGCCTGTTCGATGGGAAAACCGGTACATATTTTCGAGCTTCCGGGCGGCAATGCAAAGTTCAACCATTTTCATCATATCATGCGGGAGAGAGGCTATACCCGCCCCTTCACGGGAAATCTTGAAAGCTGGAGCTATCCACCACTTCTTGAGACTCAAAAGATTGCGCAAAATGTCCGGAAAATTCTTACGAAACGCTTTTCAGCGCTATAAGTTGCCGAAAACTGCGGCATATTGGGCAAAGTTACGGCTTGCCCTTGCATGGCTTCTCCGCAAGATATAAATAACTCTGTACCCTAGATATCAGAACGACTTTGTCCCGGAGTTCGACATGACGGAAATTCATCATACAGATGTTCTTATCATTGGCTCCGGCCCGGCCGGGGATACCGCCGCAATATATGCGGCCCGCGCGTCCCTTGATCCGATTCTCGTCCATGGGATACAACCCGGTGGCCAGCTGACGATCACGACCGATGTGGAAAATTATCCGGGCTTTGCAGACACTATTCAAGGCCCATGGCTGATGGAGCAGATGGAGGCACAAGCCCGCAACGTCGGCACCCGCATTTTCAACGATTATATTGTCGATTTGGACGTCAATCAGCGCCCGTTTGTGGCAACGGCGGATTCGGGCACTAAATATATCGCCCAATCGGTTGTCATCGCGACCGGAGCCGCGGCGAAATGGCTTGGGTTGCCGACAGAGCAGAAATACATGGGTTTTGGCGTTTCCGCCTGCGCAACCTGCGACGGTTTTTTCTATCGCGGTAAGGAGGTCATGGTCATTGGCGGTGGCAACACGGCGGTGGAAGAGGCCATCTATCTCACCAACCATGCCGACAAGGTAACATTGGTTCATCGCCGGGATGAGCTGCGCGCGGAGAAAATTCTTGTCGAGCGGCTAAAGAAGAACCCGAAGATTGAGATTATCTGGGATCACGCCTTGGATGAAATTCTGGGCGCAGAGGAGCCCTTTGGTGTCACCGGGGCACGCCTTCGCAACGTCAAAACTGGCGAAACGCAGGATGTTTCCGTCCATGGCGTCTTTATCGCCATCGGTCACTCCCCGAACACGGATTTGTTCAAAGGCAAACTCGATATGGATGGGGAAGGCTATCTGATTACGGCCCCTGATTCCACCGCGACAAATATTCCCGGTATTTTTGCCTGTGGCGACGTTCAGGACAAAATATACCGCCAGGCCGTTACCGCCGCAGGCACCGGCTGCATGGCGGCGCTGGAAGCCGAGAAATACATTGCAGAAAATGAAAACACCTCGGCAGAAGCCGCCGAATAGGGAGAGCGTGGGGGCAACTGACGGATCATCCGGAATGTCACCGCGAGTATCGATATGGATTGGGACAAATTACGCATTTTCCATGCGGTAGCCGAGGCTGGCAGTTTTACACGCGCCGGTGAAACCTTGCATCTTAGCCAATCCGCCGTCAGCCGTCAGGTCAGCGCGCTTGAGGAAAGCCTGCAGGTCGCCCTCTTCCACCGCCATGCTCGCGGCCTTCTGCTGACCGAGCAGGGGGAGCTGCTTTTCCAGACAGCGCATGAGGTTTTCGCAAAACTCGCCATGACGGAAGCCCAGTTGATGGATGCTCATGAAAAGCCATCCGGGGAGCTCAGGGTAACCGCGACAGTCGGTCTTGGCGCCAACTGGCTGACACCGCGAATAAGGGAGTTCATCGAGCTTTACCCGGAGATTACTGTCAACCTGATCCTTGCCGATCGTGAGCTTGACCTTGGCATGCGCGAAGCCGACATTGCCATTCGGTTACGCGCGCCAGTTCAGCCCGATCTGATCCAGCGCAAATTGATGACCGTGAACCACCATGTCTACGCCTCTCCGGATTTTCTGAAGAAGCATGGCACGCCCACGCATTTGGACGATATCCTGGATAGCAACCTTATTACCTATGGTGATGAAGCGCCGACCAATATCGCGAATTTGAACTGGCTACTGAAGGATCTGGTCAAGGCAGGCCGCACGAAAGAGCCGGTTTTCAAGGTCAATAATGTCTATGGGTTGCTGCTCGCGGTACAAAGCGGCCTCGGAATCGCCAGCCTGCCGGACTATATTGTCCATGGTCACACCAATATCATTCGTATTCTGCCCGAATTAGGGGGACCGACTTTCGATACTTACTACGTCTATCCGGAAGAATTGCGTAAATCCAAGCGAGTGACAATTTTTCGTGATTTTCTAATCCAGAAAATCAAAGAGTACGCATTTTAGTGCACTTCCGGCAGAGCCATGCAGGCGATGCATGGTAGCATTGACGAGATTGATCTTTTCTAACGCTACCAATTTTTATAGAAAGACCGCAGGCGATGTTGCGACGCAATAATCGTCTTCACAAGGGCGTTGAGCCCGCGTGATATTGCAAAATCTCCTCCCTGATTTTTGCAATCCTATGTCTTCTTGACATAGTACCTCCCTGTTAGACTTGCCGGCCATTCATTTGGCCGGCATTTTTTTCCAATAAAATATACCCCTATAAGTCCTGCAAATGCTTTTCATGATTTATAGGGATTTTCAGAGATATGCGTTTTTTGCATAGGTGCACTGCAATATTATCGGTGGAAACCATGGTAGATATTGGCTATCTATAATGCATGAATGTTGCATTGCAGCATTTACTAATATCAGCTCCCTGCTGATATCGATTGCATGTATTCCTCCCAATCACATGTAATCTGTATTGCCGCAAGGCAATACCTCCCTGTTAGACTAAGCCGGCCTCTTCATTGAGGCCGGTCTTTTTTTTGCAACAGATTTGAAAAACTTGCCCGATATGTAGGTTTACATATTCACAAGCGCGGACAAAACCCAATATAACAAAAGAGTGATATTGAAATATATATCATTCAGGTGCCGGCTTTCCGGCAAGGAGCAGAGGATTCCTCCCTATCCGACTTGTTCCTTTGCATCTCCATTCGAGATGCACCTCCTGTCAGACTTGCCGGCCATTCATATGGCCGGCATTTTTTTGTCTGTTATGGTCGGTTATTCATGATGATGGCCGATGGGGCCTTCCTTGAAGAGAGAATCCTTCAACTCCTTGTCCATAATCGGATCTCTTCGGCGGATCCATTCCAGCACCATCGCGGCATGCTCCTTCTCTTCATCACGGTTATGGGCGAGGATCTTCTTCAATTCCTCATCTTTGCATGCATCAACACGCTGATTATACCAGTCAACAGCCTCGAGTTCCTCCATCAGGGAGACGATAGCCCTGTGCATATCCCGTGTTTCATCAGAAAGTTCCTCGACTGACTCGTGGTATCCTTCGCTGGCCATATATCATCGCCCTCCTTGGCGTAGTTTCGAATTATTCCAGTTTATTCGTTCCACATTGATAGCAGAACTGGCGGCTTTCGCAAACTGCCACGCACGGAAAATTCACGCATAGATGACGCAAAGCAAGGTCACATAAAGAGGCGTTCGCCTTTCATGTCCTTATAGATATCGGCAACATATTCGCCATAGCCATTGTAAAGGAGGGTCGGTATCTTCTCGCCCGTGCCGATATCTCTCTCTTTCGCCTGAGACCAGCGTGGATGAGGCACTTCCGGATTGATATTCGCCCAAAAACCATACTCATTCTTAATCAAGGTTTCCCAAAAGGTTACAGGCCGCTCCTCGGTAAAGGAGATGCGATTGATAGATTTCACCTGCTTAAACCCATATTTCCAGGGCGCTGCGAGCCTTAAGGGCGAGCCATTCTGCTTCGGGAGGGGTTTTCCGTATAGCCCCGTCACCATGAAGGTGAGATCATTCATCGCCTCTTCAATCGTCAGGCCGTCTGTATAGGGCCAGGGATACCAGAACTGCCGCTGTCCCGGAGCCACGGATTTATCCTCAAACGTCTGCATGACGACATATTTTGCCCCGGATGTCGGCGCCGCCAGCTTGACAAGCTCCTTCATCGGAAACCCGCTCCACGGCACCACCATCGACCAGGCCTCAACGCAGCGATGCCGGTAAAGACGTTCTTCAAGCGGCATTTGCGCGAGCAGATCGTCAATGTCGATTTCCATCTCTTTTTCAACCATGCCATCTATCTTGACAGTCCAGGGCCTTATCTTGAGCGCTTGCGCAGCCTCGTAAATCTCCTTGTGGGAACCGAACTCGTAAAAGTTATTGTAGGTTGTGACAATTTTTTCCGGGGTTAGTTCACGCGTGACCTTATACTGATCATTGCGTGGGACCGGATAGAGGCTTGCGCTTGGGTCGTGGCCTTCCGCAGCAAATGCTCCGCTAAACGCAGTATTCGAGCCAATCGAGGCAATAAGTCCAGCGCCCGCCATGCCTTTCAAAATATTCCGTCGGTTCAAATAAACGCCTTCCGGCGTTGCCTTGGCTTCAGGGAGTTCCCAACCTTTTGGATTTTTAATCAACACGCGCCCGGTTCCTTCCGTAATTCGACTGTTACAGATAGATAATCGGGCGGCGGGGTATCAACTACAAGTCAACTGTCTGTGAGCAGTATGCGGATGCCATATCAGGTCCGGTTTTGGAGTACCTTTTCCGCGTTCTGGCCGGTCAGCTCCTGCAAGTGGTCAAACTCACTGCGATAGGTTCCCACCCCAAGTGTGGCGGAGCGCAGATCGACGATCAGGTCGTGCACTTCGGATTCCGGGATCATGGCGACGAGAGCGTCCCACCCCTCCCATCCGTCGCGCGCATCAAAGCCCAGAATCTGTCCACGCCGACTGCTGACAATGCTGTTAACTTTCGATGTGTATTCCGACGGCATGGAGAGTTCCACTTTGTAAATAGGTTCCAGCAGGACCGGATCGCATTTCGGCATGCCCTCGCTCATGGCAATCCGCGCGGCCGAGCGAAACGAATTCTCCGAACTGTCAACCGAGTGGAATTGTCCATCAAACAGGGTAACGGCAACATCAACAACCGGGAACCCGAGCGGGCCTTCGGCGAGATATTCTTTCACGCCATGCTCGACCGCCGGGATATATTGGCGAGGGACTGATCCTCCGACTATTTTCTCATTGAAATTAAATCCCGATCCGCGCGGCAATGGCTTAATTTCGATTTGCACATCGCCAAACTGACCGTGCCCGCCGCTTTGTTTTTTGTAGCGGGCATGCTGCTTCGCGGTTTTGCGGATTGCCTCCTTATAGGCTACTTTCGGACGGCGCGACTTAACGCTCAGACCATATTTATTACGCAGCCGGTCAAGAGCAACATTGAGATGGATTTCCCCCTGCCCCAAAAGAAGCAATTCCTGGGTTTCCTGCTTATGATCCATCTTGAGAGACGGATCCTCCTCTAGGATTTTACTGAGGGCCGCAGAGAGTTTTACCTCGTCATCGCGCTTTTCCGGCACCAGCGCGATACTATAAACGGGCTCCAGAACGGCGTCTGTCGGCGAAGTGATTGTTTTATCCGCCATAAGCACATCGCCGGTTTGCGCGGCTTCAAGACGCCCAAAAGCGATGATCTCGCCCGCCTTTGCACTATCCAGCTTATCAGACTTTCCGCCCTGCAACCGAAAGAGTCCCCCTATCCGCCCCACATCGAAGCTGTCGCCATCATTAACATGTCCGGACCATATGCGCGCTAAAGACAGTTTCCCACCCTGGGCGGACATATAGGTCTTGAGAATTTGAGCAACAACGTCGTCTGAATTGGAGCCATATCCCGCACGGGTCGCGGCGATCGAAGCTTCCGGCACTTCATGACGCAAGGCCTTCAAAAGTCGGCGCACCCCATTTTCATTTTCCGCAGAGCCAAGGAAAACCGGCGTTACCAGCCCGTCGCGAAGGTCATTCTGCAACAGCGAATATATTTCCTCCTGCTCCGGCTCAATATCCTCAAGCAATTCTTCCATCAGATGATCATCGAAATCCGCCAGCTTTTCGAGCATCTCAAAGCGCGATGTTCCCTCCTCTTCCGCCATTTCAGGCGGCAGGTCGATGATGCGCGATGCAGCGCCCTCCTTATAGACATAGGCTCGTTCGGAGGCAAGATCGACATAGCCGCTGATTATGTTGTCTCTGAAAATTGGCACCTGACGCAGGACAAGTGCGCGATCGGACACCGCCTGAAGGGAGTTGAATAGATCATGGACGGAGCCGTAGGCCTTATCTATCTTGTTCACAAAAATAAATGTCGGCAGCCCCCTTTCCTGAAGACTTTTAAGCAATGGCGACAGTGTCAAAACACGTTCGCTCTCCGGCTCGCAAACGACCACTGCGGCATCCACTCCGGCAAGCGCATTCTCGGTTTCCTGAAAAAATTCGATTGAACCGGGGCAGTCCAGAATAGTGAACTCATCGCCAAGATACTGAGCATGGGCAGCGTTTACCTCTACGCTCATTTGTCGCTCCCGCGCTTCCTTGGAGCTGTCCCCGCAGGATGTGCCCGCTGACACACTTCCTTTTCTGTCTGTTTCGTTGCAGATATGCAGGATGGCTTCCAGAAGAGTAGTTTTCCCGCTTGAATAGGGGCCTACCAGCGCGATGCTGCGAGGCCCCTTTGGCTTGTCTACGACCATGACGTGCCTCCCTTATTTGTTAGATAAATCTAATGTTCCTCCTCCATCTCCAACGGTGCAAGAAAAAATTTCGCGACGCTACGGGAGCGCGCAGAATTGTGCGGCCGCCGATTTATTTTTCTTCCCTTTGTTGGTGCCATAAAAAAAGGCGGCCGAATCATCGACCGCCTTTTAGCAACCATTTATTGCGGATCAGCTCAGGCTGGAACAGAACCGCTGAATACGTTCACAGGCTTCCGTCAGCGCTTCGGTTGACGTCGCGTAGGAGACACGAAAATGCGGAGATAGACCGAATGCCTCTCCATGCACGACGGCCACGCCCTCCGTCTCAAGAAGAGCCGAGACAAAATCGAAGTCATTCTCGATCACTTTGCCTTCCGGCGTTTTCTTACCAATGCACCCCTCGCAGGAGGGATAGACATAAAACGCCCCTTCCGGCATCGGGCAATTCAGGCCGATGGCCTGATTGAGCATGCTGACCACCAGATCGCGTCGTTCTTCAAAGACTTTCGCCCGCTCATCGATAAAGCCCTGCGGCCCGTTCAGCGCCTCAACAGCCGCATACTGACTGATGGAGCAGGGATTGGAGGTGCTTTGCGACTGTACCTTCGCCATTGCCTTGATCAACTCAACCGGCCCGGCGCCGTACCCGATGCGCCAGCCCGTCATCGCATAGGATTTTGAAACCCCGTTCATCGTCAGCGTCCGCTCATAGAGCTTGGGCTCGACTTCCGCCGGGGTCGCAAATTTGAAATCGCCATAAACCAGATGCTCATACATATCATCCGTCAGGATCCAGACCTGCGGATGACGCAGCAACACATCGGTTAGCGCCTTCAACTCATCATGGCTGTACCCCGCGCCAGAAGGGTTGGAGGGAGAGTTGAAAATCAGCCATTTGGTATTCGGTGTAATGGCCGCCTCCAGGTCTGCTGGCTGCATCTTGAATCCGTTTGCCGCAGTGGTCGGCACGAACACCGGCTCCCCGCCGCCCAGCAGAACCATGTCCGGGTAAGAAACCCAATAAGGCGCCGGGATCAAAACTTCATCGCCCGGGTTCAACGTGGCAACTAGGGCGTTATAAATAATCTGTTTGCCGCCAGTGCCGACAGTCACCTGTGAGGGTTCATAATCAAGGCCGTTGTCGCGCTTGAACTTCTCGCAAATCGCCTTTTTCAGCTCAGGAATGCCATCCACAGCCGTGTATTTCGTCTTGCCCTCGTTAATTGCGCGAATTGCCGCTTCCTTGATATTGTCCGGCGTATCGAAATCCGGCTCTCCGGCGCCAAGACCAATTACGTCGCGGCCGGCGGCCTTCAGCTCAGCTGCTTTGGTAGTCACGGCAATGGTAACAGAGGGTTTAATGCGTCCCAGGCTTTCCGCAATAATAGACATAACTTCCCATCTCTCTCGGCTAGGGTAAATTCAGGGCGCAAATGCGCGCCTACAAGCAACTGATCTATAGCGCTTATTCCACCTTGAGACCACCCGCTTTTTGATGGCAGAAGCTAATTTCTTGATAAACCGGAGACAGCATCAGGTCGGCTTTCGCACCGATTATAAACTACGAAGCTAATCGCTTCTTATGAGGACGGCTCAATCGATTGTTCGGTGCGGGATTTAAACCGCCCGGAATTCACCGACGCCTCTTCCAGAATCCAGCGGCGAAATGCGGCAATGCGCGGGCGATCAGCCATATCTTCGGGACTCACAAGGTAATAGGCATGACCGGCCTGCATTGGTTGGATATCGAAGGGCTGAACTAACCGCCCGGCAATCAGATCATCCGCGGCAAGCGTACTACGGCCCAGAGCCACACCCTGCCCCTCCATCGCCGCCGTGAGCAACATGGAGCTGTCGTTAAAGCTTGGCCCCTTTTTCGGATCTACATCCACCACTCCAGCCATGGTCAACCATGCCTGCCAGTCAATCCGCATATCGTCATGCAGCAATGTATGGTATTTAAGGTCTTCCGGCGTGCGCAGAGGATGCTTTCCTTCAAACAGGCTCGGGCTGCAAACCGGGAACATCACCTCCTCTGTCAGGAGATTGTCCACCCGGAGGCCCGGATAATTTCCATGCCCGTATCGTATAACGACATCCACATCCTCCCGGTTGAAATCGGTAAGATGATCGGAAGCGGAAAGCCGCACGTCGATATCTGGATGTTCATCCCGAAAGCGGCTGAGGCGCGGCAACAGCCAGCGCGCTGCGAATGACGGCAATGTATCCACATGCAACGCGCCGGATGCGTCCTCCTGCATGATTTTCTCGGTTGCCGACCCAATCATCTCGAGGCCGTTGCGGATATTGACAACATAATTCTGACCTTCATTTGTCAGGATAACTGCCCGGTTCAATCGCTTGAACAAAGAAACACCGAGCCAATCCTCCAGTGCCTTGACCTGATGGCTGACGGCAGCAGGGGTCACGAACAATTCCTCCGCTGCCTTAGAAAAACTTAAATGCCGGGCGGCGGCCTCAAAGCTGCGGAGTGCCTTTAAAGGGGGAAGGCGCATATTCAGTTCCCATTTCAGATTAGAAAAACTAACTCATTCTATTAGAATTTGTCGTTTGTAATCAAGTCTGAAAATTGTCAAATATACTCCATCAGAATAACCGGAGAAGCCCGCAAGGAGGCTCCTCTACGTAAGTGAAGGAATAGGAAAATGGCAACAAAATCATATATAAATGGCGGAAACATACATCTTGCACCTGCCAATGGACATGTTAGCGGCAACGGCATCATCGGATCTATTGCCTCAACAATTATGCAATGGCAGGAACGGGAAACCATGCGGCATCAGCTTGCCGGCCTGGATAAGGTATATTTAACCGACATGGGGCTTTCCGCCTCAGAAGCAAAATCAGAAACTGCAAAATCTTTCTGGCAGTCTTAAGTCTTTCAAGCCGCCGCCCGGAACTGTCCCCTTCCCCCTGTCCAAGGACGTCCGGGCGGCACCCTCAAATCCTGATATTGGCCACCGCAGCCAATCACCAAAATTTCATAAACTGACTCAGATATAGTTGGAAATTTGAGGTCAAGCACCCTATAACCAATCTATGCAAATTGAGAACAAAAATGAAACATCCGGATTGGAAGACGCTTCGGCGCCGTTCATTCCGCATCGTCCGCTCCGGCCTGAAAAGTCGGAAGGCGGCATCGCGTTCGAGGTCGTCTCGGAATATGAACCGGCCGGCGATCAACCCGAGGCCATTAGCGACCTTGTCGCGGGCATAAAACAGCATGAAAAAGATCAGGTGCTCCTAGGTGTAACCGGCTCCGGTAAAACCTTCACGATGGCCAAGGTTATCGAGGAAATGCAACGGCCCACCCTCATTCTCGCCCATAACAAGACGCTTGCCGCGCAGCTCTACGGCGAGATGAAGGCGTTTTTCCCCAACAACGCCGTCGAGTATTTCGTCTCATATTATGACTATTATCAGCCCGAGGCCTATGTCGCCCGGACGGATACCTATATTGAAAAAGACGCCTCGGTGAATGAGCAGATCGACCGGCTTCGCCATTCGGCCACGCGCGCCCTTCTGGAACGTGATGACGTTATCATCGTCGCCTCGGTCTCTTGCATATACGGTATCGGCTCGGTTGAGACCTATAGTGAGATGACCCTTGATCTGAAAGTCGGCAAGGAATTCGACCGGCAGAACCTGCTCCGTCAGCTGGTGGAAATCCAGTACCGCCGGAATGATGCAAGTTTTACGCGCGGTACGTTCCGGGTGCGCGGCGACACCGTTGAGATTTTCCCGGCCCATTTGGAGGATCGCGCCTGGCGCCTCTCACTTTTCGGCAATGAGCTGGAAAGTATCACGGAGTTTGATCCCCTGACGGGAGAGAAGGCAGGCAGCCTCTCGGAAGTACGCGTCTATGCGAACAGTCATTATGTAACACCAAAACCGACCCTGAAACAGGCGCAGGAACAGATCAAGCAGGAGCTGAAATCCCGCCTTGCGGAGTTTGACGCACAGAACAAGCTACTTGAAGCGCAGCGTCTGGAACAACGGACCATGTTTGACCTCGAAATGATGGAAGCAACGGGTGCCTGCGCGGGGATCGAGAATTACTCCCGCTATCTATCCGGTCGCGGCCCAGGACAGCCACCGCCGACCCTGTTTGAGTATCTGCCGGACAACGCCATGCTGATGGTTGACGAGAGCCATGTTACCGTCAGCCAGATCGGCGCCATGTATAAAGGCGACTTCCGCCGAAAATCAACGCTTTCCGACTATGGCTTTCGCCTGCCCTCCTGCATGGATAACCGTCCACTCAAGTTCGAGGAATGGGAGGCCATGCGGCCGCAGACCGTTTTCGTTTCCGCCACTCCCGGTCCCTGGGAAATGGAACGAACCGGCGGTGCATTCGTGGAGCAGGTCATCCGCCCCACCGGATTGACAGACCCAGACTGCATTATCCGTCCTGTTGAACAGCAAGTGGACGACCTGATGCGCGAAAGCAAGCTCTGCGCCGCGAAAGGCGAGCGCGTGCTGGTTACCACCCTGACCAAAAAAATGGCGGAGGACCTGACCGAGTATTTCCATGAAAACGGCATCAAGGTCCGCTATCTTCATTCGGATATCGACACTCTGGAACGCATTGAAATTATTCGCGATCTCCGCCTCGGCACCTTTGACGTGCTGGTTGGCATCAACTTGCTGCGGGAGGGACTGGATATCCCCGAATGCGCGCTTGTGGCGATCCTTGATGCAGATAAAGAGGGCTTCCTCCGCTCCTCCACTTCATTGATTCAGACAATCGGCCGTGCGGCCCGGAATGTGGATGGCCGCGTCATTCTCTATGCGGACAAGATCACGAAAAGCATGCAATTCGCCCTTGATGAGACCAAACGGCGCAAGGATAAACAAGAGGCGTTTAACGCAGAACATGGCATCACGCCCATGTCGATCCGGAAGAATATCGGCGACGTCATGCAGAGCGTCTATGAGCAAGATCATTATAACGTCAGCCTGGGTCTCGAAGATGCAAGTCATATGATCGGGCATAATCTTGAAGCCCATATCGAAGACCTTGAGAAGAAAATGCGTACCGCGGCCGGAGACCTGGAATTTGAAGAAGCAGCCCGGCTACGCGATGAAATCAAGAAGTTGCAGGATCGTGAGCTTGGCATTGGCGGTCCGAACACCGGTCGACCGCAAGGTCGCTCAAGCAAGGGACGGTCTGGAAGCGGCCATGTGCTTGGCGGGCGATCCCGCAACGGCTAATTCTCGAACGCGAGGAAGCCATGCCGCCGGAGAATTTCTCGCCCCTCCTCTGATCGCACAAATTTATAAAATAGACCGGTTGAATGGCCGTCATTCCCCTTAATCTTCGCCATGGCATAAGAAATCGGCGGATGGGAATCACGCGGGAACACGGCGGCAAGCTGAATATTCTTAGCAAGCCGCATATCCGTTTCATAGATGATCGCGAACGGCACCTCCCCCCTGTCCACAAGGGCCAGAACCGCCCGGACATTCGGCAACATCACCAGATTACCCTCAATTTTCTCCCACAGTCCGAGTGATTCAAGTGCCGCCTTCGCGTAGGTGCCTGCGGGCACATGCGCCGGGTTACCGATTGCAAGCCGTCCCGTCCCGAGAATAACCGGCAACTTCTCGAATTGGAAAGGGTCTGGAAGTTTTGTCTCACTTGGGGCCACAAGAACCAGCTTATTAGAGGCAATTACCACCTCGCTTCCCGGCTCAAGCAAAGCCGACTGATCAAGATAGTCCATCCAGGACAAATTCGCTGAAATATAAATATCTGCTGGCGCGCCTTCCGTTATCTGACGCGCCAGGGTTCCGCTCCCCGCGAAGGAAGCGATGACCGGAAAGCCGGTACGTTTTTCAAATTCTGTGCCCAGCGCTGATATGGCTTCAGACATACTGGCCGCCGCGAAGACGACCACGTCCTCCTCTGAGGCATGAACCGTCGCCGCCATTCCGGTGAAGAGCATTGTCAGCATCAATAACCGCTTCAAAAACATTTGATAGTATTCAACGGCCATCATCTCTTCGCTCCTTTTTCGGCTACCAGGTGAAAATACGAAACTATATGCTAGTGTAGGATTTATCCGGCGTATTCGCAATTGACGAGGTTTATCAATGACGATGCTTGCAAGGCTTTTCTTTGCCTTTATCTTCCTGCTCCTGTCCGTGGGGTCGTCATCCCCTGCTCTCGCCAAACCACTTCCGCCGGAAAACTGCGCCGATCGGCCTTTCGATGAAGGGCGCCTCTGGAAGATATCGCGGGAGGGCACTCCGCCGAGCTATATTTTTGGCACCATGCATTCACGGGATCCACGTATCCTCCATCTTCCCGGCGTGGTCATGCAGGTTTTCATCGCCTCCAGCACGGCAATCTTTGAAACTTCACTAAAAGATGACGAATTGGCCCGCAACCAGCAACTGCTGTTACTCAAACCCGGAGAAAGCTTGCGAGGAAAAATCGGCGATAACCGCTTTACAGAACTCACAAGGCTCGTCGCGCCCTATGGAATGACCCCGGCCACGCTCGACCGGATAAAGATATGGGCCGCAGCAACCATTATCAGCCAGCCTTTGCCTGCTGGAGGAAATGACAGCCGCACCCTTACCTTGCTAGATAAGGAACTTGAAAAATCCGCCCGAAACGCTGGCAAGCGTGTCATCTCCCTGGAGAGCAACAAAGAGCAGCTGGATATTTTCAACTCCATGTCAGGGGCCGTGCAACTTGAATATCTGGATCAGGCAATGGCGGAACATTCCGAGCTCGATGAAGAACTCGAACAAATGACGAGCTATTATCTATCCGGCAATACGGGCTGGATCGCCTGCGACCTTGAAGAAACCCTTGAAGATATGAGTGCGGCGCTCAGCAAGATAATGACAGCGGATCTTATTTACATCCGAAACCATCGCATGGTGGAACGGATGCTCCCCGAACTGGCCCGCGGGAACGCGTTTGTCGGTATCGGCGCGCTTCATCTTCCAGGGGATGAAGGAATTCTCTCTCTACTCAAGGAAAAAGGATTTGCTATCGAACGGAAATATTAGCGCCAAGCCTGCAAATATCCCGCGACACCCCGGCAAC
>NZ_JARGOQ010000092.1:2737-6466 GCF_029233945.1 Sneathiella sp. | reverse complement strand
ATCAGATTCTCATTCTGGAAAGAGGAGTTCGATTCTCCTAGGGGATACCACCGGCAATAACCGGCCGCGTCCCGATCCCTTTCATTTTCCACAACATGTCACTACATATAGCCATGATATCCATGGCGGTTGCCGTGATCCATAGTGACGGGAGAGAACTCATGAATTTGCGCCTATGTTTCGAGAATAAAGCCGGGGTGAATATCGACGAAGCCGCCGTCTTTCGTCATTACGCCGAGAATTACCTGAACGGGTTCGACGTGAACTGGGCCGGCACGATCAGTATCCCCCATCATGACACAAACACCAGCCCGATGGAGCCGCTGTGGCAGTATGTGATCCCGGATGCGAGTTCCGCCGCCCGCGATTACCTGATCGAGTATCTGGACCGCAACCCGATGGCCGGCTATTTCGTGCATGTCTACGAAGTCGCCAGCGGCACCGGCGACCAGAAGATTCACTGAACTGAGGGGTCGCCCCTAGGCGCTGACTTTCTTGTCGAACTGGGCGTCTTCCATGTCGGCGCCGTCGAAAATGGCGCCGTTTAGCTTGGCACCCTTGAAATTGGCGTCGATCAGGTTGGCGTCGGTCATGTCCGCGTCTTCGAGGTCCGCGCCCATAAAGCTCGCCGCCGACAGGTTGGCGGGCCATTTCTTGCCCAGCGGCTCCCCGTTCGGACCCTTCAGGTCCACGGCGGTGAGGATCGCGCCTTTCATCTGCGCATTTTTCAGGTTGGAGCGGGAGAGATTGACCCCCTCCATCATCGCCTCGGTGAGGTCCACATCCTCCATGATGCATTGGGACATATCGCTCATCACGGTCTGGCTGCCACGAAGATTGGTGCCCTTGAGGTTGGCGCCCTTCATGGTCGCGCCGCTCATGGCGCAGCCGGAAAGATCCATGCCGGAAAGGTCCATGCCCGACAGGTCGGCACGCTCGCCCTTGAGGCCATTTGTCTCCACCCAGAGGAAATGCGTTTTCAAGATCGCCTGCAAATTCGGCGGGAGCGGGGTTGATTCCGGCTCCGGCACCAGATGCGCGGCGACCGATTTGGATTTGGAGAAATCGACATTTTCCGTTTTCGCGCCGTCGAGCTTCACATCCTCGAAATTGCAGCCCTCGACCTTCGCACCGGACAGATTGACATTGGAAAGATCCGCGCCGGCAAGATCGGCACCGGACAGGTCACAGCCCGACATGTCCGAGCCCATGAAGCCCGCGCCATGCAGGTCGGCATTGGCAAGGTTCGCCCCGCGCAGCTGGGAATAGGCGAAATTCGCATTCCCGAGCGCCGCGCCGGAAAGATTGGCGCCGTTCAAATTGGCTTTTTCCGCGACCACTTCCTCCATCTCCGCGTTGGAGAGGTTGCTTGCGGGGAAGGTGACCGTCTCGCCGCCCGACAGAATGAGGGAGCCGCCGCGAAAGTCCGCTTCCTGCAGGTTCGCGCCGTTCAGCTTCGCGCCCTTCAGCTCCGCGCCGCGTAAATCCGCGCGAATAAGAAGGCTGTCGCGCAAATCCGCCTTGGTCAGGTCCGCGGCGTAGAGATCGGCGGAAATCAGGTTGGCCCCGCGAAAGATGGACCGCGAGAGTTTGCAACCGGACAAGCAGGATTTCTGGAGCTTGGCTCCGGCGAAATTCGCCCCGGTGAAATCGGCATGCTTGAAGTTCGCTTGGGCGCCTTTTTTGGGGTTTGCCAGCCATTTTCCGTGCTCGGCCAGCATCTCCATGATTTCTTGCGGCGTCATTGATGTCATGCGGTACTCTCTTTGTCCAAATCCTGTCTTGTCTTTGATAAGACTAGATTAACATTTATCTCACATACTTTAGGACAGTAATCACCTGTCATCTGATTTTTATAAACAGACAAGGTTAATAGTTGGTTGCATTCTGCTTTTAATTGACGAGACAACGCCGAGGACGAAAAGAAATGTTTGAAGTAACCCAGGAACAGGTTGATGCGCTGGAGATTTGGGTGCGGAACCGCCGCGAAGCCTATTTGCGTATGGGCTTTCATCTGGCGGCGAACGCGGGCGCGGCGCCGCTTGTCGAGTTTTCGGTGGATGGCGGACTCAAGGCAGACGACCTGAAGAAATCAATTTTCGACCTGCGCAAGGAATATGAACTGGCGGAGATGTTCCATAAAGACGCCAAGCAGGTGCTCCATGCCGGACGCCAGGGCGGCTGAGGTCCTCAGCTCACCACGTAGAACTGCTCCCGGCGCTTGGCTGCGACCAGACCGGCGATCTGCCGGATCAGGGCCTGTTCCTTCTCTTCTGAAAATTCAAACCTGATCCCGACGCCGTCCTCCATCTGGCGGACAATGCGCGCGGGGATAAGGCCGATATTCTCGATCTCGACGCTGATTTCCGTGGCGTCCGGCAGGCGCATATCCATCTGCAGCCCGGCCCCGCCGAGGGAAATATTCAGGATGCGCGCGGGCAGGCGGGCCCCGTCATGGGCAATCTCTGTCTCCCCGGTCATCATAATGCGGCGATGGGCGCGGCGGTTTTCTGCTTTGGTCGTGGTCATGCTGTCTCCTGGGGCGAGGGGGCGATTTCGTGCGCCCCGCCGGGGGGTTAAAGACGCAGTCTCGCGAAGATTGGTTAAGAAGTCGTTTGCATTGCCCGGAAATCGCCATAAACTGGCGTTAGGAGGCCTTTTGTTAACCTTTCGTTCACCCTCTCGCTCTATTCTTGGGTGGCAATTATCAGGAAAGGGTTCGTCATGCGGCAACAGGAACTGGCTTCGCTCGTTGAAGGATTGAAATCCGAATTCGACAAAGCGCCCCGGCTTAACCGCAAATCGATCGCGGACCGGGCGACCGGCGCCAATCTTGCCGCGCTCGATCTGATCCTTGAGACCACGGAGACGGAGCAGGAGGGGGCGAGCCGCCAGGAGCAGGCGAAAACCCTTAAGGCACTGTCACATGAATTCAAGGAAATCTCCGGCATTATCGGCGGCCTCGGCCCGCGTTAGCGCCGCTGCGACTGCCGCGCGACCGGCCGGATGCAGACTAAAATCAGGCTTGGCAAATATGACGGATGTGGTACATCTGGATCGCATATCCCGGATAGTCGGCAATCGTCGCGGTTCCAAAAGATGTTGTTGTGTAGAAAATGCCGCATTTATCTGATCTTAAAGCAAAACTGACGCCGCTCCGGCAGGCCGTGATCAAGCGCGTCAAGGCCAGTTCCCGCGCCGAGCGGTGGATTGTCGCTGCGCCGGTTCTGGCCGCGCTGTTCTTTGCCGGCGTGACGGTATTGATCGATATTTTCCTGCGCAATATGACGGGGCTCGGGTGGATATTCTCCCTTCTCGGGACGGCGGGGCTGCTCCTCTTTTTCTTTGCGCCGCTCACTTTTGTGACCGTCCGGCTTTATCAGCGTGTCTGGCACCGCCGGAAAGAGCGGCGCTTTATGGATGCGCTGATGATCGGGCTGTATATTCCGCATGCCTTCGCCGTGCTGATCGTGCTGATCTCGCAGCTGGAAGGCTCCGAGAATATCACCAGCCTCGGCGCAGGCGTGATCACCTGGGCGATGCTGAGCCTGCTGCTTTCGCCGTTCAGCGTGCTGCTGACCTTGCTTGTCTGGTCGTATCTGCCCAAGGAAATCCGTGTGCCGACCGGGCTCCTGCAACTCCCCTCCCGCCTCAACGCCCGCAGCCAAAACCTCCTCGCCCCACCGAGCGAGACGACGGACGAAAGCGACGCCCTCCGGACGTGAGGGC
>NZ_JARGOQ010000092.1:0-2727 GCF_029233945.1 Sneathiella sp. | reverse complement strand
AACGAACCCCAACAAGACAAATCGACGTGGGTGATGGTGCATACGCTTTACCTGAGCCCCTTTAAAGGCGATACCGCTCCGCTCGTGCAGTTAATCTATAAGTGTATTAAATTTTCATAAATTTTCGTAAAAATTGACACAATCTAATATATATGGTTGTATTAACATCTGTTCAATAATTGCAAATATTCGTAATTTTTGTTCGACAACATAGGTTGCTTCACTTGTAGAAAATAATTCCAGATGTTTCGGCTGATATTGTTTTTGAAGGGGAGCAAAACGATGCTTAAGACACTGGCGCAGGCCACCATTATTATCGCAACGATAATTTTTCTCTCGTCCTGTAACAGTTCAAAGTCATGGAATTTTCAGGAAGAGCAGAATCAAGCGGAATCGCAATTCGACGCAGGATCTGTGCACATTGCTGTCGTTGGCGTCACGCCATGGTCCCGAATTGCAGGCAAGCTCAATCCTGACTTCAGGATCGACGGCAGCACCGCGCTGGCGCAGGCAATCGGGGTCACCAGCCAGACGGATGTCCGGTTTTTGGAAGCCCTCAATGTTAGTCTGGCGGCAGGCCTTCCGACCTCCTCTAAAACCTCCCAGTCCACGACGGCAACAACTGACGGTGTGAGTCAAACGACAAGCACGGTGACGAAAGATAAAGGGCCTGGCACACAGCCGGAATCCACCAGTAATTCTCTAGCCGGGCAGAATGCCACGGCATTGACTCCGCCCGGAGGAGGGTCGGATGCACTTGGAACCAATGCTTATCTTGCTTATCCCGCAGCTGCGGCGTTGTTCCAGCAGGTTCGTCTTTTTACCGAGTCCATTGAAATGGCAACGAGACGGCATGGTCACGTTCCCTTCGTTGTTCAACTGAAAGTCAGTCTAGTACCCTACCAGCGAAGACTGCCTTATGACGCTTATTCGCAAATTGGTTTTTTTGGTGTCGAAGATGACCAATGTAATAGCGCTTGCACGGTCAAGACAACCGGTTCAACCAATAAGCAGGAGGGAAAGCTTCCTTATGTTATCCCACTTCTCGCTCCGGATAGCTTCGAGTTTTCAGAGGGTAGCCGGACAGCCAATGCAACGAAACAATTGCAATTGGCACTCAGCGCTCTGATTCAAGGATTTAACGCTGGTGTAAATGTTGAATCATTGAACTCCAGTCTCAAGTCTATTCTCGCGCGTGATACCAATAGCCAGCTCACCATTAGCCGAAATACGGATAATGTCATTCAGGCGCGCATTGGGGCGACTTGGCAGGCGACGGTTGAGTACGCCATGACACCGCGCAATCACGATGTATTCCTACTCTTGCTCATTCCTCAAAGTTATATGGACCAAAATGACAACAGGAGAGAAGAATGTCTAGCCGGGGATGAAAGCAAATGTCCAACTGTAAGACTCGTTACTCATACGGAATTCCGTGACCGGAAGACAGGAGATGTGTTGTCAGAGGAGCGTTCTGACTATCCGTCAAAGTACAAGTGGTTCGATAAAATTTGGAAACAATTTGGCAATGATGGAGTGGATACCAATAGCTTTGATACTTTCATCTATGATCTTACGGACATAATAGAAAAAAACGATCTGCAAAAGTTTAAAGAACGGGTCGATAAAGCTGATGGATGCAATAAATACGAAGAAGGTAAATCTCCGAAAGACCCTGAGGAAAAAATGCAGTGCGTAAACTCTGATAAGATCAAGGGCAGGTACCTAGAACTTTGGATAACAATTGCCAAGAACCGGTCACGCTTCCAGATTAACAAGGCGACGTTCCAATTGCCATTTCCTGTGGAACCAGAACTTCCTGAGGGAACCGAACCATTTATGTTGGTGGATAATGGCAAATCGGCGATGACGGCGACAATAGCGGGTGGAAAAGGGCTCGCTAAGGACAAAATAACGGCATGGATAGAGATTAAGGGGAAAAATCAACAGGATAAACCCACAACAAAGGTGGTATTAGCAAACGACGTATCTGTTAGCGGCCCTGAAAATTTGCAGACCCTTAAGTTTATTTTCCCTTCCATATCAGCTGTCGGTGTAAAGAATATAGACTCTGCCAAGTTAAATCTCCGCCGGGTGCGCATAGAAGCAAATTACGAGTATAAGTCGGCATCTCTCTTGGGAGTGTCTGATCATGTGGCATCTGATGGAACGGGCGGCACACCAAAGGCCGTAGAGAAAAAACGGTATGAGGAAGAGGGAAATTATACCAAGATTACTTACCTCAAAGCTTCTGAACCTGTTAAAAAAATCGCAATCTCTGCCACAACGACGGAAATTGCAGTGCTTGATGGGGGGCTCGGGACAGTAAGGATTGCCATCGATCGGTCCAAACTGGAAGCATCCTTGTCCGAAATTGTCGTCAAAGGGGCTACATTGTCGGCAATAAATCTGGTTTCTCCAACTCCAGATAAGAACAAGACAGTTGACAAAATATTGAATGCAACTGATTTGTCTAAGCCAGTCATTTTAGTCGAGAAGGTCACTGTCGACCTTTCCCTCTCCGGGCTTGTCGTTGGTCAGGATGTCACGGTTTCGGTTCAGCCGAAGACGGGAAGTAAAAGTTCGGCAAACGCGGTCAGCTTCAAGACACGCTGTCAGTCAAAGGATTGCAGGGGCTAGAAAACCTTTGGCTGGGGAACCAGGACTCGAACCTGGATTGACGGAGTCAGAGTCCGCTGTCCTACCATTAGACGATTCCCCACCATG
>NZ_JARGOQ010000028.1:42176-45778 GCF_029233945.1 Sneathiella sp. | reverse complement strand
GATTGACATAGGCCGAGCCGTCGGCCCATTGATAGGCGCGCGGCAGCGGCGAATGGGCGGTCCTTTCGTTAAAGCGCTCTCCGAAAGAAGCGTCACTTTCGAGCTTGTCCGCAATTTCCTGAAGCTTTGGGGCGGAAGCCTCCCAGCTATCGAGTGCGCCCTGCAAATGGGCGGCAACCGACGGCACGGCGATGCAACGGGAAAGGTCTTTTGTAACCACCACCAGTTTGCCGTCCCGGCTGCCGTCTTTTAAGGTTGCAAGCTTCATTCCTTCCCCTCGATCGTTCCATCAAATTTCTTCTCCAGCCCGTCCCAGCAATCAATATAGTTCTTTTGCAGGCTGTCATGGCGGGCGGCGAACTCGGTGACGAGTTGCGGCAGCCGTGTTTCAAACATGAAGGCCATGGTGTCATCGAGCTTCTGCGGCGCAAGCTCTGCATTACTCGCCTTTTCAAAGCCGAATGTGTCCGGCCCGTGCGGCAGCATCATGTTATGCAGGCTGATCCCGCCGGGAACGAAACCTTCCTCTTTCGCATCATACTGACCCTGAATAAGCCCCATAAACTCGCTCATGATATTGCGGTGATACCAGGGCGGGCGGAAAGTATCCTCCGCCACCAGCCAGCGCGGCGGGAAGATCGCGAAATCGATGTTCGCGGTGCCGGGCTCACCTGTTGGCGCGGTCAGGACGGTGAAGATCGACGGATCCGGATGATCGAAGGAGATAGACCCGATGGTGTTGTAATGACGAAGGTCATATTTATAGGGCGCGTAATTCCCGTGCCAAGCGACCACGTCGAGGGGGGAATGTCCTATTTCCGTGGCATAGAACTTCCCGCCCCATTTTGTTTCAACCCGACAGGGGCTGTCTTTTTCCTCATAAGCGGCGGTCGGATATTTGAAATCGCGCGGATTAGCGAGGCCGTTTGCGCCGATCGGACCGCGCTCCGGCAGGGTGAGGCGCGGCCCGTAATTCTCACAGATATAGCCGCGGGCTTTCCCGTCCATCAGTTCCACCCGGAACATCATGCCGCGCGGCAGCACGCAGATCTCCAGCGGCTCGACCTCCAATATGCCAAGCTCGGTCACGATCCGGAGCCGTCCCATCTCCGGTACCAGCAGTATCTCTCCGTCCGCATTGAAGAAATAGTCATCGGTCATGTCGCTATTCGCAACATAGACATGCGCCGCCATGCCAGTCTGGGAAAGGACACTGCCCGCCGTCGTAATGGTGCGTATGCCCGTGATGAATGTCGTCGTGTCCTCCGGCAAGGGGATCGGGTTCCAGCGGAACTGTCCGAGCGGCGCATTCTCATACACAGCAGGTGCTGATTTCCAGAACGGCCGATCTGCGGGTGTGAACTCACGCATATGGCGGACAGACGGGCGCATCCGGTAGAGCCAGCTTCGGGCGTTCGTCGCGTTGGGCGCCGTAAAGGCTGTGCCCGAGAATTGCTCCGCATAGAGGCCATAGGCGCATTTCTGGGGGCTGTTGCGCCCCTGTGGCAGGGCGCCGGGAAGAGCCTCCGTTTCAAACTGATTATTGAAACCGGTCATATAGGCAAGAGCCATGGGGACAAATCCTTGTTGATCTATACCGTCTAAATTAGTAACATATGTAACAGTCGTGTTTGTAACTATCAAGAAAGTTTTTGATGAGTCTCGTTTTGGAAGAATTTTTGCCATATCGTTTCAATCGTTTGGCGGAAACGCTCAGTCGCAATGCGAGTGTTGCCTATAAATCAGAATATGGGCTGAGCCGTTCGGAATGGCGGGCCTTTGCGCTGCTTGGGCAAAAGGGAACGATGACCGCGACCGAGATTTCCTACTATTCGACCATGCATAAAACGAAAGTCAGCCGGGCGATCTTTGCGCTGGAGAAGAAACGCTGGCTGGCGCGGGAAGTCGATGAGACTGACCGACGGCTGGAACGCATCACCCTGACGGCGCAGGGAGAAAAAGCCTATGAGAATCTGGTGCCGAAGATGCAAGGAATCGAGAATGAATTGATTGCCCGCCTCGGTAAGCAAAACAGCGAGGCGCTCTTCAAGGGGCTGGCGGCCCTTGAAAAATTATATCTGGATAAGGAAACAGCCTCGCGTTCGCAGAAAGCCGGTTAGGCCTGCCAGACTACGGGGAAAAGGTCGCTATCCAGCGGCGCACCAGCTGGAATCATCGGATCGCGCAACATCTTCTGAAGATTTGGTCTTGGATTATAGGTGACATCGTGACCGGCCCAGCGCTGGATATAGGCGCGGCGGCGGACATTTGGCATCCGGTTCGGCTGCGCCCCATGCAGGGTCAGGCCGTGATGCAGCGTGCAATCGCCCGGTTCCAGCTCATAGGAGACGATATCATAATCCTCGCGCGCGGCCTCCACATCCGGAACCTCCGGTAACTCCTCCTCATACTTCTGATCCGGATCGAAGCTGATGGCGAGAAACTTTTTGCCCCAGCGGTGAGAGCCGCGCAAATACTCCACCGCGCCGCTCTCGAAAGTGACCGGGTCAAGCGCGAGCCAAAGCGTTGCAATCTGATCGCCGGCGACGGGCCAGTAGGTATAATCCTGATGCCAGGGAGTCGGGGTGGAGGTATCGGGCTCCTTCACCAGAATCTGGTCGAACAGCAGATTGACTTTCTTCGCTTTCAGCACCGAAGCGGCAATCTGCGATGCCGGGGAATTGAAAACAGCATCCTTGAACCCGTCGAGATGATGGCAGACAAAGGTATCTCCGAAAAAGAACCCGGTTGCTCCCTCCGCGTCGATGCTCTTGACCATACCGGATGGGTTGGCAATATCCTCATCAATCAAATCGCGCAGGCGCTCAATCCAATTCATATTGAAAAACCCGCGAAGGCAAACAACGCCATCTTCCTGAAATGTCCTGACTTCCTCATCCGTGACCGGTCGTGTGAGATTATTATTCATTTTCGCCTCAGAGTTTGTATGCGCGCGCCCTTTGCCTTTAATATATACCGTAAATCATGAGGAAGTGAAATGACCCCAGCCGAGCCATCACCTTCTCCCGCCGAGATCTGGTTTAGGTCGCATGTTCTCTGGCCGGATGAAACCCTGCTTTGGTCGGGACGGCCCGGCATTTTTCGCGCGCTCTTCTTTAATTTCTGGTTTTGCCTTTGTGGCGCCTTTCTGACCGCCCTGCTCGTCGCTTTCGCCTGGGTGTCGGGCGGAGTCAGCGATCCACGCCTGCCCGAAATAGTACTGGCGCTGGGGTCTCTCTGGCTTTTGTTAAGCCCGCTCCGCTATGGATGGCGCGCCCATCGCACCGCCTATTTCGTGACGGACAAACGCGTGGTTATCCTGCGTAAAGGCCTGTTCCGGGTGCATGAAACGGCATTTCTCGCCGGAGAGGTTTCAAACTTTCAACTCAAACGGCTTAAAGGAAACCGCGGGGATATTCGTCTTCGGCTGAGCGAGGCGAAGGCCCCCAACCCCTATCAGGATGACAAGGAAAAATATGTACCAGGCATGACCAGCAATGTCCTCGCCTGGTCCGGCTCCGCTCCCTTCATTATGTATAATGACGGTCTCTGGGGGGTCGATAATGTTTCCGTCGCGGCGGCGGCGATCCGCAAGCTGACCT
>NZ_JARGOQ010000028.1:34087-42076 GCF_029233945.1 Sneathiella sp. | reverse complement strand
CTCTGGGGGGTCGATAATGTTTCCGTCGCGGCGGCGGCGATCCGCAAGCTGACCTGATTATCTGGTGGTGATTAGCCGCCCAACCTTTCCCGCAATTCCGTCTTGAGAACCTTGCCATAGTTATTCTTCGGCAATTCATCGACAAAGAAATATTCCTTGGGTCGTTTGAAGCGGGCGATCTGCTCGATGCAGTGGCGGTCCAGCTCTTCGGGCGTCACGGCGCTTCCCTTGCGAGGAACGACGAAGGCGACGACTTCCTCGCCCCAGTCTTCATGCGGCCGCCCGACGATGGAGACTTCATCGACGCCTGCGTGGGTGAGCAGCGACTCCTCGATCTCGCGCGGATAGATATTGGTGCCGCCGGAGATAATCATGTCTTTGGAGCGATCTTTAAGGGTGAGGAAGCCTTCCGCGTCGAAGCAGCCCATATCACCCGTATGCAGCCAGCCGCCACGCAGGGTTTCGGCGGTCGCCTCCGGGTTTTTCCAGTATCCGAGCATGACGACGTCGCCGCGCACAACAATCTCGCCGATTTCGCCGACGGGAAGTGGATTGTCATCGGCATCGAACACTTTCACCTCGACATCGGTGCGTTCAATCCCGACAGAGGCGAGGATCTCGCTGCGCCTTGGGTGGTTTTCATCGCGGATCTGCGCCATGGAAAGGCCCGTGATGGTCATCGGCGATTCCCCTTGCCCGTAAATCTGGGCGAAGCGGGGACCGAGTACATCAATGGCGCGGCGGATATCCGCCTCATACATCGGTCCGCCGCCATAGACGATGATTTTTAAATTGCTGGTATCCGCGCCTTCAAACGCCGGGCTGGAAATCAGCCGGTGAATCATCGTTGGCGCGAAGAAGAAGCAGGAATTGGGGTAGTGCGCAATCAGCTCCAGCGTCTCGGCTGGATCGAAACCGCCGCTTAGTGGCGTTACCTGTATGCCCGCCTTGGCGATCAGCGGCAGGCCATACATGCCCGCGCCATGGGTTTGCGGCGCGGCATGGATGACCGCATCGCCCGGATCAAGCGCGGTAACATCAGCGAAATAGCTGAGCACGGCGGTCAGCAGATTGCGATGACTGATCATCGCGCCCTTGGGCTTGCCGGTGGTGCCGGAAGTATAAAACAACCAGGCGAGATCGTCCGGCGCCGCTTCCTGCAGTTCGAGAGGGGCTTCCGTTTTGAGTGCTTGATAGCTTTCGTCATGGACGGAAATCACGGTTTCGAGTTCAGGAAGCTCCGGTATGAGAGGCACAAGCTCGTCCGCCAGTTCCGCCGTGGCGAAGACGAGGCGGCTGTCGGAATTTTCCAGAATATAGCAAAATTCATTGATATGCAGCTTGGCATTAACCGGAACCGCGACAAGCCCGGCGCGCCAGATGGCAAACAGCGCGATCCAGTATTCCGGATGGTTCTTCATGATCAGCGCGACCCGATCTCCGGCCTTCAGGCCGAGCTTGCCCCGGAGCGCTCCGGCGAGCCCCGCCGCCTGATCCGCATAGTCGCGGTAGGTGGCGACGATATCCTTGCCATAGGCGAGGGCCGGTAAATCCGGATAGGTCTTTGCGGTCCGCTCCAGCAGATTTGCGATATTCATTGTGGCAGGCCTCCCGAGGGGTTCAACTGGCCCCTTCTTGTTGTTCGATGGGCTGACGATAAGAGAGATACCAGAGAAGCGCAAGTCCCGGTACGGCCGCGACTGTGGTCAGGATGAAAAACTCGATCCAGCCGGTTCGTTCTACCAGCCAGCCGGCGGGGGAGACCAACACCGTGCGGGCCACCGCCATCAGCGAGGTGAGGAGCGCATATTGCGTTGCCGTATAGGCCGTGTTGCAAAGGCTGGAAAGATAGGCGACGAAGACGGCGGTGCCCATCCCGCTCGCTACATTTTCAAGGCCGATGGTGAGGGCGAGGAAGGCAAGGTCCGGGCCGATGGCGGCCTGGGCGGCAAACATCAGGTTGGAGAGCATTTGCAGCAGTCCGCAAACCCAAAGCGTTCGGTACATTGTCGTTGCCGCGAGCAGCCAGCCCCCAATAAACAGCCCGCCGAATGTGGCGACCGTGCCAAGAAGCTTGGAGATTTCGGCAATCTCGATCAAGGTAAAGCCGGTTTGCAGATAGAAGGGTGTCGCCATGGCGCCCGCCAGCGCATCCCCGAATTTATAGAGCACCGCGAACAGCAGGATCACCAGCCAGTCCGGCTTTTTCATAAAATCGGCAAAGGGATCGATGATGGAGGTTTTCAGCCAATCGAGATAAGCATTTGCGGTCGGGGCCGATTCATCCTCCGGCTTTGTCATTTGCGTCTTTGGTTCGCGCGTGAACAGAACCGTGACCGTGCCGATCAGGATAAAGGACGCCATGACCATATAACTGATCATCCAGCCGAAATACTGGGCGATGACAAGGCTTGAAAAGCCGGTGAGCCACATGGCGATGCGATAGCCATAGACATAAGTCGCCGCACCCGCCGCCATGTTTTTCTCGTCGCAGATTTCGATCCTGAAGGCATCGACGATGATATCATAGGAAGCAGAGGCGAAGGCCACGGCGAGGGCCGCAATCGTCACATAGAGGAGACTGTCGCTCGGCTCACTGAAGGCAAGAGCGAGAATGGCGGTGATCAGGAAGGCCTGCAACAGCAGCAGCCAGCTTCGCCGCCGGCCGACCAGCCTGGAAAGAACGGGAATACGGATATTGTCGATTATCGGCGCCCACAGGAATTTCAAGGTATAGGGCAACCCAACAAGGGTAAACAGTCCGATGGCGGTGAGGTCGATATTTTCCTGCGTCAGCCAGGCCTGCAAAATTCCCCCGGTCATAAGAAGCGGGGCGCCGGAGGAAAAACCGAGCAGGGTAATGCTGACGATGCGCCAATCGCGATAGACGGAAAGGGCCGATAGCCAGCCGGTCATGTCATGCTCGTCTTTAAAGGGTTACTCATACGCGCACTCTACTCAAAAAAGGGGGCTTGCGTCGCCCGCTAGTCGTCGCTCCGGATCATTTCCTTGGCTTTTTGCAGATCATCCGTTGTGCGGACCAGACGCTCGGCCAGAACGCGCATCATCTCCACCGCCATTTCGGGGAATTCCGTGACCATCCGGAAGAAGACATCCTTGGTGATCTTAAGGGTTGTCAGCTCCGTCTTCGCCTTGATCGTCGCGGTGCGGGGGACGTCAATGAGGATGGCAATCTCACCGACGACGTCATTCTTGCCAAGGGTTGCAACGGTCAGCGGGCCGGACGGGGTTTCGACGATGACATCAGCTTCCCCCGCCATAATAAAATAGGCGGCATCGCCATTGTCACCCTGTTCACATACAAGATCGTCTGGCTGGAATGTCAACCGTTCCGACGTAAAGGCCAGCAGTTTGATCTTGGACGGCTCAATTTTCGCAAACAGGGGTATCTGCCGGAGGATCTCAACTTCTTCTTTCAAGCTCACGGATTTTCTCCCTTCTATCTTTAGCGGTTCTAGGACGCCGCCAGTAATTCTTTATATGGCGCGCTGTTCTCTTTTAGTTTTTGCGGGCTTCCTTGTTCCACAATTCGTCCGCCCCGCATGATCAGAACATGATCGAAGTCGGCCGTTTTCTCCGCATGATCAAGGGACCATATCAGGCAGCGGCCCTTGAACTCGTTGAGGATACTTTTCATCAGGCGCGCCTGTGTCGCAGTATCGAATCCCGACGTCGTCTGGTTGAGGATTAGCACATCCGGGTTTTTAATGATTGCCCGGGCGATACAGAGTTTCTGCCGCTGGGTTGCGTTCAGGCGGGCACCCGCCGTGCCGACGGTGAAGTTCAGCCCGACGGCGATAATTGTGCTTCGGAGCGACATTTCCTCGACTACTTCGGCAAGCGCGGCGCCGATTTTCTCGGTAGCCTGGGCAAAGCCGAAGGCAATCTTGCCGAACAGGATATTATCCTGAAGGTTTGTGGCGGCGTTATAGGCATCCGCATCGAAGAAGGCGACGCTGTCTTTCAGATGCGGCGGCAGTTCCTCGGCAAAGCGATGACGTGCGGCAACAATTTTTTCTTCGATATCGTCGGTCAGTACGCCAAGGCGGTGACGGGACGGAATGACCTTAAACGGCAGCGACATGAAGCGCAGGCGGTCTTCTTCGCGCAGATTGTCCAGCCGTTCGGAATCGATCCGGCTGATCATGGCCTGATATTCCGGCAGGTCATCGGAGGAGATGAAGCCATATAGCTGGAAGAATTCATGGTCCGGCGGCAGATCGGCAAACAGCTCGATCATCAGGGTGGCGACCTGATATCCCATTTTGAGGAAGGTTTCGGTCAGGCCAGCTTCTTCGATGATCTTCTGGACATATTCATTCTCCGCCATCCGGTCGAGATCGAACTCTTCACCAACGGGCGTACCGAACAGGAGGTTTTCAGCAACGGAAGCATTGGTGTTGTAATGGTTCCGTTCGAAGGCTTCGATCATATTCTTGAGGCTGGGGTTGTTCTCGATTTTCTCAAAGACCCGTCGCCGGGCGGCGAGCACCAACTCCGCCGTTTCAGGCGCTTCCTCGGGGTTGATCGTGCTTCGCAGGCCGAGGCGGTAGACATCTTCGCTGAGATCCACCATCTCCAGAATATCGAGCGCGCGGGCGTTTAACTCATCCTCATCGGCGACGCCGGCAAGTTTGTAATCATGCCAGTTCGCCTCGATATCATCACTGGAATTGCCCGTTAGCTCCGCATTCTTGATATAGGTATTGCGTTCCAGCTCCTCATCGCCAGCGTAGCTTTTTTCATGCAATGGTCGGTGCTTCAGGCCGAAGAAGAGATTTTCCCCCAATGTCGTATTAAACACATAGCCATGTTGCCCGACATAGGAAATCTTGCGCCCGACAATGGCTTCCGGTGCGGTGATCATATTCACATTGCCAGCCATCAGCCGCCCCCGGTCCGGATCGATCAGCCGCGCCAGCACATGGGTGAGCGACTCGCGCCCGGACCCAGCCGGCCCGATGATGGCTATGCGTTCGTCGAGTTTAAAGCGCGTGCTTAGCCCTTCCAGGATTTTAGAGCCCGTATCATCGGAAAGCTCAATATTGCTGGCGACGAGCTCTCCTTCCAGGTGCGGAATTTCCTCAGGTTCAATCAACTGATTATCGGCATCGCGCATACCCGCGGGTTCGAACTGCTCAATCACCTGCTCATATTTGATGCGGGCATCCTCGCGCCGCTGGTAATAGGCGAGAAGCTCTTTCCAGGGCGCAGCCATTTCCTTATGCGCGCCGATCGCGGCAACCAGTGTACCGACTTCCAGCGTGCCGTTGATGACCATGGTGCCGCCGATGCCGTAGAAAAAGAAGGGCCCGAGTTGCTGGATGAAGTTATTGAGGAACTTGATAACGAACTTCAGAAGGTAAATGCGGTAGCGAACGGTATAGATCTTGTCGAGCTGATTGGAAAAATGCGCCCGCATATTGCTGGAGGCGTCATGAGCGTGGACTTCCTCCACTCCGCTCACCGCCTCACCAAGCTGGTCGGAGAGCACGCGGACCAGCCGCACCCGTGTCTTACCGAGCAGATTTACCTTCTTTTGCAATATTGGGATAAAATAGGCCTGCAACGGATAGAGCGCAATGGCAGCGACGGCCATTATCCAGTTCTGGACGACAAGAAACCCTACGATAACAAGAAGGTAGCCGCCCTGAAAGATCGGCAGGGCAAACGCCTCCCCGATAAAGCCGCCAAGCGGTTCCACCTCCGAGGTGATCATCGGGATGATCTCGCCGGGACTTTTCTTTTTGAACGTCGGCATGGGGAAGCGCAGGATGCGACAGTAAAGTTCGTAGCGCAGGCGTCGCAGCATCCGCTCCCCGGTGATCCCCTGATACACATTGATCATATATTTGAACAGTTGATTGACGATCACCATCAGGAGGAAAAGCCCGACGGTCAGATAGAGGAATGCGATCTGATCAAATTCAACGCCGGCATATTCGACCGGGAAGGCGATGTCATTCGCCTGAATGGCCTGGTTGATAATGATTTTCGGAAGTTCAAGATAGTAATAGAGGGCAGGAAAGGAGAGGATGGACATGATGGTAAGTATGACCTGCTGCTTCTTGCTGTAGCGCAGAATATACTTGTAAATATTATGTTCCATTGAACGCGACCTGCCCAGTTCCCATCGGCCTCACAGAATATGCAGGCCCGCTGACGGCACAGTTTTTCATAGTTTTATCCCTTGCTGCAAGGAGGAAATTTCTCACAACCCGCGTGATCTGTGACCTTTACCGCATTGCATGTTGAATTTTTTGCCGTCTGCCCTTAACAATGCCGGAACATTAATTCCTAGCCGGAGCGCCATGCCGACCCCAGAAAATGAGAGCCCAGTCGTTGTCGTGGTGCTGAAGGGGTATCCGCGCCTGTCGGAAACCTTCATCGCGCAGGAGCTTCTGGCGCTGCAGCGGCTTGGCCTAAATCTCGCGCTCGTCTCCCTGCGCCACCCGACGGACAAGGCAATTCATCCGGTGCATCGGGAAATTACCGCGCCGGTCAATTACCTGCCGGAATATCTGTATCAGGAGCCGATCCGGGTTCTGAAAGGCTGGTGTCGGGTGCGGCGTCTTACCGGTTATAAAAAAGCGTGGGCTGTCTGGCTGAAGGATTTACGGCGGGATTTCACACCCAACCGTGTTCGCCGTTTCGGTCAGGCGCTGGTTCTGGCGGCGGAAATGCCCAAAAATGCGGCGATGGTCTATGCCCACTTCCTGCATACACCGTCCTCTGTTGCCCGCTATGCGAGCCAGATGAAAGGCCTGGACTGGAGCTGTTCGGCCCATGCCAAGGATATCTGGACCTCCCCCGAATGGGAGCTTCGTGAAAAACTGGATGATCTTTCCTGGCTGGTGACCTGTACCTCCGTCAATGCGGATTATCTCTCCGGTCTTGTCTCTGATCCGTCGAAAGTCTCGCTGATGTATCATGGGCTGGATCTCAGCCGCTTCGCGGATTTTGCAGATCGTACCCATGTCCGTGATGGCTCTGAGGCCGCATCGCCGGTCGAGATTGTCTCGGTCGGTCGCGCTGTGGCGAAGAAGGGCTATGATGATCTCCTGAAGGCGCTGGCGGGATTGCCGGTGGATCTCAACTGGACCTTTACTCATATCGGCGGCGGTCCGCTTCTGGGTGCCTTGCGGGAACAGGCCGCAGCACTGGGGATTGCCGAAAAAATTGACTGGCGCGGTGCCCTCCCGCAGGAGAAGGTCTTGAAGGCGCTGCAACAGGCCGATATATTCGTGCTGGCCAGCCGCATCGCCGAGGATGGCGACCGGGACGGCCTGCCGAACGTCCTGATGGAGGCGCAAAGCCAGAAGACGGCAGTCGTGGCGACAAATGTATCCGCCATCCCGGAGTTGATAATCGACGGGGAAACCGGTCTTCTGGTGCCGGAGCGGGACCCGGGTGCCATGACAGTGGCACTCACCCGCCTGCTGCGGGAGCCTGCATTGCGCCAGCAGTTCGCCGAGACGGGCAACAAACGCCTCCGCGAGCTGTTCGATGCAAACCGCTGGATCGGCAGCCTCGCCGAAAAGCTGGGTGCGCCCTCCCCGCCGCGTAAAACCGGGACCGACCCGTGAAACTCGCCTTCTATGCGCCCATGAAATCGCCCGATCATCCGGTCCCCTCCGGCGACAGGCGCATGGGGCGGTTGCTCTGGGCGGCGCTGGAGTTGGCGGGATTCGCGCCGGAACTTGTCTCCACTCTTCGGAGCTTTGACGGCAAGGGGGACGCGGAATTTCAGCAATCGATGAAAGAAAAAGGAGCGAAGGAAGCCGCCGCCCTGATCGAAAAATGGCGTGACCGGCCGGAAGAGGCCCCGAAAGGCTGGTTCACCTATCATGTCTATCACAAGGCGCCGGACTGGATCGGCCCGGAGGTATGTCGTGCACTAGAAATCCCCTATTTTGTGGCGGAGGCGAGTCATGCGCCGAAACGCGCGACAGGCGATTGGCAGATGGG
>NZ_JARGOQ010000028.1:0-33987 GCF_029233945.1 Sneathiella sp. | reverse complement strand
GAGAAACGGCCTGAGGTGGAAGCGGTGCTCGCCCCCCTTGACGACAAGGCGGTCTATCTTGGTGCCATGACGCCCGATGCCTTGCCCGGCTGGTACAAGCACGCCGATCTCTATGTCTGGCCTGCCTGCGGAGAGGCCTACGGTATGGCCTTTCTGGAGGCGGAAGGATGCGGTCTTCCCGTGGTGGCCGGGAATATTCGCGGCGTGCCGGATGTGGTGATGAACAACAAGACCGGCCTTCTCACTCCGCCCGAGGATGCGGTTGCCTTTGCGGGCGCGATTGATAGGCTCCTCGCCGATGCTCCCTTACGGGAGAAAATGGCGCGCGCGGGGCAGCGGTTTGTCCGGACGGAGCGGACCCTCCCCAAGGCGGCGGAGATTTTAAAGACGCATATTGGGAGGGCACTCTGATGGTTCGGCTGTTGGTCATTCGGCATGGTAAGACCGAATGGAACCTGAAGAGAAAAATTCAGGGCCGCACAGATATTCCGCTCAGTGAACTTGGCCGGATAGAACTTGCAGGAATGCGCCTGCCCGCTGAATTTGGCGGATTTAACTGGACCTCCAGCCCCTTGAAGCGTACGCGCGAGACGGCGGAGCTGCTGGGGGCAAAGAACCTTAAAATTGAGCCTGCGCTGATCGAGATGAATTGGGGGGAATGGGAGGGGGAGACGCTTTCCGATCTTAGTGAAAAATATGGTGCGGAATTCAAATACAACGAATCCC
The DNA here is from genome assembly GCF_029233945.1 of Sneathiella sp. Lineage (GTDB taxonomy): Bacteria > Pseudomonadota > Alphaproteobacteria > Sneathiellales > Sneathiellaceae > Sneathiella. The sequence goes on along the minus strand of NZ_JARGOQ010000028.1, from coordinate 33,261 downwards.
GCGGCCTTAACATGACGCCGCCCGGTGGGGAAAGTCCCGCTGATGTAGCGGCGCGGCTGAAACCCTGGCTTCAGGGGCTAGAGGCCGATACTATTGCTGTCACCCACAAAGGTGTCATACGCGCGTTAAAGTCTCTTGCCTATAACTGGGATATGACGGACAAGGCGCCGGTCAAGTTCGATTGGGCGACCGGCCATCTATTCGAGGTAAGCTCCGACGGTGGCCTTCTGCCGCTGCGCATTAATATCAGTATGGAAGACGCATGACAGAGCCATCAAACCCGCTGAAAATTCTGTTCTATGTCCAGCACCTGCTTGGTATCGGGCATCTCAAGCGGACGGCGACGCTGGCCCGCAACATGATGCGCGAGGGTTTCGATGTGACGGTTGTCTCCGGCGGGCATGAGATTGATGTCGATCTCGGTGGCGCCCGGCTGATCCAGCTTCCCGCGACGCGCGCGACAGATCTTTATTTCAAGGTGCTGGTTGATGAAGAGGGCCAGCAGATCGACGATGAATGGCGGCAGAAACGCGCAAATATGCTCCTCGACATTTATCGCGAGCATAAACCTGATATCTTGATTACCGAGCTGTTCCCCTTTGGTCGGCGGCAAATGCGCTTCGAATTGCTCCCGCTGTTGGAGGCGGCGCGGGCCGATACGGTGCGCCCACTCATCATTTCTTCTGTCCGGGATATCCTCGTGGCGCAGACAAAGCCGGGCCGGAATGATGAAATGTTGGGTCTGGTGGAGACATATTTCGATTACGTCATGGTCCATGGCGATCCGGACCTGATCTCGCTCGACAAGACCTTCCCGCATACGGAGCGGATCAAGGATCGTATCTTCTATACCGGCTATGTGGTCGATCATACGGGCGTAAAAGGTGGGCCGGATGCGCCGGGCGCAGGCGAGGTGATTGTCTCCAGTGGCGGCGGGGCCGTCGGCACAAATCTTCTGAAAACAGCGATGAAGGCGCGAGCGCTCAGCTCTGCGAAGGACCTGATCTGGCGGATAATGGTCGGCGCGACGGTAGAGACGGAAATCTTTGAAGAGCTCACCGCAGTAGCGCCTGAGGGTGTGATTGTCGAGCGCGCACGGGCCGATTTCACCACGCTTTTGATGAATTCTGCGCTATCTATAAGTCAGGGCGGCTATAATACGGTGATGGAAACCCTCCACGCCAAATGCCGCGCGGTCATTGTGCCCTATGCGGGCGGTTTGGAGACTGAACAGACGCTCCGCGCCCGGTTGCTTGCCGAGAAAGGCGTTTTACAGATTGCCGATGAAGAGGGCCTCACGCCCGAAATTCTCGCGGCCAAGGTGGATGGCGCCCTGAATGGCCCGCCGGCGCAGGCGGAAATTGATGTAAATGGCGCGGTAAAAACGATAGAATTGCTGAAAAAATGGGCAGATAAGAGCAGATGAGCGATTGGAACAGCCTGAAAAGCGAACTCGACCTCTGGCGATCGGAGGGGCGGGTAGCAACTTTCTGGTGGCGCGATGATGACGTGGTCGCGCCGACGCCCGCACTCGACCGGCTGTTGCATCTGAAGGAGCATTTTGACCTTCCGCTCGCACTTGCTGTCATCCCTGCCAATGCGGATGCGGAGCTGGTCAATCATCTGGAACATTGCGCGATCCTCCAGCATGGGGTCTCCCATGAGAATTTTGCCGCCAAGGGGGAGAAGAAATCGGAATTCCCCGAAAACCGCCCGGCCGAGGAAGTGACCGCTGACTTAACACAAGGAAAAGAGACACTTGCGCGGATTTTTGCCGACCAGTTTGTGCCCATAATGGTGCCACCCTGGAATCGGATTGCCGACAACCATCTTGGTGTGCTGGCTAATCTCGGCTTTATCGGCGTTTCCCGCTACAAGGCGCGAAAGGCGGCGTTGATCCGGCCGAAGCTTGCAGAGATCAATACGCATATTGATCCAGTAAATTGGCGAGGAGACAGAAGCGTTGTACCCGAGACAGATCTCCTTGAGATGGTCACAGGACATCTGGCGGCGCGGCGGGAACGGCAGGCGGACCCAATGGAGCCGACCGGCCTCCTTACCCATCATCTTGTGCATGATGAGGAAATCTGGGCGGCGCTCTATAAGCTGTTGGCGGTATTGACGGATCATCCGGCGGTGCGGTTTGTCACCATCGAAGGGGCACTCGCGCTGGTGGAGGGATTGCCGGATGCGGCATTTCATCAGGAGGCGGAACAGGCACTGGAATGACTCAGGTCTTCACATATCCTAGGAAGAGCCTTCTGGGCAGCTATATACGGGCCTTTTTTGGCATTGTCGGAACACTCGTTCCACTCTTGTTGTTAAACCCGATATCTGTCATTGTTTACCTGCTGGTATTTTTGCTATGCGCTTTCATTCTATATGGCTTGCGGGCAATTTTCCGGCAATTCACCCGGTTTGAGGTGAGCGGCGCTGGCATTATCATGTCCGGTCCCGTAGAGCGACGCATAAAATGGGAGGAACTGGACGGATTTAACCTGAATTACTACTCGACACGGCGGGATCGGGAAGCGGGTTGGATGCATCTGAAGCTGAAAGGCGGGGGCGTAAGATTGAGTATCGATTCAACCATCGGCGGGTTTGAGGAGCTGGTAGAGCGGGCCGCGCGGGCGGCGGCGGAAAACGGTCTTGTTCCCGATCGGAATACGGTGCGAAACATGCAGGCCCTTGGCATCGTGCGACAGGCCCGTACCCCCTCAACTGCCTATGGGATGGCGAACCGATGACGAATGTGCTGCTGGTCAGGGATCTGAAGGTCGAATTCCGGGTTGCGGAAGGCACGATCAGGGCGGTGGAAGGGGTCAGCTTTCGGGTGCCCGACGGCAAGACGGTTGCACTGGTCGGCGAATCCGGCTCGGGTAAGTCGGTGATTAGCCAGGCGATCATGTCCATTCTGCCGAAACCGGCGCATATCACCAGCGGAGAAATCCTCTTCTTCGATCCGGAAAAACCCGGCGTATTTTACGACATCGCCAAGTTGAAGCCGGACAGCAAGGAAATGCGCAATATTCGGGGTGGGCGTATCTCGATTATCTTTCAGGAGCCAATGACCTCCCTCTCGCCGCTCCATACAATCGGCGACCAGATTTCCGAGGCCCTGCATCTGCATCACAAGAAAACCAAGGCCGAAGGGGTGCAGATAACCGTCGACATGCTGCGCCTTGTGGGCTTCCCCGAGCCGGATGAGGCGTTTCATACCTATCCGTTTGAACTTTCAGGGGGATTGCGGCAACGGGCAATGATTGCGATGGCGATGATCTGCAAGCCCGCACTGTTGATCGCGGATGAACCGACGACCGCGCTTGATGTGACGATCCAAGCGCAAATACTTGACTTGATGCAGAACCTGCAAAAGCAGCTCGGCATGGCAATTTTGCTGATTACCCATGATCTGGGTGTTGTCGCCAGCATGGCGGACGAGATTGTCGTGATGTATCATGGCAAGGTCATGGAGCAGGGCACCCTTGAGGATATTTTCAAGAATCCGGAGCATCCCTACCTGAAAGCCCTGATGCAGGCCATTCCGCGGTTCGACATGAAGCCGGGAGAGCGCTTGACCCCGATCCGCGAGATCAAGCGCGAGGCGGACAGCAAGTTTCTGCAGCAGGCCAACCCGCGCCCGATTGCGACGGGTGACGAGAAACCGATCCTTGACGTCCGCAATCTCACCAAGAAATTCACGACGCGGAAATCCTCGCTTTTCGGGGCGAAGCCGGCAGGCGAAGTGCTGGCGGTGGATAATGTCAGCTTTTTTATCAAGCCGGGTGAATGTCTCGGTCTCGTAGGGGAAAGCGGATGCGGTAAGACGACCCTGTCCAAGCTTATCTTGCGGGCGCTGACAACGACGGACGGAAGCGTGACTTATAATGATCGCGGGCGCGATATCGATGTTCTCGCCCTTAACAACGACGAGCTTTTTGATTATCGCAATAAGGTCCAGTTTATTTTCCAGGATCCGTTCTCGTCGCTCAATCCGCGAATGACGGTGTTCGATATCATTTCTGAACCGTTGATTATCCATAACGTCGGCACCTCGGCGGAGCGGGAGGAAACAGTGAAGGAACTGATGACGCTGGTTGGCCTCGATATCCGCTTCCTGCGCCGCTATCCGCATTCCTTCTCCGGTGGCCAGCGGCAACGGATCGGTATTGCCCGGGCGCTGGCGCTGAAGCCCGATCTGCTGATCTGCGATGAGCCGGTCTCGGCGCTGGATGTCTCCATTCAGGCGCAAATCCTCAATCTGTTGAAAGACCTTCAGGCCGAACTTGGCCTGACCTATCTGTTTATCTCCCATAACCTCGCCGTGGTCGATTATATCGCCGACAGGATCGCCGTGATGTGTAAGGGGCGGCTTGTCGAAACTGCCCCGAAAGAGGCTTTGTTTAAAAATCCGGTGCATCCCTATACGAAACGCCTTCTGGCGGCCGTGCCGGAACCGGACCCCAATCACCGGCTCAATTTCTCTAACCTGGTGGAGGAAAAGGCGTCCAATCCGGAACTCTGGCCCGCGCCTTTTACCGCCGATGTGCATACAAGCCCCGTCATGATGGATATCGGGGAGGGCCATTTTGTCCGGGTGCATGAGAATACGGATCTGGAGGAATTGCGGCTATGAGAATATGGCGCAAAGTATCGCAGGCATTTGCCGTATCGGCGCTGATATGTACGATCCCGGCGGGCGCCGCCCTTGCAGAAGTACCCTATTTCCAGCATTCGGTGTCTTCGGGCACTCTCCCTCCGATGGCGGAACGTTTGCCGAAGGACCCGCTGGTGATAACGCCCGGAAAAGATCAAGTGATCGGCAGATATGGCGGCACGCTCAGGACATTGGTCGGCAGCCCCGCTGATGTGAAACTCATGTTCGTCAACGGCTATGCCCGCCTTGTCGGTTATACGAAAGACTTTGAGATCAAGCCCGATATCCTTGCCTCTGTGGAGGTGATGGACAGCCGGACTTTCGTCATGAAACTCCGGGAGGGGCATAAATGGTCCGATGGTCATCCCTTCACATCAGAGGATTTCCGCTACTGGTGGGAAGATACGGCTAACAACCCGAAGCTTTTTCCGGCAGGTCCGCCGGCGGAACTACTGGTCAACGGTGAACTCCCGAAGGTCGAGTTTCCCGACCCGTTGACTGTTATCTATTCCTGGTCTGCCCCGAACCCCAATTTCCTTGCCAATCTTGCCGGTGCGGCCCCGCTCCTCATCTATCGCCCGTCACATTACCTGAAAAATCATCATATCGAATATGTTGACCGCTCAACACTGTCGCCGAAACAGAAAATCAAGCTCAAGGCCTGGGCGGCGAACCATAACCGCCTTGATAACCTCTATAAATTCGATAACCCGGAACTGCCGACGTTGCAACCCTGGCGCAATACGACCCCCGCGCCGGCAACCCGGTTCGTGGGCGAGCGAAACCCTTATTTCCACAGGGTTGATCCGGAAGGTCGGCAACTGCCCTATATCGATGAGCTGATTTACACGGTGTCGGAGGGCAAGCTGATCCCGGCGAAGGCCGCCTCCGGGGATACAGATCTTCAGGCCCGGGGTCTGCGCCTGCAGGACGCCACCTTTTTGAAGGAGAATGAGCAGCGTTCCCATTATAAGGTGCTGCTCTGGGAGACCGGCCGCGGCTCACATTTCACGCTTTATCCCAATCTCAACAGTGAGAACCCGACCTGGCGCAAGCTGATGCGCGATGCGCGCTTCCGCCGGGCGCTATCTCTTGCGATCAATCGGGAGGAAATCAACGATATCCTGTTCTTTGGTCTGGCGGTGGAGGGGAATAACGCGGTCCAGAAGCAAAGCCCCTTCTATACCGAGGAATTACGCACCAAATGGGCGACTTTCGACATCGAGACGGCCAACAGCTTGCTCGACGATATGGGTCTGACGGCGCGCAATCATGACGGCACGCGGCTCATGCCCAATGGCGAGCCGCTGGTGATCGTGATTGAAACGGCGGGCGAGGAGACGGAACAGTCGGATATTCTGGAGTTGATCAACGAATCCTGGAAGCAAATCGGCATTGAAGTCTTCACCAAGCCGTCCCAGCGGGCGGTGTTCCGAAACCGCATTTTCTCCGGGGAGACAGCGATGTCCGTCTGGTCCGGATTTGAAGATGGCGTGCCGACCGCGCAGTCCAGCCCGGCGACCCGCGCGCCGACCAGTCAGACCAGCTATCAATGGCCGAAATGGGGCCAGTATTTCGAGACAAAGGGTAAATCCGGGGAGCCCGTGGATATGCCCGAAGCGCAGCATCTGTTCGAGCTGTACAATAAATGGCTGACAACCACAGATGACGATGAAAAAGCAGAGATTTGGCGGAAAATGCTGCAAATTCACGCGGATCAGCAATTCACCATCGGTGTCGTCGGGGCAATTTTGCAGCCCATTGTCGTCTCCGATAAGCTGCGGAATGTCCCAAGGGAAGGTATCTATAACTGGGACCCCGGGGCGCAGTTCGGCATTTATCATCCGGATTTATTCTGGTTTGAAGAGTAAGCGTTCAGGGAGGCCGGAGCAGTGAGGGGAGGCGAAATCAGAGCATTCACCGCATTTTTCAGTGCACCGGTTGACGCCGCGCCGCATTTCGGCGAACAATGCGACAATGGTATGAGGCGGACCCGATGAAAAATCGGAACCTCGCGGGGCAGAGTTGAATGTTTACCTATTTCGTACACAGAGTGCTGATTATGATTCCCACCCTGCTGGTGATCAGTATTCTGACGTTTGTTATTATCCAGCTACCGCCTGGTGATTACCTTTCCAACCAGCTTGAAGAACTCCGCTCCCAGGGCGAATCCGCGTCGGCGATGGCGAAAATCGCCTTTTATCGGGAGCAATATGCCCTTGATAAATCGCCGATTGAACAATATGCGCGCTGGATGGGCTTCTGGCCCGGTCCGGACGGATTTTCCGGCCTGATACAGGGAAACTGGGGTCAGTCCTTCGCCTATGATCTACCGGTGAAAGAGGTTGTGGGGGATCGTCTTGGCCTCTCCTTCCTGATCAATTTCTCGACCATTCTCTTTATCTATATCGTCGCCTTTCCCATCGGTGTGTATTCAGCGACCCGACAATATTCCATCGGTGATTATGGCTTTACCCTGATCGGCTATCTTGGCCTCGCGACCCCGAATTTCCTGCTCGCCATGGTGCTGCTTTATTACGCCAACGTCTATTTCGGTGTTTCCATCGGCGGGCTGATGGATGACGAATATATCAATCAGCCATGGAGCTTTGAGAAGGCGATGTCGGTCCTCGATCATATGATCGTCCCGGTAGTCGTCATCGGCACGAGCGGGACAGCGTCGATGATCCGGCGCCTTCGAGCCAATCTGCTGGATGAGCTGCAAAAGCAATATGTGACGACGGCGAAAGCGAAGGGCGTACCGCGGTTGAAAGCACTGATCAAATACCCGATCCGCATGTCGCTCAACCCGTTTATCGCCGATATCGGCAATCTCCTGCCGGATGTGATTTCCGGCTCTGTTATTGTGAGCATGGTCTTGAGCTTGCCAACCGTTGGCCCGCTTCTCCTTGAGGCATTGCGGAACCAGGATCAGTATATGGCGGGCTCTCTCCTGATGTTTCTCGCCTTGTTGACGGTGGTCGGCATGTTTGTCTCCGATGTGCTACTGGCGGTCCTTGATCCACGCATTCGATTGACCGGGGGGGCGACGAAATGACGGAGACAACCGGACCCAACAAGGAGCCGCCGCTCGAGCATTGGTATTCCCGCGAACCGTTTGACCCCCACTCGGTGGAGAAATTCACGCCCGAGCAGGAACGCTTCTACATGGCGTCGCAATGGCAGATGATGTGGTGGAAGTTCCGCCGCCACCGGATTGCGGTCATCAGCGGGATTGTCTTGCTGCTCTTCTATCTATCCATCTTGATATCGGAATTTCTGGCGCCTTATGATCTGCAGACGCGACATACGAAATATATCTTCGCGCCGCCGCAGTCGATCCATCTCTTTCATGATGGCGAGCTCGTCGGTCCCTTCGTCTATGGCTATAAGCAGCGGCTCAACCGGGAAACCTTGAAGCGCGAATATGAGATCAATAGCAACAAGCCTTATCCCTTGCGCTTCTTCTGCGCCGGAGATGAATATAAATTCTGGGGAATGTTCAAGGCGAATTTGCATCTCGTCTGTCCGGATGACAAGAAACTGGCTTCCTTCTTCTGGCTTGGGACCGACCGGCTCGGGCGGGATATTCTTTCGCGTATTATCTATGGTGCGCGAATTTCCCTCTCTATTGGCTTGATCGGCATCGCCATCAGCTTCACCCTTGGCATTATTCTGGGCGGCATTTCCGGTTATTACGGCGGCTGGATCGACAATGTCATCCAGCGAACGATCGAGCTCCTGAAATCCCTGCCGCAGCTGCCGCTCTGGCTGGCGCTGTCCGCGGCGCTGCCGGTGACCTGGTCGCCGATCCTTGTCTTCTTCGGGCTGACGGTAATTCTCGGGCTCCTCGACTGGCCGGGACTTGCGCGTGCCGTGCGATCGAAATTCCTCTCGCTCCGGGAGGAGGATTTCTGCACCGCCGCGCAGTTGATGGGCGCCAAGCCTAAGCGGATTATCGGCCGTCACCTGCTGCCCTCTTTTGCAAGCCATCTGATTGCCAGTGCCAGCCTCGCGATCCCGAGCATGATATTGGGGGAGACGGCGCTCTCCTTCCTCGGGTTGGGATTGCGTCCACCGATTACGTCATGGGGCGTTCTTCTCAATGAGACGACTAATATCAACGCGGTGGCGACGACGCCTTGGCTGATCTATCCGGTACTGCCGGTGATTATTGTGGTGTTGGCGTTTAACTTCCTGGGCGACGGCCTGCGCGACGCGGCGGATCCGTATAAGTAACACGGGAATCAGGGGCGGAAGATGGCGAGATCGACGGTCCCCTTGATGCCGTCAACGGCCCGCCCTTCCCGAATTTCCAAGCTAGCCTTGGACGTATAGCCCTGCGCGCGGGCGAGTTCCAGCGCGTCCCTTGTGGTGACGCCAGTGGCCTGCTCATCTTTTGCATGCTTGTCGAGCTTGGCGGCGAGATTGACCGGCTCCCCAATCACCGTGTACTCAAGCCGGCTGCTGTCCCCGACCGCGCCGAACACAATCGCGCCAACAGCGGAGACAAAACGGACAGTCATCGGGTCTTTTCCGTCCGCTTCCCGGTCCTTTGACCAAGCTACCGATTCTTTGCTCAGATCCTCCATTGCACGGAGGCAATCGGCTGCGTAATGCTCCGTCGGGACCGCCGCGCCGAAGGTCGCTAGGATGCCGTCGCCGAGGAACTTGTCGATGGTGCCGCCATGCTTCTGGATTACGGGCACCATGCGGGATTGATATTCCGCCAGCAGCGAAATCACCTCATTCGCGGGCCGCTCCATGGAGAGCTTGGTAAAGCCCTGCAGATCGCAATGCAGGATTGCCGCCTGACGACTTTCGCCGGTGCCGGGCTCGATCCAGCTTTCTGAATGGGTAATCTGCGCCGCGATCTCCGGTGAGAAGAAGCGCGAGAGATCCTCTGCTGCGGTTGCCTGCGCCACGGAATGGATCAGTAGCCGCCGCGCCCGCACAATGACCAGTGCGAGGATGAGGGTGACCACGATAATGCTGATGACCTTGTCAAACTCCGCGCCGAGCAGGATTTTATGCGACATGGTGAATTCAACGTAATCGCGGGTGATCTGCGCCATGCCGCCGTCAATATGGACGGCATATCCCAACAGGATAAGCCAGCCAATCGCCGCCGACGCTCCCGCGAGCAGAACATAGGTCGCCTCGAACCGAAGGGCGCGAAGAGCGATAAAGATAAAGACATAGAGCAGGGTCGGTGCCTTCAGATAGAAGGATGGCGGCTGTTCATACTGGATATGAAAACTCCAGATCAGGAACATCAAAAGCGCCATATCGGCGATGACAGAGAGACTGATAAACCACCACGGCATCCTGCCGAAATAGGCGAGCAGCAGGCGAAGCGCCGTAAACAGCCCGTAGATCATAAGCGCATACGGCACAGGTGCGAACATGACATCGGCGGCGAAGGTCTTTGGCGAGAGGGCATAGAGGGTGGAGAAGGTAATGACGATAAACACCTGCACCCAGGCGATCAGGATTTCCGACTGGCTCTGCTGGCGCGTGATGGCATCCTGCACCCGCGCGGGCAATTTCCCGTCGATTGCTTCGCCCAGAATGGCTTTTTTAATGCTTGTCCACATTCCCGTCATATGCGCTCGTTCTCGGTAACATAGAAAGCACAACCCTTCATTTTTAAGTGATCACCCGCTTTTTCAGCCACAGGCTTGTCTCCACTGCGCCGTCCGGGATCGACAAATCCTTGATCACAGACTGCGCCAATGCCGCCTTCATCCGGCTTGTGACATAGGCGCTTGAAAACAGGAGATCATAACCGCCACCAAGAAAAAGAAGGGCGGCGAGTTGCTGTTCGTTATACCCGCGCCAGTCCCAGCTCTCTGGATAGTCATGGGGGAGGAAGATATCATGGATATGGATCATCACGCCCGGCGGCAGGGATGGCAAGATGTCCAGAAACAGGCGGTCAACATCACTTCCCGGCATGGCAATATGGCTGCTGTCTATAAACAGAATATCGCCTGCGGAAAGTCTGATGAAGGGGCTGCTCCCCGCCTCCTGCAGGGTTTTGTGGATCACCTGGATAGGCAGGGTTTCGATGGCGGCGCGCGGGGCCGGGTCGATGGCCGTGAATTCCGTTGAAAGGGCCCCATCCTTGATGGCCCGCGCCATAAAGCGGGTGGAATGGCCCGACCCGATCTCAACAATGCGTGTGGGTTTCTTCTCACGCACCATCGCGTAGGCGATTGCCGCGTCCAGCCGGGGAAACCAGTCCTGCTCAAAACGGGGTTCAGGTGGTGGCAGGGTGCCGAAATTTTCGAACGCGTCTTGGTAGGTGGCAAGCGTCTTCAACCACTTCGCAAATTCTTCTTCTTGCGACGCCATGAATTTTTCAATGGCGGGATAGGGTTCGCGCTCCGTCGCATCGGGGAGGCTCGCAGCATAGCGATAGGGAATAAAGAACCCCTCCTTCTTCAGGCCGAGGACGGTGTTGAGGCCCATGTGCAGGCGGCGCATATTCATGAGAGGACTTTTCGAAAAACGGGCATTGGATTATTTTGCATGGCGTGGCGGCGGCAATCTCTTTATGGTCGGGCTCAACTCAAGAAAAGCAAAAAAGGAAACTGATAATGGGCGCATCTTTTCATATCACCGTTGAAAATACCACTCTTAGAGTGCGCCTTGACAATCCGGCGCAGCATAACAAGCTCTCACCCGCGACCATGAAGGCGCTCCGGGAGGGGCTGAGTGAGAAAGCGGAAGACACATCGCTGAGGGTAATGGTACTGACCGGCACGGGGAAAAGCTTTTGCGCGGGCGCTGATCTGGGCGAGCTTGGCCGTTATAATTTCGATGAAAACCCGTTGGAACAGTTGACCGATGTGGTCGAGCGGCTACCCTTTCCGACGATCTGTGCCTTGAACGGCGGGGTTTATGGCGGCGGGGCTGATCTTGCCCTTTCCTGCGATTTTCGGATCGGGATCACGACGATGAGTTCCTTTATTCCGCCGGCACGGATCGGCATTCACTATCCGCCTGTGGGTCTCGCGCGGGCTGTTGTGCGGCTGGGTCTCGGTCCGGCGAAGCGTTTTTTCCTCGCCTGCGAGAAGATGTCGGCGGAAGAACTGAAGGCAATTGGATTTCTGGATTATCTGGTTACGCCTGAGGGGCTGGAGGCGCGCACGGAAGCCCTCGTTCAGGATATTGCCGGTCTCGCGCCGCTTTCCTTGCGCGGCATGAAAGAGACCCTCAATGATATTGCACGCGGGGAACTGGATATGGCGAAAGCCCGGGGGTTCCAGCATCAATGCCTGCAATCGGAGGATTTCGCCGAGGGCAAGCAGGCGCTGACGGAGAAACGCCCCGCCAGCTTTAAGGGAGCCTGATTCCGGCGGTTACAGGATGAATTTGGAAAGATCCATATTCGTTGCCAGTTCACCGAGATGCTCCTCGACATATTCCTTGTCGATATTGATGACGGTGCCGCCCTTGTCGGACGCCTGAAAGCTGATTTCCTCCAGCACCCGCTCCAACACTGTATGCAAGCGGCGGGCGCCGATATTCTCGACCGCCGCATTTACATCGGCGGAGATGGTGGCAATGGCTTCAATCGCATCGTCGGTGAAATTAAGATGCACTTCCTCGGTCTCCATCAGGGCGACATACTGCTTGATCAGGCTGGCTTCCGGCTCGGTCAGGATGCGCTTGAAATCCTCCTTGGTCAGCGCCCGCAGTTCCACCCGGATCGGCAACCGACCCTGAAGTTCGGGCAGTAAATCCGACGGCTTGGCGATATGGAAGGCGCCAGAGGCGACAAACAAAATATGATCTGTGCGCACTGTGCCGTATTTCGTGCTGACGATCGTGCCTTCGATGAGCGGGAGAAGATCGCGTTGCACGCCTTCGCGGCTGATATCCGCGCCCTGGCGGTCGCTGCGTGCGCAGATCTTGTCGATCTCATCAAGGAAGACGATGCCATTATTTTCAACCAGCTTGATAGCATCGCGGACGACCGCGTCCTCATCGAGCAGCTTGTCGCTTTCTTCGTCAATGAGAACCTTGTAACTGTCTTTCACCGGCATCTTGCGGGGCTTTGTACGCGGCCCGCCAAGCTTGCCGAGCATGTCATTGAGATTGAGCATGCCCATTTGCGCGCCCGGCATTCCCGGAATATCAAAGGTCGGCATGCCGCCACTTCCGGTATCGAGCAATTCAAGCTCGACTTCCTTGTCGTCAAGCTCGCCCTCGCGCAGCATCTTGCGGAACTTCTGCCGTGTATCGGGGGAGGCCTTATCGCCGACCAGCGCATCAAGAACCCGCTCTTCGGCGGCGAGTTCCGCCTTGGCGACGACTTGCTTGCGTTGGTCCTCTCGCACCATGTTAAGCGCGATTTCCATCAGGTCACGGATAATCTGTTCCACGTCGCGGCCGACATAGCCGACCTCGGTAAACTTGGTGGCCTCAACCTTCAGGAAGGGCGCGTGTGCCAGCTTGGCGAGCCGGCGGGAGATTTCCGTTTTACCAACACCGGTTGGGCCGATCATCAGAATATTTTTCGGCAGCACCTCTTCGCGCAGGTCTTCGGGTAATTGTTGCCGCCGCCAGCGGTTGCGCAAAGCAATGGCAACGGATTTCTTGGCGTCCGACTGGCCGATGATGAAGCGATCCAGTTCATAGACGATTTCCCGAGGAGATAAATTAGTCATTCTTACCGATACTTTCGATGATAACGCTTTCGTTGGTGTAGACGCAGATCTGGGCCGCAATCGCCATGGCCTTCTGGGCGATGTCTTTTGCGTCCATATCCTCGCGATCTATCAGCGCCCGGGCTGCGGACAAGGCATAATTGCCGCCCGACCCGATGGCGATGATCCCGTCTTCCGGCTCCAGCACGTCGCCGGTCCCGGTCAGGATCAGGGAAACATCCTTGTTGGCGACGGCCATCATGGCCTCCAGCCGCCGGAGATATTTATCCGTTCGCCAGTCTTTCGCAAGTTCGACGCAGGCGCGGGTCAGGTTGCCCGGGTGCTGTTCCAACTTGCCTTCCAGACGCTCAAACAGGGTGAAGGCATCAGCCGTCGCACCGGCAAAGCCGACGATGACGTCATTTTTCGCGCCAATACGGCGGACTTTCCGGGCATTGGACTTGATCACCGTCTGGCCAAGCGATACCTGACCATCACCGGCAACAACCACGGTTCCATTCTTGCGCACGGACAGGATTGTCGTCCCGTGCCAGCTTTCAATTTTTTCGGACATAGATACTCTTCATTTTTTGAACTTGCCCTGACGATGTAACCATTTTGCCGCACGGGTCAAGGTGCAAAGGGCTTTGTCCTTGATGATGCATGTATTTTTGCCAGTACCACCCTTCACAATCAAGGAGGTGAAGCGTCATTCCCCAAGATAAAAGCCCAAAAGAGGAGAGATTGATGGAAACTGTAAGTGATGGAACTGAAGCAATTGATGATGCTGCTGAGCGCGCTTCGAACCTTCGGGCAATATTCGAGATATTGAGCTATATTCATGCCGACGCGCTGAAAGACAACTACAGGGAGCTCGCGGATCGCATCGAATTTGCGCTTAACCTTGCCGAAGAGACCATCAAGAACAGCGGGAATGTGGCAACGACCCCTGCGCCGCAGGCGAGCGCACAAATTGGAACGGCGGCTGCAACGCCGGCAACCAATGGCGATACAATCCAGTAGCGCGAGCTTTCGTCGCTATCATCGTCTCTAATACTTGGATTTCTGCACCGTTCCTGCTATATCCTCGCCAGGTAATCACGCGGTAAACGGCTTGGCTGGAAGGAAAATTCATGCGCGTTGGAACGGTGAAGCGGAAAACAAAAGAAACCAGTATCGAGGTTGAACTCAATCTTGATGGTACGGGCGTGTATGATGTCAAGACAGGTATCGGTTTTCTCGATCATATGATGGAGCAGCTTTCCCGCCACAGCCTGATGGATCTGACGGTGCGCGCGGACGGCGACTTGCATATAGATTTTCACCACACGACGGAAGATACGGGTATCGCGATTGGCGAAGCCTTTGCGAAGGCGCTTGGCGATCTGAAGGGCATCCGGCGCTATGCCGAGGCGCATATTCCGATGGACGAAACCTTGACGCGGGTGGCGCTCGATATCTCTAATCGGCCTTATCTGATCTGGAAGGTGGAATTCAGCCGCGACAAGCTCGGCGAGATGGATACGGAATTGTTCAAGGAATGGTTCCAGGCCTTTGCACAGGCCGCCGGAATCACGCTGCATGTCGAAAATCTCTACGGCACCAACAATCATCATATCGTGGAGAGTTGTTTCAAGGCGCTGGCGCGATCATTGCGTGACGCTGTAGAAATCGATCCACGCCGCGCCGACGCGGTCCCTTCCACCAAGGGCGTGCTGGGCGGTAGCCTCTAGTTTTGAACCACCGCGCCTGCGCGGGAGAAATTGTACCGGAATGGAAACAGTAATCATTGATTATGGCTCGGGGAACCTCCGCTCCGCCGCGAAGGCGTTTGAGCGCGCCTGCCGTGAAAGTAATCTTTCCATGAAGATCAATGTCACCAGCGATGCAGCGGAGGTAGCGGCCGCGGATCGGATTGTCTTGCCGGGCGTCGGGGCGTTCCGGGCCTGCAAGAATGGCCTCCTTGCTCTTGATGGCATGGTGGAAGCGCTGCAGGAGGCGGTCATTGACAAGGGCCGCCCTTTTTTTGGTATTTGCGTCGGGATGCAGCTCATGGCGAACCGGGGGATTGAGCATGGCACGACGGAGGGGCTTGGCTGGATTGCGGGGGATGTCGTAAAGCTGACCCCTAAGGATCCGGAGTTGAAAATCCCTCATATGGGATGGAACGAGCTGCAGATTAAGGCGGACCACCCGCTTTTTGATGGGGTCGAGAACGATCAACATGCGTATTTCGTGCATAGCTATCATTTGGCGGCGCGCGATCCGGCTCATGTTCTGGCGACCGTCGACTATAGCGGTCCGGTCACGGCGATTGTCGGTCGGGACAATATGATCGGCACGCAGTTTCATCCGGAAAAAAGCCAGGAGACGGGCCTCCGGCTGATCGCGAATTTTTTACGATGGAGCCCTTAGCGTGGTGGATAAAATCAGACATATCCAGCAGCCGGTGATTGAAGCAATCAAGGAATTCGATCAGGCGGATATGGACGATCTGTGCGAAGCGGCGGAGGAGGCCATTCTCGATGGGAACGGGTTTGGCTGGTTGACACCGCCGCGCCGTATCGTGCAGGAAAATTTCTGGAAGGGCGTGTTGATGGTGCCAGTACGGGAGCTTTACTGCGCCCGTTTTGAAGGACGGATCGTTGGCTCCGGCCAGCTATTGAAACCTTTTTCCAATAATGAGGCCGGGGCCCATATCGGTCAGGTGGCTACCTTTTTTATCGCGCCTTATGCACGTGGTCATGGCCTTGCCATCGGCCTTCTCGCCGTGATTGAGAACAGCGCAAAAGAGCAAGGCATCAAGATCCTTGAAGTGGATGTACGCGAAACCCAGACGGCGGCTATCGCGCTGCTGGAAGGGAATGGTTATGAGAAATGGGCAACTAAATCGAACTATGCCTGGAATGGCGAACGATATGTCGATGGATTCTACTATAAAAAAGAACTGGCGGAGCTAAAGCGCGATGAATCTCTATCCGGCAATTGATCTGAAGGACGGCAACTGTGTTCGCCTGCTTCGCGGGGAAATGGAGGCGGCGACAGTCTTCAACACTGATCCGGCGGATCAGGCGCACGCGTTTAAAAAGGCCGGGTTCGAACGGCTGCATCTTGTTGACCTGAATGGCGCGTTTGAAGGCAAGCCGGTCAATGCGGAGGCGGTTGAGAAAATCATCACGGCAACCGATGTACCGGCGCAGCTTGGCGGCGGCATTCGCGATCTGGCGACCATTGAAATGTGGCTCAGCAAGGGGTTGAGCCGGGTTATTCTCGGCACCATTGCCCTTCGTGATCCGGCGCTGGTGAAGGAAGCCTGCAAAAAGTTCCCGGGGCATATCGCCGTCGGGATTGATGCGCGCGGGGGCATGGTCGCGGTGGAGGGCTGGGCGGAAACAAGCGAAACTTCCGCCCTTGATCTCGCCCGGAAATTTGAAGATGCGGGCGTGGAAGCTATCATCTATACGGACATCGACCGTGATGGCGCGCTGCAGGGCGTGAATGTCGAGGCAACGCGCGATCTGGCGGCGGCAATTTCCATTCCGGTGATTGCCTCGGGCGGCGTGGCCTCCATTGTCGATATTGAAAACCTCCTCGCGGTGCAGGCAAGTGGAATCGAAGGGGTTATCATCGGCCGCGCGCTCTATGACGGGCGGATTGATCCGGCCGCGGCGCTTGATCTGGTGAGGCGCGAAAATGCTTAAAGCCCGCGTCATTCCCTGCCTCGATGTGAAGGACGGCCGCGTCGTCAAGGGCGTCAATTTTGTTGACCTGATCGATGCAGGCGATCCCGTTGAGCAAGCGCAGATTTATGACGCGCAAGGGGCGGATGAGCTGTGCTTCCTCGACATCACTGCCACATCTGACAACCGCGATACGATCTATGATGTAGTGCGGCGGACGGCGGAACATTGCTTTATGCCGCTCACCGTCGGTGGTGGCGTCCGGCAGGTAGAGGATGTCCGCAAACTCCTGTTGGCGGGTGCAGATAAAGTGTCGATCAACAGTGCGGCGGTCAAGCGACCGGACTTTGTGCGCGAAGCGGCGGAGCAGTTCGGCAGCCAGTGTATCGTTGTCGCCATTGACGCCAAGCAGACCGGGCCTGATAAGTTCGAGATTTTTACCCATGGCGGCCGTGAGCCGACGGGCATTGATGCTGTGGAATGGGCGAAGCGGATGACGGACTATGGCGCGGGTGAAATCCTGCTGACTTCCATGGATCGGGACGGCACGCGATCGGGCTTTAATATTCCGCTGACGCGAGCGGTGGCGGATGCCATTCCGGTTCCGGTTATTGCATCGGGCGGTGTGGGCACCCTCGATCATCTGGCGGAGGGTATCCGCGACGGCCATGCGACGGCGGTTCTCGCGGCGTCGATCTTTCATTTTGGCGAATTTACGATCAGAGAGGCGAAAGAGGCGATGCGGGATGCCGGCATTGCGGTTCGCCTGGAAGAGGAGGCGGCATGAGCGATAAAGAACTTTCCGGGCTAGACCGATTATATGCGACGGTTGCGGCGCGCAAAGGAAGCGATCCGACAAGCTCCTATACCGCCAAGCTCTACACGAAGGGCGGCGCCAAGATTGCCCAGAAGGTGGGGGAAGAGGCGGTCGAGCTTGCCATCGCGGCGGCGCTTGAGGATCGCGAGGAGATTATCTCGGAGAGCGCGGATCTTCTCTATCATCTATCTGTACTTTGGGCGAACGCCGGCATTGACCCCGCTGATATCTATGCCAAATTAGAGGCGCGTGAAGGGCAGTCCGGTCTGGCGGAGAAGGCGGCGCGAAAAACCGATGGAGAGAAATAGAATGGCGTATGATAACGACAATATATTTGCCAAAATCCTGAGAGGCGAACTTCCCAACACCACCGTTTATGAGGATGAAAGCATTCTCGCGTTCAACGATATCGCCCCCAGAACGCCGATCCATGTACTGGTCATTCCGAAGCGCCCTTACATCGATATGGATGATTTCGTGATTAATGGCTCACCGGAGGAAGTCAGCAATTTCTTCGCCAAGGTTGTCGAGATTACGCATCAGCTTGGCCTGCGTGAGGATGGCTACCGCCTGGTCGCCAATACGGGCAAGAATTCCGGCCAACTGGTGCCGCATTTTCATATTCATATCATGTCCGGCAGGCCTCTCGGTGAAGCAGGCATGACCGAAGGCATGTCCGGCGACTGATCAGACCGTGAAATAAGGGAGGCGCTGGGCGTCTTCAACAATATAGATGCCAAGCGGTTCAACCCGACCGCGAATCTCGGTGCTTTCATGGGTTAATTCAGAGAAATCCTCCGCCACGAGATTTGCCACTTTGTCCGAGAAAATAAGCTGGCTGGCATATTCCTTGGTCAATGCTTCAAGGCGGCTTGCCGTGTTGACTGGATCGCCGATGGCGGTAATCGAGGTGGCGCTGCCATAGCCCATCTGACCGACGATAACCTGCCCGACATGGATGCCGATGCCGATTCTAAGCGGTGCCGGTAGATCAGATTTGAGATTCTCGTTCATTATTTCAAGCTCTTTAGACATTGACCGGGCGGCGTTCAAGGCCATGCGGCTGGCGGTTTTGCTATTCTCGTTCAGACCGAATAGCGCCATGACGCCATCCCCAATGAATTTATCCAGATGACCGCCATTTTCCTCAATTGCTTCACCCATATGACGGAAATACTGGTTGATGACAAAAACCACATCATAGGGGAGTTTTTGCTCGGAGAATTTGGTGAAGGCCCGCAAATCCGCAAACAGGATTGCAATTTCCTTTTCCTGCCCTTGCAAATAGGCGGGTTGATTAAAGGCCTGACGCACGGTGGCTGTGGCCGGCAGCAGCGGAATGACGGACACATCTCCGGCCGGAATGCTCTGACAGGCGAGGCGGGTTCCTTCCGGAGCGCCGACACGGCGGAGAACGGAAATTTCCTTATCGCTCGCCGGATTCAGCTTGTCCCAGCCGTGCGTGACCCGTATGCGACAGGTGGAGCAGCGTCCGCGTCCGCCGCATACGGACGCATGGGGAATGTTGCCAAGCTGGCTTGCCTCCAGAATGGAAAGACCGGGTGTGGCGAGAACGGTTCTGTCATCAGGATAGGTGATGGCATTTACCTTGCGACGTCGGTAGCGGATGGTCCAGTAGACCCGGCTTACCACAAGCAGGCCGAGGGCCGCGAACATAACCTGAAAACCAATATCCCGGGTCGTGTAGGCCCAGCCGATCAGGTCCGGCGGAAGATTGAGGCGCGCGAAAAACGCCTCTCGCCAGGCGGTATCGGCATTCAGCCGCTCCAATTCATTCGCGCCATTAATAAATCCGCTTAAGGAGACAATTGGCAGGATCAGGGCGAGACTGTAGAGAGCGGGAAAGGCTTTCTCGTACCAGGGTTTGAGCCGGAGCCAGAAATGAACGCCCAGGCAGCCATGCGCCCAGGCAACCAACAGTCCCAGGCTTTGCAATAACGCCTGGATCGGGGTTGCAACCCATAAGCTGAACAGGACGTAGCTGTAGCTGTCCTCCACACCGTAAATCTCATGGGCGACACGGGTGCCGATGATATGAAGGATAACCAGTGGTGGAATTATAAGCCCGAGGATGATTTGGAAGATGTCCTTACCCGCAAGCCGGCGGTAGGAGCGATGCCGAAGCAGCTTGTAAAAGACCAGGGCGATATGAAGGGTGATAGCGGCCAACAACAGGGTTGTCCCGGGCGCGCTCCGCCAGAAGCTGAGAAAGATGTCCCGCCCTAACTCCATCGCGTTCAGGGAAATGAGGCCCAGTGCGTGATTGATAAGATGACCGGCCAGAAAGATCATCAGCACAAGGCCGCTCATCAGTCTGAGCCGGTCCGGCCGAAGGGCCCGGCGTAACGATAGTGCTCTTCGTTTCAGGGCCCTTGGCAATTTCATCCGCAATGTCCGTGCATCTATGCGACTGCGAGCTTCTTTTGAAGCAATTCCTTCAGATCCGATGTCGGACGGGCGCCATAATGGCTGATGATCTCCGCCGCCGCCATCGAGCCGATCCGCCCGCTGGTGGCGAGATCATGACCATTAGTGAAGCCATAGAGAAACCCGGCGGCGAAAAGGTCGCCCGCGCCTGTGGTATCTACAACCTCAATCTCCGTGTCGGCGGGAATTGTATGGGTCTCCGATCCTTTGACGATGATCGATCCCTTTTCGCTCCGTGTCAGGCAGGCAATTTCGACCTTTCCGCGAACCGTATCCAGCGCGGCATCGAAGTCTTCCGTCTCGAAGAGGGATTTGATTTCGTCTTCATTGGCAAACAGGATATCGACGCCGCCTTCGATAAAGTCCTGGAACTCCGCGCGATAGCGATCGACACAGAAGCTGTCCGACAGGGTGAGGGAGACACGCTGGCCTGCTGCATGGGCAATTTCTGCCGCCTTGCGAAAGGCCTGCTTACCGTTTTCAGGATCCCACAGATAGCCTTCCATATAGGTAACCTTCGATGCGGCGATTACTTCCGGATCGATATCCTCCGGCCCGAGTTCAATACAGGCCCCGAGATAGGTATTCATCGTGCGATGCGCATCCGGTGTCACCAGGATAAGGCTGCGTGCGGTTGCCGCGCCTTCCGTTGATTTTTTGGTTTCGAACGTCACGCCGCTGGCGTGGATATCATGAGTGAAAATATCACCAAGCTGATCATCGCGGACCTTGCCGACATAGGCGCAATTGCCCCCGAGAGAGGCGACGCCCGCCGCCGTATTCGCCGCCGATCCGCCGGACATCTCAATCGCCGACTTCATCTTCGCATAAAGCTCCTCGGCGCGGGCCATATCGATCAGGTTCATCGAATTCTTTACAAGACTTTCCGTCTCCAGAAAGGCGTCATCGGTTTTACTGATAACATCGACAATGGCATTGCCGATACAGGTTGTGTCAAACATCCGCTTCGTCATAATATCCCTGCTCGTTACTCTGGCATCGGGGGAGTATAGTCGCTCGAACCAAAGGGGCAAGAGCGCTTTGCGTCGCGTTGTGATTTAGGAGATGAGGGATGACGGATTTAGTTAAAATGACGGCGACGGAGGTTGTTGGCCTTCTGAAAGACGGAAAAGTCTCGCCGGAGGAGCTTCTTGACGCATCTGAGGCGCGGATCAAGGAAACCGATGGCGCGATTAACGCCCTACCGACACTTTGCTTTGATCGCGCACGCGCCCATGCAGCCCGGCTGAAGACGGAAAATCTCACCGATCGACCCGACCCGCATCTGCATGGGCTGCCCATCGCGATTAAGGATCTAACTCCGGTGAAAGATGTGCGTTTTACCTCCGGCTCACCGATTTTTGCGGACCGGATTGCTGATTTCTCCGATGTCATGGTGGAGCGGCTGGAAGAACGAGGCGGCATCGTCATCGGCAAGTCGAACACACCGGAGTTCGGCGCGGGCGGCCAGACCTTTAACGAGGTGTTTGGCACGACGACAAATCCCTGGAACACCGAACGGACGCCAGGCGGATCTTCCGGCGGGGCGGCATCGGCGCTGGCCACCGGCCAGGTCTGGCTCGCGCAAGGGAGCGACCTCGGCGGGAGCCTGCGCACCCCGGCGAGCTTTACTGGCGTTGTCGGCCTGCGCCCGTCACCGAAGCGCGTGGCGCATGGCCCGCTGCGGCTACCTTTCTCGACCTATCCGGTGGAGGGCCCGATGGCCCGCAATGTGCCGGATACGGCGCTGTTCCTCGATATGATGGCGGGATCGCATGTCCTTGACCCCAGCAGTCTGCCTGCGCCCGAAACCTCTTATGTGGATAGCCTGAAGGATATCCCGAAATTCGGTCGCATCGCCTACAGCCCTGATCTGAGCCAATGCCCCGTCGATCCGGAAGTTGCTGATATTTGCGCCAAAGCGGCGGCGGATTTCGAGCGCTATTGCAACGGGGTGGAGGAGACTTGCCCCGATCTCCATGATGCGGAGGAAATATTTCAGACTTTGCGGGCACAGCTCTTTATTGCCAATCATGCGCCGCTCCTTGCGGAACATCGCGACAAGCTGAAGCCCGAGGTTATCTGGAATGTCGAGAAAGGCGCGAAGCTCAACGCCGATGATATTGGGGCCGCGCAACGGGCGCAGGGCGATCTTTACCAGCGGATCGTTAAATTCTTCTCCGAATATGATTTCCTGATTACGCCCGCGTCAATCGTCCCCGCCTTTCCCCATAAATTGCGCTATGTCGAGGAGGTAAACGGGGTGAAGTTCGACAACTATATGTCCTGGCTGGCGCTGCCGTCCATGCTGACGGTCACCAACTGCCCGGTTATCTCGATCCCTTGCGGCTTCACGAAAAGCGGCCTTCCGGTGGGGCTGCAGATCATGGGGCCGAACGCGCGAGAGGACCGCGTCCTGCAGGCGGCCTGTGCATTTGAGCGCGATCATGACTATGCGTCGCGGGTGCCGATCGATCCGATCACCCCGGCATGAAGCGTTAATTTCTTGCACATGCGGCGGGAACTACATACATATTCCGGGACTTGGATCGTTAGATTGAAAAGGGCGTATTTTGTTTTCTGCAATCAGCAAGGCCATCGCACAGCTCGATGACAAGGCATTCCGGTCGGTTCTTCTGAAAGCCTTGGCGCTGACCGCCGGTATCTTCATTCTTGTGGGGTTCGGCGCAACGGAGGCCTTTTCCCTCGTTCCTGAATTTGACTATAGCTGGATAAATACGGCGATCAGCTTCCTCGCTGGTCTCGGATTTCTGCTCGGCGGGTTTTTCCTGTTTCCGCTCGTGATCAGCGCCCTGATCGGCTTGTTTCTTGATGACATCTCCGATGCGGTGGAAAAAAAGCACTACCCCCAAGACGAACCGGCCCATGATATCCCGCTCCTGTCGAGCATCTGGGATGCGGTTAAGTTTCTGGCATTGGTCATTGTCTGCAATATTATTGTGTTGCCGCTTTATTTCATCCCGGTGATCAACCTCTTTGTTTATTACTTGCTGAACGGTTATCTGATCTCCCGCGAGTATTTTCAGATGGTGGCGATCCGTCATCACGACGTAGAGGAAGTGACCCGGCTTCGCAAGACCAACGCATCGGAGCTTTATCTGATGGGAATTGTCATCGCTTTCTCACTGACCATCCCGATCCTCAATCTGGTCGCGCCGATCATTGCGACGGCGGCCATGGTCCATCTCTATAAAAAGCGGGTGGGGAGCATGCCTAAAAGCCGCGAACTGGTCGCTTGATGAGAAAAATCCTGGTGATTGCGGCTCTGCTCGTGATTGGGCTGTCTGCCTGTGCGCAAACTCCGACAGCCTCCAAACCCGAAACGGAAAAACCGAAAACCGCCGCGGCAAACACGCCGTCGAAGCCTGCGGTGGTGAAATCATCGCCCAAGCCGCCAGCTGTCGCGATGATTAAGCCCCGCATTATGCTGGAGCCGACAGTTGTTATCGGCCGGACGGATGCAGAGATAAAAAAGGCATTCGGCGATCCTAACCTGCTGAGGCAGGATAGCCCGGCGGAAGTCTGGCAGTATCTCGCCCAGGATTGCGCAATACATCTATTCTTCTATCCGGCGAGCTCTGGCGAAGCGCTGGCGGTCCGTCATATCGCGATCAACGGGCGCAGTGTTGATAATTTTTCGGATCTTGACCGCAAGCAATGCTTTAACGATCATCTGAAGGCCGTCGGCGCGGAAGAGGCCTTTGTCGCGAAGAAGGCGTCCTGACGCCACACTGGCCGAGTTGAGGTTTTACGCGAGGGTTTTACCCTTAAAGGCGCAGAGATCGGCGACGATACAGCGATAGCATTCGGGTTTACGCGCCTTGCAGATATAGCGCCCATGCAGGATCAGCCAGTGATGTGCATGGCGGAGATATTCCTTCGGGATAACCTTTTCGAGCTTTTTCTCGACTTCGAGCGGAGTTTTCCCGGGCGCAAGACTCGTGCGATTGCCAAGCCGGAAGAGATGGGTATCCACGGCAATTGTTGGATGCCCGAACGCGATGTTGAGCACAACATTTGCGGTTTTCCGACCCACTCCGGCGAGCTTTTCAAGTTCCTCCCGGGTTTCGGGCACCTGGCTGTTGTGATCGCGGATCAACGCTTCACACAGCTTGATAACGTTCTTCGCCTTGGTCTTATAGAGCCCGATGGTCTTGATATAATCGCGCAGAGTATCCTCCCCGAGCGCGAGAATTTCCTCCGGCGTGTCGGCAATGGCGAAAAGCGGCCCTGTCGCCTTGTTCACCCCGACGTCTGTCGCCTGCGCCGAGAGAACCACGGCAACAAGCAGGGTGAAGGAATTGACGTAATTCAGCTCCCCTTCCGGTTCCGGGTTATTCTCTTCCAGGCGGCGAAAAAATTCGCGGACATCAGCTTTTTTCATCCTATGTTATTGGCATAGGCGGAATTTATGCGCAATAATCAATGTGAAAGGATGCACGAT
Source organism: Sneathiella sp. (assembly GCF_029233945.1). GTDB lineage: Bacteria > Pseudomonadota > Alphaproteobacteria > Sneathiellales > Sneathiellaceae > Sneathiella. The sequence continues at coordinate 8,537 of NZ_JARGOQ010000028.1, read as the reverse complement.
GCATGGTGAATGCGAATTGGAGGGAGAAGACAGCTCGCCGCGGCACGCCGCGGGGGAGTTTTTCCTGTCGCTTCATCCGAACCGCAGCCTGTCGCAATCCGGCTTTGTTATCCTGATGGTTGGAGTTGCTTTGGTGAGCTTTATCTCCGGGATGGTGTTCCTGTCCATGGGCGCCTGGCCGGTTCTTGGTTTTTTCGGGCTGGACGCGTTGCTGATCTATCTCGCCTTCCGGCTCAATTTTCGCGCCGCCCGGCGCTATGAGACGGTGCAAATCCACAACGATCTGTTCACGATTACGCGCACTGCACCCGATGGCGCGGAGAAGATGGAGGCGTTCGATGCCTATTGGGCGCGGTCTATGGTCGAGCGCGGGCAGCTCTGCGTGACAAACCGGGGCAAATCCTACGAAATCGGCAATTTTCTCGGGGAGGATGAAAAGATTGAAGTGCAGGAGCTGATCGCGAAAGCTCTCGATACTTACCGCAAGGGCGGCATTCTTCAGTCCCCGAGCCCAAGCACGTCCATCATATCGTAATTTCCGGCGGGCTTGTCCTTCGCCCAGAGCGCCGCACGAACAGCGCCGCGCGCAAAGATGGAGCGGTCGCCTGCTTTATGGGTTAGCTCAATCCGTTCATTCTCAGCGGCGAAGATCACCGTATGGTCGCCGACGACATTGCCGCCGCGCAACACCGCATAACCGATGTCGCCGCGCTTGCGGGCGCCGGTGATACCATCCCGGCCGCGATCGGCCACATCGTCATGCTCAACGCCGCGTCCGGCGGCGGCGGCCTTGCCGAGCAGGAGAGCCGTCCCTGACGGCGCATCGACCTTGTGATGGTGATGCATCTCCAGGATTTCAGCGTCAAACTCATCATCTAAAATGGCAGCGACTTTTCGAGTGAGCTGGGCGAGTAGATTGACGCCAAGGCTCATATTTGCGCCCTGAACAATAACGGCCTGCTCGCCACAGGCGGTAATTTCATCCTGCTGTTCATTGCTGATGCCTGTGGTGCCGATGACGAGAATTTTGCCATGCTCCGCCGCGAGTTTTGCATGCGCGACGGAGGCGACCGGCGCGGTAAAGTCAATCACCGCATCTGCCTCATCAAAGAGCTTTGACGTATCGTCTGAAATCAAGATGCCGGAAGGCTCCAGCCCGGCGAGGGCGTGAATATCCTTACCGATGTCGGGGGAGTTCGCGGGCTCTGTTCCGCCGCATATCACGCTGCCCGCCGTTTCGCTCACTTGCTTCACCAGCATCCGGCCCATTCGGCCCGCCGCCCCGACAATCCCAATCTTCAAATCGCTCATATCACAAACCCTTTTTTATCGCGCCACAGGATGTAGCACAGTCGGGCGAATGTGGCGAGATGGTATTAGGGCGCAGGCCGCTCAGTCTTTCAGATCGGCGAGGAAATCCTTGACGCGGGAGAAGAAACCTTCGGATTCGGGGCTATGGGCACCCTTGCCAGCATCGTCAAATTCCTTCAGCAGCTCCTTCTGGCGCTTGGTCAGATTGACCGGCGTCTCCACGATGGTGTGGATATACATATCGCCATGGCTGTGGGAATTCATGATCGGCATGCCCTTGCTGCGGAGCCGGAACTTGCGCCCCGATTGGGTGCCAGCGGTAATGCTGACCTTGGCGCGCGCACCCTCCAGCGTTGGCACCTCGATATCGCCGCCGAGTGCCGCCGTCGTCAGCGGAATGGGGACGCGGCAATGGATATTCTGTCCATCTCGCTGGAAAATCCGGTGATCCTCGACGGTCAGGAAAATATAAAGATCGCCAGGCGGTCCGCCGCGCATACCGGCTTCGCCCTCGCCGGAAAGACGAATGCGATTGCCGTCATCGACACCGGGCGGAATGTTGACCGAAAGGGTTTTTTCCTTGTTCACCCGGCCCTGGCCACGGCAGGTCTTGCACGGGTTCTTGATAACCTGTCCCTGCCCCTGACAGGTCGGGCAGGTCCGCTCTATGGTGAAGAAGCCTTGCTGCGCGCGGATTTTGCCTATTCCCTGACAGGTATCGCAGGCCGTGGGTTCTGATCCGGCTTCCGCGCCCGACCCGTCGCAGCTTTCACAAGGCGCGGTTGTCGGGATCTTCAGTTCCATCTTCTTGCCGTGATAGGCATCTTCGAGGGAAATTTCGAGGTTATAGCGAAGGTCAGATCCACGTGGGGCGCGGCTGCGGCCACTTTGCTGGCCGCCCATAAAATCGCCAAACAGATCTTCGAAAATATCGCTGAACCCGCCGCCAAAGCCCTGCGCGCCCCCGGGACCACCACCATTTTCAAAGGCGGCGTGACCATACTGGTCATAGGCGCTGCGCTTTTGTGGTTCTTTCAGGATTTCGTAGGCTTCGTTGACCTCCTTGAAGGCGGCTTCTGCGCTGCTGTCGCCGGGATTGCGATCCGGATGAAATTGCATCGCCTTCTTGCGATAGGCGGATTTGAGTGCAGCGGCGTCAGCGTTGCTATCCACCCCAAGTATTTCGTAATAATCGCGTTTGGCCATCAGTATCAATCACTTAACGAATGCCGCCCCGGACCGGATTTCCGGGACCGAGGCGGTATGTTTAGGAGACAGGATTTACACGGGTTCCCCCCTATAAATCCTTATTTGTCTTTTTTGTCTTCATCGACTTCTTCAAAGTCCGCGTCGACAACATCATCATCGGAGGCTTCGCCTTGTTCCCGGCTTGCGCCTTCGGCACCGGCGCCGGCCTGTCCCTCACCCTCTTGCGACTGGGCATAGAGGGCTTCACCGAGCTTCATGGATGCGGCCTGCAACGCTTCCATCTTGGCCTTGATAGCCTCGACATCGTCGCCTTCCTTGGCTTCTTTCAGCTCGTCAAGCGCAGTCTGGATCGGCGCCTTGATGTCGTCGCCGACTTTATCGCCGGCTTCCTCAAGGGTTTTCTCCGTCGCATGGGCGAGGCTGTCCGCCTGGTTCACGACTTCGACTTTTTCCTTGCGGGCCTTGTCCTCGGCGGCATGTTCTTCCGCGTCCTTGACCATCTGGTCGATATCGGACTCGCTCAAACCACTGGAGGCCTGAATCTGGATTTTCTGTTCCCGACCGGTGCCCTTGTCTTTCGCCGAAACATTGACGATACCGTTTGCGTCAATATCGAAGGTGACCTCAATCTGCGGCACACCGCGCGGCGCACCCGGAATCTCGGTCAGATCAAAGTTGCCAAGTAGTTTGTTATCCGCGGCCATCTCGCGCTCACCCTGGAACACCCGGATGGTCACGGCCTGCTGGTTATCCTCTGCGGTCGAGAAAGTCTGGCTCTTCTTCGTCGGGATCGTCGTATTGCGGTCGATGAGACGGGTAAAGACACCCCCCAGCGTTTCGATACCGAGGGAGAGCGGTGTTACGTCGAGCAACAGAACGTCCTTAACATCACCTTGAAGGACACCGGCCTGAATGGCGGCACCAATGGCGACCACTTCGTCCGGGTTCACGCCCTTGTGGGGCTCGCGACCAAAGAAATTTTTAACAGTCTCGATAACCTGTGGCATACGGCTCATGCCGCCAACGAGAATGACTTCGTCGATTTCGCCTTTTTGCATTCCAGCGTCTTTCAGCGCTTTCTCACAGGGAGCGAGCGTCCGCTTGACCAAGTCTTCAACGAGACGTTCGAACTGTGACCGGGTCAGTTTTAACTGCATATGTTTCGGGCCGGAGGCATCCGCCGTGATAAAGGGCAGGTTGATTTCCGTCGACTGGGAAGACGACAGCTCAATCTTCGCTTTTTCGGCCGCTTCCTTCAGGCGCTGCAAGGCCATCTTGTCGGAGCGCAGGTCAATGCCCTGCTCCTTCTTGAACTCATCGGCGAGATAGTCGACCAGTTTCAGGTCGAAGTCTTCACCACCGAGGAAGGTGTCGCCATTTGTTGAGCGGACTTCAAAGACGCCATCACCGATTTCAAGGATGGAAACGTCAAACGTACCGCCACCCAGGTCATAAACCGCAACTGTCTGGTTTGACTTATCCATGCCGTAGGCAAGGGCGGCTGCTGTCGGCTCGTTGATGATACGCAGGACTTCAAGACCAGCAATCTTGCCCGCATCCTTGGTTGCCTGACGCTGTGCGTCGTTAAAATAGGCGGGAACGGTGATCACGGCCTGGCTGACGGTTTCTCCAAGATAGCTTTCCGCCGTTTCCTTCATTTTTTGAAGGATGAAAGCTGAAATCTGGCTCGGGGAGTATTTTTCGCCGCGGGATTCGACCCAGGCATCGCCATTGTCGGCCTTGACGATCTCGTAAGGGACCATCGTCTTATCTTTTTGGGTGGTCTTGTCGTCAAATCGGCGACCGATAAGCCGCTTGATTGCGAAGAAGGTATCTTGCGGATTTGTCACCGCCTGACGCTTTGCGGACTGCCCGACGAGCTTTTCGCCGTCTTCCGTGAATGCGACCATCGACGGGGTTGTCCGCGCGCCTTCTGAATTCTCAATGACCTTTGCATTCTTGCCATCCATAACGGCGATGCAGGAGTTGGTCGTTCCCAAGTCAATTCCGATTACTTTAGCCATCATATCCTCTTTAATATTGGCAGATCACCGTAGCCAGCTTATGCACCATGGTGATCCCCAGGATTTAAAACGTTTAAGTCTGTTGCCGTGTATATAAGTTCGAAACAAATTCAGTGCAAGGGCCGGATTGGCCGGGCATGGACATATGTTGAATTCGCGAAAAACAGATGCAGCGCTTAAGTCTAAGCATGGCAGCCATGTTTAATCCTTCCTTTACCTTGTGAATGAGCCCTGATACGTGCGATAGACGAGATAGCAAGAGATTATTACAGAGAGTTCATGTGACAACTGAGCCACCCAATCGCGGCAGCAGCGCCGCCTCCAGCTTTTTCTCGCCTGATGAAACCCGTGGACTGTTGAGCGCGCTTGGGGCTTTTATCGTTTGGGGCTGGTCTCCGATGTATTTCAAATGGCTCTCGCATGTTTCCCCGATAGAGATTATCTCCCATCGCATCATCTGGTCGTCGGTGCTGGTTATGCTGCTGATTGTGTCAACGCGCAAAATCGGCCAGTTTCTGGAAATCTACCGGGATCCTAAGCGGCTATATGTCTTTGTTTTGACCACGTTGTTGATCGGCGGGAACTGGTTGACCTTCGTCTGGGCCATCTCCAATGACCGCATTCTGGAAGGCAGCCTCGGTTACTATATCAATCCCTTGGTCAATATCCTGCTCGGTATGATCTTTCTGGGGGAGCGGCTCAATAAATGGCAGACGGTGTCCATTCTATGTGCTGTTGCCGCCGTGGCTATCCTGACGATACAGGTCGGCCATTTGCCCTGGATTTCCCTGGTGCTTGCGTTTTCCTTTGGCTTTTACGCGTTGCTCCGCAAGAAGACGGGTGTCGATAGCGCGGTTGGCCTCGTTGTCGAGACGACATTGTTGTTTCCGGTGGCGCTTGGGTTTCTGCTGTACCTGACGTTCACGGCGGAGCCCGGCGCGTCAACGGAGGCGGCCACCGGCTTTCTTTTCGATTTCGAGAGTTTGCTGTTGCTGGTTGGGACCGGCATAGTGACGGCGACACCGCTTATTCTTTTTACCACTGCCGCCAAGTATCTCAAATTCACGACAATCGGAATCTTGCAGTATCTGGCGCCGACCATGCATGTGTTTATCGCGGTCTATATTTATAATGAACCGTTTGATCAGTCGCGGCTGTTCGCCTTTGCGCTGATCTGGCTCGGCCTGATTATATTTAGTGTGGATGGCTACCGGGGGCGGCGTCGCCCCGCAGCGCTTTAAGGTGTAACCACGCCGCTACACCTTCTCATCGACATGGGATTCGGCGCGCTTTTGACCGCCCTTTGACACCCCAACCATGGCTGGCCGGAGAAGCCGGTCAGCAATCACAAAGCCAGCCTGCGTCACTTGAAGCACGGTTCCTGATGGCACTGACGGGTCCTCAATCTCATACATTGCCTGATGCAGGTTCGGATCAAACTTCTCACCCTTGGGGTCGATTCTCCGGATCTGGTGCTTTTCCAGCGTGTTGAGCAGTTCCGATTCCGTCATTTCAATGCCGGGCAGTACATTCTTCACATCCGGATTCTCGCGGGCGCTATCTGGAATGCTTTCAATCGCGCGGCGGAGGTTGTCAGCAACGCCCAGAATGTCGCGGGCGAATTTCGTCGCGGCATAGGCATGAGCATCCTGCTTTTCACGCTCGGCCCGGCGGCGCATATTCTCGACATCCGCCATTGCCCGGAGCAGCTTGTCTTTCAGGTCGGCAATCTCGGCATCTTTCTCGGCAATAATATCCGCAGCGCTCGCTTCCTCGGGAGCGCCGGACTCCGGGCTTGTCTCTTGCTCACTCTCGGCGCCTGTCGGTGCCTGTGCCTCGTTTGATATCGTTTCATTCTCCTCCTGATCATTCAGGGGGGGCTGCTTTGGTTCATTCATTCTGTCTGCTTCCTAATCCAGCAATTTACCGATTACCTTTGCGGTATAATCCACCATTGGAACGATACGCGCATAGTTTAAACGCGCCGGACCGATGACACCAATGGCGCCGACGATCTGTTCCTGACTGTTCTGGTATGGAGAAATAATCATTGATGTCCCGGAAAGCGAGAAAAGATTATTTTCCGAGCCAATAAAAATTTTGACGCCGCTACCCTGCTCGGCCAGTTCCAGCAACTTAATCCGTTCTTTCTTGACTTCCAGCGTATCGAAGAGGTCCTTAATTTTCTCAAGATCTTCAAGGGCCTGCACATTCTGAAGCAGGTTGGCATGACCCCGGACAATAAGCGTTTCCCCGCCGCCCCAACTCGCAATATCATGGGCGATCAGATCCTGGGTCAGTTCATCAAGTTGCGCCTGATGATTGTCGAGCTCACGCTGAATTTCCTGTCTGGTTGCCTGCAGGGTGCGGCCTGAAAGTTTTGCATTGAGGTAATTGGCCGCCTCCCGCAGGCCGGAATCGGTGAGACCTGGCGGCAGTTCAATGGTCCGGTTCTCGACCATGCCGTTAGCGGTCACGATAATCACGAGCGCTCGATCAACCCCGAGACGGACAAACTCGATCTGCTTGATCGAACTGTCGCTTTTCGGGGCAATCACCAGCGACGCGCAGTTCGACAAGCCCGAGAGCATGGAGGAAGCCTCGGTGAGCATTTCCTCCATATTGCGGCCATCAACCGCGCAGCGGGCCTTGATATCGGCGCGTTCCGCTTCAGTCAGGTTGCCGATTTCAAGAATGCCATCGACGAACAGCCGCAGACCCTGCTGTGTTGGTAGCCGCCCGGCCGAGGTATGCGGAGAATAAAGAAGGCCCGCATCGGCGAGGTCCGCCATGACGTTACGGATCGAGGCAGGGGAGAGATCCAGCTCGCTGATCCGCGACAATGTGCGCGAGCCGACGGGCTCTCCGGTTTGCATATAGGTTTCCACTATATGCCGGAAGACGTCTCGGCTACGGTCATTAAGTTCCTGTATCGTCATGTCGATTTCGTCATGAAACGGCTAATCCTTTATTGGTCTAGAATGTAGTGACGCGGGAGGCTTGCGTCAATCTGGCACAGCGGTTACAACAAGCGCCAATCTTATTTCATCGATTAAAGGAAGTCTTATGCGTCCCTCCGGCAGAGCCCCCGATCAACTGCGCGACATTGTTATGGAACCCGGCTATGCCAAGAATGCGGAAGGGTCCTGCTTTATCAAATGCGGCGATACCCATGTGCTTTGCACGGCAAGTGTTGAAGAGCGAGTGCCGCCCTTCTTGCGTAACACCGGCAAGGGTTGGGTGACGGCGGAATATGGCATGCTGCCCCGATCCACCGGATCGCGCATGGGACGGGAGGCGGCACGGGGCAAGCAACAGGGTCGCACCGTGGAAATTCAGCGCTTGATTGGCCGATCCTTGCGGGCGCTGGTCAATTTTGAAGGCTTTGGCGAACGTCAGATCACGGTCGACTGCGATGTGATCCAGGCCGATGGTGGCACGCGCACGGCATCCATTACCGGCGCCTATGTTGCGCTCTATCAGGCGTTTGACAAGTTGGTCGAGCAGGGGAAAATTCTTGAAATCCCGATGAAGGGGCAAGTGGCAGCTGTTTCCTGCGGTATTTATAAAGGCACGCCGGTACTTGATCTTGATTATCCGGAAGACAGCAATGCGCAGGCCGATGCGAATTTTGTCCTGACGTCCGGCGGGCAGATCATCGAAATTCAGGGGACAGCGGAGGAAGATCCCTTTTCCGAAGCCGAGTTTGGATCTCTTTTCTCGCTCGCCAAGAAGGGTGTGACGGAACTCTGCGCTCTACAGCGGCAGGCCCTCGGGATTTGATGAGCGGCCACCGGAAATTTGAGGGCGGCAAGCTGGTTGTTGCCAGCCATAATCCGGGCAAGGTTCGTGAAATTGGCGAACTTCTGGCAGCTTTCGATGTGGTGCCGGTCTCGGCGGGGGAGCTCGGCCTCCCGGAACCTGTTGAGGATGGCGATACTTTTATCGCCAATGCCGAGATCAAGGCACTGGCCGCGGCAAAGGGCGCAAATA
>NZ_JARGOQ010000091.1:2298-6567 GCF_029233945.1 Sneathiella sp. | reverse complement strand
TACTATTTATCTTGCCTCTGTTATCGGCGCGCGGCGTCCATTATATTGTACGTCTTTCGGGAAAGCCTTGCTCGCATTCCAGAGCATCAACTTTATCCACAGCTATATGGCGGACGTTGATCCGGTGTCTCCCTTGACGGGGGAGAGATTTTCAAAGGACGAGATACTTGAGGATCTCAGCACCATCCGCAGAACCGGAATTAGCGTGACCATGGGAGATTCAGTCGAAGGAGCGGGCGGCGTCGCGTCGCCGGTGTTTGGTTCAGGCGGCGAGATCATGGGATGTATTACCCTGGCCGCACCCTTGGATCGGCTGAACGCAAATTTAAAGAAATACAGCGAGTTGGCGCATGCCGCAGGCGAGCGCGCCTCTCAATTCATGGGTTATTCCATGCCTTATCCCGGATCGAAAGAGTAGATGTACCGCCCGCGTATTTCTGAATTCAGGCGATACGCGGTTCTTTGACCGGGATGGACCGGGGGTCCCTCTCCCGCAATCAAATATGCAACAAGTGACATCCGCTGCTTCTGACCGCATTTACCCACTGCGATAAATTATCGTTTGCGGAAAATGCGGCTTGACAGGGTATGTCTGCACCGATATTTTGGTCTTAAATAAGAATAAAATTCTGATATCAGAACAAATATGTATTAGTGAGTTTCGATATTAACTCACTAGCGCGGCAGCTTTTTATCGCTCAGCACTGTGTTTCCGCGAGGGTCATGCGCCATCTTGATGATCAGAGAACGAGATGAGGGAGGTTCGCAAATGTTGTTTCGAAGTTTATTCTTTGCGCCGGCAAACAGACCTGATCTGCTGGCCAAGTTCCCGCGGTTTTCGGCGGATTGCTATGCCGTAGATTTGGAAGATGGAACGCCGCCCGATGACAAGATTGCGGCGCGTGACGCGCTCGCGGACAATATCGACATGTTAAGAAAGGCCGATGTTAAGGGGCTTGTTTATGTGCGCGTGAATGAACCGGGCTCATCTTTCTTTCTCGACGATATCGCCGCCGCAGTAAAATGCGATATCGACGGCATCATCATTCCCAAGCTGGAGACGCCGGAGCAATGCGATCCCATTTTTTCCGCTGTCGCGGCGGCTGAAAAAGCAAATCCGGAAAAGCGGCCCATCCGGATAATGGGCGGTATCGAGTCCATGTTGGGCGTACTCAATGTAAATGAGCTTTGCGGTGCGAATGACCTTATGAGCTCGGTTTTCTTCGGGGCAGAGGATTATGCATCAGACTTGGGTGCCCGCCGGACGAAAGAGGGCGACGAGGTGCTTTACGCCCGCTCCCGTGTCGTTCTTGCGGCGAAGATTGCCGGTATCGTTGCGATTGATCAGGCGGTCATCGATGTCCGAAATGATGAGCAATGCCGCATGGATGCCAGCAAAGGGCGCGATCTTGGTTACGAGGGCAAGATCTGTGTCATTCCCCGGCAGATCGGTATCTGCAACAGCGTCTATGCGCCGACGGACGAAGAGGTTGCGGAAGCCGAGGAGGTTGTGACCGTATATAAGGAAGCAATGTCAAAGGGGATTGGAACGATTGACTTCAAGGGCAAGATGATTGACGGCCCCCTTCTCAAACGCGCCGAGGCAACTCTGGCTATTTCCGCGATCATCAAGAACCGGGAGAGTGCGTGATGCGCGAGCTGACCGGCGCGGAGCTGGATTTATCCGGCCTTATCAAGAAATCGGAAACGGTTATGTGGGGCAATGCCTGCGCAGAACCGCTGACCCTGACCGAAGCGCTGGTTGAACAGCGTAAAAACCTGGATAATGTTAACGTCTTCATGGCCTCGGCTTTCTCCAATACTTTTTCGCCGGAGCATGCTGAAGACCTGACATTTATCTCAACGGGCGGGGTCGGAACCGCCGGCGTCCTGACCAAAATAGGGGCTTGTGATGTGATCCCCTGCCATGTGTCTCAGGTCGCCGGCTATATCGAGATGGGGAAAATTCCCTGTGACGTCGTATTTGTGCAGGTCAGCCCGCCCAATGAACGCGGCGAATACAGCCTGGGGGTTACCAGCGACTTTATCTACACCGCCGTGAAAAAGGCCCGGATCGTTATCGCCGAAATCAACAGTCAGACGCCCAGAACCATCTGTTCGCAGCCCCTGACAGCGGATGATATCGATTATTGCATCTATTCCGATCGCCCCGTCGTCGAGATGCAGCCTGCGCCTGTGACGGAGATTGATCGCAAAATCTCCGCATTTTGCCAACCTTTCATTCCGGAAAAAGCGACGCTTCAGGTTGGCATCGGCGGCGTGCCGGAGGCACTGATGGCAGACCTGAGCTCCCACCGCGGGCTCGGAATTCACTCAGGCATGATCAGCGACAGTGTGGTCGATCTCGTGAAATCCGGCGCCGTCACGAACGAGCATAAGGAGATTGATCCCGGCATTACAATAACGGGCGCTCTTATCGGCACGAAAAAGCTCTATGACTTTGCTGACAATAATCCCGACTTGCGCATGGTGCCAGCATCCGTCACCCATGACATTCGGGTCTTATCGCAGCTTTCCAACTTCGTATCGATGAATTCCGCGCTTGAAGTGGATATTACCGGTCAGGTGAATGCCGAAGGTATTGGAGCGAAATATTTCGGTAGCGTGGGTGGGCAAGTCGACTATGTTCGCGCGGCCGGGCTTTCGCCGGGCGGGGTCTCTCTTATCGCCCTGCGAAGTTCCGCCAAAGGCGGCGCCGTCAGCAAAATCGTCTCGCAGCTTTCCGGCCCGGTTACAACCCCGCGAAGTGACGTCGGGATCATCGTAACGGAATTCGGCGCCGCGGACCTCAGAGGCCTCCCTCTCTCCCGACGGGTAAAGGCCATGATTTCCATCGCACCGCCCGAGCACCGCGAAAAACTGGAACGCGAAGCCTATGATTTGCTGAAATTACGCGCCTGAGCGAAGAAGGCCGAAATGACGTGATGGAGCAACAAATGCAAAATATGGGCGGACCGCCGGACTTCACCAAACCGGGAACACGCGCCGGCGTCCAATAAATAAAGAGTAGGAATATCCGCAATGACAGATGCCATACTGTTTGACGAGAAGGATGACATTGTCGTCATCACCATAAATCGTCCCGACAAACTGAATTCGATTAATCAGGATGTTCGAACGGGTTTGCTGGCCGCATGGGAACGGTTTGAACAAACGCCCGAACTAAAGGTCGCCATTCTGACGGGCGCCGGAGAAAAAGCGTTCTGCGCGGGAATGGACCTGAAGGAAGCAGCCGACATGATGCTGGGAGTTCCCGCGCGCGATTTCATTCCCATTGTCGGCGACAGTGTAACCGTGAGCAAGCCGATTATCGCGGCTGTCAACGGGTTCGCTTTTGCCGGGGGATGGTTGTTTGCCCAGATGTGCGATCTCTGCATCGCATCGGAAAATGCGGTTTTCGGGATTACCGAGGCAAAGGTCGGGCGCGGAATGCCCTGGGCGGCCCCGCTTGGTACCATGATTCCGCCGCGGGTAATGATGGAGTTATTGCTGACAGGCGATCCCCTTCCGGCGCAACGGGCGCTGGAGATCGGTTTTGTCAACAAGGTCGTGCCGAGTGCGGAACTGCTGCCCGAAGCGATTTCCATGGCCAAGAAAATTGCGGCGAATGCACCCCTGACTGTCAAGGCCGCCAAAGAACTCGTCTATCTCTCGTCGGAGATGGGACGGAGCGCGGCGCTGCGGGCGGCGTACCCTTTGTTTGAACCGGTCTATCGAAGCGAGGACGCCCTCGAAGGCCCGCGAGCTTTTGGTGAAAAGAGGTCCCCTAAATGGCAGGGAAAATAACATTGGCGCGCAGCGGAGGAGACGCGACATGATGGAGAAGATTGATCGTTTCATCTCAAGGGTTGAAAGGACAGTCCTGACGCTGTCCTGTGTCTGCCTGTTCGGGATAATGATGATTGTGACAATTGATGTCGTCATGCGGTATCTGTTTTCGGCGCCGCTCAGCTGGTCGTATGACCTGATCTCCTTGTATCTTGCAACGTTGCTGTTTTTTGCGGCCGTCTCCGATACGTTCCGGCGCGGCAGCCACGTAAAAATTGAGTTGTTCGATAAGCTTGGGTCAACACGGGTTCGTGCCGCATTTGAGGCGTTCGGGTTCCTGTCGGCTTTAGTCCTGTTTTACATCATGTTCGAGGTAAGCCTGGAAGATGGCGTGGAAAGTCTTATGGACGGGGACGTGATCAGCGGGGCCATCGCCTGGCCCACATGGATTCCGTATTTAGTCGCATCCTGCGGTTTCGG
>NZ_JARGOQ010000091.1:0-2198 GCF_029233945.1 Sneathiella sp. | reverse complement strand
GCCCTTTCAACAACCTCATCTTATGAATTGCTGACCATTCCCATGTTCATCCTGATGGCGGAGTTTATTATCGTCAGCCGTATCGCCGATGAACTGTTTGACTGCGCGAAAACATGGATCGGCCGAACCCCCGCTGGCCTTGCTATTTCAACGGCGATTGCCGGGGCGGGTTTCGGGGCAATTTCGGGATCGAGTACGGCCTCCGCGGCGACATTGTCAGCGACAACGATCCCGGCAATGTTGCGGAATGGATATAACCCTCGGTTCGCATCGGGTGTTGTTGCCATTTCTGGTCCATTGGCGATGCTCATCCCGCCGAGCATTGCGCTGATTCTTTATGGGCTGATAGCGGATATCAGCATCGGCAAGCTGTTAATAGCTGGCATCATTCCGGGTATTCTTGTCACCTGTGTCATCATATTAACCTCGCTCTTGCTAGTCATGCTTTTCCCCCACTTTGCGCCGACCGGCCGTGCTTATAGCATGGCGGAAAAATTCCGGTCTCTGACGATTATCGGTCCGATGGTTGTATTGATATCGCTGGTGACCGGGTGTATTTATCTTGGCATCGCAACCCCGACCGAATCTGCCAGCCTCGGGGCGTTCGGCGCGATGTGCATCGCCATTGCGCGCAAACGCCTGTCCTTCCAAAGTCTTTACACGGCGATGCGAAAGGCTGCTGCGACAAGTTGCATGATCGTCATGATCATCATTTGCGCCCATATCTTCAGCTACTATTTTACCCTGACGGGCATTACGCAGGATTTGGTCGCGCTTGTCGCCAGTCTTGATGTGGAGTCCTGGGTGATCCTGATGCTGATCATCCTGTTGTATCTAGTGCTCGGCTGCTTCATGGATCAGATTGCCATTCTCTTCTTAACGGTTCCCATCACCCTGCCGATTATTCTGGCCCTTGGATACGATCCGTTCTGGTTTGGCGTTGTCGTCATCATTACGGCAGAGATCGGCCTGGTGACGCCGCCAATCGGCTTGAATGTCTTTGTCGTCTCCGCTTACTCCAACGTCAAGGTGAAGGACATCTTCATCGGCGTCTCGCCGCATGTTGTTGCCCATCTGCTGGTTATCGCGCTGCTGGCCATTTTCCCGGCAATCGTGACCTGGCTTCCCGAAACCGTTCGATAAAGGCGCTGAAATGACCTACGGGCGGGACGAGCTCAATTTTTCTAAGAGATAAGAGGAAAGATCAAAATGAAAAACAAACTTTGCGAAATGTTCGGTATCGACGTGCCAATCTTTGCATTTTCGCATTGCCGGGACGTTGTCGTCGAAGTCTCCAAGGCCGGGGGCATGGGTGTTCTCGGCATGGCACGTATGGACCCTGACCGTGTGGAAGAAGAGCTTAACTGGATCGACGCCCATATTGACGGCAAACCCTATGGTATCGATGTGCTGATGTCGGGCAATATAGAGGATTCCGGTGACCTGAAATATAAGCCGGAGAAACTGCTGCCGAAGGAACAAGTCGATTTTGTCCGCAAAATGCTCGACGATGCCGGTGTCCCGCCGCTGCCTGAAGCAGAAGAGGAAGGTATCCGGCGCGATATCGTCAAGGGGATGAACTTCACGCCTCGCGAAAGCCTTGAAATGATTGAAAGAGCGATGAGCCATCCGATAAAACTCATCGTCAACGCGCTGGGAACGCCTCCCCCGCAGCTGATCGAGACGGCACATAGCAAGGGGATTAAAATTGCAGCGCTTGCGGGCAAACCGCGACATGCCATCAAACATAAGGAAGCGGGCTGCGATTTCGTTATCGCGGTCGGGACGGAAGCCGGTGGCCATACAGGCGACGTATCCTCACTGGTTCTCTGGCCGAGCATTGTCGATGCGGTTGATCCAATGCCTGTTCTCGGCGGCGGCGGTGTTGGAAGCGGGCGACAGATGGCCGCCGCCCTCTCGCTCGGCTGCGAGGGTGTCTGGTGTGGCTCTATCTGGCTGAAAACTGTCCAGAGTGAAGTGCCGCCGGAAATTAAGCAGAAAATGTTCGAAGCGGAAGCGAATGACGCTATTCTGACGCGCAGCGTTACCGGCAAGCCCTGTCGAACCCTTAATAATAAGTTTTCGCAAGCCTGGAACCAGCCTGGTGCGCCGGATTGCCTGCCGGCACCGCTTCAAAATTACCTCTGGTGGCAGGAAGGCCGTTCCCGCGTTGAGCGCGTTCGCGCCAAGGACTTTCT
>NZ_JARGOQ010000027.1 GCF_029233945.1 Sneathiella sp. | reverse complement strand
GGTCGTGGCGAGAAGTACTGTCCGGAGACGGGCGGCAAGTCGTTTATTTTGCGGCACAGCTAGGCCTCTCTCATAAAAATGTAGAACGAATCTACGCTACAGCCTACGGCCATCTTCCTTAAAAACGGTTAATGGTTAGGGAAAATTGTTGTAAAATTTACGGAAATGCCGCGAAAGGCTGTTTTTCCTTCTTTTTCCGGGATTTCACTCAAATTCTTACCCCCTTGCCGCCTCTGCCCGGCTATAGCCGCCGCCGCTTGATGGGCGTCGCTTGAACTGTTGGGGCAGGGGACGCGCCGTGACGGTTGACATCGACTGGCTGCTGTTGGGTGACGCTGACCGGAGGTCGGTAGGCGGGAGCGGAATGGGCCGCCTGCGGTTGTGACGGATCGACGAAACGATCGAACATGCCGGAGCGGATCTGCTCTGGCAGCACCCCAAACAGGGAAACCGTGTTGGCGAGGCCTATTCCGTTGACGAAATTGGCGATGGCGATGGTGAGCAGGCCGGTGCGCACCGTGCTGGCGTCGATACCCTGCTGGTTACAGCGGGCCAAGGCGTCCGAAAATTCCTTTGCAACGATATTGTTCATGTTTTCCCTGTTCATGCTGAGCTCCTGATGGCAGGCAGCGCGAAAGCGGTGCCGTTTGACATGTACAGATAACGTCTCGCATTCCTGCTTGTGACGAATGATGGGCAAATTTTCTGGAAATTAGGGTGTTGCGCGCTTTATCCTTATAATAGGCGCAGATGCGCAACGCCGATTGAACGGGAGATGCGCGGCGCGCAAGGAGACTGGAATGCAAGCAGAGTTTGATGCCTTTACCGAGCTGATCGAGAATAGCCGGTCAATCGTCATTTTTACCGGGGCAGGGATCAGTACCGAATCCGGTATTCCCGATTTTCGCAGTCCCGGCGGTCTCTGGGAGAAGAACCGGCCGATCGACTTTTCCGAATTCCTGGGGTCGGAAGAGGCTCGGCGCGAGAGCTGGCGGCGTAAATTCGCGATGGAATCGGTCCTGTCGAAAGCCAAGCCAAATAAAGGGCATATGGCGATTTCCTCACTTTACGATAAAGGAAAAATCGGCGCGGTGATCACGCAGAATATAGATGGCCTGCATCAGGCTTCCGGCATTCGCGATGAAGATGTGATCGAAGTGCATGGCAATACAACTTACGCAAAATGCCTCGACTGCGGTTCCCGGATGGAACTCGTTGAAGTGCAGAAAATCTTCTCGGAAGATGAAACTCTGCCGATTTGCGGCAGATGCGGCGGAATTATCAAGACAGCGACTATTTCCTTTGGACAGGCCATGCCGGAGGAAGAAATGCGCCGGGCTTCCGCTGCGGCCCTGACCTGTGATCTGTTGCTGGCGATCGGCTCGTCTCTCGTTGTCTATCCTGCGGCGGATATCCCGCTGATGGCGAAGCAGGGCGGGGCGGGGCTGGTGATCCTCAATCGGGAGCCGACCCCTCTGGACGGTCACGCGGATCTGGTGCTCAACCGGGAAATCGGGGAAACGCTCGCCGCTGTCACAAAACTGTAAAACAACGCTCTCATAAGAAATACGGAACTATCCCCCTGACCCTGATGCGAACGCAATGAGAATAGAGAATGTATAATAGTAATAGCTACTTATGGAAAATGCTGGTGTTCGTTTTCGCCATGGCCGCGCCCGTTTCCATCGTCACATTCTTTTTATATTCGGGTGAAGAGTTCGTTCTTGATGAATATTTACTGATTATTGCCGCCGCAATATTACCCGCCCTGATTCTCTATACCAGACTGGTCCGCGAGATGCAGGCGGTGGCCTTCCGGATGGAGCGGGCGGCGATCATGTCGCCGCTGGAAGGAGATGATGCGACGGGCCTGCGGACTGGCTTGCTCCCCCTGGATAATTTATTGTTGACCATGCAGCAATATCGCCGCGTGCTGCAACATATGCTGCAAGAGGCGCAATCGCGTCAGGATGAGGCGTCGCTTCTGTTCGATATGCTGCCCGATCCGGTGCTGGTGCTCGGCAACCGGCGGCGCATCCGCCGTTCCAACGCGGCGGCGAACAAATTCTTCAATGTCACGGAAATGGAGGGGGATCTCACCCGGTTCTTGCGTCATCCGGCTCTGTTGAAGGCGGTCGATGCCGCCTATGCGGGCAAGGATCCGGACATGCGGATTGAATTCACCATCTCCGATGTGGTGCCGCGCCATGTCGCGGCCTATATTGTTAACCTGAAGGATGAGAGCAGCGAGGGTCTTCGCCTGATTGTGACGTTGCATGATTTGACCGAATCGCGCCGGATGCAGCAGATGCGGGTCGATTTTGTCGCCAATGCCAGCCATGAGCTCCGAACCCCGCTTGCGATCCTGATTGGCGCCCTTGAAACGCTTATCGGGCCGGCGCGGAATGATCTGGAGGCGCATCAGCGGTTTTTCTCCATGATGCAGGCGCAATCGCTGCGGATGTCGCAGCTGATTGACGATCTTCTATCCCTGTCGCAGATCGAGATAAATGAGCACAGCCGCCCCTCAGACCGGGTCGACCTTGGCAAGGTTCTGCAAGGGGTTCACAGCCTGCTCAAGGCAAAATCAACCGAGCTTGGCAAGTCAATCGCCGTACAGATGCCGGAACATGACGTGTTCGTCACCGGGGACTTCGATCAGTTGACCCAGATATTTACCAATCTCGTGGACAACGCCCTGAAATACAGTCGGGAGGAAAGCGAAATCCGCGTTGAGGTGATGGTTGCGGCGCGCGAGGCGCGGATCACTGTCATCGATGAAGGGGAGGGCATCCCCGAGGAGCATCTGTCCCGATTAACGGAGCGATTCTACAGGGTTGACAGCGATCGCAGCCGCAAACTTGGCGGGACAGGTCTGGGCCTTGCCATTGTGAAGCATATTGTGAGTCGCCATCGTGGGCATCTCGAGATTGAATCCATAGTCGGTGAAGGCTCGAAATTCTCCGTCAGATTGCCTCTGGCATAGCCTGTAAGCCGCAGAAATCAGCCGTTTATACGCTGTAACATTACTGTCATGAAACTGTAGTATTTCTGTCGCTGACGCAGCGCATTGTCCGTCCAACGACAGATAATGCTGTCGTATGCAATTAACGGAGAATGAAACGTGCTAAACAAAACTTTCGGTCTGGCGATCGCCGCAACGGTCGCTACTGTTGCCCTCTCGGGGCAGGCCATGGCTCGCGATCAGATCAGAATCGTCGGCTCTTCGACAGTTTTCCCCTTTTCAACGGCAGTTGCTGAAGCTTTCGGCAGCACCGGTAGCTTTAAGACACCGGTTGTTGAAAGCACCGGTTCTGGCGGTGGGTTGAAGCTTTTCTGTGCGGGCGCCGATTTGAATACACCTGATATCACAAACGCTTCGCGCCGCATCAAGAAGTCTGAAGTTGAAACTTGCGCGAAAAACGGCGTTACCGATATTACCGAAGTCAAAATCGGTTATGACGGCATCGTTCTAGCGAATTCCAAGGAAGTCGCGCCGATGAAACTGACCAAGAAGCAGATTTTTGCAGCGCTTGCCAAGCAGGTTCCGATCGACGGAAAACTGGTTGATAATCCATACAAAACCTGGAAAGACATTGATCCGTCCCTTCCGGATACGAAAATCGAAGTTCTCGGCCCGCCCCCGACCAGCGGAACGCGCGACGCGTTTGTTGAGCTGGCCATGGAAGGTGGCGCAAAAGGCTACGATATGCTGACAGCGCTGAGAAAATCAGACAAGAAGGCCTTCACCTCTGTTGCCCATTCCGTTCGTGAAGACGGCGCTTACATCGAAGCCGGTGAGAATGACAACCTGATCGTTCAGAAGCTTGAAGCAAACAAGGATGCTGTCGGTATCTTCGGTTTCAGCTTCCTCGACCAGAACTCCGACAAGTTGCAGGGTGCAACGGTTGGCGGTGTCGAGCCGACTTTCGATAACATCGCAGATGGTCAGTATGGTATTTCCCGCTCTCTCTTCTTCTATGTGAAAGACTCACATGTTGGTGAAGTTCCAGGCATCAAGGAATTCATTGCTGAATTCACCAGTGAAAAAGCCTTCGGCGAATTCGGTTATCTGACCGAAAAGGGTCTGATCCCGCTGACCGAAGCTGAGCGTGTAAAGGTTCGCAAAGAAGCCCTCGATCTGGCGCCTCTGAAGCTTATGTAATCCTGTTCGAAAGAGGCGGGGGATGTTTGTCGCTCGCCTCTTTCCACCCTTCTCCGCGTCCTTTTCACTAAACAAAAAGAAACCGATATGAGCTTTTACCCTCTTTTAATCGTTCTTTTGCTGATGTCTGCGGTTGGATATTGGTTCGGCTCGAAAAAGGCGCTCAGCACCGTTCGCAAATCCTCTAATTTTATTACGCCCCGCCCGCATCAGTTCGGACTATATGTGGTTATCTGGGCTCTGGTGCCGCCCGTTGTTCTTGGCGCGCTCTGGGCCATGCTCCAGGTGACGCCGATCCAGATGGACACAGGCGCCATGCGACAGATCGACCGGGTTGTTTTTCCGGTTATTCTTCTGTTGGCCGCCGGGGCAGGGCTCTATTTCTCGATTTTAAGAATTAATCCGGACCTTCGGGTCCGCAAGACGATTGAAGGCGTGATCTATATTGTTCTGATCCTGGCATCGATTATCTCTATTCTCACGACCCTTGGCATTGTTCTCTCGCTCCTGTTCGAGACGATCCAGTTTTTCGGCAAGGTCCCGATGAGCGAGTTCTTCTTCGGCCTCACCTGGAGCCCGCAGACGGCTCTTCGTGCCGATCAGGTCGGCTCCTCCGGGGCATTCGGATCGGTTCCGCTATTCACGGGCACCTTGCTCATTACCTTCATCGCCATGTGTGTGGCGGTTCCCCTCGGGCTGTTGAGCGCGGTTTACATGACGGAATATGCGTCCAGCAAGTTCCGCTCGGCGGTCAAGCCGATGCTGGAAGTTCTGGCGGGTATCCCGACGGTGGTTTATGGCTTCTTCGCCGCCTTGACGGTCGGCGTTTTCTTCCGCGACCTTGGCGATTCCCTCGGGATCGATGTTGTTTCCGAAAGCGCGCTTGCCGCCGGTGTTGTTATGGGCATGATGATCATCCCCTTCGTGTCTTCCTTGAGTGACGACATCATCATGGCGGTGCCGCAGTCTTTACGCGACGGATCCTACGGTCTTGGCGCGACTAAATCGGAGACTGTCCGTAAAGTGATCCTGCCTGCGGCCCTGCCGGGTATTGTCGGCGCGGTTCTGCTGGCCGTCAGCCGGGCAATCGGCGAAACCATGATTGTGGTGATGGCCGCCGGCTTTGCCGCCAACCTGACCGCCAACCCGCTGGAAGCCGTGACAACGGTGACCGTGCAGATTGTCGGCCTGCTGGTGGGGGATCAGGAATTCGACAGCGCCAAGACGCTTGCCGCCTTTGCCTTGGCCCTGGTGCTGTTTATTGTCACCTTATGCCTGAACGTGATCGCCTTGATCGTGGTTCGCAAATATCGGGAAAAATATGACTGATCAAGCTCAAAAAGAGGGCGGCAACGCCTGGCAATCAGAAGCATTCATCAAGAACCTGACAAAGCGCAAGCGAGCGGAGCGTCGGTTCCGTTTGACGGGCTTGCTGGCGATCATCACGGCGCTGACGCTGCTTGCGATCCTGTTGTTCAGTATTGTGAGCAAAGGGTACACTGCCTTTGTGCAGACCTTTGTTACGCTGGATATCACTTTCTCGGAAGAGGTTATCGATCCGAACGGAACACGGGATCCGATGGAGCTACGCTCGGCGAACTACAGCAAGCTGGTGCAGAATGCCCTGCGCGCGAAATTCCCTGAGGTGACGAGCCGGCGCGACCTCCGACGGTTATTCAGCCTTGTCAGTGGCGATGCGGATACCAAGCTGCGTGAAATGGTCGAAAATAATCCTGAACTGATCGGCAAGACGGAACCTGTTTCGCTCCTCGCTGGCGATGATGTCGACATGGTCAATAAAGGCTATATCGACCGAAACCTGATAGAGGATGATCGACGCGTAAAAGACATGGAACTCTCCTGGCTGGACGTGCTGGAGGCGGACGGCGATATCGAAATTCATTTCAATACGGGCTTCTTCACCAACGGCGACAGCCGGGAGCCGGAGAAGGCGGGTATTGCCGGTGCCATGGTGGGCTCCTTTTATACACTCGTGATTACCATGGTGATTGCCTTCCCCATCGGTGTGATGACGGCGATTTACCTGGAAGAATTTGCGGCCAAGAATAAGCTCACCGACCTGATCGAGGTGAATATCAACAATCTGGCGGCGGTTCCCTCGATCGTCTTCGGTCTTCTCGGGCTGGCGATCTTCCTCAACGTGGCGCATTTGCCAAGATCGGCGCCAATTGTTGGCGGGCTGACGCTGGCCCTGATGACGCTGCCGACGATTATTATTGCCGCCCGCGCGGCCATCCGCGCCGTGCCGGACAGCATCCGTCAGGCTGCCCTCGGCCTTGGGGCGTCAAATCAGCAGGCGGCGTTTCATCATATCCTGCCGTTGTCCATGCCGGGCATCCTGACGGGGACGATTATCGGCCTGTCGCAGGCGCTCGGTGAAACGGCGCCGCTCCTGATGATCGGGATGGTCGCCTTTATTGCAGATATCCCGAGCGGCTTTGGTGATCCGGCAACGGTGATGCCGGTGCAGATTTTCCTCTGGGCAGACAGCCCGGAGCGGGCCTTTGTCGAAAAAACATCCGGCGCGATCATGGTATTGCTCGGGTTTCTTATCTTAATGAACGCTTTTGCGATTTTCCTTCGCAAGAAGTTCGAACGTCGTTGGTAGAAGGAAATGAACGTGCAGATCCAGGCAGATGAAAATGTGGAAGCGCAGCGTAATGCGGACCACGGGGTTATTATCGCGACGCGGGATGTCAATGTGTATTACGGCGATAATCACGCACTTCACGGCGTGTCGCTGGATATCAACAAGCATCAGGTGACCTCTCTGATCGGTCCGTCCGGTTGCGGCAAGTCAACTTACCTGCGCTGCATCAACCGCATGAATGACACGGTGGATGGGTGCCGGGTCACCGGGGAAATTATGCTCGACGGGGTTGATATTTACGGCCCGGAAGTGGACGAGGTTCTCTTGCGGGCGCGTGTCGGCATGGTGTTTCAAAAGCCAAACCCGTTCCCCAAGTCGATCTACGATAACGTCGCCTATGGCCCCCGTATTCACGGTCTTGCCGACAATAAGGATGACCTTGATGAAATCGTGCTGACCAGCCTTGAAAAGGCGGGCCTGATCAAGGAAGTGCAGGATCGTCTGCATTCATCGGGCACCGGTCTTTCCGGCGGGCAGCAACAGCGGCTCTGTATTGCCCGGGCACTGGCCGTGCGGCCGGACATTATCCTGATGGATGAACCCTGTTCCGCGCTCGACCCGATTGCTACGGCAAAGGTGGAGGAACTGATCGATGAGCTTAAAGAAAACTACACCATCATCATCGTGACCCATTCGATGCAGCAGGCGGCGCGTATTTCCCAGCAGACAGCCTTCTTCCACCTTGGGGAGATTGTCGAGACGGGCGATACCGAAAAATTGTTTACCAGCCCGTCCGATGAGCGGACACAGGGCTATATCACCGGCCGGTTCGGTTGATAATGCAGTCAGGAACAGGAGAATTCCAAAATGAGTAGCGGTCATATCGTTAAGTCCTTTGACGAAGAGCTTGAAGATGTTCGCAATACCATCGTCGAGATGGGGGGGCTTGCCGAATCCCAGCTTGAAGCAGCCGTCCGTTCCCTGACCGAACGGAACACCGAACTCGCCCTCAAGACGATTGAGGCGGACAGGGCTGTCGATGATCTGGAACAAGAGGTCGATAACAAGGCGATCCGTCTGCTGGCGCTCAGGAATCCGGTTGCGGATGACCTGCGGCTGGTGATCTCGGCGCTTAAAATTGCGTCCGTTCTGGAGCGGGTTGCTGACTATGCGGCAAATATATCCAAACGCGTGATCGCGCTGAATACATCGCCATCGCTCGCGCCGGTTTCCTCTATCCCACGGATGGGTGATATGGTCCGCCGGATGATTGACGACACATTAAAAGCCTATGCCAATGGCGACCCTGATCTCGCGTATGATGTCTGGAAACGGGATCAGGAGGTGGACCAGCTTTACAACAGCATGTTCCGCGAGCTTCTGACCTTCATGATGGAGGATCCGCGCAGCATCACGAGCTGTACACATTTAATCTTCATGGCAAAGAATATTGAACGGATCGGCGATCACATGACAAATATTGCTGAAATTATAGTCTATCAGGTCACCGGTGAGATGCCGACGGAACCGCGTCCTAAAGGTGACAAAACCAGTGTTACAATGATAGAGAACGAGAATTCCTGAGGTGATTGATTATTAAATGAAGATACTTGTAGTTGAAGACGAGCCGGCCATGGTCGAGCTCTTGCGGTATAATCTTGAGAGCGAGGGATTTGATGTTGCTTCCGCTCATGACGGGGATGAAGCAATGCTTGCGATTGAAGAAGAACAGCCTGATATGCTGCTTCTCGATTGGATGCTGCCAAAGGTATCCGGGATCGAGATTTGCCGTCGCCTTCGCCGGGACCAGAAGCATGGCAACCTGCCGGTTATCATGATCACCGCGCGTGGTGAGGAAGCAGACCGGGTGAGGGGCCTTGATGTCGGCGCCGATGACTATGTCGCAAAACCCTTTTCACCGGCCGAGTTGATGGCCCGCATTCGTGCCGTTCTCCGCCGCCGCAATCCGGAAGTGGGCAACGAGCAACTAAGCGTTGCCGATGTCGTCGTCGATCTGGTTGCCTATAAGGTGAAGAGGGGCGTGCGGGAGCTGCGCCTTGGACCCACGGAATTCAAGCTGCTCCGCTACTTCATGGAGAGGGCAGGGCGTGTCCTCACCCGGGAGCAATTGCTGGACGGTGTCTGGGGCCAGAATGTCTATGTCGAGGATCGGACGGTGGATGTTCATATCCGGCGCCTGCGCAAGGCACTGAACGAAAAAGGTGAGCCTGACCTCATCCGGACCGTGCGCGCCGTGGGTTACTGTTTCGAGAAAGCATAAAAAATGCCGCCCGGCAGCCTGCGGGGCGGCATTGATTTCTTTATAAAAAGATTCTTATGAGCTTGAGGCGGTCTTGATCTGCTCTTCCAGCTTTTTGATCAGGCCGTCAACGCCAGACTGGCTGACCACCGAGGCAAACTCTGACCGGTGGGTTTGTGCCATGCTGATCCCCTCAATAATGACATCGACAATCTTCTCGCCGTCATTGGTTTTGCGAACCCGCCAGTCAAGCTTGATGGGCGGTCCGCTAGGGCGAACGATGACTGAATGAACCAATGATTCCTTGTCATTGAGCGATGTGGCATCCTTGATTTCCAGGTTTTCGCCGGAATAAGATCCGATTTTCTCGGCGTAGCTTGTCACCATGTAATCGCGGAAAACTTTCAGAAACTCGGTTTGCTCTGCACTCGTTGCATCGCGCCAGTACTGGCCGAGGACAAATCGTCCAATGCGCTTCATGTCAAAGCTGGAATCAAGAAATGTTTCGAAGCGATCCTGTTTCTGCTCTTCGCTTAAGGACTTGTCTGCAAGCGTTGCAACCGCCTCATCGCCGATTCCCTTGACCATCGTCAGGGCAGCCTGCTCCTTCGTTTCCGCCGCGAAGGCCGATGGTTGAAACAGGACGGCCATCGCCGTTGCGATGAGCGTTTTCTGGAAAAACTTTCGTCTTGTGAACATCAATACACTCCCGACGGAATCCGTTTCCAAATGGAAAATAAAATTTCGAATGAAAAAAGTAAGTTCAACTAATCTTTCTTAACGGGCTCGTCATCATCATCAAATGACATATTCGGCAATTGTGTCGAATTGCTGGCACCATTAAGAATCATATTGTTCCGATTTTGTCGATACAGGCTTCTGATGGCGGCATAGAAGTCGATCGCGTTCTTCTCGATTTCATCAAGGGCCTCGATCGAGCGGGACCTTTGGTCAATTCCCGTGGCCGCTGCGCGAATGATGCCGACATTATCGATATCGTTTTCCCTGGCGGCGTAATTGATCGGGTCGAGATAATAATCGGCAACACCGCCAACGGCGGCGCGTGTTGTCCTGGGCCCGAGGAGGGGAACAACAAGATACGGCCCTTCCTGGATACCCCATTTCGCAAAGGTCTGGCCCATATCCTCAACCGGCGTGTTCAGCTTGGCCACATCAAACAGCCCGCCCACACCGAGGAAGGTGTTGGTGAAAAATGCGCCCATATTGTCCCCGGCGCCATTCAAGTCGCCCTGAAGAACGTTATTGATCAGGTAGATCGGCTGAGAGAGGTTCGTCAGGAAATTGGTAACGCTGTCGCGCACAGGCTCCGGAACAACACCGCGATACATTTCCGCCACCGGCTTGAGGAACAGCGCATCAAGGGCGTAGTTCACATCAAAGAAATAACGGTTCATCGGCTCAAGCGGATCGTAAACCTCGTTATACATCACCGCGACGGCTTTGCCGTCCTTCTGCTGCGGTGTTGCGCAGCCGCTGACAGCGACGAGAAGGGCAATGGCCGTTAGACTGGCTTTTAGGGAGGATGATTTTGAACGCAAACCCATTTTTATCTTTTCCAACTCAGTACCTGTGGTCCGGAAGTGAGGCCTAAATCTATCCGGGAAGAGTTACCAAAGTCTTTAACCTTATTACTTAACCCTGTTTAACTGATTTTTACAATAAAACAACGGTCTTAGACACGGCAATCCCCGCTATCGTAACTATCATACGGCTAAATCCAAGGCGAGTCGCCGTTTTTTCAGGTTAACAGATTACTTTTATGGTGTGGCGAAAAAGTCGCGCATCGCACCGCAATTTCTCTGTACAAAGATATAAGGATATGTTTATATCATTTAAATTTTTGATTTTGTTGAGGTCGGTGTGGAAAATCTGCTTTTGGGACTACGCGCTGCCGGGGAGGAAACCCGGCTCAGATTGCTGGTCCTCTGCGGCCATTCGGAACTGACGGTCAGTGAACTGACGCAGATTCTCGGGCAAAGCCAGCCCCGTGTCTCGCGCCATCTGAAACTTCTATGCGATGCTGGCCTGCTGGATCGGTATCAGGAGGGGAGCTGGGTCTTTTACCGGCTGTCTGCGAAGCATAACGCCTCACTACTGGCGCGCACCCTTGTCGATCTGGTCCCGGAGGCGGACCCCATCGTGTCCCGCGATCTTGAGCGGCTGGAAACGGTCAAAAAGGCACGGATCATGGCGGCGGAGGAATATTTTCGGGAAAATGCTGCTCGCTGGAATGAGATTCGCTCCCTTCATGTGCCGGAAGAGGCCGTGGAAGATGCCCTGCTGACGCTGACCAAGGGGCACAAGATCACTGATTTTCTCGATATCGGGACGGGCACCGGCCGGATGCTGGAACTGTTCGGTCCCAAGGTCACCCATGCCATCGGCGTTGATACCAGCCGGGAGATGCTCTCCTTCGCCCGCACGGCGATTGAGGATGCGGGTTTGCGCAATTGCCAGGTGCGCCTCGCGGATATGTATAACCTGCCCTTCACGAACCAGTCCCAGGACGCCATCGTCATCCATCAGGTACTGCATTATGCGGAGGATCCGGGCATCGCCATCCGGGAATCAGCGCGGCTTTTGCGGGGCGGCGGCATTCTGGCGATTGTCGATTTTGCGCCGCATTCCCTCGACAGCCTGCGCACGGAGCATGCTCATTGGCATATGGGGTTCGATGAGGACAGCATCCGCACCTATTGCGCCGAGGCTGGGCTGGAGCCGAAGGATTTCACCGTCCTGAAGGGCGATCCGCTCACCGTTAATATCTGGACGGCCGTTCCGGCCGCCGCCATTCAATCCAAAGGAGCCGTTGCGTCATGATCATGTCAGGAATACCGGAACGGAATGATATTTCCGGCGGATTGACGGGGGCGCAGGCGCGAAACCGCGTCGACGTGTCGTTTGAATTCTTCCCGCCGACATCCGACGCCCTCGCCGAGAAGCATTGGCAGGCCCTGATGCGCCTTGCGCCGCTGGGTCCGAAATTTGTCTCCGTCACCTATGGGGCGGGCGGCTCAACGCGGGAGCGGACCCATGCGCTGGTCAGCCGAATCCGTCAGGAAACGACACTGGAGCCTGCCGCTCACCTGACCTGCGTCGGCGCGGAGCAGGGCGAGATCGAGGAAATCGCCGATCGCTACTGGCAGAGCGGCATCCGCCATCTTGTCGCTTTGCGTGGTGATCCGCCGGAAGGGTTTGAGAGCTTCAAGCCGCATCCGGGCGGGTTTGCGGGCTCGGTCGAGCTGATCGAGTTTTTGAAGAAAAAACATGATTTTGAAATTTCCGTCGGCTGCTATCCGGAAATTCATCCCGACGCGAAATCCAGCCTTGCAGATATTGATTATCTGAAGCGCAAGATGGACGCAGGTGCGACCCGGGCGATCACGCAGTTCTTCTTCGATCCGGAAGTCTATCTCCGCTTTGTTGACCGGGCGCGGGCCCATGGCATCACCATTCCGATCGTGCCGGGTATCCTGCCGGTCACCAGCTATTCCAAAATCCGGCAGTTCAGCACGCAATGCGGCACACAGGTGCCCGCGTGGTTGACCCATCTGTTCGAAGATCTGGACGAGGATCCGGCAACCCGCAATCTGGTTGCCGCGATGGTCGCGTCAGAGCAATGCCTTCAACTACAGCGCGCCGGGGTCACGGATTTTCATTTCTATACATTGAACCGGGCGGACTTGGTCTATTCTGTCTGCCATACACTTGGGCTGCGGCCTGAGATAGAGACTGTAACCGTTTAAATTATTTAATTTTTTTGTAAAAGGTCACCCCATGCAGAAGTCACCGGCATTTGCGGAACTTGAGGCTATTCTGGATAAGAGGATCATGGTTCTCGATGGCGCCATGGGCACCATGATCCAGGGGTTCAAGCTGACGGAGGAGGATTACCGGGGCACGGCCTATGCCAATGTCAGCAACGACCTGAAGGGGAATAACGATCTCCTGACCCTTACCAAGCCGGAAGTGATCGAGAAGATCCACGATGACTTCCTGGCGGCGGGGTCGGATATTCTGGAGACCAATACCTTTAACTCAACGTCGATTGCCCAGGCCGATTACAAGCTGGAACGCGCGGTTTATGAACTGAATAAACAAGGCGCGGCGATCGCCCGAAAGGCCGCGGATCGCTGGACGGAGAAGACACCCGAAAAGCCTCGTTTTGTCGCGGGCGTGCTGGGGCCGACCAACCGCACAGCCTCCATCTCGCCGGATGTGAACGATCCGGGCTATCGCAATGTTTCCTTTGATGAATTGGTTGAAGCCTATGACGAGGCATTGCGCGGCCTGATCGACGGCGGGGCACAGATCATCCTGATCGAGACGGTTTTCGACAGCCTGAACTGTAAGGCAGCCATCTATGCGGTGCTGCGCTATTTTGACGAAACGGGGGTTCGTCATCCGGTTATGGTCTCCGGCACGATAACTGATGCCTCGGGCCGGACACTCTCGGGCCAGACGGCGGAGGCTTTCTGGGCCTCCATGGCTCATGTGAGGCCGATCAGTATCGGATTTAATTGTGCGTTGGGCGCCAAGGACTTGCGACCACATGTTCAGTCGGTTTCGAATGTTGCGACGGCGCGGGTCAGTGTGCATCCGAACGCGGGCCTTCCCAATGAACTTGGCGAGTATGACGATACCCCCGCCTATATGGCCGAACAGCTTGGCGAGTTTGCGAAAAGCGGCCTTGTGAATATCGTTGGTGGCTGCTGCGGCACGCGCCCTGAGCATATCGCCGCGATCGCCGAGGCGGTGGCTGATATCGCCCCGCGTAAAATTCCGGCACTGGAACCTGTCTGCCGTCTGAGCGGGCTGGAGCCTCTTTATCTGGACGATGTGGCGGGCTTTATCAATGTGGGGGAACGGACGAATGTCGCCGGTTCCGCCAAGTTCAAGAAACTGGTGATGGACGGGGATTACGACACCGCCCTCGATATCGCGCGAGAGCAGGTGATTAACGGTGCGCAGATCGTCGATGTGAATATGGATGATGCCATGCTGGATGCGAAATCCGCCATGACCACCTTCCTCAACCTGATCGCCTCGGAGCCGGATATCAGCCGCGTGCCGATTATGGTCGACAGTTCAAAATGGGACGTCTTGCAGGCGGGCCTTAAAACCATTCAGGGCAAGGGTGTCGTCAACTCAATTTCATTGAAGGAAGGTGAGACGGAATTTATTGAACATGCGCGGGAAGTGCGCCGCTTTGGCGCGGCGGCTGTGGTCATGGCTTTCGATGAGGACGGTCAGGCGGACAGCAAAGAGCGGATGATCGAGATTTGTACACGCTGTTATAAGATTTTAACGGAAGTCGTTGATTTTCCTCCTGAAGATATCATTTTCGATCCGAATATTTTTCCCATTGCTACGGGCATTGACGAGCATCGTAACTTCTCCCGCGATTATATCGAGGCCACACGCGAGTTAAAGGCGACCCTCCCGCATATCCAGATCAGTGGCGGGGTGAGCAATATGTCTTTTTCCCTGCGTGGAAATAACGCGATGCGCGAAGCGATGCATTCCGTCTTCCTCTATCATGCGATCCAGGCCGGGATGGACATGGGCATTGTCAACGCGGGCCAGCTCGCCGTCTATTCCGATATCCCCGAAGACCTGCGCGACCGGATCGAGGATGTGGTCTTCAACAAGCGCGACGACGGGACGGAACGACTGCTCGAAGTGGCGGAGCAGGCCATCGGCCAGAAGCGAAGCAATGTGGTTGATCTCACCTGGCGTGAGGGGACAGTCGGAGAGCGGCTGACCCATGCGCTGGTGAAGGGCATCTCCGATTATATCATCGACGATACGGAAGAAGCGCGCCAGCAATTCCCGCGCCCCATTCAGGTGATCGAGGGGCCGTTGATGGACGGCATGAATGTGGTTGGCGATCTGTTCGGATCGGGGAAGATGTTCCTGCCGCAGGTGGTGAAAAGCGCGCGCGTGATGAAGCAGGCGGTGGCGCATTTGCTGCCCTTTATCGAGGCGGAGAAAGACAAGAGCGGCGAATCCCAGACCAAGGGCAAGGTGCTGATGGCGACGGTCAAGGGCGATGTGCATGACATCGGCAAGAATATCGTCGGCGTGGTCCTGCAATGCAATAATTTCGAGGTGATCGACCTCGGTGTGATGGTGCCTTATCCAAAAATTCTGGAAACGGCGATTGCAGAGAAGGTTGACATTATTGGTCTTTCCGGGTTGATCACACCGTCGCTTGAGGAAATGGCGACAGTTGCGGCTGAAATGCAGCGTCAGGGGTTTGAGCTGCCGCTGCTGATTGGCGGGGCGACCACCTCGAAGGTACATACGGCCCTGAAAATCGCGCCGCAGTATGATGGACCGACAATTTATGTGACGGACGCTTCGCGTGCGGTTGGTATCGCCACCAAGCTGACCAGCAATGAGAATAACAAAGAGTTAGTGGATAGTATTAAAGTAGAATATGAGCAAGTGCGGGAGAATTATCTCAAAAAATCCCGCCCCGATCAGCAGTTCACGCTTGCCGAGGCGCGCGCCAACGGTGTGCCGATCGACTGGACGGATTATCAGCCGCCTGTCCCGCCTTTTCCGGGCCTGAACGAGTTTCAGGGCATCAATCTGGCCAGCCTGCGCGATTATATCGACTGGTCTCCCTTCTTCCGCACATGGGAGCTTGCGGGGCATTTTCCGAAAATCCTGAAGGACGACGTGGTGGGGGAAACAGCGACCGAGCTTTATAACGATGCGACCGCCATGCTGGACAAGATCATCGCGGAGAAATGGCTGACGGCGAAGGCGATTGTCGGTCTGTTCCCGGCGGCGAGCGACGGGGATGACGTCATCGTCTATACGGATGAGAGCCGGACTGAGGAAAAACATCGGTTCCACTTCCTGCGCCAGCAGATGATGCGTAAAAACGGTCGCGCCAATCATAGTCTTGCGGATTATATCGCACCGGTGGAGAGCGGCTTGAAGGATTATATCGGCTCCTTTGCTGTGACGGCGGGCCTTGGGATTGAAACAAAACTTGAGGAATTCAAGCGAACCCACGATGATTACAGCAGTATTATGCTGAAGGCTTTGGCGGACCGGCTGGCGGAAGCGATGGCTGAGTATATTCATCAGCAAACGCGTAAGGAGCTTTGGGCCTATGCCCGGGACGAAGACCTCGGCAATGAGGAGCTTATCCGCGAGGGTTATCAGGGCATCCGCCCGGCACCGGGTTACCCAGCCTGTCCGGAGCATTCGGAAAAGCGCGGGTTGTTTGACCTGCTGGAGGCGGAAAAGCGGATCGGTATCGAGCTTACCGAGAGTTTCGCCATGATGCCGGCCTCGTCGGTCTCGGGGCTCTATTTCTCCCATCCGGAGGCGCGCTATTTCGGGATCGGCAACGTCGGACGCGATCAGGTGGAAGATTACGCCAAGCGAAAAGACATCTCGCCCGACGCGGCGGAACGGCTGCTTGCCTCCAACCTGGCCTATGAGCGGGTCCGCCGCGCGGGCTAATGACGAATTTTTGATTTCCAAAACGCTGGATAGTACGGCACTAATGGCGGTGTCATCTCTGGGAGACGTCATATGTATCGCCGTATCGCCCTTGTCCTTATTATCCTGCTTTTTATCGGGGCGGGAAAAGCCTTAGCCTTTGAGAATATCAACAAGAGCTTTATCGGCGGGCTTGCCGTCGATGGCTATGACAGCACAGCTTATTTCACGAAGGCCGCGCCCGAAGAAGGAAACGGCGATTTCAGTGTTGAATATAAGGGCGCGACCTGGCGCTTTATGGATGCAAAAAGCCGCGATCTCTTTGCCGCCAACCCTTCGGCTTACGCCCCGCAATATGGCGGCTATTGCTCTAACCAGATGAGCCTCGGCAATCTCGCCGATACGGACCCGGGCGTCTGGCTGATCTTCGATAACAAGCTTTATCTTTTCGGCCATGACGCGGGTCGTGTCCGCTGGGAGAAAACGGGCATCGCCGAACGGATCAAGGATGCCGACCTCAACTGGCAGAAATTCCTCGCAGGGAACTAACTACTTGCCGTAACCGCCGCCGGTCGGTGTCTGGATAACGAAGATATCATTTGCCGCCATTTCTGTTTTATCACGGCCTTCCAAAGGGTCGATGTCGCCGTTCTCCCGAATCACCCACTGGTTGCCGACCTCACCATTTTCTCCGCCGTTAAGACCGAAGGGCGGCACGACGCGGTGGCTGGAAAGCAGCGCCGCCGTCATCGGCTCGTGAAAGCGGATTTTCCGTAACGTTCCGTCGCCGCCCTTATGTTTGCCCTTACCGCCTGAATTTTTGCGGATCTCGAAACTTTCCAGCATCACCGGGAAGCGCCATTCGAGGACTTCCGGGTCGGTCAGGCGGGCGTTGGTCATATGGGTATGGACCGCATCGGTCCCGTCGAAATCCGGGCCCGCGCCGGAACCGCCGCAGATGGTCTCGTAATACTGGTAGGTTTCGTTGCCGAAGGTGAAATTATTCATCGTCCCTTGCGCCGCCGCCATCACGCCGAGCGCGCCAAACAGACAATCGGTGATGCATTGCGAGGTTTCGACATTGCCCGCGACCACGGCCGCCGGATATTCCGGCGCCAGCATGGATTTTTCCGGCACAATAATCTCGAGCGGTTTGAGGCAGCCGGCATTAAGCGGAATATCGCTCTCCACCAGGCAACGGAACACATAAAGCACCGCCGCCGTGGTGACGGCCCGTGGCGCGTTATAGTTGGTCGGATGTTCCCCGCTGGTGCCGGTAAAATCGATGCGGGCCGTGCGGTCCTGCTTGTTGATCGAGATTTGTACCTTGATTTCAAAGCCGTCATCCATGGGATAGGTGAAGCTGCCGTCTTTCAGGACATCGAGCACGCGGCGCACGGATTCCTCCGCATTGTCCTGCACATGGCCCATATAGGCATGGACCACTTCAAGGCTGAAATGATCGACCATCTTGCGCAGTTCCTGAATACCCTTTTCGCAAGCCGCGATCTGCGCCTTTAAATCCGCCATATTCTGGTCTGTGTTGCGGGACGGGTAGGGGCCGGATTTCAGGATCTTGGTAATTTCGTCCTCCAGAAGCCGACCGCCATCGACGAGCAGGATGTTATCGAGGAGAACGCCTTCCTCTTCCACCCGGCGGCTGTCGGGTGGCATGGAACCGGGTGTAAGCCCGCCAATATCCGCATGATGGCCCCGGCTCGCGACGTAGAAGAGGATGTCATCCCCCTCAAGATCGAAAACCGGCGTGATTACCGTAACATCGGGAAGATGGGTGCCACCGTTATAGGGGGCGTTCAGAACGAAGACATCGCCCGCTTTCATGGTTGTGCCATGCTTGGTGATCACCGCCTTGATACTCTCCGACATGGAGCCCAGATGCACCGGCATATGCGGCGCGTTGGCGATCAGGTCACCGTTCAAGTCAAAGACCGCGCAGGAGAAATCGAGCCGCTCCTTGATATTCACCGAATAGGCGGTTTTCTCCAGCACCGTGCCCATCTGCTCGGCGACATTCATAAAGAGATTGTTGAAAATCTCCAGCATGACCGGATCAACTTCCGTGCCGATCGCACGCGCTCGTTTGAGTTCTTCCACGCGGGTGAGGACGAGATAGCCTTTATCGCTCATTTCCGCCTGCCAGCCCGGCTCGATTACATTTGTCCCGGTTTTCTCAACAATGACAGCCGGACCGTCGATCCTTGCCCCAGAGGGCAGGGCATCGCGATCATAGAAAGGGCAGTCCTGCCAGCTATTCCCGATAAAGATTGCCTCAAAGGCGAGAGGGGACGCCGCGCCATCGCCGCTCAATCGGACCGGATCAGCGATCTTGTCGCCGATGCCCACCACCTCAACGGCGGCGGCCTCGACGATCATCGCTTTTTCCGGTGTTGTGAAGCCGAAGCGCTGACGATGCGCGACCTCAAATGCCTTGATCACCTTTTCAAGCGGGCCGTCATCCACGATCATCGTGGTATCGGAGCCCTGATATTTCACATGCAGCTTGCGCTCGACTTCGATGCGGGATTCGCTGACGCCTTGCGCGCGCATGTCCGTTTGTCCCTCCACGGCGAGGGCATCGAGTGTTTTGGCAATTCCGGGCAGCGCCGCGTCTTCCAGCGTGACTTCCATCGCCTTTTCTTTCATCACCCGCAGGTCGGCAAGCCCCATCCCGAAGGCGGAGAGAACCCCGGCGTAAGGGTGCAGCATGATCTTCTTCATGCCAAGGCTGTCGGCCACGAGGCAGGCATGCTGCCCCCCTGCACCACCGAAAGAGGTGAGAACATATTCGGAGACGTCATAGCCGCGCTGGACGGAAATTTTCTTGATCGCATTGGCCATATTCTCGACCGCGATAAAGAGAAAGCCCCGCGCGACTTCCTCCGGGCTGCGATTATCGCCCGTGGCGGCATTGATTTTCGCGGCCAAGGCCTCGAATTTCTCGCGTACTGTCTCCACATCCAATGCCTTGTCCGCATCAGGGCCGAAGACCTTGGGGAAGAAATCCGGGGAAAGCTTGCCGAGCATCACATTGCAGTCGGTGACGGTCAGCGGTCCGCCCTTGCGATAACAGGCTGGGCCGGGATTGGCACCGGCGCTATCGGGGCCGACCTTGTACCGCGCACCATCGAAATGCAGGATCGAGCCGCCACCCGCCGCAACGGTGTGGATCAGCATCATCGGCGCGCGCATGCGCACGCCCGCAACCTCAGTCTCGAAGGTGCGTTCATATTCGCCGCCATAATGGGAGACATCGGTCGAGGTGCCGCCCATGTCGAAGCCGATAACCTTCTCGAACCCGGCCATGGCGCTGGTCTGGACCATGCCGACCACGCCGCCCGCCGGACCGGAGAGAATGGCGTCTTTCCCTTGAAAAAATCTCGCGTCCGTCAGCCCGCCGTTCGATTGCATGAACATCAGGCGCGTATCCCCAAGCTCGGACGCGACCCGGTCGACATAACGCCGCAGGATGGGCGACAGATAGGCATCGACCACCGTGGTGTCCCCCCGGCTGACCAGCTTCATCAGCGGGCTGGTCTCATGGCTGGTGGAGATTTGCGTGAACCCGATCTCTTTCGCGATTTTCGCAACCTGCTGTTCGTGGTCGGGATAGCGATAGCCATGCATGAAGACAATGGCGCAGGCGCGCAGGCCTGTATCATAGGCTTCTTGCAGGCGGCTCCGCGCTTCCTCGATATCCAGCGGGTGGATTATCTCGCCGGTGGCGCCGACACGTTCCTTCACCTCAATCACCTTTTGATAAAGCATTTCCGGCAGCTCGATATTGAGCGCGAAAAGCTTTGGACGGGTCTGATATCCGATCCGGAGGGCGTCACGGAAGCCTTCCGTCGTCACCAGCAGTAGCGGCTCGCCCTTACGTTCCAACAGCGCATTGGTGGCGACCGTCGTGCCCATCTTGACCGCATCGATCTGCGATGCGGGGATATCATCGGTCTTCTCAAGGCCCAGCAGGTCGCGGATGCCCTGCAGCGCCGCATCCTCATATTGCTCCGGGTTTTCGCTCAGCAGCTTGTGGGTGACAATCCCGCCATCGGGCCGCCGCGCGACAAGGTCGGTAAAGGTGCCGCCGCGATCAACCCAGATCTGCCATTCCGTCGTCGCCTCATCCATTTTTTCTGTCATGCTTTCTCTCTGCCGATGCCGTAATGGTGTCTGACCGCGCCGCCGGTTCCTTGAAATCATTATCATCAGCTAAGGTCGCAGGTAAAGCCGTATCGCTGAATGTTTTTTGCCGTTTTCACGAAACGTCCCCGCGACGCGTTTGTGAGATGTGAGAATAACAGGAAAGTGGCTCAAGATGACGGCGAATGAACCTCTCGAAAATTATGTTCCCCTGTCCCGCTCTCCCATTTGGGATCTGGTGCGGAGTTATTACGGCACGCTCGGCGTTGACGCCTGGGGGCCGGGAAGGGTGCCGAATTATGTAACGACAAACCCGTTTATCGGGCGGGCCTATGCCAATGTCATCAGAGGCTTTCTCGATGATTTCGGCCAGAGCGGTGGAGGCCGCGCCCGGCGGGAGCCGCATTACATAATGGAGCTTGGCGCCGGATCAGGCCGCTTTGCCTATGGATTCTTGCGGCATTTTTTCTCCCCGGAAGAGCTGGCCATCGCGAAAAAACGGCATGTCGTCTATGTGATGACGGAGGTGAGCGAGGCCGCCATCGACTTCTGGCGGACGCATCCGCAGTTGAAGCCCTTTGTTGACCAAGGGGTGCTGGATTTCGCCTATCTTGACGTGCTGAAAGATGATCCGGTCCGGCTGTTGATTTCGGGGCGGGAAATCACGCCGGGCAGTCTTTCCCATCCGCTTTCTGTCATCGCGAATTATGTTATCGACAGCCTGCCGCATGATTTCTACAGCGTGAAGGAGAAAAGGCTGTTCGAGAGGCGGGTCTGCCACCGTATCGAAACGGAGAGCGAAAAAATCGAGGATATCATCCGCGAGACGGATTTTGATTACAGGGAACAGCCCGTCAAGGCGGAGCCCTATGAGAATGAAATCTGGAACCGTATTCTTGAAAAATACCGGAGAATGACGGGGGAGATGAATTTTTCCCTGCCTGTCGGCGGCTTTCGGATGATCGACCGCCTCAGTGCACTGACGTCAGGGTCGATGTTCCTGATGACCGGTGATTTCGGGGTGTCGGCACTCTCCGATCTCGCGGATCTTCCGCCGCGTCGGGTGGCCCGTAATGGCACCTTCAGCATGCATGTCAATTATCATGCACTTGGCGAATATGTGAGGAGAGGGAAGGGCCGGTTCCTCTCCCCCGGTCATTCGAAATCATCGCTGGAGATGGCGGGCATCCTGATGAACCCGGGGCGCCGGAAGATCAGGCATCTAAAGTATCAGTTCAACAACCATATCCGCAACTTCGGGCCGGACGAATTTTTCATGATGAAAAAAATCGCCGAGGAAAATTTCGACAACCACAGCCTGTCCCAGATTCTTGCGCTGATACGTGTCAGCTATGGCGATATCAAGATTTTCCGGGGCTGTGCTACTGCGCTCAAAAAAAACCTGCCGAAGGTAAGTGAGTATGAGAGACGATCGGTTGTCGAGGCCCTTAAATCAGTCGATGAAGCTTTTTTCAGATGCGATTCAACCGTTGATCCCGCCATCCCGATTATCCAGCTCATGTTGGAGGCGGGTGCGCCGACGGAGGCAATGGAAATTCTGGAGCGGAACCGGCCATTTCTTGACGCCTCCGCAGACGGCACGATGCTCGTTGCGACGATCCTTTATAAGGCCGACCGTGCGGAGGAGGCCCTTGAACCATTGAAAGACCTGTTGAGGCGCGAGCCGGACCATCGCGGGGCCCAACTTCTCTATGGCCGGATCGCAGATGAGATGGAGGCGCGCAGTACGCCATGCCGCAGGGTCACGTCGGTCGTCGATTGATCGGGAGGGGGGGTAAGAAAATTTAAACTCTATGGCGTTAATGATATGCTATTCCTAGCGTATTCATTTTAACTGACATTGAGACAGGATCCATGGCGCATAAAGGCATTATTCTCGCGGGCGGCACAGGCAGCCGGTTGCATCCCCTGACATTGGGCGTCAGCAAGCAGCTGATGCCAATCTACGACAAGCCGATGATCTATTACCCGCTGGCGACCCTGATGCTGGCGAATATCCGGGATATCCTGATCATCACCACACCGGAAGAACAGGATGTGTTCATACGCGTGCTGGGCGATGGCGCGCGTTGGGGGCTTAATATTTCCTATGCCGCGCAGCCGTCACCGGATGGGCTGGCTCAGGCGTTTATTATCGGCGCGGATCATATTGGCGACGATCACTCGGCGCTTATCCTTGGTGATAATATTTTCTATGCCAACCGTTTCAGCCAGCTCTTGCAGAATGCCAAGGCGCGGGAAACGGGCGCGACCATCTTCGGCTATCATGTTTCGGACCCGACGGCCTATGGCGTTGCTGAATTCGATGACACCGGTAAAGTCATCGGGGTGGAGGAAAAGCCCAAGAAACCAAAATCCAACTTTGCCATCACCGGGCTCTATTTCTATGACAACCAGGTGATTGATTTTGCCAGGCACTTAAAGCCAAGCGCGCGCGGGGAGCTGGAAATCACCGATCTCAACCGTCTTTATCTCGACCAAGAAGAACTCAGTATGGAATTGCTGGGACGCGGGAGTGCCTGGCTCGATACCGGAACCCATGACAATCTGCTGGAAGCTTCCCATTTCGTGCAGACAATCGAAAAGCGGCAAGGGCTTAAAATTGCCTGCCCGGAAGAAATCGCCTATCAGAAGAAATTCATCACGGCGGATGAACTCGCCGCCCTCGCCGAACCGCTCAGGAAGAGCGGCTATGGCGAGTATCTGCTCGATCTCATAAAATAATGCCTAGATAAAGCCGCGCTCCTTAAGCGTGGCAACGATCTGGTCGGCGGAGTCTTCAGGGCTCTGCCTACTACCATCGATGACAATTTCCGCATTCTCCGGCCGTTCATAATCCGAAGAGATGCCGGTGAAATTCTTGATTTCGCCTGCTCGCGCCTTCTTATAGAGGCCTTTTATGTCGCGCGCTTCGCAAATCTCAAGCGGGGTATCGACGAAGACTTCCAGAAATTCGCCGTCTTCCAGCAGGCCGCGCGCCATCTGCCGCTCGCTTCGGAAGGGGGAGATAAAGGAGACCAGCGTGATCAAGCCCGCATCCACCATCAGCTTTGACGTCTCGCCGACGCGGCGAATATTCTCCACCCGGTCCGCATCGGTAAAGCCGAGATCCTTGTTGAGGCCATGACGCACATTATCGCCATCCAGCAGATAGGTATGCTTGTTGAGGGCATGGAGCTTTTTCTCAACGAGGTTGGCGATTGTTGACTTGCCGGAGCCCGAAAGCCCGGTAAACCAGAGGACAGAGGCTTTCTGCCCTTTCTGTTGGGCGCGGGCCTCTTTATGGATATCCACCGACTGCCAATGAATATTCTCCGCCCGGCGCAGCGCGAAATCGATCATCCCGGCGGCCACCGTCGCATTGGTAAAGCGGTCAATCAGGATGAAAGAGCCGGTTGCCGGGCTGTCCGTATAGGGATCGAAGGAAATGGACTTGTCCAAGGACAGGTTACAGACACCAATTTCATTCAATTTCAGTGTATTGGAGGCCATTTGCTCCATGGTGTTAACATTGACCGTGTATTTGAGGCTGCTGATTCGCGCCGCGGTCGTGCCCGTGCCGAGCTTCAGAAGATAGGTCCGGCTTGGCAGCATCGGATCGCTGGTCATCCAGACGATCTTCGCCTCAAACTGGTCAGCGGTTGTGGGGCGATCCTTTGTCGCACAGAGAATATCGCCGCGGCTGACATCAATTTCATCCTCAAGGGTCAGGGTGACGGCCTGACCGGCGATGGCCTCTTCAAGATCGCCATCGAAAGTCACAATACGCGCAACCTTGCTGCTCTGGCCCGATGCGGGCTCGACGATGACATCGCCGACGCGGATTGTACCGCTCGCGATGGTGCCGGAAAAGCCCCGGAAATCAAGGTTCGGGCGGTTAACCCATTGCACCGGCATCCGGAAGGGACGCGATAAATCCTCTGCGCCGATCTCGACGCTTTCCAAATGCGCTAACACACTGGGGCCGCTGTACCAGGGCATAGCCTCGCTCGCGCCGATCATGTTATCGCCCTTCAGGGCCGAGACGGGGATCGGGATAATCTCCTCAAAATCGAGTTGCTCCGCGAATTTGGTGTAATCGCTGCAGATTTTCTCGAAGACCTCCTCGCTATAGTTCACCAGATCCATCTTGTTGACGGCCAGCACAACTTTCTTGATGCCAAGGAGGGAGACAAGATAGCTGTGCCGCATGGTCTGGATCAGGACGCCTTTTCGCGCGTCGATCAGGATGACGGCCAGATCGGCAGTAGAGGCGCCGGTCACCATATTGCGGGTATATTGCTCATGACCCGGGGTATCGGCGACGATGAATTTGCGCTTGTCGGTGGCGAAGAAGCGATAGGCGACATCGATGGTGATGCCCTGTTCACGCTCCGCCTGCAACCCATCCAGCAGGAGGGCGTAGTCGATCTCACCATTTTGCGTGCCGACCCGCTTGCTTTCGGCGGTGAGCGCGGCGAGTTGATCCTCAAAGAGCAGTTTCGAATCCCAGAGCAGTCGGCCGATAAAGGTGCTCTTGCCGTCGTCCACACTGCCGCAGGTGATGAAGCGGAGGAGGTTTTTCTGTTCCTGTGTCTTGAGATAGGCGTCGATTTCCGCCGTGACCGTATCGGTTCTCTGGTCCATCAGAAATACCCTTCCTGCTTTTTCTTCTCCATCGATCCGGCCTGGTCCTTGTCGATCAGCCGACCCTGCCGCTCCGAGGTGCGGGCGACGAGCATTTCCTGAATGATCTCGGGCAGGGTGGCGGCAGTTGATTCAATCGCGCCAGTCAGCGGATAACAACCAAGGGTGCGAAAGCGGACCGATTTCATCATCGGCGTTTCGCCCTCGTTCAAGGGCATGCGGTCATCATCGACCATGATCAGCATCCCCTCGCGCTCGACCACCGGGCGCTCCGCCGCGAAATAGAGCGGCACGATGGGAATATCCTCCATATAGATATATTGCCAGATATCCAGCTCCGTCCAGTTGGAGAGGGGGAAGGCGCGGATGCTCTCGCCTTTTCGGACCCGGCCGTTATAGAGGTTCCAGAGCTCCGGCCGCTGGTTTTTCGGGTCCCAGTGGTGCGCCTCGTTGCGAAAAGAGAAAACCCGTTCCTTTGCGCGGCTTGCTTCCTCATCCCGCCGCGCACCGCCAAAGGCCGCATCGAATTTATAGTGATCGAGCGCCTGTTTCAGCGCCTCCGTCTTCATGATATCGGTATGAAGCGCCGAGCCATGGGAAAAAGGGCCAACGCCCTGCTTGACCCCGTCGGGATTGATATGCACCAGCAGTTCAAGCTCGTAATCCTTCACGATGGTATCGCGAAAATGGATCATCTCGCGGAATTTCCAGGTGGTATCCACATGCAGAAGCGGAAAGGGAATGGGTGAGGGATGGAAGGCTTTGCGCGCGAGATGGAGCAGGACCGCCGAATCCTTGCCGATGGAATAGAGCATGACCGGCCTCTCGAATTCCGCGACGACCTCCCGGAAGATATGAATGCTTTCCGCTTCCAGCTGACGTAGATGGGTCAAACGCGATGTGCTCATAATGTCTGTCTCTGTTTCCTGTCTCGGGTGCCGATGCACCGCTTTGCGCACGGGCTTACATAATATCGAGAGTTGCCACAAGAAGAAACAACCCAATTTAACGGTAAAAATATGTGAAATATTTCATTTTGCATAAAAGTTCCGTGTAAATGCGAACATAAGAACTCTTCTGCACTGTTGCAATAGGGTAAAACATGGTCGCTGCCTTGTCACCACGATTGGCGGAGCAGGAAATACGCAAAGGAAATCAATTGAATGCAGCGCCTTTGCCCTTTATTGTCGGGGGCGCAATTGACTGATGAAAGTTCCGTATGGAGATTGACAAGGATTTCAGCTACACCGAGGCCCTGGTTGCCTGCCCGGAATGCGATCTCATTCATTCGGTCCCAAAGATCAGGGAGGGGGAGCAGGGCCGCTGCATCCGCTGCGGTGCGTTGCTGTTCGTTCGTCATAAAAACAGCCTCAACCGCTCGCTTGCTTTTGCCCTGACCGGGCTGATGTTTTTTATCCTCGCGAATATGTTCCCGCTGCTCACTTTCCAGTTGGAGGGACAGTCGGAATCGAACCGGCTGATCGATGGCGCAATTGCCTTTTGGAACGCCGGTTATTGGGAGCTTGGCATTGTCGTCTTTATCTCCAGCGTGGTTGCGCCGCTTGCGGTCTTGCTCGTGCTGATCACGCTGCTGCTGCCGATGCAGTTGAACCGCTTCCCCTTCAGCCCGCAATTCCAGATCCGGCTGCTGACCCATCTGAAACCCTGGGCAATGTCGGAGATATTCATTCTTGGCATCATCGTCGCCTTCGTGAAGCTGCAGGATTTTGCCGATGTCAGTGTCGGGCTGTCACTTATTGCCTTCGTCCTGATGGTGGTGGCAACGGTCATGGCCTATCTCACGCTCGATGAAAGCGCGCTCTGGTCCCGGTTGAAGGAGATCCGCACATGACTGCGCCGGTAACTGCAAAATCGACCGGCGCCGTTTCCTGCCATGTCTGCGGGCTGCTGGTGTCCGGTCGCTATATCGCGGAACATTCCGCCGACTGCCCGCGCTGTGACGCGGTGCTCCATAGCCGCAAGATCAACAGCCTGAGCCGTACCTGGGCCCTGCTGATCGCGGCGGCGGTCCTGTATATCCCGGCCAATGTCTATCCCGTGCTGACGCTTGTCTCGTTCGGTCAGTCGACAACCAACACGATTATGGGCGGGGTGATCGAACTGGCGCAATCTGGGCAGTTGGTGATTGCGGTAATTGTCTTTGTCGCCAGCGTTTTCGTGCCGATCTTCAAAATTGTTGCTTTACTTTTTCTGGTAGTTTCGGTGCAATTGCGGCTGAAAATACAACGACGCAAGCGGGCGCTGCTCTATCGCTTCACTGAATTTATCGGCCGCTGGTCGATGATTGACATCTTTATGATTTCAATCCTGATCGGGCTGGTGAAGCTGCAGGCGCTGGCGACGGTAACGGCGGGGCCCGGCGCCATTGCCTTTGCTGCGGTGGTGATTATTACAATGTTCGCGGCCATGGCCTTTGATCCGCGTTTGATTTGGGATGACGAGGGGGAACGACAATGATGGATGAGAGCGGGCAAAAAACGCCGGATGCAAAAGTGCGCCGTGGCTACGCAAGCCTGATGAGCATCTGGATTGTGCCGGCGATTGCGCTTGCCGTGGCGGCTTATCTTATTTTTCAGGCGCTGGCGGAACGGGGCTCGGAAATCTCCATCACCTTTGACAATGCGGAAGGCATGGTGCCGGGCAAGACACAGCTGAAATACAAGGATGTGAACATCGGAACGCTAAGCCGGATCGATATCCTCGATGATGACAAGGGCGTATCGATGGTTATTGATACAACACGCGAGGCAGATAAATACCTGACCGATACGGCCCGCTTCTGGATTGTCGCCCCGGCCATCGGTTTCCAGGGCATTACCGGCCTTCAAACCCTGCTTTCTGGCTCTTTTATCGAGATCGATCCGGGCAAGGGCGGCAAAAAAGAGACGGAATTTACGGGCCTGAAGACGCCGCCGGTCATCACCTCCAACGACAAGGGGACGGAGTTTCTTCTTTCCACGGAGAAGCTGAGCAATATCAATCGCGGCACACCAGTGATCTATAAGGGGCTGCAGGTCGGTAGTGTTCTGGGCTATCGCCTGGCCGAGGACAGGAAGGCCATTGATGTTTATGCCTTCGTGCAGGATCCTTATGATGGCCTCGTGCTGGAGGGGACGAATTTCTGGAACTCGGGCGGGATCAATGTCTCCGTTTCCACATCGGGCATCGAACTCGGGGCGAATTCCCTGCAGGCCCTTGTCGCCGGCGCGATTGAGTTTGCTACGCCGGAAATCTACCAGAGCACCTTCAAGGCGGAAGCTCGCCATCAGTTCAAGCTCTACGATAATCAACAGGCAAAGGACGATGCCCGCTTTACCGAGAAGGTCGTCTATGTCCTCTATTTCGATGGTTCGGTCAGCGGCCTCACCGTTGGTGCGAATGTCGAATTCAAGGGAATCAAGATTGGCAGTGTTCGCGATATCAGCCTGGAAATTGATGAAGCGAACCAGAAATATTATATCCCGGTTCTGATCGATATCGAGCCACAGCGAATCAAGCTGACGGATGATGGGAAGAAAATCCGCTCGGTTCTGGAAACGCGGGAATTGCGCCAGAAAATTATCAAGGATTTGATTCAGCGCGGCCTGAAGGCGAAACTCAAAAACTCGAACTTCCTGACCGGGCAGTTGATCGTCGATCTTGATCTCGTGCCGGATAAACAGGCGATTTATGTCACCTCCAGCGGGCGCTACCCTGAAATCCCCACTGTCCCGGCGGATCTGGAGGAAATTACCACCTCGGTTGCGCAGCTGATGGCAAAACTCGACAAGCTGCCTATTGAGCGACTTGGCAATAGCCTGACCGGCACGGTGGAGGGGCTGGAGAAATTCATCAAGTCCGGTGAATTGCAGAAAACCATCACGGAATACCGCAAGCTGGCGGTCTCTATCCAGGTGGTGGCGCAGAATATCGATACCGAGACCTTGCCCAACATCGGAAAAACGATCGACGGGGTGCGGGAGGCCATTGCCAAGATCGATGCAACACTGGCCTCGGCGGAGACAATGTTCAGTTCCGTCAACGGGCTGATTGCCGATGGCTCTCCGTTCAAATATGATCTGATGAATATGTTGCAGGAACTGGCGGCGGCCAGCCGGGCCGTGCGCAGCCTTGCGGATTTCCTGGAGCGGAACCCGAGTTCCCTGATCAGTGGAAAGAGATAAAATATGACCTTGCCTAGTCTGCGCCCCCTCGGGCGAAACCTCGCGATCCTTCTGCTATTTGCCCTGCCGCTGTCGGCCTGTGGCGGCCTGCCGGGGTCGGCGCCGACCAATTTCTATATCCTGCAGACCGCTTCCCAGCTGGAGACGACAGGAACGCCGGTCACCCTGGCGGAAGGGACAACGGTCGGCATCGGGCCGGTGCAGATCCCGGGCTAT
The DNA here is from genome assembly GCF_029233945.1 of Sneathiella sp. Lineage (GTDB taxonomy): Bacteria > Pseudomonadota > Alphaproteobacteria > Sneathiellales > Sneathiellaceae > Sneathiella. Next base: position 16,559 of record NZ_JARGOQ010000027.1, on the reverse strand, counting down.
GCGGACCGGCCGCAGATTGTTACCTTCGGCAGCGGGGCCGCGATCAATGTCTCCGACTTCGATCACTGGGCGGAACCGTTGAGCGATGCCATCAAGCGGGTGCTGACCAGCAATGTCGCGACCCTGATCGGGGAAGAGAAGGTTTTCTCTTACCCGGCGGATTTCAGGCCCGACAAGCAGTCCCTGCAGGTCGCCGTCAATGTCATCGATATCACCGAGACTGGCGCGGGTGTTGCGCGTCTTTCCGTGCGCTGGCAGGTGAAAGCGCTTTATGACAACAAGGTCTTGTCCCGTCAGGCGAAGATTTACGAGGCACCGGCAACCGTCGGTGATTACAACAGCTACGCCAAGGCGGTGAGCCAGCTGCTCGCGGAATTCTCGCAGGATATTGCCTCCTCTCTTAACGGATTGAACCTGTCCTGATGTCGCCAACGAACGTCCTCTTCGTCACTCTCGATCAGTGGCGCGCTGATCATCTCGCGGCGACCGGCAACCCGACCGTCAAGACGCCCAATCTCGATGCGCTGGTGGGCGATGGCGTTACTTTCCTCAATCACTATACCTGCATCGCGCCTTGCGGTCCGTCGCGGACGACCTTCCTCACGGGCATGTACCCCAGTAATCACCGCTCCATCCGGAACGGCACGCCGCTGAACCATAGTCTCACCAATATCGCGCTGGAAGTCCGGAAAGGGGGGTATGATCCGACCCTCTGGGGCTATACGGACACGACGCCGGACCCGCGCGTCCTTGGGGAGGATCACGCGGCCTTCCTCACTTTCGAGGGGGTGATGCCGGGCTTTACGGTCGGACAGCAGCTCGCCGAAAACTCGATCCCCTGGCTGGAGTATCTTGCCGCCAAGGGCTACGAGATTCCAGGGCCGGATTACGCGATTTATTACCCCGACCCGAATTATGCTCTGCCGCCCGGCCGTCATCCGCTGTCCGCGCCGAGCCGGTTCAAGGCGGAAGACAGCGAAACCCATTGGCTCGCCGATGAGCTGATCGCGGCATTGAAGGCGGAGACCTCATCGCCCTTCTTCCATCACCTGACGTTCCTGCGGCCGCATCCGCCCTTTATCTCGCCGCCGGAATATCATGAGATGTATGATCCGGCGGAGATGGCGAAACCGGTGCAAGTGGCGACGCGCGACGAAATGCGGGCCCTGCATCCTGCCATCGCCCTGTTGTATGAAGCGATCCCGCAGAACGCTTTCTTCATGGAGGGGGAAGGGCGTGCCGTCGATCTTGATAATGACGCGGTCGCGCAAATTCGTGCGACCTATCAGGCCCTGATCACGGAGGCCGATCATAACCTTGGCCGCATCATCGCGACGCTGAAAAAGCAGGGCCGCTATGATGAGACGATGATTGTTGTGACTTCCGATCATGGGGAGCAGCTCGGCGATCATTATCTTTGGGGAAAAATTGGCTTTTACGATGAAAGCTTCCATATCCCGCTGATCATCAAGCCGCCGAAAGGCTGGAATGTTTCCACTGGAAGGCAGATTAGCGAGTTCACCGAATCCGTCGACCTGATGCCAACCATGCTGGACGGTCTCAATCTACCGATCCCGCGCCAATGCGACGGCCATTCGCTGATGCCATTCCTGCGCGGCGAGACGCCGGCGAACTGGCGCAAGGCAGTGCACTGGCTCTATGATTTTCGCGATCCGGTCACCGGGATGCCGGAAAAGCTGCTTAATCTCTCCTCATCGGAGTGCAATCTTCTCGTCCATCGGGATGCGGAGTTTAAATATGTGCATTTCGCGGCCCTGCCACCGCTCCTGTTCGATATGAAAAACGATCCGGATGAGACACGAAATCTTGCGGAAGAGCCGGATTATCAGGGCGTCGTGCTTGATTGTGTGCAGGAACTCTTGTCCTGGCGCATGCGTTATGAATATGGGGAACTGGTGAATTTAAGCGCATCTGACAACGGCCTTGTCGGTCATCGGCTTTACTGATCGGCAGAGGTGACATGGGAAATCTCGCGGAACGGAAGGAACTGATTGCCACAGTACGGAAGATGAACGTGCTTGGGATCAATCATGGCACCTCCGGCAACGCCAGCGTCCGCATTAAGGGCGGCTATCTGATCACGCCATCCGGCATGGCCTATGACGACCTGGAACCGGACGATATTGTCGAGATGTCATGTGAGGGCGAGGCGGCAGGAAAGCGCAAGCCCTCCAGTGAATGGCGGTTCCATCAGGACCTTCTGAACGCCCGACCGGATTTCGGCGCGGTAGTGCATACCCATGGCAAGGGAGTGATGACGCTCGCCTGTCAGCGGATGGAACTGCCGCCCTTTCATTATATGATCGCGGTGGCGGGCGGAAACACGATCCGCTGCGCTGACTACGCGACCTTCGGCACGCAGGCGCTTTCTGACAATGCGCTGAAAGCAATTGAGGGGCGCAAGGCCTGCCTGCTTGCCAATCACGGGTTGCTGGCGGCGGATGTTAGTCTCAGCCGCGCCCTTTCGCTCGCCGTCGAGGTGGAAACACTCTGTGACACTTATTGGCGCATTCTCCAGATCGGGGAGCCCACCCTGCTTAGCGATGCGGAGATGGAGGAAGTGAAAGAGCAATTCGGCAAAGGCTATGGCATGCCACAGGGAGGGACGTAAAATGGCGAGCAGATTTGCCGTGACGGCGCGATTTGATGTTCTGCCGGGGAAAGAGGCGGTCTTTATGACGGAAATGAAGAAACAGGCGGAAAATTCCCTGAGCCTTGAGCCGGACTGTCATTATTTTGATATCTGCGTCGATGCGGATAACCCTTGCCGTATCATTCTCTATGAGCTTTATAAGGACGCCGCCGCGTTCGAGACCCATCTTGCCTCCCGTCATTTTGCGGAATTTATCGAGACGGTGACGCCGATGATCTCGGGCAAGATGATCGAGCGCTGGAACCGTCAGTAAATACTTTCGCTGATCAATAGGGGCTTTCGCGGGAGCGGAAAATTCGCTAGAAAAATTATCTGAAACTGATTTGGAGGACAATAATAATGACAATGACACTATCCAAAACCGATTTCCTGAATTCAATCGGCACTGTGTATGGACCGGGGGAGTGGTTCAAGGTCGATCAGGAACGCATCAATAAATTTGCTGAGGCAACCGATGATTTCCAGTTTATTCATGTGGACCCGGAACGCGCCGCCAAGGAAACGCCGTTCGGCTCGACCATTGCCCACGGCTTCCTGAGCCTTTCGTTGCTCGCCGGGCTGGTGCCGCAAATCCAGCCGAAGATCGAGAATGTCCGCATGGGCATCAACTACGGCATCGACAAGCTGCGCTTCCTGCAGCCGGTTAAAGTGGATAGCGAACTCCGCGCCACAGCCAAGATACTCAGCATTGATGAAAAGCGCCCCGGCCAGTATCTCACCAAAACCGAGGTGACGATTGAAATCAAGGGCGAAGACAAGCCTGCCCTGATCGTTGAGTGGCTCGGCATGTCCTTCGTCGATGAGTAATAGAACCAAGTAAAATCAATAGATTGAGGAGAGAAAATGAGCATTCGGTTTGATGACAGGGTGGCGATTGTCACCGGCGCCGGAAACGGGCTTGGCAAGAGCCATGCGTTGCAGCTCGCGGCACGCGGTGCGAAAGTGGTCGTCAATGATCTCGGCGGCGCCGTTGATGGCAGCGGCGGATCATCCGATGCGGCAAAGGCTGTCGTTGCCGAGATTGAGGCGGCAGGCGGGGAGGCGATTGCCAACGGTGCCAATGTCACGGATATGGCGCAGGTTGAGGCGATGGTAGCTCAAGCTATGGAGAAATGGGGCCGTGTCGATATCCTTGTGAATAACGCCGGAGTGCTGCGGGACAAATCCTTCTCCAATGTCGGGCTGGATGACTTCTCCTTCGTGCTCAATGTGCATCTGATGGGCTCGGTCAATTGTTCCAAAGCCGTCTGGGGGATCATGCGCGAGCAAGGTTATGGTCGTATTGCCATGACAACATCGTCCAGCGGCCTCTATGGCAACTTCGGCCAGACCAACTATGGCGCGGCGAAAATGGGCGTCATCGGCCTGATGAACACGCTGGTCATCGAAGGCGCGAAATATGGCATCAAGGTGAATGCGCTATCGCCTTGCGCGGCGACCCGCATGACCGAGGATATTATCCCGGAAAACCTGCTGGAATTGCTGACGCCGGAAGCTGTGACCCCGGCACTTCTCTACATCGTCTCCGACGATAGCCCGAACCGCACGATCATCACGGCGGGCGCGGGCACCTATGCTTGCAGTATCGTTTATGAGACGGGCGGTAAATGGCTGCCTGAGGAAGACCGGACACCGGAGAAGATCGCCGAAAACTGGGCGGAAATCGCTGACCGGGGGACGCAGATTGAATATACCAGCGGCAATGACCAGACGACCAATATGCTGACCAAGGCCGCGAACGGCCTCGGCATCAAGATCTAGGCGCCTTTCAGGAACGGCAGATTGAGGTCATTCTCTTTCGCGCACTCTATGGCCTCCTCATAACCGGCGTCGGCGTGGCGCATCACGCCCGTCGCCGGATCATTGAACAGGACGCGGGCGATCCGCTCGTCCGCCTCGACGGTGCCGTCGCAGACAATCACCATCCCCGCATGTTGTGAAAAGCCCATGCCGACCCCGCCGCCGTGATGCAGGCTGACCCAGGTCGCCCCGCTCGCGGTATTCAGCAGTGCGTTGAGAAGCGGCCAGTCGGAGACGGCGTCTGACCCGTCCTTCATGCCCTCTGTCTCCCGATTGGGACTGGCGACGGAACCGCTATCGAGATGATCGCGGCCGATAACGATGGGGGCGGAAAGCTCACCCGTTCGCACCATCTCGTTGAACGCAAGGCCGAGACGGTGGCGCTGCCCCAAACCAACCCAGCAGATGCGGGACGGCAGCCCCTGAAACTTGATGCGTTCCTTCGCCATGTCGAGCCAGTTATGAAGATGGGGATCATCCGAGATCAGTTCCTTCACCTTGGCGTCGGTCTTGAAGATGTCCTCAGGATCGCCGGAAAGCGCGGCCCAGCGGAACGGGCCGATGCCCCGGCAGAAGAGGGGCCGGATATAGGCGGGCACGAAACCCGGAAAATTGAACGCGCTATCGACGCCTTCCTCAAGCGCGACCTGACGGATATTGTTGCCATAATCGACAGTCGGGATGCCGCGCGCCTGGAATTCCAGCATGGCCTGCACCTGCACGGCCATGGATTTCCGCGCCGCAATTTCGACGGATTTAGGATCGCTCTCGCGCATCTGCTCCCATTGATCGAGGGTCCAGCCCTGCGGCAGATATCCATTCACCGGATCATGGGCGGAAGTCTGGTCGGTCACCAGATCAGGCAGTATGTCGCCCTCCAGAATTTCCGGGAAGATATCGGCGGCATTGCCGAGAAGACCAACGGAAACCGGCTTTCCGCGCTCACCTGCGTCGCGGATAATAGCGAGCGCCTCGGAGAGCGTATCCGCCTTTTCGTCGAGATAGCCCGAACGCAGGCGGAAATCGATACTGCTTGGACGGCATTCCACGGCAAGCATGGAGGCGCCGGCCATGGTCGCAGCCAGCGGCTGTGCGCCGCCCATCCCGCCAAGGCCACCGGTCAGGATCCATTTGCCGGACATGTCACCGCCGAAATGCTGGCGTCCGGCTTCGGCGAAAGTCTCATAGGTGCCCTGCACGATGCCCTGACTGCCGATATAGATCCAGGAGCCCGCCGTCATCTGGCCATACATCATCAGGCCCTTCTTATCGAGCTCGTTAAAATGGTCCCAGTTGGCCCAATGCGGCACCAGATTGGAATTGGCGATGAGGACGCGCGGCGCATTCTCATGGGTCTTGAAGATGCCGACCGCCTTGCCGGACTGGACAAGCAGCGTCTCGTCCGCGTTAAGATCGCGTAAAGACCGCTGGATCTGGTCGAAACACTCCCAGTTACGCGCGGCGCGCCCGATCCCGCCATAGACCACCAGTTCCGCCGGATTTTCCGCGACATCCGGGTCGAGATTATTCATCAGCATGCGAAGCGGCGCTTCGGTTAGCCAGCTTTTGCAGGAAAGTTCCGGGCCCGTCGGGGCCTTGATCACACGGCTGTTGTCTCGTCTGTTCGTCATGGGCTCAATCCTTATGTGGCTAGACGTTTTCGCCCGTAGTCGAGCAGGGTTTCAAGTATCTGTTTCAGCGTGGGTTGAAGCGCCGTCGCTTTCTCTGGCAGATAGGAAAACGGTGCTTTCTCGCTCATGTAGTCTTCCTGCGCGAGTTCCATTTGCAGCGCCTGAATATTGTTCGCCGGGTCGCCGTAATGGCGGGTGATAAATCCGCCCTTGAACCTGCCATTGAGGGCGTGGCTGTAGGGGGAAGTGCTCGCGATCTTTTCAACGGCTTCCGTGAGGCTCGCATCAGCAGAAATTCCGTCCCCCGTCCCGATATTAAGAGTCGGCAGGCGACCCTCAAAAAAGCGCGGCAGGACAGAGCGGATGGAGTGGCAGTCATAGAGCAGCACATAGCCATGCTGTGCCTTGATCCGCTCAATCTCCTCCGCCAGCACATCATGATAGGGCTGCCAGAAAACACCGCGTCGCGTCTCGATTTCCTCAATGTCCGGCTCCAACCCGTCGAGATATAGCTTCGCGTTGTCAAATAACGTGGTCGGACAAAGTTCGGTGACATTCTGACCCGGATAAAGCGATACCCCGTCCGGATCGCGGTTAAGGTCGATTACATAGCGGGAAAAGTGCGCGGTCACGACGGTGGCATCCAACTCTTCGGCCATCTGTTGATAGAGGCGGTCGATATGCCAGTCCGTGTCGGGTTTGGCCTTTGCTGCGTCTGTCAGGCGGCGTTCAATGGAGACCGGGATTTCCTGTCCGGCATGCGGCTGGCTGAGGAGGAGGGGGGAAGTCCCTCGCATTAAAGTAAAAACTTCACCTTCCATCCTAACTCTCCAATGTATCGGGAAGAAAATCGGCGAACTCCGCCGCGAGCCTGCCGCTTATCACCAGTTTTTTCGCCGCCTCAATATCCGGGGCGAAGAAGCGGTCTTCCTCATAAGGGTCAGCGATTTTACGGATTTCTGCATGCAGCTTTTCCAGCGGGGCGGAGGTTTTAAGGGGGCTGCGCAATTCTATGCCCTGCGTCGCCGCCAGCAATTCTATTCCGACGATGGCCGCCGTGTTTTCCGCCATGCGTAAAGTCCGCCGCGCGCCATGGGTCGCCATACTGACATGATCTTCCTGATTGGCGGAGGTCGGGATACTGTCAACGGAGGCGGGATAGGCCTGCTGCTTGTTTTCACTCGCAAGCGATGCGGCGGTCACATGGGCGATCATGAAGCCCGAATTTATCCCGGCACTGGTGACCAGAAAGGCGGGCAGGCCGCTGATGGACGTATCGACCAGCATGGCGATGCGACGTTCCGACATGGAGCCGATCTCGGCAATGGCGAGCGCGAGATTATCCGCCGCGAGCGCCACCGGTTCCGCATGGAAATTCCCGCCGGAGATGACTTCGCCGGTCTCAACAAAGACAAGCGGATTATCGGAGACGGAATTCGCCTCAATAATCAGCACGCCCGCCGCATGGCGCATCTGATCGAGGCAGGCGCCCATCACCTGCGGCTGGCAGCGCAAACAATAAGGGTCCTGCACCTTTTCGCACTCCTCATGGGATTTACGAATTTCACTTCCCTCGATCAGGGCGCGGTAACTCGCCGCCATTTCCATCTGCCCGATCTGGCCGCGTGCCGCATGAATACGGGTATCGAAGGGGGCGTCGGTCCCTTGCGCCGCATCGAGGGAGAGACTGCCCGCAAGGGTCGCGGCGGCGAGCAATTTTTCTGTCTCGAACAGACCCGCAAGGGCAAGGGCAGTGGAAACCTGTGTGCCATTCAGGAGCGCGAGACCTTCCTTCGGGCCGAGGGTGAGCGGCGGGATCATCAAGGCCTTCAAGGTGGCGTCCGCAGGCACGATTTCGCCGTTGAAACGGACATCGCCGATGCCCATCAGGGCCGCTGTCATATGGGCGAGCGGGGCGAGGTCGCCGGACGCACCAACCGAGCCTTTTGCCGGGATACAAGGGTAAATTTCATGATCGAGAAAGGTCATCAGGGCCTCGATCACCGTCATGCGGACCCCGGAAAAACCGCGCGCGAGGCTGGCGGCCTTCATCGTCATGATCAGTCGGACGATATTGTCATTCAGGAGCGGACCCACCCCGGTCGAATGGGAGAGAACGAGATTTTTCTGCAATGCCTCCAGCTTGTCCTGCGGGATAATTTCCTGCGCGAGACGGCCAAAGCCGGTATTGATTCCATAAACCGTGCGGTTTTCATCGACGATTTTCTTGACCGCGGCGGCGGCCGGTTCCACCGCATCGCGGCAGGCGGGGTCGAGGGAGAGGCTACGCCCGCCCTCGTAAATCAGGCGCAGTTCATCGAGGGTGAGATGCCCCGGGGAAAGAATCAGGTTCATTGGATCGGTGTTCATGATTGACCTCCAAAATACCGCGAATGAAGCGGGTTAGAGCCGATTGCCTGTGTAAGTTCTGAAGGATGCTCGATGTCCCAAATGGCAAGATCGGCCTGCTTGCCGACCTCCAGCGTGCCGATCCGATCCGCAAGGCCGAGTGCCTTGGCGGCATTGCGGGTAAACCCGGCGAGGGCCTCCTCCGGTGTCAGGCGGAAAAGGACTGCGGCCATATTCATCATAAGCTGCGGGTTTGTCGTCGGCGACGAGCCGGGATTGCAATCGGTCGCGAGCGCCATGGGAACGTTATATTCGCGAAAAAGATCGATCGGCGGCTTCTGGGTTTCGCGTAAATAATAGAAAGCGCCGGGCAGGATGACCGCGACAGTGCCCGCTTTCGCCATTTCCTTCACGCCCTTTTCATCGATATATTCCAGATGATCGGCGGAAAGTGCCTTGAAATGAGCGGCAAGTTCGGCCCCGCGCTGATTGCTGAGTTGCTCCGCATGGAGCTTGATGGGGATATTCAGCTTGTCAGCGGCCTTGAATAGCTGCCGCACCTGATCTTCGGAGAAGGCGATTTTTTCGCAGAAGGCATCGATGGCGTCGACAAGGCCGAGCGCGTGGATAGTGGGCAGCATCTCATGAATGACTTTCGCCATATAGCCATCGCTGTCGCCCGCAAATTCCGGCGGGATGCTATGTGCGCCAAGGAAAGTTTTCCGCACCCGGACGGGGTTGATTTCGCCCAGATGCTTGGCCACCTCCAGCATTTTGACCTCATCCTCCAGATCGAGGCCGTAGCCGGACTTGATTTCCACCGTCGTTACCCCCGCATTGATCAGGGCCTGCAGGCGGGGTTGGCTCTCGGCGGCAAGATCGGCCTCACTCGCCTCTCTTGTTGCCTTGACGGTGGAGAGAATGCCGCCGCCCTTTGCGGCAATTTCCTCATAGGTCGCACCGTTCAGGCTCATCTCGAACTCCTGCGCCCGGTTGCCCGCATAGACAAGATGGGTATGGCAGTCGATTAGGCCGGGCGTGATCCAGCGGCCTTCGAGATCGACGATCTCCGTGGCCTCCGGCGCGTCGTTATTCGGGCGGCCGATCCAGCTGATCTTATCCCCGGTCACGGCGAGGGCGTCGGCATCTATCGCGCCGTAGGGTTCGATCCCGGCCGTCATGGTGGCAAGATGTGCGTTGATGAAAAGTCTGTCGCAAGCCGCTGTCGCCATTTCTCCCATGCCCTCATTTTAAATTTGTATATACAAATTATTATGATAAGATTTCCTGCATGATCAAGCATTATTTTGACGAAATACTCTTGGCTAACGGTTGGCGGCGGAATCAGTTCCTTGATATTTCCGACAGCGGGGAAATTCTGGCGATTGGTGACGGGACCGCAAAAGAAGCGGAGGTGGTGCATCACGGGTTTGCCGTGCCGGGCTTGGCAAATGTTCACTCTCACGCCTTCCAACGCGCAATGGCGGGCCTTGCGGAAGCGGCGGGCCCGTCGGCGGACAGCTTCTGGAGCTGGCGTCAGGTCATGTATGGTTTTTTGAGCACGATCACGCCGGAGCAACTGGGATATATCGCGGCGCAGCTTTATCTCGAAATGTTGAAGGCGGGCTTTACCTCGGTCGGGGAGTTTCATTATCTCCATCATGACAGGGATGGCGCGGCCTATGCCGACCCCATGGAAATGAGCGACCGGATCCTGTCGGCGGCGGCGCAAACGGGTATCGGTCTTACCTTGCTGCCGGTGCTGTACCGCTATGGCGGTTTCGGAGGAGAGGCACCGCAGGATCATCAAAGGCGTTTCATCATGGAAGGAGATAAGTTTCTCGACCTTGTTGAGCGCCTGCAGGAGAGATGTAATGCGGATGCCTCATGCGTAGTCGGCGTAGCGCCGCATTCGCTTCGGGCGGTGGACCCGATGCTCTTGAAGGAACTTCTCGCGGGAATTCCTGCGGATATGCCCTGTCATATCCATATCGCCGAGCAGCAAAAGGAAGTGGCTGATTGCGTCGAGTGGTCGGGCCTGCGCCCCGTTGACTGGCTGTTTGAAAATGTCCCGGTTGATGAGCGCTGGTGTCTTGTTCATGCGACCCATATTACGGAATCGGAGAGGCGAGCTATTGCAAGCTCGGGCGCAGTCGCGGGGCTGTGTCCGATCACAGAAGCGAACCTTGGTGACGGAATTTTCCCGGCAGACGAATTTCTGAAGGAAGGCGGACGGATTGCTCTCGGATCGGACAGCAATATCTATGTCTCCCTCGCCGAAGAGGTGCGGATTCTGGAATATGGTCAGCGCCTGACGAAAGAATCGCGGAATGTTCTCGGGGATGAAATAAACTCGACCGGGATGCGGATATTCTCTAGCGCGCTTGAAGGCGGGCATCAGGCGCTCGGTCGTCCCGGGAAGCCGGGGCTGCAGGTAGGGGGCTACGCCAATTTTGTTATTCTCGATGAGGATCATCCGGCGCTCCTCGGTAAATCAGCCCGAAAAAGTCTCGATAGCTGGCTGTTCGCGGGTGATAACAGCGTGGTAAAAGACGTTGCGGTCAACGGCAAACTGGTGATCAGGGACCGCCGTCATGCGGAGGAGGAGGCCATCACCCACCGCTTCCGCCGGGTGATGAAGGAACTGGCCGCTGGCTATTAGACTTGGAAAGATAATGAACAGTATAAGTAACCTCAGAATAAAGACATCCGGTCCGCTTTATCAGCAGATCAAAGACCTGATCCTTCGCAAGATCGGCAGCGGGGAATGGCGCGCGGGCGACCGTATCCCGACCGAACATGCGTTGGTGGCGGAACTGGATGCCTCCCGCATGACGATCAACCGGGCGCTCCGTGAACTGACGCAGGAGGGCACTCTCGCGCGGCGGCAGGGCTCGGGCACCTTTGTTGCGCCGAGCAAGCTCGAATCGGGCCTGCTGGAAATCCGCAATATCGCGGCGGAAATCGCAGATCGTGGCGGGGAGCATAGCGCGGAACTTCTAAGTCTTGAGGAAATTGCCGCGCCGGGCGCCCTCAAAGAGCTGATGCCAGGTCAAGGGGAGCGTCTCTATCACTGCCTGATGCTGCATTTTGAAAATGGCGTGCCGGTGGAGCTCGAGGAACGCTACGTCAATCCATCACTCGTCCCCGATTTTATCGCGCAGGATTTCTCAACCGAGACGCCGAGCGGCTTCCTGATCCGGACCATGCCCTACAGCCGCGCCGACCATCGCATCAGCGCCGATATTCCGACAGAGGAGCAGAAACGCCTTCTGAACCTGAAAGAGAATGAGCCCATCCTTACGCTGGAGCGGCATACCTACGCCGGGGATGAAATGATCACCACGGTCCGGCTTTATCATCCGGGCAGTCGGTTCGCGTTCGGCGGCGCCTTTACCGCCGACCGCTAGACGTTGGAATCCGCGAAAGAATTTTTCCGCGTTGTCATGAATTCCTGAAGCGCCTCGTCAATCGCGGGATCGAGCGCCGGTGCCTGATAATCGGCCAGCATCTGTTTCCAGATGGCATTGGCGCGCGTTGCAGTGTCTTTTGAGCCATCCGCCTGCCATTGCTCAACCGAGTTGTTATCGGCGGTACGGGAGCGGTAAAAGGCATCCTCGAAATTCGCTTGCGTATGCGCGCAGCCGAGGAAATGACCGCCGGGACCAACTTCCCGCACGGCGTCCATCGCCTGGCCATTCTCACTGACGTCGATGCCGCGCGCCAGCACTTCCATCATCGCGCATTGATCGATATCCATCACGAATTTTTCGTAAGACGAACAGAGCCCGCCCTCGAGCCAGCCCGCCGCATGGAGCGAGAAGTTAACCCCCGACAGCAGCGTCATCAGCAGAGTCTGCGCGCTTTCAGAAGCGGCCTGTGCATCCGGCAGCTTGGAGGCTGTGAAGGAACCGCCGGAGCGGAACGGGAGGTTCAAGCGCCGTGCAAGCTGTGCGGCGCCATTGAGGACGAGGGAGCTTTCCGGTGTGCCGAAGGTGGGTGCGCCGGACTGCATGGAGATGGAACTCACAAAAGTGCCGAAGATAACCGGCGTGCCGGGTTTGATAATCTGCGTGAGGGCGCAGCCCGCCATAGCCTCGGCGAGGAGTTGCGAGAGGGTGCCCGCGCCCGAAACCGGGCTCATCGCGCCGGAGAGGATAAAGGGAGAGACGACGCAGGCCTGATTATTCGCCGCATAGGTTTTGAGCGCGCCGAGCATGGTCGAATCAAATGTCATGGGGGAATTGGCGTTGATCAGGTTGAGCATCACGCAGTTGTTCTGAACAAATTCCTCGCCAAAGACGAGGGAGGCCATATCGACGCTGTCCTGCGCCCGTTCCGGCGCGGTGACGGACCCCATAAAGGGTTTGTCGGAATATTTGATGTGGCTGTAGACCATATCGAAATGCCGCTTGTTGACGGGCAGGTCGACCGGCTCGCACACCGTGCCGCCGGAATGATGCATGGCGGGCGCCATATAGGCGAGCTTCACGAAATTCTCGAAATCCTTGATCGTGCCGTAGCGGCGGCCCTTGTCGAGGTCATGCACGAAAGGCGGGCCATAGACGGGCGCGAGCACCGTATTGTTACCGCCGATCTGCACATTATTCGCAGGGTTTCGCGCATATTGGGTAAACTCTGCCGGGGCGGTCTGCAACAGCTGGCGGCAGAGGCCCTTCGGGAAATGCACCCGCTCCCCCTGTACGTCGGCGCCGACCGACTTCCAGAGATCGAGCGATTCCGGATCGTCGCGGAAATCAAGGCCGATTTCCTCTAATATTGTCTCCGCATTCGCCTCGATAATCTCGAGTGCCTCGTCGCTCACCAGATTGGTGACAGGAATATTGCGACTGATATAGGGGATATGGCGGCTTTGGTTGCTTGCCCTTGCTTCACGGCGGGCGTCGCGCCCCCGGCGACCACTGCGGCCTTGTGCTGCACTCATGATTTCCTCCAGCTTTCTTCACCAGATAGAAGCGCTTATCTGAGTGTTATTAAATCCGATTATGTCGAACCGACTAGCCAATGTGCGTCCTTTTTTCAAAATTCTCTGGCGAATTTAGAACAGTTTAACCGTGCCGGCTTGCGCGCTGTCGGCATGGCGGGAAAGGAACAGGGAGCGTCGGAGACCTGTTAGCGATTTGAAGGCGCAATCGCCACGGTGGTTTGAGCAAAATTCTATGCCTCTCGGGCATGATTGAGGGCAAAGGGGACGGACAAGATGAAATCACATGCACGGGTTGTCGTTATCGGGGGAGGCGTTGTCGGGGTTAGCACGGCCTATCATCTGACAAAAAAAGGCTGGTCGGATGTTGTCCTCTTGGAGCGGACGGAGCTTACCGCCGGATCGACCTGGCATGCGGCGGGCCTGCTTCCGCTCTTTAATATGAGCTATGCCGTCGGGCAGATCCATAAATACAGCGTTGATCTTTATAAAAGGCTGGAGGCCGAGACAGGCCAGAACGTCAGCTTCCATGTGACCGGCAATCTCCGCCTTGCGACCAACAAGGAACGCATGGATGAGTATCTTAAATATTGCGGCACGGCGAATACCATCGGTGTGCCCTATGAGATCATCACGCCCAGCCAAGTGAAGGAACTCTGGCCGCTTTCCGATATCGACGGCCTTGTCGGCGCGCTCTATCATCCCGATGATGGCCATATCGCGCCCGTGGATGTGACCAATGCCATGGCAATCGGCGCACGGAACGGCGGCGCGGAGATTAACCGCCATACGGAAGTTCTCTCGATAGAGCAGCAGAAAAACGGCGAATGGCTGATCCGCACCAACAAGGGCGACATCACCGCCGAGCATGTGGTGAGCTGTACCGGTAACTATGCCCGCCAGACACTTTCGATGGTTGGCCTCGATATCCCGGTCATTCCGGTGGAGCATCAGTATATCGTCACCGACGAGGTGCCGGAACTGGTGGAGCGGAAAAAGGCGGGTCTGCCCGAAATGGCGGTCCTGCGTGAGAGCGATGCCTCCTATTACCTCCGCGAGGAACGGCAAGGCTATATTCTCGGACCCTATGAGAAGGGCGCGCCCGCCTGCTTTGTCGATGGCGTGCCGGAAACCTTCGGACAGGATCTGTTCCCCGGTGATCTGGACCGTCTGATGCCGCATGTGGAGGCGGCGATCAAGCGCGTGCCGACCTTCGCCGATGCGGGTATCAAGGATATTGTCAATGGTCCCATTGCCTATACGCCGGACGGCAGCCCGATGATTGGCCCGGCCTGGGGCCTCAAGAATTTCTGGATGAATGAGGGGCATAGCTTCGGTGTGACGGCGGCGGGCGGCTCTGGCTGGCAGCTTGCCGAATGGATCACCGAGGGCGAGCCCGGCATCGATATGATGGATGTCGATCCGCGCCGTTTTGGCGCCTATGCGACGAAACCCTATACCAAGATCAAGAATGAGGAATGCTATGAGCATGTCTTCGTCATCCATTACCCGGATGAGGAACGCGGTGCGGGCCGTCCGCTGAAAATGTCACCCTGCCATGACCGCATGGCGACGCGCGGCGCAGTTTTCGGCCAGCGCTACGGTTGGGAGCGGCCCAACTGGTTTGCCCCGGAAGGGGTGGAGCCGAAAGACAAGTGGAGTTTCCGCCGCTCCAATTATTTCGAGCATGTCGGCAATGAAGTCATAAACATGCGGACCAATGCCGGGCTGATCGATATCACCAGCTTCTCCAAATTCGAAGTGACAGGACCGGGGGCGGAAGCCTATCTCGACCGGCTCGTCTGCCGTAAGCTGCCGAAGGGAGTCGGGCGGATCAATTTGTCTCATGCGCTGAATAAGCGGGGCGGTATTCGTTCCGAATTCACCATCATGCGGGATGGGCCGGAGGCATTTTATCTTGTGAGTTCCGGCGCGGCGGAGCGCTTTGATCATGATTATCTGTTGAAGAACCTCCCCGATGATGGCTCGGTGCGTCTTGATAATGTCACCACGGCGCATGGCGTATTGGTGCTGGCGGGTCCGAAATCGCGGGATATCCTTCGCAAGATTACCGATGCGGATCTCTCCAACAATGGCTTTAAATGGCTGACGGGTCAGCATATCACGGTGGGCCTTGCCCCTTGCCGGGCGCTGCGCGTGAATTTCGTCGGCGATCTCGGGTGGGAGTTGCATCACCCGATCGAGTACCAGAACCATATCTATGATGCGATTGTGAAGGCGGGCGAGGAATTCGGCCTTGGTATGTGCGGTATGCGCGCCATGGACAGCCTCCGCATGGAGAAGAATTACCGTATGTGGGGACAGGACCTCACCCGCGAATATTCAGTGTTCGAGGCCGGGCTGGATCGTTTCGTGCATCTCGATAAGGGCGATTTCATCGGTCGGGACGCACTCATAAAGCAGAAGGAGGAGGGCGTACCGCAAGCCTTTGTCTGCCTTGAGGTGGACGGGATCAAGGATGCCGACCCCCTCGGGAATGAGCCGCTCTATGATCTGGACGGCAATATCGTCGGTCGGGCAACGGCGGGGGCCTATGGCCATTGGGTCAAAAAGAGCCTCGCGCAAGGCTATATCAAGACCGGAATGGAAGCGATCGGCACCAAGCTGGAGATCGAAATTCTGGGGGAGCGCTATCCCGCGACCGTCATAGAAGAATCGATCTTTGATCCTGAAAATGAACGGCTGAGGTCCTGAAAACCCTTGGCCTTGTCCTAAATTCGACAAAAGTGTCGCAGGAAAATTATTCCATGTCTGCGCGGGAATAGTTTTTCTGCCCGCAATAAATGACACTTTTACGACATAGCTTCGTTCAATTTTATTAGTCGGTGGAGCATTCGATGGAAGATGATGATATTGACCTCTCGGCCCTGGATGACGGGGAACTCGTCGAGCAGATGCATGATGATCTTTATGACGGGTTGGCGGATGAAATCTGTGAAGGGGTGAATATCCTCCTGAGCCGCGGCTGGGAACCCTACAAGGTTCTGACCGAGGCACTGGTTGAAGGGATGCGTATTGTCGGTATTGATTTCCGCGATGGCATTCTTTTCGTGCCGGAAGTATTGCTCGCCGCCAATTCGATGAAGTCGGGGATGGCAATCCTGAAACCGCTCCTCGCCGAAACGGGTGCGCCAAAGGC
>NZ_JARGOQ010000026.1:14929-46347 GCF_029233945.1 Sneathiella sp. | reverse complement strand
GACGGGCGAACAATCCCCATATCGCTGGGTGATCGTGACGGCATCCGCGCTGATGCTGGCGGTCAGCATGGGTATGATGGTGAACGGCGCATCCGTCTTTCTCATCCCGCTCAATCTGGAATTTGGCTGGGACCGGGGCTCGGTCTCGCTGATCAATGTCGCGGGGCTGTTGGGGCTTGCGGTTGGCGGCATCATTATGGGCCGGGTCGCTGATCGCAGTTCGACCCGGCGGGTGGCGCTGTTCGGTGCGATTGTCCTCGGGCTTTGCATCCTTGCGGCATCCCAGGCGAGCGAGCTTTGGCAGTTCTATGTCCTCTTCTTTATCGCGGGCGCGTTGGGTGCGGGCGCATTGTTCGCGCCGCTGGTTGCCAATGTCGGCAACTGGTTCGTGACCGGGGCGGGCCTTGCCGTCGGGATCGTCTCGGCCGGGCAGGCGCTCGGGCAGGGCGGCGTGCCCTACGGCATTGCCATCCTGATCGACAATATCGGCTGGCGGGAGGCTTTGATGGTGATGGGTTGTTTTACGCTCGCCGTGCTGGTGCCGCTGGCCCTCACCATCCAGCGTGCGCCCATCGCGGCGCAGGTTGCGGGCGGGGCGGAGGATGAACCGCCGACAGCTCTCCCGCCGCATATCGTCACGATCTGGCTCAGCGCCGCCGTGCTTTTCTGCTGCACCTGCATGGCGGTGCCGCTGATGCATCTGGTGCCATTCATTCAGGGCTGCGGATTTTCGATTGACGAAGCGGGCAGTGTGGTGTTCGCGATGATGATCGTCGCCGTCCTCGGCCGGATCGCATTCGGCAAGCTCGCCGATATTATCGGGGCCGTCCGTGCCTATTGGATCGCGTCGCTCTGGCAGACGGTGCTGGTCTTCGGTTTTACCCAGATCGAGAGTTTGAACGCCTTCTATATCTTCGCGATCATCTACGGCTTCGGCTATGCGGGTGTGATGACGGGCGTCATCATCACCGTGCGCGAACTGACCCCGGTCGCCAAGCGCGCCTCGGCTCTTGGTATCACCACCGTCTTCGCCTGGATCGGCCATGGGATCGGCGGTTATCAGGGCGGGGTTTTCTACGATGTGACGGGAAATTATACAATTACCTACGCCAATGCGGCGATAGCGGGGGTCATCAACCTGATCATCGTCGGCGCGCTTTATTTCACCATCCGGCGGCGGCAGCCTCCGCTCACTGTCGCCACCGCCTGAAAAGGCATTTCGTGCCGGGGGGCTCGGCGGTTTCGCGCGCGGATATGACGTTGCAGGGTGCATCAGGGACGGATAAGCTGGCCGGGAGATTTTCAAGGAAAGTAATGATGATAAGCGATTTGCATTTACCCCTCATTCTGCTGGCGGCCCTGGTGGCGATGGCGAGCCCGGGTCCGGCGACCCTCGCCATTGCGGGCACCTCAATGAATGCCGGGCGGCGCTTTGGTCTTGCGCTTGCCGCCGGGGTGATGACGGGATCGCTGTTCTGGTCCTCTGCGGCGGCCTTCGGGCTGGGCGCGATCATGCTGGCGAATGCCTGGGCGTTTGAGGTGATCCGCTATGCCGGCGCGGGTTATCTGCTGTATCTCGCCTACAGGTCGGCACGCTCCGCCCTCTCGCGGGAGCAGGGGATAGGGCGTCAGTTCAAGGTCACCAGCTGCCGCGCGGCCTACCGTAAGGGTCTGGCGCTGCATCTGACCAACCCGAAGGCGGTGCTGTTCTTCGGCTCGCTCTATTCGATCGGGGTGCCGGCGGATGCGCCGCTTTCCTCGCTGGCGATCATTATCGCGGCGATTGCATCGCTGGGCGCGGTTGTTTTCTTCGGTTATGCGCTGATCTTTTCCAGTGCGCCGATGGTGGCGGGATATGCCCGGCTTCGGCGCTGGTGCGAGGGCGCGTTTGCCATCGTCTTCGCCTTTGCCGGGATCAAGATCCTGACCGCGCGGATCGCAGGAGACTGACGCCGCCCCGTCACCTGCCTATTTCTTCTTCTTTGACTTGCCCTTCTTGGACGGCTTGGCGTCTTTTTTCGCCTTTACATCCTTCTTGGCCTTTTTATCCTTCTTCGGCTTTTCGGCCTTCTTGGATTTCTCGGCCTTTTTTGCCTTGGCGGGCTTGGCATCTTTGGTCTTGCCCTTCTTCGGCTTCTCCGCCTTCTTGGCTTTTTTCACCTTGTCCGCCTTCGCAGGCTTTGCGGCCTCTTCGGTCTTTGCGGGTGCGGCCTTGGCCACAGGTTTTGCCGCCGCCACTTTCTTCGCCGCCGCGGCCCTTGCCGCCGGTTTTGCGGGGGTGAGTTTCGGAGCGGTGGTGGCGTTCACGGCGGGGGCCGGAACTGCGGCCGGGACCGGCGCCAGCGACGCCTTTGCCGCGTCAATCAAGACCTTCGCACGCGCTTCGCCGATACCGGGGACGGCCAGAAGATCGGCGACCTCGGCCTTGGCAAGCTGCTCGGCGGTGGTAATTCCTTTTTCGGTGAGGCCCGTGCCCGTGGTTGGACCGACGCCTTTAACATCAAATATAGTCAGCATATTTGTTATCCTTTTCGCGCGGGTAAAAAGGCTGGCGCGAAGGCCAGCCTTTATAGGGTTCAATCGCCGTTAAGCCGCTTTCTTCAGGGCTTTTTTGGCTTTTTTCAACTTGCTTTCCTGCTTGGCAACTTTCGCCTTGCGGGATTTAACCTCTTTTTTCAAGTCTTTGATCTTCGCTTTTTTAGCCATGGTACATCTTATCCTTCATGATTTAATGGGTGATGCAGGGCGGTCAGTCCGACAGGGCGTGCTGCTTCAGAAAGTCGCGGATAAACCGCCGGACCTCGCGGGCGGCGCTGGTATCCAACTCGTCACATAGCTCGACAAACTGGTCCCGTTCCTTGCCCTTGATGCGGATGATCAACTGGCTGTCTTTCCGTTCTTTCTTCTTCAGCTTTTTCTCTGCCGACATCGGTATCTGTGCTCCTTGCATGGTTTCGAGTATATCGAACGCATATCATATGTATATACATTTTATGTTACAATATTGTGGCAGCGATGAAAAGCCGTTTTCGTGGGGGCAGGGGTTATTTGTAGATCAATGTCCCGTCGTCCAGATCCGCCGTGACAAGGGTTTCCTTGTCGGTGTAGTAATCCTGCGTATGCACCCAGGGATCCTTATCGCCCTGCTTGGGCATGATTTTGAGGGCGCGGGTAAGATATCCGGCGTTGAAATTCTCCGGATCGACGAAAGGCTTTTCGGGCATGTCCCTGTCTTCGTCCCGCAGCTCCGGCACGACCATGCGCGCGCCCTTCTGCGCCATATGTTTCATCAGGCGGCAGACGAATTCCGCCACCATGTCGGAGCGCATGGTCCAGCTTGTGCGGAGGTAACCGAACACCCAGGCCATATTGGGCACGCCCGAGAACATGATCGCCCGGTGTGACCAGCTTTTGCCGAAATCGAGCGGCTTGCCATCGATGGTGAAGGCAATATCGCCAAGGACGCTCATATTGAAGCCGGTGGCGGAGATGATGATATCCGCTTTCAGCTCCTTGCCGGATTTGAGGAGAATGCCCTCTTCCGTGAAATGATCGATATGGTCGGTCACGACGGAGGCGTCGCCCTTGCGGATCGCCTGAAACAGATCGCCATCCGGCACAAAGGCGAGGCGTTGCCGCCAGGGGCGATAGGTCGGCGTGAAATGCGGATTGACCGGCACGCTGTCGCCAAGATACATCTGCGCGCCTTTGATCAGCTCCTCCCGCAGGCCTTCCGGCTCCTCGAAGGAGCGGCGGGTGATTTCCTTCTGGTCGAAGAGGACTTTTCGTCGGGCGATCTCATGCACCCATTCGTCCGGCACATCGAGTTCACGGAGGGTCTCCGCCAGCTCATCACGGTTGGCACGGGCGGAAAAATAGGTGGGGGAGCGTTGCAGCATGGTGATATGTTTCGCCGTTCCCGCCATCGCCGGGATCAGCGTTGCCGCCGTCGCGCCGGAGCCGATGACGATCACTTTCTTGTCTGTGTAGTCAAGATCTTCGGGCCAGGTCTGCGGATGGATAATCTCGCCCTTGAAGTCCTGCATGCCCGGATAGTCGGGCGTATATCCCTCGCTATGGCGGTAGTAGCCCTGGCACATCCAGAGGAAGTTGCAGGCGTAGCGCCGGACCTCGCCGCTTTCCTTGTCGAGTACGTCGAGCGTCCAGCGTTTTTCCTCGCTCGACCAGACGGCGGTCTTCACTTCATGGGAAAAGCGGATATGGCGGCGGAGATCATTCTCATCGAGGCTTTCACTAAGATAGCGGAGAATTTTATCTGCTCTGGCAATGGGGTCATCCTTCCACGGCTTCCACTTAAACCCGAAGGTAAAGAGATCGCTATCGGAGCGGATGCCCGGATATTTATGGGTCGCCCATGTGCCGCCGAACGTGTCCTGCGTCTCCAGCATGGCGAAGCTTTTGTTCGGGCAAAGTTTCTGGAGATGATAGGCCGCATCGATGCCGGAAATCCCGGCACCAATGATCAGCACATCAAAATATTGAGTTTCGCCCGCTGTTTCCTGGGCGCCTTCGACCGCTGCATCCATGGTCTTCTCTCCTGCTCGCCTTCGGCGTTGTTTGTTATTGCCCAATAGAATAATGATATCCGGGCGGCGCGCAATAGTAGATTATCGCGGCAATAGGCACTAATCTGGGCGCACCGGAAATACGGACTTTCGAAGGCGCAGGACATAATGGTAAAACGGACGCAACTCAACGGGGAAAGCGAGCTTCACGGCATCTTCAAGCCGGGGGATTTTCTCGATTGTTATTCGGTTGCTATTTCCCCGCCTGATCGCCCGCTTGAGGAAATCGCGCAATATATTCTGATCGCCATGCCGGGATGGGCGCGGACATTGCTCCGTATCCGGGACCGGATCGTCAGCTTTTTCGGCATCAAGACAACACGGGAGCTCCCCCAGAACAACAGCTTTCGAAAATCCGTCGCTGTGGGGGATCATATCGGCTTTATGACAGTCCGGAGCCTTTCCGTGCGCGAGATCATTCTCGGCGAGGACGATTCCCATCTTGATTTCAGGATAGCGCTTCGGCGCGAAGTGGGGGAGGCGGGCGTTGTCTCTCTCGCCACGCTCGTTCATCGGCATAACCTGATCGGGCGGCTGTATCTTATGCTGATCATGCCGTTTCATATCCTGATCGTGAAATCCCGCCTGGCCGCCGCGGCCCGTCATTTTAGCTCGATGGCTTAAGCCGGATCACCGAATTCGAATGTCGGGTTACCAAGGCAAACCCTGCAGATCAATTATGCCTTCAATCGGGGCCGGATGCGTCACCTGGCGAACCATTGGCTGCGTTACAGTATACTCGCCGTTCCAGCCGGGCTGCTCGGCCAGTATGGCGCCGTCGAACAACGACCAGCCAAGGCGCCTATAGAACTCGAAGTTATTGGGCTCGCAGAACAGCAAGCCGAATGAACAATGCGGCTCCCGATCGATGATTTCATGAGTTGCCAGCATCGCCGCGCGACCAAATCCGGTTCGCTGGGCCGAGGGCCGCGTCATCACACTGCCAACCCCACCTATCAGTGTCGGCACGCCATTTAGAAGCACAGTTCTGAAAAGAATTCCTGCTGTTGATACGGGGTCGTCATCGTCATAAACGATAATCCTTCGGGCCGGTTGCGCGAAGGTAACGTTTTTCCAAACTATCGTTTCTATGACGTCTGGCGGATAAACAGCGGCGGCGAGGGGGGCAATTATCGCTCCGCTGTCGGCACCCTCCTTTTCTTCCACTCTCATAATGAATCTTCCTTCTGTCCGTTGAATAGTTGCAAAACCCGCCGTTTCTGCACAATATATAAAAGTGGACTTAAGACTAATACTATAGACAGGGAGTATGCACCATGGCTGGGAAATTTGAACTTTACAAAGACAAGGCAGGCGAATTTCGTTTCCGCCTCAAAGCGGGCAACGGCGAAGTCGTTGGTACATCCGAAGGCTACAAGGCGAAGGCAAGCGCGGAGAACGGGATCGCATCCGTCACGAAAAATGCGGGCGATGACGGCCGGTACGAGTTCAAGGAAGGCAAGAACGGCAAATGGTACTTCAACCTGAAAGCCTCTAACGGCCAGGTTATTCTCTCCAGTCAGGGCTATGCCGACGAAGGCGGGGCAAAGGCTGGAACCGGCGCGGTTGGCCGCGCGGCCGATGGCGCCAAGACCGACGATCAGACGTAATTTTATCGCATAGACTGCGGGAGGCCGGGGGAGTGATCCTCGCGGCCTCTCTTTTTGAGTGAATATTGGGTGAGCAGATGACAGAGACAACAATCGAGGCAACGCTTGACGCCTATTACAAGGCGTTGCAATCGGGCGATGAAAGCCAACTCCGCGATATTGTGTCGCCGGATATCCATGTGCAGTATCACGATACGGCGGGTGTGCTGCCTTGGGGCGGCAGCTGGCGGGGGTTTGATGCCTTCCGGACATTCCTCTCCCATGTGGCGGAGCATCTCGTCATTGAAGAGGTTGAACCGCTTCAGAAACTCGTCGTTGACGATACGGTGATTGTCGTGCTGCGCGGGAAATGGCTGGCGAAGGCGACGGGCCGCCGGGTTGAGGCGGTGGTCAGCAATATCTTCACCATCAAAGATGGTCGCGTCACCGGCTATCAGGTTTTTCCCGATAGCGCGGCCTTTGCCATGGCGCTGGACCGGCTTGCCGTGGTAGAGGCAGGATAATAAATCCGCAAGAGTGAGCGCAGGAACGAGTGAAATGGAGTTACCGGTTTTTCTGATTGTCCTGATGGCGGCGTTGCTTCATGCGTCATGGAATGCTTTCGTGAAGATGAACGACGACCGGGTGCTGTTCATGGCGGTGATGATGGCGGGGAGCGGTCTCGCCGCCTTTATCGCGACGACCTTCCTGCCGCTGCCGACGGTCGAAAGCTGGCCTTATATTGCCACCTCCGTCGCGCTGCATATCGGCTATCCGCTCTTTCTCCTGATGGCCTACAAGTTCGGCGATTTGAGCCATGTCTATCCGCTTGCGCGCGGCTCTGCCCCGCTGATCGTTGCGCTGGTCTCGGTCCTCTATATCGGGGATGTCTTAAGTTCACAGGCGATGGTTGCGGTGATGATCATGGCCTTCGGGATCATGAGCCTGTCGCTCACGCGCGGCGCGCAGGATCTCTGGAATCCGAAGGCCGTCTTCTTTGCGCTTGGCACCGGGCTTTTCATTGCCGCCTATACCCTGACCGACGGCATCGGCGCGCGCCTTGCGGGCAGTGCCCATAGCTATACCGCCTGGATGATGGGGCTGGAGGGGATCCCCTTTATCGTCTATATCCTGATAACGCGAAGGGCGCGGGCTTTGCCGCAGATTGCCCGCGTCTGGAAAGTGGCCGTGCTGATGGGGCTGATGAGCCTTGTCGCCTATTGGTCGGTGATCTGGGCGATGACGGTCGCGCCGATCGCGCTCGTCGCGGCGGTACGCGAGACGAGCATCATTTTCGCGCTGCTCTTCGGGGTGTTTTTCCTGAAAGAGAAATTGAGCCTGATGAAACTCGCCTCCACCTTCATGACCCTGTTCGGCGTCGTGCTGCTCAAAATGAACCGCAGTTGACGCGCATGAAAATGCCGGACGGATTATTTTCCCGTCGTTTTCAGGCGGATGCGCATGGAACTGCCTTTTGGTTGCTCGATATCGAAGGCGCCGGTCTTGCGAACGAGATCGCTGAGTTTGGCGATGCCGTAGTTCCGTGAATCAAAGTCCGAATTAAGGTTGCTGAGCTGCTTGCCGACGCCACTGAGCGTGACCCATCCGTCATCGCTGTCAAGTTCGGCAATGGCCTTCTTGACCTGCTGCGTTGCCTTGTTGAGCGGCTCCAGCGGTTTCTTGGTAGTCTCGGGGGCTTGCGGGCTTCCCTCTGATACGGCGCGCAAATTCTCCGTATAGATAAAGCGGCGGCAGGCCTGACGGAAACTCTCCGGCGTTTTACGCTCGCCGAAGCCGTAGACATCGATCCCCTGTTCGCGGATACGGGCGGCCAGCGTCGTGAAATCGCTGTCGGAAGAGACGAGGCAGAAACCGTCAAAGCGCCCGCTGTGCAGCAAGTCCATGGCGTCGATCACCAGCGCGATGTCGGACGCGTTCTTGCCCGATGTATAGGCGAATTGCTGGTGTGGCATGATGGCGTGCTTCTGCAGGACATCCGCCCAGCTTTTCGAGCGCGCGTGGGAAAAATCCCCATAAATCCGCCGCACGCTGGCCTCCCCGATCTTGGCGATTTCCTCGAACAGGCCGTCGGCGATCCGGGCCGAGGCGTTATCGGCATCGATGAGGACGGCGAGGCGGGGGGAGCGGGGTTCGGACATTGTCAGGCCTTTTCATGGGGGCGAGTGCATTCAATCAGACAATGTCGCATGTGCCGCGAAGATACAACTGCTTTCACCTAAAAAGCAGCCGCCAGCGTGAGCCGGCGACCGCTTCCCAGGAGTGAGTAATCAGGCTGCGACGGCCTGTCTTGTCTTAACCGCATACTGCGCGATACGTTCACCATAGAGCCGGGCGGTTTCAAGATCGCCAGCCCGCGGCGCTTCTTCCGGGGAGGCGTCGGAGGGGGAGATTGCAAGTGCGCCTGCCGCACCCCCTGTCCAGTTCGCATGCTCAGGGCCATGCGCCTTCGTGTTGGCGGAAGGCTGACCGATGCCGATCCAGACCTGGCCATGCTGCTGCGACAGGGTGAAGAAATAATTGATTGTCAGGAATTTATCGCCATTGACGGACGCCGAGTTGGTGAAGCCGCCGGCAATCTTGTCCTTCCAGGTTCTTGCAAGCCAGACTTTCGAGCTTTCATCGGCGAATTTCTTGAACTGCCAGGCCGGTCCGCCCATATAGGTCGGGCTGCCATAGATGATCGCGTCCGCCTCGGCGAGGGTGTCCCAAACGTCTGCGGCGATCTCGCCACTTTCGGGGATCTGGATGTCGGTGACCGTGGCGCTGTTGACGCTGGACGCACCTTCCTTCACGGCCTCGGCCTGCTTGGCGGTGTGGCCGTAGCCGCTGAAATAGATGATGGCGATTTTAGTCATTTTTTGAACTCCTGTGGCATTTGATAAGCGGATAAGTTTTCTGCGCTGATTGCCACGTAAAGCCTTTACTTTCTTTTTGCAAGTAGTTACCTTATGGTAAGTATTGAGAAAAATCGGAGAATGTTTCGATGTCCCCAAAACACAACCCCAACCAATGCCCGATGGAGAGCATCCTCGGCCAGATCATGGGCCCCTGGACGCCCTATATCCTGTGGCTTCTCTCTAATGAGGAAAGTTTGCGCTTCGGCCAGATTGCGGCACTCATCCCTGATATCTCGGCCAAGGTACTGACCGACCGCCTGCGCAAGCTGGAAGGCTCCGGCCTCGTCCATCGCGATTATCATCCGACGGTGCCGCCGACGGTCTATTATTCCCTGACGGCGCGCGGCGCGGAGATTCATTGTGTTCTGCAGGGGCTGAATAAAGTGGCGCTGCGCTGGGACGAGGAAGATAAGTCGGATAAGGGCAACGCGGAAATTGCCGCCGAATAAGGGCCGTGATAGCCTGCGGGCCGTAAAACAATAATAAGGGAGGCCCGCGCCATGGAAAAAATCAATATCCAGTTCACCCTGTTTTCCGCCTTTTACTCGCCGCTTATCTCGGTGATGTCCGGGGGCTTCCTGAAGGAGGAGGGGCTTGAGCCGGACTGGTCCGTCTCGCCGCCCGGGAAAAGTGCCATCGATGCGCTGAAGGACGGCAGCGCCCATGTGGTGCAATCGGCTTTGAGCCAGGGTTTCGGCGCGCTCGCCCGGGGGGAGACAATGACCGTCAGCCATTTCGCGCAGATCAACGAGATGGACGGCTTCTTCCTGACCGCGCGGGAGCCGGACCCGGATTTCACCTGGAAAAAGCTGGAAGGGGCGGAGGTTGTTCTCTTCGGTGGGGGCCAGCCGCTCGTCATGTTTAAATATGCCTGCCATCGGGCGGGCATCGATTTCGAGAAAATCAAGGCCATCAATGTCGGCGGCGCGGCGGCGATGGACAAGGCCTATCGTGACGGGCAGGGCCAGTATGTGCAGCAACAGGGCCCGTTCCCGCAGCAGTTAGAATCCGACGGTATCGGCCATATCGTGGCGCAGGTCGGAAAACAGATTGGCCCTTGCGGCTTTTCCAGCCTCGCGGCAACGAAAGACTGGCTCGAAAGTGACATGGCGCGGGCCTTTACGCGGGCCTATCGCAAAACGCGCGCCTATATGAATGAGGCACCCGCCGCAGAAATCGCGAAAGCGGAGAAAAGCTACTTTCCGGATATTGACGAGGCCGCGCTTGCGAACTGCATCGCCACCTATCAGAAGCTTGGTTGCTGGACCCCGCATGTGGAAATCACCGAAAGCGCCTATGAGGCGACGATGGATATCTTCGCCTACAATGGTCTGCTGGAGGAGCGCTATCCCTACGGCCGGATCTGCAGCCTGCCGCCCGCCTAGAGCAGCAAGCTAAGCACAACCGAGGCGACCAGCATCACAGCGAAGAGGATATTGACGGTGCGGCTGACCCTCGGGTTTTGCAGCCGGGTCGCGAGGAGGGAGCCGAATATCAGCCAGAGGGTATTGACGACGATAATCACCATCGTCAGGGTCGCGATTTTGAACACTGTATCCAGCAGCAGGTTATCCGGCAGCAGAATGTTGCCGGAATAAACCGCGCTGATGGCGACATAGGCCTTTGGGTTGGCGATGGCGAGTAGAAATCCGCCCATGAAAGACGGCGGCTTGCTGGCCGTAAGCCCGCTGCCGATCACCGGCGCAGTGGCGATCCGGTAGGCAAGATAGAGGATATAGGCCGCGGCGAGCAAGCTGATCACGATGGTGAGCGCTGGCTCAGCGAGGATTAATCCGGTAATCCCAACGGCAATAAGCAAAAGCACGCCGATCGTCCCGAGAGTGATACCGAGAAAATAGTTAATTGAGACCCGCGCGCCAAAGGCCGCGCCAATCGCCGCGAGGCTTAACGTCGCCGGACCCGGGCTCCCCATCAGCGGTAGCGCCGCCAGCACCAGCAAAATCAAATCCCCTGCCATTCAGCCTCCAGCGCTGCTCTAGAATAGGTAGCTTAGCACCAGCCCGCCGCCTGCACAAACTAGCAGGACGGGTGTGATCGACCATTTGCGATAGAGTAGTAACCCGGCTGCAACGGCGGTAAGGATCAGTACCTTCCCGTCGAAGGAGGCGAAGGTCGGCTGCCAGAGGGTGATCGGGCCGAGTTCCTGCTTCGTTACCTCCGTAAAGAAGACATGCAGTGCGAACCAGATGGAAAGATTGAGGATCACACCGACCACCGCCGCCGTGATGCCGTTGAGCGCGCGTTCCAGCCTTGGCTGATGGGAAATCCAGTCGATATAGGGCGCGCCGGTAAAAATCCAGAGGAAGCAGGGCACGAAGGTCACCCAGAGGGTCAGCGCCGCCCCGGCAAGGCCGAGGAGGAAGCCGCCCTCATAAAAGGCGGCGAGAAAGCCGACAAACTCCGTCACCAGAATGAGCGGGCCGGGCGTTGTCTCCGCAAGGCCAAGCCCGTCCATCATTTCGCCCGCGCTTAGCCAGCCGAACTGGTTGACCACATCCTGCGCCATATAGGCGAGCACCGCATAGGCCCCGCCAAAGGTCACCACCGCCAGCTTGGAGAAGAACAGCGCGATCTCGGTCAGGATCGGCATATCTGAAAATGCGGCGATCAACAGCACCGGCGCCCACCAGATAATCAGCCAGAAGGCGATCCAGAATAGCGTTTTCGGGAGGGAGCGTCCGGCGGGCAGGGGCATCGCCTCCTCGCTCTGGCGGTTCCCGCCCCGGAAAAACCCGTAGAGCGCCGCAAGCAGGACAATCAGCGGGAAGGGCAGTTCCAAAAAGAAAATGCCGATAAAGGCGAGGGCCGCAATGATCCAGGGCGTTACGCCTTTGAGTGCCCGTTTCGCGACCTTGAGCAATGCCTCGATCACGATGATAACAACGGCCGCCTTGATCCCGAGGAACAGGCTGCTGACCAGGGGAACTGCGCCGAAATAGGCATAGGTGCTGCCAAGGGCGAGAATAACCACCGCGCCCGGCAGGACAAACAACAATCCTGCCATCAGCCCGCCATTGATTCCGCTCAGCCGCCAGCCCGCATAGGTGGCGAGTTGCATTGCCTCGGGCCCGGGGAGCAGCATGCAAAAGCTCAGGGCATTAAGAAACTGCTTTTCGGTAAGCCAGGCCTTTTCCTCAACCAGCACCCGATGCATCAGCGCAATCTGCGCCGCTGGCCCGCCGAAGGAGAGCAGCCCGATCCGGCCGAAGGCGATGAAAACCTCCCCGCTGTCCGGTGCCGGGACGGTCGTTTCGCGTTTCGCGGAGTCGGTGTCCATAATAGAAAACCCGGTTGTTTTATCGCCTGCTTCACCGAAATGATAGACGCAACAGCCGGGTTAATCTGTCAACTGGAAAGTTATGAAGCTTTACCGACGCGCGCCTCGACATTGCGCTTGATATTGGCGAGCGCGATATCGGCTTCCTCATTCATCCGGTTGATCTGGTCCTCGGTCGGTGGTTTTAGCCGGGCCGGGTTGATCATGGTACGGGTGAAGAGAACCTGGCCCTCCTCTTCCTCCTTGACGTCATAGCGGACAATGATCGTGCCGATAAAGTCGGCGTAGGTCTGGCCGATCCAGAGATGGGGCGGTTCGCATTCCGCCACGACCCATTCGAGCCGCGCCGGACCGCTCCGGGTGTGCCATTCCTCAACGAAGGTGTCGCCCTTGCGCAAGGGACGGTCAGGGCTGTCGATCTGGTGCGAGGCCGCGAGCCATTCGGGCCAGCTGTTGGGGTTGCAGACATAATCAAGAACGTCCTCCGCCGGAGCGCTGATCAATATGTTGTGGCTGCGTTTGAAGGAGTAAGTCTCGGTCATTGGGGATTTCCTTTTGTACTGTTCTCTTTCTTGAAAAGCGCGCGAGCGATGCGTTCATTCTGGATTTCGGTGGTGCCGTCGACATAGTTGGCGATGCGGGCACAGGCGATCTGGCGGCCGAGAGGGTATTCCCGGCGCAAGCCCGCCGCGCCCATCACCTGCATACATCGGGAAAGCTGCTCATCGGCCATCCGGGCGGCGTATTTCTTGGCGTGCGCGGCGGGCAGCTCGGCATTTGCGCCCTCCTCCACAGCCAGGGTTGCGCGGTAGGCGAGAAGGCGCGCGGCCTCCACCTCCGTCTGGGCATCGGCAAGACGCCAGCGCAGCCCCTGAAAATCGGCGATATGACCACCGAAGGCCGCGCGTTCGCTCGCATATTTGACCGCCAGATCGACCGCCGCCTCGGTCATGCCGCAGCACATGGTGGCAACATAAGTCCGCGCCGCGTTGACCCCGGCCATCGCGGCCTTGAAACCATCGCCCGGCGCACTCATCATGCGGATATCGGGCACAAAATGATCCTCAAGCTTAAATCCGCCAACGCCAATGGCATGGCCGCCCATAATTTCAAACGGTGGCACGCGGCTCACCCCGTCTTCCCGCGCATCGATGAGGAAGCCCGCCACCCCGCGCCAGCCCGCCGCCGGGTCCGTCTGCGCATAGAGGAACATCAGGTTCGCATTCGCCGCATTGGTGATCCAGGCTTTTTCGCCATTGATGACCCAGCCGCCATCGACCTTTTTTGCCAGAGTTGCAATCGCCGCGAAATCGCTGCCGGCGTCGGGTTCGGTCAGGGCGGTGCAGCCGATGGCCTCGCCGGCGAGCATCTCGGGCAGGTATTTCCGGGCGATTTCTGCGGGCGCGTCGCGGGCGATTTTCCCGGCGAGGCCCATATGATTGATCAGGGAGAAGGAAAAGGCGAAGCAGTCGCGCGCGATTTCCTCGGCGATGCGCGCCTTCAGGCGGAACCGCCCGCCGAACCCGCCAAGGCTTTCCGGTACCTCAAGCCCGGCAAAACCGGCGAGGGACGCGGCCCGCAAAGCCTTGATCGGTTGGCGGCGCTCATCCTCCCAGCCTTGTGCCCTGGGTGCAACCTCGTTCCGGGCAAACTCAACCGCGCGGGTGAGCATGTCCTCTTCGGGCCGGGTGAGGGGTAATTCCATGATAACTTCCGATTCTTATTCTTAATTTTCAAGACTATAGCGAAGCAATGATAACCCGAAAAGCGCGTTTTACGGCAACGGTATTATTCTATGAGTTTTTTCTCCATTCGGAAATTGGTGAGCGCGCCGCCGTTGCCGCCAGATCATCTGCCGTAAAATCGCGGATGTTGATTTTTTGTCGGTTCATTTGAAAGAAGACGGTCCTTTAAAAGAACAGGATGTGGTAAAACAGGATCATAGCAGGCGCCAGGGAATTCCAACAGGGAGGAATAGAATGCGGGTGCTGATCGTGGGTGCAGGCCCGACAGGGCTGACGGCGGCGGTGGAAGTCAAACGCCGTGGCATTGAGGTTGAGGTGATCGATAAACGCGAGGAAGGCTCAGGTCTTTCGCGCGCCGTCGGGATTACGCCGGAGAGCCTCTCGCGGCTGACCGCATCGGGAGTGACGGAGAAACTACTGGCCGAGGGGATCCACTTTCAGGAGGCGCGCATTCACCGCCGCGCCACGCTCCTGTTGAAGCTCCCCTTCAAGGTTTCAAAGGCGAAATATAGCCATGAATTTATTCTCGGCCTGCCGCAGGACCGCACAGAGACGATTCTGCGCGAGACGCTGGAATCTGATGGCGTAAAGGTCCGCTATGCGACAGAGCTGAAAGACCTCCGCGAGGACGGTGACGGTGTGATCGCGGTGATGGCGGACGGGGCGGAGGAACGCGTCGACTATATCCTCGGGGCCGATGGGATCCACAGCCGCTGTCGGGAGGTGATGGGCCTTGAGTATTTGGGCTATGACCTGCCGGAAACCTGGTCGATTGCCGATGTGAACGCACAAAACTGGCCGACCCCCAGATCCTTTACCATATGCCAGTTCGCGCGCGGCGGGGTTGTCGTCGTCGCGCCGCTGGCGACGGACCGCTACCGGGTTATTTCCAACCGGCGGGATGCCCTGCATAATCTTCCCATCGAGATGGAGGTAACAAAAATCAACCGGGAGGGAACCTTCACCATTTCCATCCGTCAGGTACCGGAATACCGCAAGGGGCGGGTGTTCCTTGCCGGTGATGCTGCCCATTGCCATTCCCCGGTTGGTGGGCGGGGCATGAACCTCGGCATCGCGGATGCGGCGGAATTTGCCCGGCGTCTGGCGGAGGATGACCTGGCGGGATACAGCGCCGCGCGTCATGCGGAAGGCGCAAAAGTGATCAGGGGAAGCGAGCGGGTGCGCAAGATCGTGACATCAAGAAGTCCGGTGATGCGGCGGCTGTTCCGCTGGGCGCTGGGTATCGTTTCCATCGCGCCGCCGCTGCAGCGGCGGATCGCGGCGATCATGCTTTATGGATGACAGCGGCAGAAGAGTCTGGATAATGCTGCACTGCAATGTGAATTAACGCTGCTAAGTTTCTGTTGCAAAGAATAAAAATACATGGAAAATGTTTCCCAAGGACTATATTAGCCAACAAGACGCTGTTAAAGCGCAATAACAATTTTGACATTTAAATATCCGGGAGGATTATAAGATATGCGTAAAGCATTAATGGTCGCGGCTGCGACGGCTATGTTGATGGCATCCGGTTCCGCCGCCTATGCGGCATGTGATGCGGACGAGATTGTCATTAAATTTGCCCATGTGACGAACACGGACAAGCATCCCAAGGGGATTGCTGCCAGCCTTCTGCAACAACGGGTAAATGACGAGATGCAGGGCAAGGTCTGCATGGAAGTTTATCCAAACTCCACCCTCTATAATGACGACAAGGTGCTCGAAGCATTGCTGAACGGCGATGTCCAGCTTGCCGCGCCATCGCTCTCCAAGTTTGAGCAGTTCACCAAGCAGTTCCGCATCTTCGACCTGCCGTTCATGTTCAAGGATATCAACGCGGTTGATGCCTTCCAGAACTCCGATACCGGTCAGGCGATGAAGGAAAGCATGACAAAACGCGGTCTTTTGGGCCTTGCCTTCTGGCATAACGGCATGAAGCAGTTCTCGGCCAACAAGCCGCTGGTCTCGCCGATGGATGCGAAGGACCTGAAGTTCCGGGTGCAGTCCTCCGATGTGCTGGTCGCCCAGATGGATGCCCTCGGCGCGAACCCCCAGAAGATGGCCTTCTCTGAAGTCTATGGCGCGCTTCAGCAGGGTACCGTGAACGGACAGGAAAACACCTGGTCGAACATCTATGGCCAGAAGTTCTTTGAGGTTCAGGACGGCACGACCGAAACCAACCACGGCGTGATCGACTATCTTCTTGTGACTTCAACCGAATTCTGGGAAGGCCTTCCCGATGATATTCGCACGCAGCTTGATACGATCATCAAGGAAGTGACGGAAACCCGGAACGCGGAATCCACCAAGGTGAATGAGGAAGCCAAGCAGGCAATTATTACCGCTGGCGGCGTTGTCCGCACCCTGACGCCGGAACAGCGGCAGGAATGGGTCGATGCGATGAAGCCTGTCTGGGCACAGTTCGAAGCCGATGTCGGCGCCGACAATATTGCCGAGGCACAGAAGTTCAATATGACCAACTAGACTGGTACATGCTGGCGCGGCGATCAAAAGTCGCGCCAGCCGATTTTTTGCGTAGCTGACAAGGGGGGAGGCCATGTCGGAACACACGCCGCACCGCAGGCGCACATTTGTCGACAGCCTGGAAGAGACGCTGATCGCCATTATTCTGGGGTTGATGACCCTGGTCACCTTTGCCAATGTGGTCGCCCGCTATGTCTTTAACTCCAATATTCTCTGGGGTCTTGAGGTTACGTCGATCCTCTTTGCCTGGCTTGTTCTGCTGGGCGTGAGCTATTGCGTCAAGAAAACGGCGCATCTTGGCGTCGATGCGGTTGTCAATCTCCTCTCAAAACCGGTGCGGAAAATCTGTACCCTGATCGCGGTGGCGTTCTGTCTCGTGTATGCTTTCCTGCTGTTGAAGGGGGGGTGGGATTTCTGGTCGCATTTCGCCAATCTTCCGGCGACGACCGGGCGCTGGTTCCCGACCGGGTTTCAGGAAAAATTTCTCGCCAAGGGCTGGTATGAAACCAACGATGTCTTCATGCCGGAGATGTTTCAGTTCTTGGCCGACTGGTTCAATGATGGGGAGCGATATGAGAAAATTCCCCGCCTTATTCCTTACGTCATGCTGCCCGTTGGCATGGCCTTGTTGCTGTTTCGCTTCCTGCAGGCGGGCTGGGCTGTCTATACAGGCAAGCAGGGCCTGCTGATTGTCAGCCATGAAGCGGAGGAAGCGGTCGAGGAAGCCGCCGCCAAAATCGAGCGGGAGGGATAGGCGATGGAAGTTGTTCTCCTGTTTGCGATCATTATTACGCTTCTGTTGCTGGGCGTGCCGATTGCGATAGCGCTGGGCCTGAGTTCCATCGTCTTTTTGCTTGCCCTGTCTGACAGTTCGCTCGCCTCCGTCGCCCAGACTCTCTATGAGGCGATGGCCGGGCATTACACCCTGCTGGCGATCCCGTTCTTTATCCTCGCCTCCAGCTTTATGTCGACGGGCGGGGTGGCGAAGCGCATCATTCGCTTCTCGATCGCCGTTGTCGGGCATTTCAGCGGCGGCCTCGCCATTGCCGGGGTGTTCGCCTGCATGATGTTTGCCGCGCTTTCCGGCTCCAGCCCCGCGACAGTGGTCGCCATCGGTTCCATCGTCATCGCCGGGATGACCCAGGTCGGCTATAGCAAGGATTTTGCTGCCGGGATTATCTGTAATGCGGGCACGCTCGGTATCCTGATCCCGCCCTCCATCGTCATGGTGGTCTATGCGGCGGCGACGGATGTCTCGGTCGGGCGCATGTTCCTCGCGGGCGTGATCCCGGGTTTGCTCGCGGGGCTGATGCTGATGGTCGGCATCTATATCGCCGCGAAATGGAAGGGACTTCCTAAAGGCGACTGGCAGGGCTGGGGAGAGGTGCTCTCGGCTGCGCGGGATGCGGGCTGGGGCCTGTTCCTGATCGTGATTATCCTGGGTGGCATCTATGGCGGTGTCTTCACTCCGACAGAGGCGGCGGCGGTGGCGTCGGTCTATGCCTTCCTGATCGCCAATTTCATTTATTGCGACATGGGCCCGCTGCATCGGGAGGGGCAGGAGTCCATTCCCCTCTGGCGGAAGCCGCAGGCGCTGATTACCGTGTTTTTCCACAAGGACACCCGCGATACCCTGTTCGAGGCGGGCAAGCTCACCGTCACCCTGATGTTTATCATCGCCAACGCGCTGATCCTGAAACATGTGCTGACGGACGAACAAATCCCGCAGCAGATTGCCGGGGCAATGCTGGATGCAGGCTTTAACTGGTGGGTCTTCCTGATCATCGTGAATATCATCCTGCTGATCGGCGGGCAGTTCATGGAACCCTCCGGCCTGATCGTGATTGTTGCACCGTTGGTCTTTCCTATCGCCATCGAGCTTGGGATCGATCCCATCCATCTTGGTATCATCATGGTGGTGAATATGGAGATCGGGATGATAACGCCCCCGGTGGGGCTTAATCTCTTTGTCACCTCGGGGATCGCGGGGATGCCGATTATGCGCGTCGTCAAGGCGGCGTTGCCCTGGCTTGGCATCCTGTTTTTGTTCCTGATCCTGGTGACCTATATCCCGACGCTTTCGACATGGTTGCCGACGACCTTCATGGGTCCGGAACTGGTCATTAAATAGGCAAATCGCGGCGCATTTTTATATGCGTCGCGTCGCCGTTTCCTGTCTCCGGGCGATTCGATATTGTGTGGATAACTCTAAAACACGCAATATATAGGGGGGTTACGGCTTTTTTTTACCAAATTCATCGAAACTGTTTGCGAATTTTTCCAGTTTGACTCACTATGGTTAATACAGGGAACAGTATGTGTAAGCGTTTGTAAAATGGCACCATTTGTTGACGGCCATATGCCGACAGTTTCGGCGGTAAGAAATACGTACCAGCTAAGCCAGGCAATTGCCCGGAAAGTGTTGCTTGTTTCTATTAATATTCCAAAGAATGATGATCCATACGGCTCGCTCGATACCTTTGTGTTCGGGCATCTGCCGATCGTTTTCATGATCGCGGAGAGTACGACGACGGCAACGAAGATGCTGGAGGAAAACCCGGATATCGCCGTTCTGATCATCGATGTCTCGGGAGAGAAAGGCGAGAGCGGCCTTGATCTGGTTCATAAACTTCGGGGTGAGCTTGGCAACAAGATTATTCGCATCGTCCTGCTCGGCGAGGCGGCGGAGCAGGGCGGCGCGCAGAACCACTTCCTTGACTATGACGTCAGCGACTATCGCGATGCCGCTGCGATTAACCTGCCCAAGCTTTTCACCAGCCTGACCATCGCGCTGCAATCTTACGAGCGGCTGATATCGGAGGAGGACAGCAAGCAATCCTTGCAGACGATCCTCGATATTACCAAGGAGCTTTACGGCGCCCGCTCGGTCGAGGATTTTTGCCTCACCATCCTCACGCAGCTGCAGGTCATCTGCAAGGATCTGGAAGATTGTTTCTTCGCCATTCCGAACGAGCATTCCGGAGAGCTTGCCGTAACGGCAGGCAAGGGCCGCTATATCACAGCAAAAAAGCAGCGCGTGTCCGAGGTTGTCGGGACGGAACTGTATGAGATGATCCTCTCCGCGTCGGTCAGTCGGGAGAATGTCTTTGCGGAGACCGTCAATATTCTCTGTATTTCACAGGACGAAAAGCTGAAGGGCGTGGTGGTGCTGGAAAACCGGGCGCCGCTGACCTTCCTGGAGACGCGGCAGATGGAACTCATCTGCGCCAATATTACGCTCGGCCTTGAAAATGCCGATATGTTTGAAGAGATCAAGCGCCTTGCCTTTAATGACAGCCTGACGGGCCTCGACAGCCGGGCGAAATTCCGCACCGATGTGCAGGCCCATATCGAGAGGGTGGCAAAGCCGGAGAAGCGCCGCCTCGCCGTGGTGCAGTTCACGTTGGAGCATCTGCCCGAATTGAATATCGCGCTTGGTCATGATGCGGGGGACGAGCTGATCCAGTTTGTCTCCGAGCAGTTGACCAGCCTGTTCCCGGGGGCGATCTCACTCGCGCGAACATCGGGTAACGGGTTCGGGCTGTGCCTGCCCTACAAGAGCACGCGGGAGCTCAAGCAGATCCCGAAAACCATCCACAGCCTGTTCGAGCATGGACCGTCCTCGCGGGAGAATATCCCGCATATCAGCCCCCGGATTGGCCTCGCCATCTATCCTGATGACGCGGATAACGCGACGGCGCTCTGGCGGAACACCAACATCGCGCTCTCCAATTTAAAGGTCAGGAACGGCTCCTATTTCTGTTTTTACAACAGCGCCATCGCCAATGATATCAACGCCCGCGTCGAGATGAACAACGCGCTTCGCACCGGCATCATGCGAAAGGATCTGTCGCTTTCCTACCAGCCGCAAATCGATCTGGAAAGCGGCGCGATGATCGGGATTGAGGCGCTGATCCGCTGGCAGAGGGAGGGCGGGCTATTTGTTGCCCCCAATGATTTTATTCCGGTCGCGGAAAGCTCTGGCCTGATCGCGCCGATCAGCGAATGGGTCTTGAGCGAGGCCTGCCGTCAGCGGAAAGAATGGCTTGATGAGGGGGAGGATGAGTTTCGCGTTGCGGTTAATCTCTCGCTCTCCATCTTCCAGAATGACGATTTCGTCGCATTGATCCGCCAGACCCTTGAGGAAACAGGTTGTCCGCCATCCTTGCTGGAACTGGAAGTCACCGAAAGCGTGATCATGGAGAACCCGAAGCAGACATTGGAGAATTTCCGCGTGTTGCGCGATCTTGGCGTCAGCTTTGCGATTGATGATTTCGGCACTGGCTATTCCTCGCTCGCGTATCTCCGGCAATTGCCGGTCTCCGCGCTCAAGATCGACAAGGCCTTTATCGATGGCCTGACCGAGAATGACGATGATGCGGCGATTGCACAGACGGTCATCTCGCTCGGGCGCAGCCTCGGCATGAAAGTGCTCGCCGAAGGGGTTGAAACCATGGAGCAGGTGGAATTCCTCTGGTCCGCCCAATGTCATCAGGCGCAAGGGTTCCTGTTCTCACGCCCGATTGCGGCGGCGGATGTCATGCCCTTTATTCGCGATCCCAGTCGTCCGGGCTTCCGGCAGCACAGCCTATTTTAACAGCTTGCCCGGGTTCATGATCCCGTCGGGGTCGAACGCCTTCTTGATCCGCCGCATCAGGTCAATCTCGATGGCCGGTTTGTAATGCACGAGGTCATCCGCCTTTAACCGCCCGATACCATGCTCGGCACTGATGGAACCGCGCATTTTCACCGCAATATCATGAACGGCGCGGCTCACTTCCTCCCAATGGGAGAGATATTCCTCCCGTTCCATATCCTTGGGCTGCATCGGGTTATAATGCACATTGCCATCGCCGATATGCCCGAAGACGACGGATCGGAAGGTCGGAATGATCTTGCCAACCGCGATATCGGCCTCGCGGATGAAATCGGCGAAGCGCGAGACGGGGACGGAGATATCATGCTTGATGCTGCCGCCCTCGGGTTTTTGCGCGGCGGAGATTTCCTCACGCAGGCGCCAGAGATGCTGCTGCTGCGCCTCACTCGCAGGGACCACCGCGTCGAGCACGATCTCTTTCTCGAAGGCCGCCTCCAGAATGCTCTCCATCAGCTCTTTAAGCTCCGGTGTCGCGCTTGACGACAGCTCGACCAGAATATGCCAGTCATAGCGCGCGGGCATCGGGTCGGTGAAATCCGGCACATGCCGCATCACCATATCCACGCAATAGCGCGAGATCAGCTCGATCGCCGTTACCTGATCGCCGCTCATGGCGCGGGCGAGGCTCAGGAACTCGATTGCGGCCTCGACGGAGGGCACAGCGGCCAGCGCCACCTGCTGATATTTCGGTTTCGGGTACATCTTCACCACCGCGCCGGTCACGATGCCGAGGGTGCCTTCCGCGCCGATAAAAAGCTGTTTGATATCATAGCCGGTGTTGTCTTTCCGCAGGCCCGTCAGCCCATCCCATATCTGCCCGTCGGGGAGTACGACCTCAAGGCCCAGCACTTGCTCCCGCGTATTGCCGTAATGCAGGACCTGCACGCCGCCGGCATTGGTGGAGATATTACCGCCGATCTGGCAGCTTCCTTCCGATCCGATCCGAAGCGGAAAGATAAAGCCGTTGTCTTCCGCGACTTCCTGCAGATTGGCGAGGATGCAGCCCGCATCAATGGTGAGCGTGCCGTTCAGCCGGTCAATCTCCCGCACGTTGTTCATTCGCGCGACGGAGAGGATAATCTCTTCCCCGCTCGTGAAGGGGACGGAGCCGCCGACGAGGCTGGTGTTCCCGGCCTGCGGGACGAGGGGCGTTTTCGTCTCCGCGCAGAGCTTGACGATGGCGGCGACTTCCTCGGTCGTTTTTGGTTGCACGACGGCGCGGGCACGGCCGACGAACTTGTCGCGCCACTCGACGACGAAGCCCTGCATATCGGCTTCCTCGGTGATGACATGCGTGTCGCCGACGATGGCTTTCATATTTTCGATTAAGGTCATGTGCCCACCGTTTCCTTTTCGTGTCTAGGCGCCGCCGCGCGGCGGAGGCGATCATTGATGGCAACGCCGAGGCCCACCTCCGGGATCGGTCCGACGGCGATCCGTTTAAACTTCATCTCGTCGAGGAAATGCAGCGCCGAGAAGAGCAGCGCCGTCGCCTCGGTCAGGTCGCCGTTAATACTCAAATTCACATCGGCGATGGCGTCATACGCGCGCCCGAAGGCGAGATAGGCTTCGCCGGGTTCCTTCGTTGTCGCGTTCAGCCGTACCGCCGCGTCGGGCGCATAATGGCTGAGCAGCATCCCCGGGCTTGGCGTTGTCCCGTCCGCGTCATGGGAGAGGAGCGGGCCGACTGAGGCCTCCAGCGCTTCCTGCGTAATGCCGCCCGGCCGGAGAAGGACCGGCTCACCCTCATCAGAAAACCCCACCACCGTGCTTTCCACGCCGACGGGGCAGGGGCCGCCATCAACCACCCCGGCGATCTTTCCGTCCAGCCCGTCAATGACATGCTGCGCCTTGGTCGGGCTGATCCCGCCCGAGGGGTTGGCGCTTGGCGCGGCGAGGGGGCGGTCGCAACTTTTCAGGAACTCAAGCGCGAGTTTATGTCCCGGCACCCGGATGGCCAGCGTCTCCAGCCCGGCGCTGGCAAGACGGGAAACGGGGCAGTCTTTCACTCGCGGCAGAACGAGGGTGAGGGCGCCCGGCCAGAAAGTCGCCGCGAGCCTTTCCGCCGTTTCGTTAAAGGTGACATAGTCGCGCGCTTTCGCAAGACTCGGCACATGGACGATCAGCGGATTAAAACTCGGCCGGCCCTTCGCCTCATAGATCGAGGCGACGGCATGATCATTCGTTGCATCCGCGCCGAGGCCATAGACCGTCTCCGTCGCGAAGGCGACAAGGCGTCCGGCGCGGATTTCTTCCGCCGCCTCCGTCAATCCGGTATTGTCCGTTTTAAAAATTCTCATAATCCATCATATTCCGCTGATAGCTGGCGGGAGTTTACCCGATTGCCCTTTCCCGTCGATAGGCATTCGTTCGCGCGAAAGTCTTTTTTCTCATCGCGGGATATGTCATAACATCCTAAAGCTAAGAATAACCATTATATAAGAGGTATCTCCATGGCTGAATATAGCGCCCCCATAAAAGATATGCGCTTTGTTCTGGATAATATCGCCGATCTGGCGGCTCTTTCGAAACTGGAGGGGTTTGAACATGCGGAGCCGGATGTTGTGGATGCGGTTCTGGAAGAGGCCGGGAAATTCGCGGGCAATGTCCTCTCGCCGCTGAACAAGCCGGGCGATTTGCAGGGCTCGCATGTGAAGGACGGTGTGGTCACGACGCCCGATGGATGGAATGAGGCCTATGCCGGGTTCGTCGAGGGGGGCTGGAACGGGATTTCCGCGCCGGAGAAATATGACGGCGGCGGCCTGCCGAGTGCGGTGGCCCTGGCGACGGTGGAAATGTGGAACGCGGCCAACCTCGGTTTTTCGCTCTGTCCGCTCCTGACGCAAGGCGCGATTGAGAGCATCATCGCCCATGGCACTGAGGAACAGCAGGAGAAATACCTCAAGAAACTGGTGAGCGGGGAATGGGCCGCGACCATGAACCTGACCGAGAGCCAGGCGGGATCGGATGTTGGCGCGCTCCGTTCCAAGGCAGAACCGGCGGACGATGGAACTTGGCGCATCTCGGGGCAGAAAATCTTCATCACCTATGGCGATCACGAGATGAGCGAGAATATCATCCATCTCGTGCTGGCCCGGACGCCGGGCGCACCTGCCGGAACGCGCGGCATTTCGCTCTTTATCGTGCCGAAATACCTCGTTAATGACGATGGCAGCCTGGGGAAACGGAACGACCTTAAATGCGTCTCTCTGGAAGAGAAGATTGGCATCCATGCCAGCCCGACGGCTGTCATGTCCTATGGGGACAATGGCGACTGCGTCGGGTATCTCCTCGGCGCGGAGAACAAGGGTATGGCCTGCATGTTCACCATGATGAACAGTGCCCGCCTCAATGTCGGGGTACAGGGACTTGCGGTGGCAGAGCGGGCCTTTCAGCAGGCCGTCGAATATGCGCGAGATCGCAAGCAGGGGCAGGCTCCCGGCATGCCGAAGGGCGAAATGACGCCAATTATCCACCATGCAGATGTGCGCCGGATGCTGATGACCATGCGCGCGAATATCGAGGCGATGCGTTGCCTCATCTATCTGAATGGCGCTTGCCTGGACGTCGCACATCACGGCGTCGACGAAGAGACACGGACCAAGGCCATGGGCATGGCGGAGCTCTTGACTCCGCTCTCAAAAGGCTGGTGCACGGACCTTGGCGTCGAGATGGCGTCCATCGCGGTGCAGGTGCATGGCGGCATGGGCTTTATCGAGGAAACCGGCGTCGGCCAATATTACCGCGACGCCCGCATCCTCCCCATTTACGAGGGCACCAACGGTATTCAGGCGCTCGATCTCGTAGGCCGCAAGCTCGGCCTGCAGGGCGGGGAGCCGGTGAAACAGATATTCGCCGATATGCAGGAGACGGTTAAGGCGCTTGCCGAGGCGGGGGATGAGATGACGGCGATGTCATTGCAGCTCAATCTCGCGGTGTCGGCCTTGAAGGACGCGACCGACTGGCTCTATAGCAATGCCCCGAATGATCCGCATGCCGCGCCTGCCGGCGCCACGCCCTATCTTCGTATGTTTGCGACGACAGTGGGCGCGCATCTTCTCGGTCGGTCGGCGTTAAAGGCGCGGACGATGCTGGGTGAGGGGGCGTCGGATACGGAATTCCTGCAGGCGAAGGTCATCACGGCCCGCTTCTTCATGGGCCAGATTCTGCCCACCGCGACGGCACTGCTCGGTCCGGTGACAGAGGGACCGGAGACATTGTTTGCGATTGACGAGGAGCTGCTCTCCGCCTGATTGGCCGGGCAGATTTGACGTTAACGTAAACGGTAAATAGAATAACAAGAGCGGCGGGCGCCCTGCCCAGCCGCCATTAGGACGAGTACCGCATGACCTATAATGAAATAACCTATCCCTTCGATACCCGCCCCGGAGATGGCGAGGTGCTGGAAGTGAGCGACGGGATTCTCTGGGTACGGATGCCCATCCCGATCCCCGGCCTTGACTATATCAACCTCTATCTGATCGAGGATGACGACGGCTGGACGATGGTGGATTCGGGCCTTAATACCGGCGAAATCCGCGATCTCTGGCGGAGCATTTATGCGAAATACCTGAAGGGCAAGCCGATCACCCGGATGCTCTGCACCCATTTTCACCCCGATCATATGGGGCAGGCGGGCTGGGTTACCTATAAATGGAAAATTCCGTTGACCATGACGTTCGGTGAATGGACTTTCGGCCGTATGCTCTATCTGGAGGCGCAGAAGGAAACGCCGGACTATGTCGTGGACTTCTATCGCTCTGTTGGCTTCAGCGAGGCGATGCTGGCGCAGGTTCGCGATCGCGGCTTCAATAATTTCCGGCGGGCCATGTCGCAGGTGCCTATGGGTTTCAACCGCATCGCCGATGGCGATATCCTCACCATCGGCAAGCGCGACTGGCGGGTGATTGTCGGTGAGGGCCATTCTCCAGAGCATGCCTGCCTCTATTCGAAGGCGGACGGGATATTGATCTCGGGTGATCAGGTGTTGCCGCGCATTACGCCGCATATCGGGGTGTACCCGGCTGAACCGTTCGCTAATCCGTTGAAGAAATTTATTGATTCTATTGAAACATATAAGAAATTACCTGACGATACTTTCGTCCTGCCCGCGCATAACGATGTTTTCTATGGCCTTCATAACCAGTTGGATTTTTATCAAACACACCATGAAGATCGACTTAACCGGTTATTAAGCGTGTGCGATACGCCGCAATCGGCGATGGATCTACTGCCGGTGCTGTTTGATCGGGAACTTGATGAAAAAGACAAAGGTCTCGGTATTGCCGAAGGGCTGGCGCATTGCCACTACCTCGTCGGCGAAGGCCAGCTGGAGCGGGTCAGTGGAAGCGATGGAATCTGGCGGTTTCAGAAAAGCGGAGCCGCACGCAAGGCGGTCGCCTGATTGATAAACACTCAAGAGAATAACAAAAACAAAAAGGAAACAAAGAGATGACGAAAGATCTTTTAGTCGAAAAGAAAGACGGCATTGCGACAATTACCCTGAACCGGCCGGAGGCACGCAACGCTCTCTCGCTGGAGATGCGCGCCGCCCTGTATGACGCCTTTGTCGATATGGAAAATGATGACAGCGTTCGCTGCATTGTCCTGCGCGGCGAAGGGGAGCATTTCCAGGCGGGCGGCGATGTAAAATCCTTCAATGAATTTGTGAAGCTGAGCCCGGACGAACGCCGTAAAACCTTCGAAAAGCGCATCCACACATTGCATCCGACCATTTTCACGATGATGCGGATGCCGAAGCCGATCATCGCCAGCGTGCGCGGCGGTGCCGCCGGGTTTGGCCTGTCGCTGATGATGGCCTGCGATATGGTGATCGCCTCGGAGGATGCCTTTGTCACGCTCGCTTATATCGGGATTGGCACAACGCCGGACGGCTCCGGCAGCTATATGCTCCCCCGGATCGTCGGGCTTAAGAAAGCGATGGAAATTGCCATGCTCGGGGACCGGATCAAGGCAGCGGAAGCGAAAGACCTCGGCCTGATCAACTATGTGGTCCCGACCGATGAGTTGGGGGCGGAAACGGCAAAGCTTGCCAAGCGTCTCGCGAATGGCCCGACGGTGGCCCTCGGCCGGACGAAGCAGTTGCTTAATGCCTCGCTCGGGAATAGTCTGGAAGAGCAGTTATCCTTGGAAGCGCAAGGCTTCGCCTTCTGCGCGTCCAGTAATGACTGGGTCGAGGGCGTGACAGCCTTCAAGGAGAAGCGGAAGCCTGACTATAAAGGTAACTGACGGGCGCCGGTTCTGAGAAGAACAGGGAGACGGTTATGGCGGATCTGAAGGGAAAGACACTCTTTATCACGGGCGCGAGTCGGGGCATCGGTCTTGCCATCGGCAAGCGCGCCGCCGCCGATGGGGCAAATGTCGTCATCGCCGCCAAAACCGCCGAACCGCATGCCAAGCTGAAAGGCACGATCTACACCGCCGCCGAGGAAATCGAGGAGGCGGGCGGCAAGGCGCTCCCCCTCGTTGTCGATGTGCGGGAGGAGGACATTGTCGAGGCGGCGATGAAGCAGGCGGCGGATACGTTCGGCGGGATTGATATTCTCGTCAATAACGCCTCCGCCATCAGCCTCACCGGCACGCTCGAAACCCCGATGAAGCGCTATGATCTGATGCATCAGATCAATATTCGCGGGACGTTCCTTTGCTCGCAGAAGGCTATCCCCTATCTTAAAAAGGCCGAGAACCCGCATGTTCTCAACCTCTCCCCACCGCTTAATTTCGAGGCGCACTGGTTTGCGCCCCATGTCGCCTACAGCATGGCGAAATACGGCATGAGTCTCTGTGTGCTGGGCATGGCGGAAGAATTCAAAAAAGCCGGGATAGCGTTTAATGCGCTCTGGCCGAGGACGGCAGTCGCGACATCGGCGATGGATTTGATCGGCGGCCCCGAAGTGCGGACCAAATGCCGGAAAGATACGAT
This sequence comes from Sneathiella sp., assembly GCF_029233945.1. GTDB lineage: Bacteria > Pseudomonadota > Alphaproteobacteria > Sneathiellales > Sneathiellaceae > Sneathiella. Next base: position 18,127 of record NZ_JARGOQ010000026.1, on the reverse strand, counting down.
CATGTCCGACGCGGCGCATATCATCCTGACCAAGCCGTCCCGGGACTTCACCGGGAATTTCTGCATCGATGACGAGATATTGAAGGACGCCGGGGTTACGGATTTTGCGCAATACCGCTTCGAAGGGGTGGAAGAGAAAGACCTGCTTCCCGACTTCTTCGTCTGATCAGGCGGCTTGACGCAGCTCCAGCCGGTTCCAGACATCTTTCAGCGCGCCGACAAGTTCGGCCATCATCGCATCGTCATGGAACGGCGTCGGCGTAATGCGCAGGCGTTCCAGCCCGCGCGCCACCGTCGGATAATTGATCGGCTGGATATAGATGCCGTAATCGTCGAGCAGCATATCGCTCGCCTGCTTGCAGAGCTCCGCATCATAAACCATCAGCGGCACGATATGGGTAACCGAGGGGAGCAGCGGGAGCCCGGCCTTCGTTACCAGTCGCTTCAGCGTCGCGGCGCGTTCCTGATGGCGTTCGCGCTCGGCCTGGCTTGATTTCAGATGCCGCACGCTGGCAAGGGCGCCCGCGCTCATCACCGGGGAGAGGGTTGTCGTGAAGATAAAGCCCGACGCGTAGGAGCGAATGGCATCGACAATGCTTTGCTTTGCCGTGATAAAGCCGCCGACAACGCCGAACGCCTTCCCGAGTGTGCCCTCGATAATATCAAGGCGGTGCATCAGCCCTTCACGCTCCGCCACGCCGCCGCCGCGCGGACCATAAAGGCCGACCGCATGCACTTCATCAAGATAGGTCATGGCGTTGTATTTATCGGCGAGATCGCAGAATTCCTTGATCGGCGAGATATCCCCATCCATGGAATAGACCGATTCAAAGGCGATGACCTTCGGCCGGTCGGGCGCGATGGTTTTCAGCTTGTCTTCCAGATCGCGCACATCGTTATGGCGAAAAATCCGCTTCTCGCAGCCCGAATGGCGGACGCCGTCGATCATCGAGGCATGATTGAGCTCATCGGAGAGGATCACGCAGCCGGGCAGCAGCTTGCCGAGGGTGGAAAGGGTCGCATCGTTGGACACAAAGCCCGAGGTGAAGACGAGCGCCGCCTCCGTCTGGTGGAGATCGGCCAGCTCGCGCTCAAGCTCGCAGATCATCCGCGTGTTGCCGGAGATATTGCGGGTGCCGCCGGCACCGGCGCCGTATTTGTCCGTTGCCTGCTTGATGGCGGCAAGCACATCCGGATGCTGGCCCATGCCGAGATAGTCGTTGGAGCACCAGATGGTAATATCCTGCGTTCCGCCGTCGTCGAGATAACGGGTTGCGCGGGGGAAATCACCGGCATGACGGCCAAGCTCGGTGAAGACGCGATAGCGCTTTTCCTCTTTCAGAGCGGCAATCGCCTGCTCGAACATGCTCTCGTAATCCATCGTCCGCCCTTAAGCTTTGTTTGGTCCATCGACCGATGTATTCCTAAATACCGTTTCCGACCGATCCGTGACAAGGGACAAAAGGTCGCAACGCGAGGCTGATCGCGCGCTTTTGATCGGCTTTTTCTCCGTGTTCTGGGGCAGGCGCTGCCCTCAATGCGCCATAAACACCGGAATCGGGCAGTTATTCAGCACTTCTTCCGTCACCGCGCCAAAGAACAGGCGGCGCAGACGACTTCGCGTGTAGGCGCCCATCACCAGTATGTCCGCGTTGCATTTACCGGCCTCGGCCAGAATTGATTCGGCTGTCGACTTGCCATTTGAATCGCTAATCTCGCAGCGATCCGCCTGCACCCCATACATGGTGAGATAGCGTTGCACGGCGAGCGGATGAATATCCTCATCCAGATCATCGACAGCGGAGATCAGCATCACTTTCTCAGCGGTCTGCAGGAACGGCAGGGAGTAGGAGAGCGCGCGCGCCGATTCCACCGACCCGTTCCAGGCGAAGGCAACCCGCAGCCCGACATCCTTGGGCAGCACCTTGTTCAGCAACAGGACCGGACGACCGGTTTCGCGGAGCGCGGCATTAATCAGCAAGGAGTTGTTGATCTGTTCCTCGCCTTCCTGCTTGCAGATAATAATCAGGTCGAACAAACGCCCGTAACTATGTATTGTATCTTCGCTATTCCCCTGCTTTTCAACAAAGCGGGTGGAGGGACCTTCGCCCGCCGGGCGGTCGGCAATGTCATGGATTTCCGGAATTTGCATGCGTTCCGAAATCTCCTTGAACAGCTCCCGCGCGCGTTTGCGGCGCTCTTCCCCGTCCTTTTCCGCCATTTCGATGACGCTCTCGATCATGGTCGAGGTCATCCCCTCGCCAACGAAAGCCGCCGCCGATCGCGGATCAATCTTGATATGCAGCGCATTGACATGGGCGCCGAAGCGGATGGCGAGATTAAAGGCACTCTCAAGCGCTTTCGCGTCGCTGTCGTTATTCGCGCCGGACAGGGGAACAAGAATATTTTTAAAATGCATTGAATACCTCAGCCTGTGAGTTTTCATGTAAATGTAACACTAAGACCCTAAATCCTAAAGGCTTTTATAGGTTTTCGGCGCTAGTCCCCGTCGTCCCGGTCGTTGTTGATATGGAGGGGGTCCTGATGGATGATGGCTTCCGCTTCGGGATATTCCGCCATCAGGCGGGCCTCGACCGCATCCGAGATGGTATGGGCGTCACGCAAGGAGATGCCGCCATCGATATCAAGATGCATCTGCATAAAGAGTTGCTGGCCGGAGCGGCGTGTCCGCAAATCATGAATGCCAAGCACTCCCGGCTGTTGCAGGACGATGGCCTTGATATTCTCGCGTTCCTCATCGCCAAGTTCCTCATCCATGAGATCGGCGAAGGACGTGCGGATGATTTTCCAGGCACTGACGATCAGGATAAGCGCAATCAGGATGGCGAACAGCCCGTCGGCGTAGCGCAAGTGGAATACGGTGTCGAGAATGAGCGCGAGGATCACGGCGCCATTGATTAATACATCACCGGCATAATGCAGGGAATCGGCGGAAATCGCCACGGAGCGGGTCTTGTTGATCACATAGCGCTGATAAAGAACAAGGCCGATGGTCAGCGCGATGGAGATAATCATGACGGTAATGCCGACATCCGTGGAGGAGATCGGCTTCGGATTGAGCAACCGCTCTCCGCCCTGAAACAGCAGGAAAACCGCCGAGCCTGTAATGATTGCTGACTGGAATAGCCCGGCCAGAGCCTCCGCTTTGCCATGGCCGAAGCGATGATCGCTGTCGGC
>NZ_JARGOQ010000026.1:7241-14829 GCF_029233945.1 Sneathiella sp. | reverse complement strand
CCGATGGCATATTTCGCGGCATATTTGGCAACTTCCGTCTCCAGCGTGAAACGCCCCTCCATCGGGCGGGACTGCTGGCTGGCCCAGGCCCCGATCCGGCTGTCGCGCGGGCGGCTGTCGAAATAGGCGTCGGCCTCCGCGTCTGTTACTTTTTCGACGGTGCCCTGAATGCGGATCTGGCGGCGCAGGGATTTCCAGTGAAAACAAAGCCCAGCACGCGGATTCGCAAGTAATTCGCGGCCTTTCTGGCTGCCGAAATTCGTATAGAAGACGAAGCCGCGCTCATCCACACCTTTGAGCAATACCATCCGCACAGAGGGATATCCTTCCGTATCGGCTGTGGCCAGCGCCATCGCCGTCGGGTCGTTGGGTTCGCTTTTCTCGGCTTCCGCCATCCAGTCCTGAAACTCGGTGAGGAGTTCGGTAAAGTTTTTCACAGTCATTTTCGGATACTCGTTATCTCACTGCATGCCACTGCTTTGCCGCATTTCGTTGCCAAACTTAATTGGCCGCGACGGAATTGTCGACCGGTGACGTTTACATTAAGATAGGCCTATCCGAAAGCATTTGAAATGAATTGTGATGGACCTATTACTATAAAAGTCTCTTGTGGACCTATATAGTGATGAAACGGGGATGGTCTGACAGCTGTCAGGATCTGAATTTTACGATGACAAGGATTGTAATGATGCGAAAATCAAATCTACTGGTGGTCACGGCAGTGGCGCTGGCGCTTGCTCTCGCGGGCTGCGCGGATGCCCAGAATAACCCAAAAACAACCGGTGGCGCGATAATCGGCGGTATCGGCGGTGCGTTGCTCGGCTCCATGTTCGGTAAGGGCAAGGGGCAGCTTGTGGCCGTCGGCCTTGGCACGCTGGCCGGTGCGATGGTTGGCAGTGAAGTTGGCAAGACGCTTGATGCGGCGGATCGTGCGCAGATTGACCGCGCTGAAAAACGGGCGACCACGGCGCCGATCGGCCAGACGATCAGCTGGAACAATCCAGACAGTGGCAATTCCGGGTCGATCACGCCGGTGCGTGACGGCAATCATCTCGATGGTCGCTACTGCCGGGAGTTCCAGCAGACGATTGAAGTTGGCGGCAAGCTTGAAAAAGGCTATGGAACAGCCTGTCGGCAGCCTGACGGCTCCTGGCAGATCATGAATTAAGGGGTGGAAGGCGGCTTCGGCCTCCCGAATATATCGGGGGCCGGGCCGGACAACATTTTTAATGGGACGAAATAAGCTATTCACGGTTGCCCTGACGGCGGCGTTGCTTGTCACCCTCGGGACAAGCCCGTCCGCCCGGGCGGGTTTCAACGAAGGTGTCGAGGCCTATGAGGCCGAAGACTATAAAACCGCGTTCAATGAATGGCTGCCGCTGGCGAAGAATAATGATCCGGCGGCAATGCGTAATATCGGCCATATGTACCGGCGCGGCCTCGGCGTTCCGCAGGATTACGCCAAGGCGATGACATGGTACAAGCGGGCGGCGACCGTCGGGCTCGACCGGGCGCAGGCCAATGTCGCGGGCATGTATCTCGACGGCGAGGGAGTGGATCAGGATTACGCCCAGGCGGCAAGCTGGTTTGCCCGCGCCGCGCAGCAGGGACATGTGGTCTCCCAATATAATCTTGCCCTGCTTCTGGAAAATGGTCTCGGCGTGGAACGCAATGACGAGCGGGCGCTCGGCTGGTTTGCCCTGGCCGCGAAGGCGGGCCATCCGCAGGCGAAGAAAAAAGCGGCGGAACTGGCGGCGCGCATCAAGAGCCAGTCCGACAATGGGGAAACGGTCGGCGCGGGCGGGCCCCTGATCAAGTCGGCGGAGGCCGCAGAGCCCGATCCGGCTGAGGTGATTGAGGAACCCGCCGGGAAAGAGGCCGACCAGGTAGAAGCGACACAAGCCCCCGCCCCGCAAGCAACTGAGCCACAGGAGAACGTGACGGACGCCGCGGCCGCGTCCTCAGCCCCGAAAAGTGTTCAGAAAAAAGGCTTTTATGAGGCATTGAAATCCCTTGTTGTGACGCAGGAAAGCAAGACGGCGGAAAGCGCCTCCGAGCTGCCTGCGGACGCACCCGTTGCTGCGACTCCTGTTGAGACTACGCCGGAAACGGCTGCGGCGACCCAGCCGCTCACCACAGCGAAACCGGCACCGGCTCCCGCACCGACACCCGTTGAAAAACCCGCCGTTGTAGCCGTCCCGCAGAAGCCGGTCGCGGTCGCGGCAATTTCGTCACCGGAAAAAGCGGAACCGGCGGCAACAAAGACATCCATCCCGAAGGCCCGCGCCGTTCCGCCCGGAACCGGCCTCAGCGCGGCGGAGAAGCTGGAAATGGCCGATCTCGCCTATACCCTGAAACAGTATCAGCAGTCATTGAGCATTTGGGCGCAGCTCGCCGCGGACGGCAATGCAGAGGCTCAATACCGCCTCGGCGGGTTGTTTAGCGCGGGCGTTGCCGTGCCGGTAGACCGGGTGCGGGCCTATTTCTGGTGGGATAAGGCGAAGGGCAACGGTTCCGGTGAGGCCGCCGCGGCCCTTGCCGATCTGGAACCTAACTTGACACATCTTGAAAAAAGACAGATTGATCGGGTGAATTAGTTAAATCCTAAGATAAAAGCCTTATATACTGATATTAAAGGGGCTTAATGACTTTAGCGGCGCGTCAGCGTCCAGCATGGCGACGGATGAAAAACTTATACAGTATTCTTGGTGTTTCTAAAGGCGCGAGCCAGCAGGAGATTAAATCCGCCTATCGCAAGCTCGCCAAACAGCACCATCCTGACGCGAACCCGGGGGATACGAAAGTGGAGGAGAAATTCAAGGAAATCTCCGCCGCTTATCATATCCTGGGCGATGAAAAACTGCGCGCTCGTTACGACAACGGCGAGATCGACGAGAGCGGTCAGGAGAAAATGGGCGGCTTTCGTGGTGGTCATCGCGCGTCCTCAGCAGGCGGTTTTGGCGGCGGTGCGGCGGAGGATATTTTCTCCGAGATTTTTGGCAATTTGCGCGGCGGCGGCTTTCGCGGCCGGGTGCCCGAAAAGGGCCGTGACCGGAAATTCGCAATCGAGATCGACTTCATGGAAGCGGCTCTTGGCGGCAAACGGCGCCTGACCATGGGCGATGGCGGTCGAACCCTTGATGTCACTATTCCCGCAGGTGTCACCGATGGTCAGCAGATCCGTCTGCGCGGGCAGGGCGAGGCAGGTGCGGGTGGCGGCCCGGCAGGCGATATCCTGATCAATATCACCGTGCAGCCGCACAGTTTTTTCCGGCGGGAGGGACAGAATGTCGTTATCGAACTGCCGATCAGCCTGCCCGAGGCGGTGCTGGGCGCAACCGTCAAGGTGCCGACGGTGGATGGTACGGTAAATCTGAAAGTCCCGTCCGGGTCCAACACGGGCACGAAGCTCCGCCTGAAGGGCAAGGGGATTGCCGCAAAGGGCGGTACGCGCGGGGATCAGATGGTCAGTCTGAAAGTCGTCCTGCCAGATAAACAGGATGAAGAGCTTCAGGATTGGGTGACGAAATGGGCGGAAAAGCATGACTATGATGCACGCTCCAAGCTGAAGGCGAAATAGCCGTCATCGACCACGCCGTGCATAAGTCTTTTGACTGCCTTACACAACCGCGATAAAAAGATAGAATAATTATAGTTTTGTAGACGGGTAATGAGGGGACGCGTATGACGCAGCACAAGGGTTTGATGGCTGGTAAAAGAGGCCTTATCATGGGGGTTGCCAATAACCATTCGCTGGCGTGGGGAATTGCACAGGCGCTGCATGAACATGGTGCAGAGATCGCATTCACTTACCAGGGCGAAGCGCTCGGGAAACGGGTAGTGCCGCTGGCCGAGAGTGTCGGGTCCGACACGGTCCTGGAATGCGACGTCACCGATGACGCCTCTATGGATGCGGTGTTTGCGGCGCTGAAGAAAAAATGGGGCAAGATCGATTTTTTCGTCCATGCCATCGGCTTTTCCGACAAGAATCAGCTGCGCGGCAATTTCTCTGATACCACGCGCGATAACTTCAATATGACGATGGAGATTTCCTGCTTCTCCTTTATTGCACTGGCCAAGCGCGCTTCCGAGTTGATGAGCGACGGCGGCAGCATGGTGACGCTGACCTATTACGGATCGGAGCGGGTGATCCCGCATTATAACGTCATGGGCGTTGCCAAGGCAGGGCTGGAGGCAGCGGTGCGCTACCTCGCCGTTGAGATGGGCAAGAACAAAATTCGTGTGAATGCACTCTCCGCCGGTCCGATCAAGACGCTGGCCGCGAGCGGTATTGGCGATTTTCGCTACATTCTGAAATGGAACGAATACAACTCACCGCTGAAACGCAATGTCACCATTGACGATGTCGGCGGATCGGCGCTCTATTTGCTCAGCGATCTCGGCGCCGGCGTATCGGGGGAGACCCATCATGTGGATGCCGGGTATCATGTTGTCGGCATGAAGGCGGAAGACGCGCCCGACATCACCAAGTAAACAAGTTTTCAGGCGGAAGTCCTTATGTCTCACAATAGTTTCGGTCATCTGTTCCGGGTGACGACCTGGGGGGAAAGCCATGGCCCGGCGCTTGGATGCGTGGTTGACGGCTGTCCGCCGCTGATCGAGGTGAGTGAGACCGAGTTGCAGCATTGGATGGACCGGCGCAAGCCCGGCCAGTCGCGTTTCACCACCCAGCGCAAAGAGCCCGATACGGTGAAAATCCTCTCCGGCGTGTTCGAGGGGAAAACCACCGGCACGCCGATCAGCCTGATGATCGAGAATGTCGATCAACGCTCCAAGGATTACGGGGATATCAAGGACAAGTTCCGCCCTGGCCATGCGGATTTCACTTATCAGAGCAAATACGGTATCCGCGATTATCGCGGCGGTGGCCGTTCCAGCGCGCGGGAGACGGCGGCGCGGGTTGCGGCAGGCGGCATTGCGCGAAAAGTGCTTGGCGATGGCATCAAGATCAAGGGCTATCTCACCCAGATTGGCGACAAGGTCATCGACCGGTCCCACGCCGATATGGCTGAGGTTGATAACAACCCCTTCTGGTCGCCCGATCCCGGCATTGTCGGGGAATGGACAGACTATCTCGATGCGATCCGGAAGGCCGGCTCCTCCGTCGGCGCGGTGATCGAGCTGGTGGCCTCCGGTGTGCCTGCCGGGCTTGGCGCGCCGATCTATGGCAAGCTCGATTCCGATCTTGCCATGGCGATGATGACGATCAATGCGGTGAAGGGGGTCGAGATTGGCGATGGCTTTTCCGCTGCGGCACTCACCGGGGAGACCAATGCCGACGAGATGCGCAGCGGGAATGAAGGCTTCCCAAGATTTCTCAGCAATCACGCGGGCGGGATCCTCGGCGGGATTTCGTCGGGGCAGGATATTGTCGTCCGCTTTGCGGTAAAGCCGACCTCCTCGATCCTGAAGCCGCGCGACACGATTGATATCGACGGTAACGAGACGGAAATCCAGACGAAAGGCCGACATGATCCTTGCGTCGGTATTCGCGGCGTTCCGGTGGGGGAGGCAATGATGGCCTGCGTCCTTGCCGATCATCTTTTGCGTCATCGTGGCCAGAACGGTTAGACTAGAAAACAACAAAAGCAAATGAAGGAGAGCCCCCATGTCCCAGCCTAAATATGTTCATGCCCTGAAAGATGTTCCGGTTCCGGCTCGCGCAGAGCTGGATGAAGGAACGCAGAAATATTTCGCGGTATGCGATGAAAAGCTCGGCATGGTGCCGAATGTTCTCGCGGCCTACAGCTTCGATAACGCGAAGCTCCGCGCTTTTTCGGATATGTATGGGGAATTGATGCTGGGCGAGTCCGGTCTGTCGAAACTTGAGCGGGAGATGATCGCCGTTGCTGTTTCCTCCGTCAATCAATGCTTCTACTGCCTGACGGCCCATGGCGCGGCGGTGCGGGAGCTGTCGGGCGATCCGATCCTCGGCGAGTTGATGGTGATGAACTATCGCGCGGCGGAACTCCCCGCGAAGCAGCGCGCCATGCTCGATTTCGCCTATAAGCTGACCAAGACTCCGAACGAGATGGAGGAAAGCGACCGCCAGGCGCTCCGTGATGCGGGCTGGACCGATCGCGATATCTGGGATATTTCGGCGACGGTCTCCTTCTTCAACATGAGCAATCGCATGGCCATGGCGATCGACATGATGCCGAACGAGGCCTATCACTCAAGCGCGCGCTAAAGGCTGCTGTCAGTCGCGGTTTTCCGGAACAGATCGGCGAGAAGACGTCCGGCGGGACCGATTTTCTCCGGCGAGGGAATAACAAGGCTCAAGGGCACCAGAAGTTCCAGCTTGTCGCGGGTATTGAGCAGGCCAAGATCTCCGCGCTCTATGTCCTCGCGGATTATATGCGCGGGAAGCCAGCAAAAGCCATGTTTCGAGAGCAGGATTTCCCGTGCCTGATGGAAATCGCTCACCGTCCAGCGCTGTTCCGATTTCAGCCATCCGATAGCCGTCGGCAGCGGCTGGGTTGTCCGGTCGCTGATAACAATCTGTAAATTCCGGTGCAGCTCCCCGGTCTCGACCGGAACATCGGCTGTCACCAGCGGATGTTCCTTATGAGCATAGGGGGCCATTTTAACGGCCATCAGCGGTGTGCCGAGATAACCCTGCGGGACGATGGGCGTGATCACAAGATCAGCCGTGGCCCGCGTAATTGCCTCCACTGCGCCATTCAGAATGACACTCTCGATCTTGAGGCGGGTACCGTGGCCCTGCTCATGAAACTGCGTGAGGATCGCCATCAACTGGTCTTTGGGGTATACCCCCTCCACCGCGACGGTAATTTCCGTCTCCCAGCCCTGCCGGGCCGTCCCGACGAGCCGCTCAAGGTCTTGCGCATCCTCGATCAGTCTTAGAGAGCGCCTGCGCATTACTTCGCCAATGGCGGTGAGCTTGACCTGCTTGCCCTCAACGGTAAGAAGCTTGACGCCGAGCTGGCCCTGCAGCTTTTGCACCGCGTGATGCAAAGAGGAATGGCTGCGGTTCAGCTTCTCCGACGCCTGAAGATAGCCGCCATGGTCGATGACGGCGTTAAATATCTGCCATTGGGTGAGTGTTGTGGTCAGCATGTCTAATAATTAGACAATAAATGCCGAAATTATTCAATTTATATTCTAAAAAACAGACATATATTCGACGAGTAATTCATGATGAACGCTGGAGTTGATGACGATGCTAGAGAAACTGACCCCTTTATTTGACCTCGCGGGCCGTATTTTTATCGCGATCCTGTTTGTCCCGGCGGGCTTTGCCAAGATCACCGGTTATAGCGGAACGGCAGGCTATATGGAATCCGTTGGCGTGCCGGGCATTCTGCTCCCGCTCGTCATTCTGGTGGAACTGGGCGGCGGCCTTGCCATTCTTGCCGGGTGGCAGACGCGGATCGTGGCCTTTCTGCTCGCCGGTTTCTGCCTTGTCTCGGCTCTCCTTTTCCATCTGCAACCCGGTGACCAGATGCAGATGATCCTGTTCATGAAGAACATTGCCATTGCGGGCGGTTTTCTGTTCCTCGTCGCGAACGGGGCGGGTGCCTACAGCCTCGATCGCCGGTCGAAA
>NZ_JARGOQ010000026.1:0-7141 GCF_029233945.1 Sneathiella sp. | reverse complement strand
CGCCGCCGCCGTTAGCGGGTCTTGGTGGCCGCCTCGGTAAGGATATCGATCTCGGCGCCCTTTTTATGGGCGTTTTCAGAGATATGGCGGCGCCAGGCACGGGCGCCGGGGCGCCCTTGAAAGAGCCCAAGCATATGGCGCGTGATCGAGTTGAGCGGCACGCCCGCCGCCATCTCCCGCTTCACATAGGGGAGCATCTGCTCAATCACTTCGCGCCGCTCTGGCGTGTCGTCATCGACGCCGTAATAGCGCTGGTCGATCTCGGCAAGAAAATACGGGTTCTGATAGGCTTCGCGTCCGATCATCACGCCATCGACATGCTCAAGATGCGCGTCAATCTCCTCATGGCTTGAAATCCCGCCATTGATGATAATCTCAAGCTCCGGCATGTCCTTCTTCAACTGATAGACGCGATCATAGTCGAGCGGCGGGATGGTGCGGTTTTCCTTGGGGCTGAGCCCCGTCAGCCAGGCTTTGCGCGCATGGATGATAAAGGTCGAGACGCCCGTCTCCGCGACTTTCTCGATAAAGGTTTTAAAATAATCATAGCTGTCGAGATCATCGATGCCGATGCGGGTCTTCACCGTGACGGGGAGGGAGGTCGCGGAGCGCATCGCCGCGACGCAGCTCGCCACCGTCTCCGGTTCCCCCATCAGGCAGGCCCCGAAACGTCCGTTCTGCACCCGATCCGAGGGGCAGCCGACATTGAGGTTAACTTCCCCATAGCCATAGTCTTCTGCGATTTCAGCGCATTTTGCGAGGGCGTCCGGCTCACTCCCACCGAGCTGCAGCGCGAGCGGTTGCTCCGCCGGATCAAAGCGCAAGAATCGCTTTGCATCCCCATGAATGATCGCCCCCGTCGTCACCATCTCCGTATAGAGAAGCGCGCGGGCGCTGATCAGGCGCAGGAAATACCGGTCATGCCGGTCCGTCCAGTCCATCATCGGGGCAATGCTTATGGTGCGATCAAGTTTTGTCATCTTCACATAGATATAGGGCGGCGGTACGTTGCTGTAATCCGCCGCCAACCTATCCAAAGACGTCTGTTATTGCCAGATTTTTCTAGCCGGCGTTGGAGAGGCGTTTGACGCAGTCGTTGAGTTCGGTGATGCCGGTCGAGAAAAATTCCATATTCTGTGAAATCTCGTTGGTGACGACTGACTGTTCCTCGATTGCCGAGGCGACGGCGGCCACATACTCATTGACCGAGGCCGTTGAGTTGGCGATGATGTCATTGCTTTCGACCACATCGTTGGCGACGGCCTGCATGGCGATAATCTCCTGATAGATGTCGTCGGTCGCCTTGGAGGTCTGGGTCGCGAGCGTCTTGACCTCGCCCGCGACAACCGCAAAGCCCTTGCCCATCTCGCCGGCGCGTGCCGCCTCGATCGTCGCGTTCAGCGCCAGCAGATTTACCTTGCCCGCGATTTCGCGAATGATCTCGACCACGCTTTCCATGGATTTTGAGGTTTCCTGCAACCGGGCCGTCAGTTCCTTCGCATGATCGGTTTTTGAGACGATATCGCTCACCGCCTGTTGCGAGTTATTCATATTCTGGCTGATTTCCTGGATGGAGGCCTGCATTTCCTGTGTCGCCCCGGCAACCGACTGGACTTTCGCCTGGGAATCGCTGGAAAGCTCGCCGGCCTGTATCCGGGCCTGCATCTGGTCGGTAATATTTGTGGCGAATTTGACCACCTTGAAGGGGTTGCCGTTCATATCGAGGATCGGGTTGTAGCTCGCCTGGATCCAGATCTCGTTGCCGCCCTTGTCGAAGCGCTTGAACTCATCCGCGAGATACTCGCCTTGCCGGAGTTTTTCCCAGAAATCTTTATATTCATCGCTCGCAGCATAGGCGGGGTCGACAAAAATGCTGTGATGCTTGCCGGTAATTTCCTCAAGGCTGTAGCCCATGGCGCCCAGGAAATTCTCGTTTGCCTTGATAATGGTGCCATCAAGCTTGAACTCGATGACGGCCTGTGATTTTCCGATAGCGTCGATCTGTCCGCGGTAGTCCGCATTCTGAAGTTTCTGCTCGGTCACGTCTGTCGCGTATTTGACCACCTTGAAGGGCTTGCCGTTCATGTCGAGGATCGGGTTATAGCTCGCCCGTATCCAGACTTCCTTGCCGCCCTTGCCGAAGCGCTGGAACTCATCGGCGAGATACTCACCTTGCCCAAGCATCTCCCAGAAGTCTTTATACTCTCCGCTCGCGGCGTAGGCGGGATCGACGAACATGCTGTGATGCTTGCCGGTAATTTCCTCAAGGCTATAGCCCATGGCATCCAGAAAGTTTGGGTTTGCATTGCGAATGGTGCCATCCATCTCAAACTCGATGATGGCTTGCGATTTGCCGATGGCGTCGATCTGGCCACTGAAATCCGCATTTCGCCGCTTTTGCGCCGTCACGTCGGTCGCATATTTCACGACTTTGACGGGGGTACCGTTCATGTCGAGGATCGGATTATAGCTCGCCTGTATCCAGATTTCGGCGCCACCCTTGCCGACGCGGGGGAACTCGTCGGCAAGATACTCACCCGCCGCGAGTTTTTTCCAGAAATCCCTATATTCAGGGCTTTTTGCATAGGTCGCATCCACGAACATGCTGTGATGCCTGCCCTTGACGTCATCGAGGCTATAGCCCATGGCATCCAGGAAATTTTCGTTGGCGTTGAGGATGGTGCCATCGAGAGTGAATTCTATCACGGCCTGGGAGCGGCCAATGGCATCGACCTGGCCCTGAAAATCGGCGTTGCGCCTTTTCTGCTCCGTGATGTCGGTCGCGAATTTGACGACCTTGACGGGCTTGCCGGCGGCGTTCAGGATCGGGTTGTAGCTTGCCTGTATCCAGACTTCCTTGCCGTCCTTACCGAAGCGTTTAAACTCATCCGAAAGATATTCTCCAGCGCTCAGTTTTTCCCAGAACTTTCTGTAATCGTCACTCGATGCATATGTGGGGTCGACGAACATGCTGTGATGCTTGCCGGTAATTTCCTCAAGACGGTAATCCATCGCACTCAGGAAATTCGCGTTCGCGTTCAATATGTTGCCGCCCATATCGAATTCGATGATGGCCTGTGATTTATTTAATGCATCAAGTAAAGCGTTCGAGACTTCTCTTTTAAATAGCATATTATACCTCTTGGATGGGCGGGACGGGCCTCTTTTTCAATCTTGAGTATTTATGAGAACTGATTAATTATGGGTTAAATAAAATATATATAAATAATCATAAATATAATTAGATTTTTATTTGTAATAAAATCAAATAATATATGTGACAGGTTTTCTGATGCTTTTGAAACAGGATAAAACAGCTAAAAATAGATTTTCGATATGCCTGATTTAGCTGAATTAACATGGGGTTATACCGTGCTATTCAGAAATCGACACGGAAGAGTTGCGCTCGCTCGACTGGATTTATATTGGGAATGATGGCGCACGCGGGTGAAATTTCTAATCAACCCGAAGGCTGGGAGACGAAAGCTGGTATCTTTACTGATTTCCCATTTATCCTGATAGAATCTGAACGGAGGGTTCGGGAGCCTATTTCAACAGGCGCTGCATGTTTGCTTTGCCCCGCAATGCGACTTCCTGTAAAAGAGCGCAATCAGGAATAGACCCAAGCAGTTTGAGGAAGCAGCCGCCAAGATGACCCGTCACCTTATTACCTCCGCCTTACCCTATATCAATGGTGTCAAGCATCTGGGGAACCTGATCGGCTCGATGTTGCCCTCCGACCTCTATGCGCGCTATCTGCGGGCGCGGGGAGAAGAGGTGCTGTTTATCTGCGCAACGGACGAACATGGCACGCCCGCCGAACTCGCCGCCCGTGAAAAAGGGCAGGATGTTGCGGAATTCTGCGCGGAGCAGCATCAGGTGCAGGCCAAACTTGGCGCCGCCTTCGATCTCACCTTCGATTATTTTGGCCGGTCGTCATCAAAGCAGAACAAGGAACTGACCCAGCATTTTGGCAACAAGCTCTATGAGAATGGCTATATTGACGAGCGCGTGACGCGGCAAGTCTATTCCATCGACGATGACCGCTTCCTGCCGGATCGCTATGTGGAGGGGACCTGCCCGCATTGTGGTTACGATAAAGCGCGCGGCGACCAGTGCGAGAATTGCACGCGGCTTCTCGATCCGACGGACTTGCTGGAACCCCGCTCTGCGGTATCAAACAGCACTAATCTTGAAATTCGCGAGAGCAAGCATCTTTTCCTGCTGCAATCGAAGCTTGCCGATGAAATTCGTGTCTGGGTGAACCGCCATCAGGACTGGCCGGTGCTGGTTTCCTCCATCGCGCTGAAATGGCTGGATGAGGGGCTGCATGACCGCGGTATTACGCGTGACCTTAAATGGGGCGTGCCGGTCGATCGGGCCGGGCTGGAGGATAAGGTCTATTATGTCTGGTTCGATGCGCCGATCGAATATATCGCGGCAACCAAGGAATGGGCCGACGAGGACCCTGACGCGCGCGACTGGAAAAGCTGGTGGTATGAGGCCGAGGACGTACGCTATGTGCAGGTGATGGCGAAGGATAACGTGCCGTTCCATACGGTCACTTTTCCCGGCACCCTCCTTGCCAGCCGCGAGCCCTGGAAGATGGTCGATTATATCAAGGGATTCAACTGGCTGAACTATTACGGCGGAAAATTCTCGACGAGTCAGAAACGCGGCATTTTCATGTCCGACGCGATTGAGCTGTTGCCGTCTGATTACTGGCGGTATTACCTGCTCGCGAATGCACCGGAAACCTCTGATGCCAGCTTTACCTGGGACGGCTTCGCCGGGACGGTGAATAAGGATCTTGCTGATATCCTTGGCAATTTTGTCAACCGGACGCTGAAATTCTGTTCCTCCAAATTCGGCGATCAGCTGCCTGAAGGCGGGGAGGCGGGCGATGCGGAGGCAGCGCTTGCCAAGGCGCTGACCGAGCGGCTGGGCGCCTATAACACGCATATGGGGGACATGCAGATCCGAAAGGCTATGCAGGAACTGCGCGCGATCTGGGCCCTTGGTAATGAATATCTGACCGAAGCGGCCCCCTGGACGGCGTTCAAGACCGATCCGGATGCCGCCGCGCAGTCCTTGCGCATCGCCATCAACCTTATTCGTATCTTCGCGGTTTTAAGCGCGCCGGTGATCCCCAATGCGGCGCAGAAAATGGCCGCCTGCCTTGGCTTGACGCTTGGTGCAAAGGACTGGATCGAAGGCGATATGATGACGGAGCTGCAGACGCTGCAACCCGGCCATGGCTTTGACATCCCGGAGGTTCTGTTCCGCAAGATTTCCGATGATGAAGTTGCCGCCTGGGAAGCGCGTTTCGGCGGGGAAGCCTGAGAAAAGGGCTCGTATCGGGGCCTTCCATCCCGTGAATTTTACCCAAGTTAACTCTAGTTCTTAACCGGGCTTTAAGGCCTATTCGCTACTCTTTTGCTTATTTTTGCAAAAGGATCGTTTGGCGATGACGGTAGGTAAGCTTCTAAAACGCAAGGTCCTGAGAGCGTTTGCACAGGATACCCTTGCCACGACAGCAGTTGAGCTGGCGATGATTGCGCCCGTGCTGATCCTCTTGCTGGTCGGGATTATCGAGCTCAGTATGGCGATGTTCATCAACACGGTGGTGGAAGGCAGCCTGAAAGACGCGTCCCGACTTGGCCTGACCGGGCAAATCCAGGACGGCGCCAGCAATACCCAGGCCCTTGTCGATATGCTCAACGAGGCCTCTCTTGGACTTCTTGGGTTGACAACTGGCGATGTGACAACGCTCGTCTATGAAAATTTCTCCTATGTGGGGCAGGGGGAGGAATTTACGGATTTGAACGGGGATGGCAGTTGGACTGCCGGTCCTTATACCCACAGCGACGGCACAGTCTATCCGGATGGCGAGCCTTGGGTTGAGGTGAACGGCAATGGTGTTTATGACGAGGATTTCGGCGTTGCCGGGCTTGGCGCGCAGGGCGATATCGTGCTTTACACAGTTGAATATAACTGGAATTTCCTGAGCGGCCAGGTCATCCCTATCCTGGAAGGGGTTATTCCCATGCATGCCTCCATCGTGGTGCGGAACGAGCCCTATTAATACGCTGTTACCTTTAACTGAGGTCTAAAATGAAGCGTTTACTTAAATCTACTGGCGACCGGATACTCGGCCATATCGGCGGGTTTATCCGCAACCATCGCGGCGTGGCCATGGCGGAATTCGCCCTGTTGCTGCCCGTGCTGATGCTACTCACTGCGGGCAGTTTTGAGGTCGCGCGCTATGCCCTGATGACGCAGAAGCTGGATCGGATCGCGGCGACCCTGTCGGATCTGATCGCGCGATCGACTATCGAGGATATCACCGAGATGGAAATCTCCAACATTATCGATTCTGCGCTTTTTATGGCGCAGCCCTTCGATATCGCCGGTGATAACATGATTATCCTGACCTCGGTTCAGGGCCGGGCCGGTCAGGCGCCGGAAATTCTCAGTCAGCGGGTTTCAGGGTCGGTTACCGGTGCCAGCAGTACTATCGGCAGCACCGTCGGCGGGAATGCGACGTTGCCGTCTGCCTTTCCCGATGCCGGTTCCGGCGAGACCCTGGCGGATGGGGAGACCCTGATTATCGCCGAGATCTATTATGACTATGATCCGTATCTCGCGGGTGACATCGGTTTCTTCGGGGATATGATGTTGCGGGCGCATGCCTATTTCCGCCCCCGCTTTACCGATACGATCACCTTCCCGGCGAGCCCATAGACGACAGTTCTTCTCTGAGAAGAGCGGGCCGAAAATACCCCAACTACAAGGCCATCCCATATGCTGGGGTGGCCTTTTTTTATTGTGGCGGGGCTCTGTGCGGTGGTTGCTTAAGGAGGTCGTGAGAGAAGAGGCAAGATATTGCTATTGCAGAGTATATTCGCCTGCAACCGACACCTTCACAAGAGCCGAGCGCAAGTCCGGCCGACAAGTAGTGGGGCGGGTGTTGAAGGGCCTTGCGGGGCATTAGGACACGGGTGTGCGAAGAGGCGAGGGCGCTTAAAGCAGGCCGGGACCAAGAACAGAAGCTCGGGCCTTGTTGAAGGCATAAAAAAAGAGCGGTGGCCGAAACCGCCGCTCTTTGATGTTGAGACCGCGTCTCTTACTTCGAGATACG
>NZ_JARGOQ010000025.1 GCF_029233945.1 Sneathiella sp. | reverse complement strand
TAACAGATCGCGTTACCGAGCCTTCTATCCGTAGCATATGTGCCGAAGGAGATGTTCGGGTCATAGAGACAGCGCCCTAGTCACGATAAAGCGAAAATATATATGGAATAATATTTTCTTTTTATTTTCATTTATACGATATAAATCTTCGTTATTAGCAACATTGCAGTTCGTGAAAGCTGAAAATTATGACGGCAGATTTTGACATTTTTGTAATCGGAGGGGGAATAAACGGATGCGGTGTCGCGCGCGATGCTGCTGGCCGCGGCTATTCCGTCGCCCTTTGTGAAATGAATGACCTCGCCAGCGGCACCTCATCGGGATCAACGAAACTCATTCATGGCGGCCTCCGCTATCTAGAGCATTATGAATTTCGATTGGTGCGAAAGGCACTTCAGGAACGCGAAATTCTCTGGGCCAATGCGCCGCATATAATCTGGCCGCTAAGATTCGTACTCCCCCATCACAAGGGATTGCGACCCGCATGGCTTCTTCGGATTGGATTGTTTCTTTATGATCATCTTGGGGGCCGAAAAAAGCTCCCTGCGTCAAAATCCCTCAATCTTCGTGAAAACATTAGCGGGGAGCCGTTGAAGCAGGAGTTTTCAGTCGGCTTTGAATATTCCGATTGTTGGGTGAATGATTCTCGCCTAGTTATTCTCAATGCGATGGATGCCGCCACCCGTGGCGCCATTATCGAGACTCGGACAAAATGTATCGCCGCCGAGCATAAGGACGGACTTTGGCATGTGACGACGCAGCAAGCGAGCAGCAGCAAAACCGTGACCAGAACCGCGCGGATGATTGTCAATGCCGCCGGACCATGGGTCGACAAAGTCATTCAGGCCGGATTGCACACTGCTACCTCGCCCAACGTCCGGCTAGTTCAAGGAAGCCATATCGTCGTACCAAAACTTTATGAGCATGACAGATGCTATATCTTCCAGAATGCGGATGAACGAATCATCTTCGCTATTCCCTATGAGCAGAACTACACCTTGATTGGGACTACGGATCAGGACTATGACGGCGATCCGGAAAAGGTCACCATCACGGATACAGAGATCGCCTATCTTTGTGACGCCGCGAGCGAGTATTTTGTTAAACCCATAGATAAAGATGACGTCATCTGGACCTACTCCGCTGTCCGTCCGCTTTTTGACGATGGAGCAACCAAGGCACAGGAAGCCACGCGGGATTATGTCCTCAAATGGCAGTCGGGCGATGAAACTCCCCCTTTTTTGAATATTTTCGGCGGCAAGATCACCACTTATCGCCGCCTCGCAGAAGCTGTGCTGGAACTAGTGGAGCAGAAACTGGGGGGCAAGGGCGGGGAGTGGACAATCGATGCGCCACTTCCGGGGGGAAATTTCCCGATGGAAGGCTTCGCTGAGCTCCTCAAAAAAGTTCTCGATACATACCCATTTCTTGATCCCCAGCAGTCTGAACGCATGCTACGTGCTTACGGCACGCATCTGTTTGATCTGATGGAAGATGCTGCAAATAAAGCCGACCTTGGCATCGATTTTGGCGGCAGCCTTTATGAGAGAGAAGTCCGATACCTTATGAATTATGAATGGGCGCAAACAGCCGATGATGTTCTCTGGCGGAGAAGCAAAATCGGAATCGGGATGCGCGAGGAACAAATCTCTGCCCTCAACAATTGGATGAAGTCAAAAGAAACGTTCAGTCTGACCGAGTGAGCTTTACCCCCACCAACACAATAACTGCGCCAAATATCTGAATGGGCGTAATCACCTCGTCGAGCAATATAACCGAGCTCAGGATGGCGACTACGGGAATGAAGAAACTGTAGACCATCCCCTTGGTGACGCCCAAACGGGCAATCCCAGCGCAATACCAGACGAAGGCGAGAGCCGCACCGAAAAGCGCGGTAGATGCCCAGCTCAGCCAACCCAGCGTTGGAATAGCCGTCCAATTCTGCTCGATAAGGCTTGGAAAGCCGATCAGGTTTAACGTTATTGAGCCGAATAATGTCGCCCAAGCGGTCACGAGAAGAGGGCCGCGCTTTGCAACTAATGGGCCGGAAACATAAGTATAAAGAGCCCACATCATCGATGCCCCGACAATCAGCATGTCTCCGACGATCGAACCCGCATTGAAAGTGATTTCCGTCAGACTGTTGTTGATAACAACGGCAACACCCAGGAAGGAGAGAAAGATACCGATCCAGGCCTTGCTGCCCGGGCGGTTTCCCATCACTGCGGATATCAGAGCCCCAAAAATGGGAGAGGTTGTTATCAGGACCGAGGCTTTCGATGCAGACGTCAGGCTGAGGCCATACGCCCATCCGCCTTGAAACAGGGTGACACTCAACAGGCCGATAATGATAAGCATCCCTGCCTCCTTAGCGGATATTCCAATAGCCGTATTCTTGACCAGAAGAACGCCAAAAAGCAGAATGCTTGCCGCCAGATACCGCGTCGCCGAGAAGGTAAACGGATCCATGAAATCCAGCGCATATTTCGCGATCGGGAAGTTGATACCCCAAGCAAGGACGGCACCAATTAGGAAAACATCCCCGCCCGTCATTCCTCTACTCTTCCGGCGTGCGGGATCATGTATCATGGCGGTTTCTCCGTCCTATCGTTTTTTCTTTACAATATTGTTATATTGACGGGGGCCATTACGGATAGATAGTCTAAAATATCAGTTGCATGGGATTCCCATTTCAGAGAATTCGTTCATACCACGTATTGTCAATCGCATGAAATGGCGCATACAGCGCGAATAATAACAATTTTAGTGACCGCTTACTTCGTTTAGTAAACAGAAAATTCAACTTTTATGGTTTATGATGAAATTTAGTAAAAAAGTTGAACGTTTAACTGAGTATCAAAAACTCCGAATACAAGGCCGCAAGATTGTGAAATTGTCAGACACTAAAGCCAAAATGCCCTTCGTCGAGAGCAAGCGACCGGATATGGTTTATATTGCAAAGCTCCTTGAGCAATGCATAGAAACCAATATGTGGGCAAACCGTGGCCCGCTTTATCACCTGCTTGCAGAAAAGTATGAGAAGCATTTTAAACTTTCCGCCGAGCTTGCTATTACGCCCTGCGCGAATGGCGGCATCGGCCTGGAAGCTCTGGCAAGGTTTCTTGAGATCAAGTTCGACAAGCCAATCCGCTGGGCTGCCAGCTCCTTCAGTTTCAACAATCTCGGGCGCGGCTATTTCAACGATATGCATTTCGTTGATTGCACTGAAGAAGGCATCTTAAGCCTGACAGCGCTTGAAGAATTTGGCCTAGCCAATTTTGATGGCTTCGTTGTCACTAACCCGTTTGGAGCCTGGCATGATTTCGAACCCTTTATCAAATTTGCCAAGAAGCATAAAAAATTCATGGTGATCGACAACGCGGCCGGCATAAATGAAAGGTTGCCGGACTGGCCGTATCAGAGCTTTAGCCTGCATCATACGAAACCCTATGGCGCCGGAGAAGGAGGGCTCATTCTATCGCCAAGGGATGAAATGGAATCAATTTACAATCTTTTGAACTATGGTTCCATCAAGGCTGCGGAAAAGAAACATTGGATCAATAACGGCAAAGTATCCGATATCGCCTGCGCTTTTCAAATTGATCGGTTGAGCCGCGTTGACGAATGGAAACCTCTCTATCTTGAGCAAGCGGCGAGAGTGACGAAAATCGCATCGAAAGTGGGGTTGCGGCCACTTTACCCGTTCGATGGCACCACGCCGGCGACCAGCCTTCCTTTTTGCGCCGATACGCCCATCCGGCAGGATGACGTTGATGCGGCGCAGCATCTGATGCTCGCGAAATATTATCTACCGCTTGCGGAGACTCCAAACTGCGTGGATATCTATCACCGTCTTGTCAACATCCCCTGTCATCCGGATATCTCCTATCTGAAAGAAGAAAAATTGCTGGAAGATTTTACGCGGCTGACAAAAATGCATAATGTGCGCGTAGAAGGGTGAAAAAGGAAGAGTATTACTATAGGCTCCTCCCCCTTACCTGCCTATAATCTGAAAAAAGAGAAGACGGCGGATATAACTTTCTCCTGCTCGTCATCAGTTAATCCTGCAAAGAGCGGTAACCTTACAAGTCTGTCGGATGTGCTTTCCGTGTGGCACAGATCACCATGTGATCGTCCTATTTTCTTACCCACCGGGGAATTATGCAGCGGGACATAATGAAAATATGTGTGGATCTCGCGCGCGGCCATAAAAGAAATAAAATCTGTGCGACGATCAATGTCCGGCAGTAGCAAATAGAACATATGCGCATTATGGCTACAAGCTTGCGGAACTGTTGGTAGGCCGACCAGCTCTCTGTCCCTTAGTTCCTGAAGCGTATCAAAGTAGCGGCTCCAGATTTTAAGGCGTAGCGCCGTAATTTCTTCCGCCTGCTCCAACTGGGCGAGTAAAAAGGCGGCGGCCATGTCGCTGAGGAGGAAAGAGGATCCAATACCGGTCCAGGTATATTTATCTACCTGCCCGCGGAAAAACTGCTGCCGATTCGTCCCCTTTTCACGAATTATTTCCGCCATTTCTGAATAGCAGTCGTCACGCAGAAGCAACGCCCCGCCCTCACCGGAGGTAATGTTCTTGGTTTCATGAAATGAAAGAGCTCCAATATCTCCAATGGCGCCGAGAGCGCGCCCCTTATAGCTCGCCATGATGCCCTGCGCCGCGTCCTCGATAACGATCAGATTGTGGCGCCTTGCGATATCCATGATGACATCCATTTCACAGCTCACACCTGCATAGTGAACCGGAACAATGGCTTTCGTTCTCTCGGTTATCGCTTCTTCAATTTTCGTCTCGTCAATATTCTGGGTATCCGGGCGAATGTCGACAAATATAGGTGTCGCCCCACGCAAAGCGAAAGCATTGGCCGTTGAGACGAAAGTAAAAGACGGCATGATGACCTCATCACCCTGCCCGACTTCTGAAAGTATAGCGGCAATATCCAATGCGCCCGTGCAGGAGTGCGTTAGAAGGGCCTTTGATGCACCTGTAGTGCTCTCAAGCCAGTTATGACAACTTTTTGAAAAAGTGCCATCCCCGGAAAGATGCCCGTTTAAAAGGGCTTGCTGAATATAGGCTGCCTCATTCCCGGTTAGGCATGGCTTATTGAACGGGACCATGAATACGTTCCTACTAAAACTACTATCTGCTTAAGACTGCAGGTAAAATTCATACCCTATATTCGTTAATTTTATCCTGCCGGATTATACAAAAGAGTATATTAAGAAATAAGATAGTTACTTCCGGAAGAGCTGAATTCTGCGCCACATAACTGTTGCAGTTACAACCCGCACAACCTATCCTTTCCCACAATCTCTTCCAAAAAAGGAAGAATAAAAAAGGGAGGAATGCAGCATGTATCCAGGGAAATTTGCAACTGAAAACCCCGATAGGCCGGCCTTTATCATGGCCTCCTCCGGAGAAACCGTCACCTATCGAGAATATGAAGCAAGAGCGAATAAACTCGCCCATTTTCTTCAGGGAAAGGGGCTCACGCAAGAGGATCATTACGCTATTTTCATGGAGAACAATGCCTGGTATTTTGAAAGCTGCGGATCCGGGGAACGCGCGGGTCTTTATTACACCTGTATCAATTCCTATCTGACTGCAGAAGAGCTGGCATATATTGTCAATAACAGCGACTCAAAAATTCTCATCACGTCGAACGCAAAAAGAGAAGTTGCACGCGAAGCCTTAAAATCATGCCCCAAAGTAATCATGGGGATTGTCGTCGATGGCGAAACCGATGATCAATTTGTAAATCTTCAGGAGGCAACCAAAGACTGTCCGCCGACACCACTTGAGAATGAACGGCTCGGTTTGTCGATGCTTTACTCATCCGGGACGACCGGGCAGCCAAAAGGCATCCTCCGCCCCATGCCCGATAATCACCCTCTTGAGCAAATTCCGTTATACACCTTCTTACAGAATCTCTGGCAGTACCGTGAGGACATGGTGTATTTATCGCCAGCACCGCTGTATCACTCCGCGCCGCAAGCTGCCTGCAATTTCGCGATCCGTTTCGGCGGAACCGTCATCATCATGGAAAAATTCGACCCTGAGCAATATCTCCGGTTGGTCGAGAAATACAAAGTCACGCACACGCAGCTGGTCCCTACCATGTTCTCCCGCATGCTCAAGCTCCCGGAAGAGGTTCGAAAACGCGCCGAT
Organism: Sneathiella sp.; assembly: GCF_029233945.1. Taxonomy (GTDB): domain Bacteria; phylum Pseudomonadota; class Alphaproteobacteria; order Sneathiellales; family Sneathiellaceae; genus Sneathiella. The sequence goes on along the minus strand of NZ_JARGOQ010000025.1, from coordinate 40,349 downwards.
CTTTCATCCTTGGAAATTGCAATTCATGCCGCCGCCCCTTGTCCGACGCAAGTAAAGCAGGACATGATCAACTGGTGGGGCCCGATTATTCACGAATATTATGGCGCGACAGAGGGGCTTGGCTTTACCGCCAGCAATAGCGAAGAATGGCTTTCCCATCCGGGCTCTGTCGGAAAGGTTCTTCTTGGCGACCTCCATATTCTGGATGAAGAAATGAACCCTTGCCCGGTTGAAACGCCTGGAACTGTCTGGTTTAAAACCGCAACGCAGTTTGAGTATTTCAACGACCCGAGCCGAACAAAAGAGGCTATGTCACCGGATGGTACGATGAGTACTGTCGGCGATATGGGATATATCGATGGCGACGGCTTTCTCTATCTCACCGACAGAGCGACCTTCATGATCGTTTCCGGCGGTGTGAATATATACCCGCAGGAATGCGAGAACTTGCTTATCACCCATCCAAAAATTGAAGATGCCGCAGTCTTTGGCGTTCCCAATGAAGATTTCGGCGAGGAAGTAAAGGCTGTCATTCAGCCGATGCCCGGCATTGTTCCGGGAGAAGAGCTGGCGGTTGAGCTTGACGCCTTTTGCCATGAACATCTCTCCGCACAGAAATGCCCGCGCTCCTTCGATTTTGAAGAACAACTGCCGCGCCTTCCCACTGGAAAGCTCTACAAACGTTTGCTCAGGGATCGCTACTGGGGAGATAAGAAGAGCCGTATCGTATAAAGGTGACATCTGCTTATATATTTGACGTTGCAACGGATTCTCTGAGTTCGAGGCTTGCCCACGGGATAAACTCCACTATTATGGCTCGTCATGAGCAAAGATTCACAAGTCAGGGCGGCCAAGTTTGCGATTGGGCAGATCGTGAAGCATCGGGTTTATCCATTTCGCGGCGTCATATACGATGTCGACCCCACTTTCAGCAACAGCGAAGAATGGTGGGAGTCCATCCCCGAAGAGGTACGGCCCAAAAAGGACCAACCCTTTTATCACCTGTTCGCGGAGAATGCCGAAACGACCTATGAGGCCTATGTATCTGAGCAAAACCTCCTGATTGACGACACCGGGAAGCCAGTATCGCATCCGGCCGTCAAAGATTTCTTCTCTGAGCTTCGTGACGGACGTTATCTTTTCAGCAGCCGCCTGCAATCATAGCGGCGCACAAACGGACGTTATTCTGCTACAGAAATTCTGGCCGTCACTTGCGAAACGAGCTAGCATATTTTCTCCAATTAAGAACAAACAAATGGGAGAATAACCATGCATTGCCAACAGATCATCCAGTTTGGTGAGCCATTGGAGGCGCGAGACTACCCAACACCTGAACCAAAGGGTACTGAAGTACTCCTGAATGTCACGGCTTGCGGTGTTTGCCATAGTGATTTGCATATCTGGGAGGGTTTCTTCGACCTGGGAGGAGGCCAGAAGATGGACCTCTTACAGCGCATGAAACTACCGTTCACTCTGGGACATGAAGTTGTTGGTGAAGTCGCCGCGATTGGCCCTGATGCGGAAGGGGTGGAAATCGGTGACAAGCGTATTGTCTTTCCCTGGATAGGCTGCGGAAAGTGCAATGTCTGCATGGCGGGGGACGAACTCCTTTGTATGGCGCCGCAAACTGTCGGTACTCGATATAACGGCGGCTATTCAGATGAGGTTATTGCGCCCCATCCGAAATATCTGATCCCCTATGATGGTGTTCCGACAGAGCTCGCCTGCACTTATGCCTGCTCCGGTCTGACAGCCTATAGTGCCCTTAAGAAACTCTCCCATCTGCGCGAAGATGATCATCTCGTAATTATCGGGGCTGGCGGTGTCGGACTTTCAGCCGTTCATTTTGCCTCAAGCGTTGTGAAGGCGAAAATCATCGTTGCCGACATTGACGACACGAAGCGGTCTATCGCCCGCCAATCAGGCGCGCATGAAACCATTGATAACAGCGATCCGGAAGCCGCACTCGCCAAACTTCAGGAAATCACAAACGGAGGAGCGGCCGGTTCCATCGACTTTGTGGGGGCCCCTGCAACCTCCCTTTTTGGATTTAACGGATTGAGAAAAGGCGGTCATATGGTGACGGTCGGCTTGTTTGGGGATTCCATGCCGCTCTCAATTGCGATGCTGCCCCTCATGATGCGAACGATCCAGGGTTCCTATGTCGGAAGTCTTGAGGAGATGCATGAGTTAATGGCACTCGTTCGGGCGGGGAAAATTGCGCCTATCCCTTATGAAGTCCGCCCGCTTGATGAAGTCAACAGCGCTCTCACAGACCTGCAGGCCGGAAACGTCAAAGGCCGCATTGTCCTCAGCCCGTAAAAGTAAGTATACAAAAAGGGCAGAGGATGATGACATCCCCTGCCCTTTCTTTTCAGATCAAAGACCTGATTAGTTTACAGACACAACCTTGCCCAGTGAGTTAAACTTCTCGCCGTTAAACTCAACCGGCATCATTGCCTCAATCGGGTAGAAGTCAGTTGGGCTAGTCTGAATTTTAATGCCCGGCAGCATCATATCCAGCTCCAGGTCCAGATTGGCGGCTTCTTTCATGATGTTCTCACGAGTGAGATTATCGCCAGCCTGCTTCAATACCTGCTCCATCGTCTGGCCGACAAGATATCCATAAGCTGTGAACGCGCTGGACTTGTCGCCATCCGGATAGTACTCATCCATGAATTTCGACCATTTTTTGTAGGCTTCTGACTCAAAGTTATTCGGATCGGTAATATCCATATAATACATGAGCGAGATGACACCCTTGGAATTATCAAGTCCGGCGGGCTTGTAAACAGAGCCCACTGAGTTGGAAACCGAGTTATTCAGGAATACTGCATCCCAGTTCAGTTCGCGGAACTTTTTAATAGCCTGCGCTGCAAACTTCGGTGTCGTAACGTTAAAAAAGACATTCGCACCGCTGTCTTTGAGCTTGATCATCTGTGAGTTGATCGTCGGGTCCGTAACTTCGTAGCTTTCTTCGGCAACGATAATGGAATCCGCTTTATCGCCCAGATATTCCCGCAAGCCGTGGACATAGTCCTTACCATAGTCGTCATTCTGATAAAGAATGGCTACTTTCGGATCTGTTACATTTTCCAAAATATAGGCGCCGAACAATTTACCTTCTGTCTGGTAGCTCGGCTGCCAGCCCATTGTCCAAGGGAAGTTTTCAGGATCGCCCCATTTTGTCGCACCCGTTGCAACAAACAGCTGTGGGATCTCTTTCTTGTTCATGTAGTTATGAATTGCCGAATTCGTTGGCGTTCCCAGGCTTTCGAAGATGAGCAGGACTTCATCCTGTTCAACAAGCTTACGAATCTGCTCTTTCGTTTTTGGCGGGCTATAACCGTCGTCCAGCGAAATAAATTCGATCTTCCGACCGTTCACACCGCCATTTTCCTTATTGATCTTGTCGAAATAAGCGGCCGTGGACTTACCAATCTGACCATAAGCTGCCGCAGGGCCGCTATATGGCATGGTATTGCCGAGCTTAATGGAATTATCGGTCACACCCGGACCGTACATTTTGTCAGCTAAAGCTGACGTCGCTGCCATTCCCATTGCGGCAACGGCAGCGAAGGTGATCGCTAATTTTCTCCCGGTATTCATTAGTACCTCCTGTTATTTATTACCGTATCTTGTTGATACGAATTCTCTTCACACTTCCAACTAAGAGTTTATAACATATTTTTTATTCGAACCCTTAGAAGATTTACCAACCCTGCGAAACCTGAGGGCATGACATAAATCACCAATATAAGAATAATGCCAAAAATAGCATAGGAAAGGCCTGTCGAGATTTCTTCCGCAAAATTCGGCACTGTCAATATGAAAAAGCCACCGAAAACGGCCCCCCATATAGAGCCTGTCCCACCTACCACCATTCCGATGAACAGCAATATGGAGAGCTGAAATGTAAAGCTGTCCGGGGCCACGAACTCAATCACGATGGCCGCTATCGCCCCGGCAATGCCGGTGTAAAAAGCGCTGACACCAAAGGTAAGCGATTTGTATAAAGATGCATTCACACCCATCGATCTCGCCGCGATTGGATTATCCCGAATTGCCATCATGGCGCGCCCTGTCCGACTATTGATCAGGTTCCATGCGATCCAGAACATGAGCAACATCACCACAAACGCGATCAAGTACCACCACTGATCCATCGTCAAACCAAAGTTTTCAACCAGAAAAGCAGGGACCTTCGGACGGAACACATCCAAGCCCTGCACCCCCCCGGTCAGCCCTTCCAGATGCGATGATTTCAGGATTTGCGGTATCGATACGCCCAATGCAAAGGTGGCCAGAGCGAGATAAAGCCCCTCAAGGCGTAGCGCCGGCAGCCCAAATAGAAATCCTGCGACGAAACAAACCACCCCTCCGATCGGGATAGCTGCATACACTGGCCAATCGAGATGATACACAAGAATGGCCGCCGTATAGGCCCCAATCGCATAAAAGGCGCTATGACCAAGTGAAAACTGCCCGTTAAATCCTGTCAGCAAATTTAGGCCGAGGATTGCTATGGCATAGATCATTATCAAAGTGCCCTGGAAGGTCGCATATCCCCCAAGGAAAAAGGGCAAGATTGCGCCAATCACAATGAAGGGAATGACCCACTTGAAGGGGATCTTCGCGCCGACGTTTAATTTAGTATCAATACGCGTTTCTACATCGGTTGCCATATTTTTATACCCTGGTCACAATGGTTTTACCGAACAAGCCGTTAGGCTTGAACAACAGAACGGTTACGATCAAAATCAGAGCAACCGTCAGTTTCAATTCACTACCAATGGCCGGAATATATGTCCCTGCCATATTCTCGATAATGCCAACCAAAAAGCCGCCCGCGACAGCCCCTCCCGGGCTCGATATCCCGCCAACAATCGCGGCGGCAAAGCCGTAGAGCAAAATACCCAGCATCATGTTCGGTTCCAAAAAGACAATTGGTGCAATCATCATTCCTGCCACGGCACCGATTGCGGCGGCCAGGCCCCAGCCCAGTGCCAGCATCCAGCCGACCCGAATGCCGACGAGCCCGGCGGAATCGGGATTGGCCGCTGCTGCCTGCATGGCCATTCCGACACGTGTGAAACGGAAGAAGCAGAATATTGCCAGAAGCAAAAGCAGGGTCACGAAGAACATGCCAACTTCATGCAGTCCGATCAGGCCGCCAAAAGATCCATCAGGGAAGGGCGACGGAAATGTCTTGATATTATGGTCCCATATCGCCCCGGCAAAGCTGTTGAATATGGCGACAAGGCCGATAAAGACAACAATATGGCTGAGAACCGGCGCGTTATGGAGTGGCTTGAAGATAATTCGTTCAATCGCGAGGCCCCCGACGAAGGAGATGATGATTGTCGCGAAAAACGCGATCCAGTAGGGCACTCCGCCCGCAATCATCGCCCAGCAGATATAGGTGCTGAACATCGCCATTTCGCCCTGTGCAAAGTTGAAATGATCGATGGCCTGATAAATCATGACGACCGCAAGTGCCAGGCACGCATAAATAGCGCCATTTGCAAGACCGGTTAGTAATTGCTGTAAAAAAAGATCCATGGGAACGTCCTAATACCCTAAGTAGGACCGACGAACGGTCTCATTTTCAAGAATTGATTCCGAAGTGCCGGAGATGACGATATTTCCCGTTTCCAGCAAATAAGCATGATCGGCCAACTCAAGCGCCAGCGACGCGTTTTGCTCGACCAGCAACATACTCACCCCTTCTTCAACATTGATTCTTTTCAGGATTTCGAAAAGCTCTTGAACAATTAACGGTGCAAGGCCGAAAGAAGGTTCATCAAGCAGCAATAGCCGCGGCCGTAACATTAAGGCCCGGCCAACGGCAAGCATCTGCGCCTCACCGCCACTTAGCGTACCCGCCTGCTGATTTCGCCGCTGTTTGAGGATGGGAAAATAGCCGTAAACCCGTTCAACATCTTCCGCAATACCCGCCTTGTCGCTCCGGCTATAGGCCCCGAGGCGCAAATTGTCTTCCGCAGACATTCTCACGAAAGTGCCGCGTCCCTCTGGAACATGGGCAATGCCTTTCCGCGTAATATCCGCTGTTTGCAGGGTGGTAAGTTCCGCTCCCTCCAGCTGTATCGCTCCTTTTCGGGTGACCATCCCGCTGATCGCGCGAAGGGTCGTTGTTTTACCGGCACCATTCGCGCCGAGAATAGTTGTTACGCCGCCCTGCTCCAGGCTGAAATCCAGCCCATGCAGAACTTTCGTCGGGCCATATGACGCTTCAAGCCCTTTTACATCAAGCAATTGACTCATTTCTTGCCCGTCCCCAGATACGCTTCAATAACATCAGGATGTTGCTGGATTTCAGCGGGTGGGCCTTCGGCAAGCTTGCGGCCAAAGTTGAGCGCAACAACTTTCTCGGAAACCTCCATAACCACGCCCATATGGTGCTCCACCAAAAGAACCGTCGTGCCAAACTCATCGCGAATTCGCCGGATCGTGTCCACAAGGAGTGACAACTCATTGTGATTGAGTCCGCCTGCTGGCTCATCCATCAGCAGGAGCTTGGGCTTGCTCATGATCGCCCGAGCAATTTCAAGCCGCTTTTGGATACCAAATGACAGACCACCGATCCGTTGCAGCGCGGTATCTTCAAGCTCCATGAACTTGAGCATTTCAAACGCCCGCTGCCGAAGCTCTTTCTCTTCCCGCTTTATCCAGGGTAAATGTACCGCGTTGCTGATGTAATCTGATTTTGCGGTCGAATGCCCGCCAATCATGATGTTATCAAGAACGCTCAGATTGGAGAAAAGGGCGAGATTTTGAAATGTCCGGCCAAGTCCGATCTCACTCATCCTGTGAACAGGACTTTTAAGGATGGAGTTTCCACGAAAGAGGATATCACCCCAGTTTACATCATAGAGGCGACTTATACAGTTGAACAGGGTCGTTTTTCCGGCCCCGTTTGGCCCAATCAGCCCGACGATCTGTCCCGAAGGAATATCGAATGACACACCGTCTAATGCAACGATGCCGCCAAAATGGACGCTTACATCCTGGACACTTAACAACGCATCCGTCGCTGAAGCATTCGCAGACGCTATACTATCTGTGTTTTTGTTCACTCATAACTAATGGCTGCATAGGCCCCAGATGCATCTTCAATCTTATTATGAATACGCTTCCGGACGCCTAGGCGTCCACCTCCCAGTTTAAAACGTTATTCTTTTTTATTGCGTTATAACTGTGACTCAAAGAATGCGTTTTGACCAGAAAAAAATATATTGTTTTTATGGGCTAAGCCCAAATGATAGTTATACTTTTACTTTAATCAATCAAAACGAGCGAATATTAGAAAAACAAAAGGCAGCAGTTCTTTCAGGATATTTCGCCTTCAACTGCTGCCTTTGTCAGTTATTTCAAGAATTAGCTGGCGCGAATTTGCGCAAGGAACCCTTCTACCTGCTGGTCCAGTTCAGTTACTTCCCTGGTAAGCCCGTTCGAGATTTCTTCAATCTCCTGCGCCGTTTTACCAGTCGATTCCGCTGCATTTCTCACAGACTGAATATTCTGGGAGACATCTTGTGACCCCTCGGCGGCTTGCTGAACACTGCGGCTGATCTCACCGGTCGCGGCACCTTGTTCTTCCACAGCGGCAGAGATTGAGGTCGCAATCTCGTTGATCTTGCCGATAGTCGTTGTAATGCCGCCAATGGCTCCAACGGCGCTGCCGGTCTCTTCTTGAACGGCTTTCACCTGCTCTGAGATTTCCTCCGTAGCTTTCGCGGTCTGTGCGGCCAAATTCTTGACCTCACTCGCGACGACTGCAAATCCCTTGCCCGCATCGCCAGCACGAGCAGCTTCAATCGTCGCATTCAGAGCGAGCAGATTGGTCTGCCCTGCAATGTCATTAATCAGACCAACAACATCGCCAATTTTAGACGCAGCCTCGTTCAGCGAAGTTACCATTATATTAGTCCGTTCGGCTTCGGAAACAGCTTCACCTGCAATATTTGCAGCCTGGTTGACCTGACGGCTGATTTCATTGATGGAAGAGGTAAGTTCCTCCGTTGCCGCGGCGACTGAATTAACGCTGGATGTTGCGAGATCTGACGCCGACGCGACAGTCGCGGACCGCTGCGTGGTATCTTCTGCAGACTTGGTCATTGACTGCGACATTCCCGTCATTTCCGAAGCTGCGGCGGCAAATTTTTCAACCAGATGCTTCACGCTGCCCTCGAATGTATCCGCAAGCTCGTTCCGCTCCTTGATTTTGGTTTCCGCGGATTCGCGTTCAAGCTGCTCACGCTCTTCTCGGGCTGCCTTCTCGGCGTTACGCTGCTCTTCCTCACGCTTGGCCTTTTCTTCCTCCCGCTTCTGCCGTTCAATGTCTGCCTCAGCCCGCGCCGCTTCGGCTTCCCGGGCGGTATCGCGGAACCCGACGAGAGCATGTCCCATCTGAGCGATTTCATCACGCCCGTCGCGGTAGATGCTTGATGACAAATCCCCTTCAGAAAGCCTCTGCGCAGAGGCGACGAGAAGCATCAGGCGGCGGATTATATTCCGTCGGACATAAAGCCATCCAATTCCGATTGTAGCGAGCAACGCAACCAGTGCACAAATCAGCAGAGTCACCTTCGTTGTATTTGCGAGTGCGGCGTTCTGCTGAGCCGCAGCGCCAAGAGATTCTTCAATTTCTGCTGTAAAGGCATTTGCATTCTTGACGAGGATTCCTGCCAAAAACCGGCTTTCACTCACAATGTCCTCGGCAGCTTTCGCAGCTTCCAGCTCCTTAACACGGGTTTTGAAAATATTTACCGAGCTTGACGTGCTCTCTTCAACGCCCATGTCCATAAAATCGGCGAACAATTCAGACAGCTCCTGTGTCTGGCCTTTCGAAGTCTGCTTTTCAATTGCGTCCAATGGTGTGCCCATTGACGAAATCGATGACAGGAATATAGATTCAAGGTCTTTCACAGCATCGATATCATCCGTCTGCAAGCCTTCCGTCAGTAAGCTCAGCACTTGGTACCCGCTGCTCTTGAATGAGAAGACATCTTCCTGAAAACGCAGAATACCCTGTATCTCGCTAGAGAGCTCGGACGTATCATATTTCGGTCGTGTTCCTGCCAACGCCTGATCGACAGACTGCGACAGCACCTCGTTCCATTTGTCGGTGTTCTCGATTACCCGTATCCTCAGAGGAAGCAGGAACGGGCCCAATCCCGTATCAAGTATGTCACGAGCCACAGAGAGGCCGGGAGCTGTCGAATTCAGCTCCTTAGAAAATTCAATGCGCTGTTGAACCTGCTCGTTGAGCCGGGTCAGGCTTTCCAGCATCTTGGTGAGGCCATCGTCAACTTTATGAAGCGCCTCATCGTCATTCACATACTCACGGAGTGAACTCAACTGCTCAGAGGCTTTTTTGCCCGTGTTGTTTATACTTTTAAAACTTAAGAGACGCTCGGCTTCCGTTCTCGCCGTGCTGAGCTGCGGCGCTGCCGCCGCAAGTGCTGTTGTTTCATTCGCGAGCTTCAGAGCAAGAGAAATTGCAGGAACTTTCTTATTGATAAGATCTTCCTGCGCGGTTGTGATTGCTCCCAGGCTGACCCAGCTGATTGCCGAAATGGCAATTGTTAAAATCGCAACGATGGAAAATGCCGCAATAAGCCGAGGGCCAATGCCAAATTTGGAATACTCAACTTCGCCTCCCGCTTCTTCCGGATTGCTCTTTTTCTTGAAAAGCTGGTGTATCTTTTTCATCATCTGTTAAATCAGCCTACCTGGCCCCTCTTTAGTTGTAATGACTTAAGCAGAGTTACCGTAAAATTATTAACAACGCGTTAGGGCTCGCCAGGAAAAAAGTGAATTGCTCTTGAACAAAAAAATCCGCTACACTCGATCATCAGAAGAAATAAAAACTTATGTATTCCGTGTGTATTTGCGCTTTATCACCCAAATACCATAGCCCGGAAACTTAAACTCGGGAGATTAGAATGAGCTTAGCAACATTACAGAAGTCATCACGACGTGAACAATTCAGTGATGCAGAATGGGAGATTCGGGTCGATCTCGCGGCTGCCTATCGATTGGTCGCGCTTTTTGGCTGGGATGATCTTATTTTCACTCATATCTCGGCACGGCTGCAGGGGGATCATAATCATTTTCTCATTAACCCCTATGGCATGACGTTTGACGAAATCACTGCCTCGTCCCTGGTCAAGATTGACATGAACGGTGAGGTGGTCGGGGAGAGCGATTATCCAGTGAACCCCGCCGGCTTTACCATACACTCCGCTGTGCATGAAGTTCGGCATGATGCCGGCTGTGTCATGCATCTGCATACTGCTGCCGGGACTGCCGTTGCGACACAGGAAGAGGGGTTATTGCCACTCAACCAGACCGCACTAGTTATCCGCGAACAGGTTGCCTATCACGAATATGAAGGCATCGCGCTTAATCATGATGAACGGCCGCGTCTGCAAAAGGACTTGGGGGACAAGGATTTGATGCTGCTTTGGAACCATGGCACACTCGCGCTCGGGCCGACGGTTCGTGAAGCGTTTCTGAACATGTATTTTCTGGAGCGCGCCTGCGAGATGCAGGTTGCCAGCCTGGCTGGCGGTCGTAAGCTTCATTATCCATCCGACAGCGTTATGCAAGTAACGGCTAAACAAGGTGAGAATGGTTTGGCCGCCGTTGCAGGGATTGCCTGGACGGCGCTCCTGCGCAAACTGGATCGGCAATTGCCGGGCTATGCAGATTAAGGTCTGACATTCCGAAAAAATAACCATGACGGCTGGGATTAAAAAATAATGGCGCATAAGAAACTAAAAATAGAGCCTCTGACAGGAACCATCGGCGCGGAAATTTTCGGTGTTGATCTCGCCAATCTTGATGCAGAAACTGCTGCGGAAATCCGCGCTGCGTTCCTTGAGCATGTGGTTGTCTTTTTTCGGGATCAGCCGCTTGACATCCTGGGACTAAAAAACTTTACCTCCCATTTTGGCCCTTTCGGGACTGAGCCTTACGTCAAGACCATGGGCGAGCATCCGGAGGTAATCGCCGTCGTTAAAGAGGCGGAAGAAGTAAAAACGATCAATTTCGGCGGTCATTGGCATTCCGACTGGTCTTTTCAGGAAAACCCGCCGATGGCGACCATTCTCTTTGGGGACGATATCCCGCCCTATGGGGGCGATACGATGTTTGCCAATATGTATCTCGCCTATGAGACCCTGTCTGAAGGGATGAAGGCCATTGTCGATCCGCTGATTGCGATTCATTCCGCCCGCCGCTCTTACGGCACCGGCAAGAGCATTCTTGGCAACAAGAAGCGGAAGTCGATGACGATCATCCAATCCGAGGAAGCGCATGAGGAAATCGAGCATCCTGTTGTTCGAATTCATCCGGAAACAGGACGCAAGGCGCTTTTCGTCAACCCGGTCTACACAATCCGCTTCAAGGATATGTCCGAACGAGACAGTAGAGAAATCTTAGAAAAGCTCCATCGTCATTCGGTCAACGAGATTTTCACCTGCCGGTTCCGGTGGCGGAAAAACTCGCTCGCCATGTGGGATAACCGGGCGGCGATGCATCTCGCGCTCAATGACTATGACGGTTATAGAAGGGCGTTGTACCGGACGACTGTCGCGGGCGACCGGCCCTTCGGTCCGGCTATGCCGAAAAAGGAAAAAGCCGCCTGAGGCGGAGCCCCCTTGCTGACATTTTTGTGATATCAACTTTCTGCGAGATACACTGGTATTCACGCCTTAAATAGCCCAGCTTTCGATCATCGGCTAATGTAGAATGAAGCGGAGAAGATTGAATGCAGAAAGTATATGCGCCCATTTTAAAGTTTTTGATGGTGATTGCCCTTGTTATAGGCGGAAGCTTCGGCCTTACGTCTCAGGCCGCCGCGGCAGAGGAGACAGCAATTTTTGCCGGTGGCTGTTTCTGGTGCGTGGAATCAGACTTTGATAATGTCTCCGGCGTAGTCAAGACGACATCCGGCTATATCGGAGGAGAAACCCCCAACCCGACATATCAGACTGTTTCCGCAGGCGGGAGTGGATATCTGGAGGCCGTCGAAATTATCTTCAACCCGGACAAAGTCACTTATGCGGAGCTTCTGGATATTTTCTGGCGGAGCGTTGATCCCACGGATGACGGTGGCCAGTTTTGCGACCGGGGCGAAAGTTATAAGACGGCTATATTCGCGACCAGCGATGCCCAGCTATCAACGGCGGAAAATTCCAAAGCCGCCCTTGACGCAGGGGAATTACTGAACGCCCCTGTTGTTACGCCCATAAGAAGTGCGACAACATTTTATCCGGCAGAGGAATATCATCAAAACTATGCGGAGAAAAGTTCGTGGAAGTATAAATTCTACCGTTTCAACTGCGGCCGCGATGCAAAAGTGGACGAGCTGTGGGGAGATCAGGCGCGCCGCGGTATAATGGAACATTAATTAGCGCGGAGGCGAGGAAATTACCTCTCGCTCTCGCCGTGTCAAACAAATGGCCATCCGAAATAAAGTAGTCAAATGCAGTCGCGCGCCCTAAGATGAAACATAGCGCGGCAGCTTTAAATCGCATCACCATACAGGCGCCGCAATAAAAATAAAAAGGCCTGCGTATGTCCGTCACAAGCTCCCTGAGAAACAGTACCACCCTGCAGGGGATTGCCTGGATGGTCCTGACCAGTTTTCTCTTTGTTGGCATGACAGGAATTGTACGCCATCTCGGCTCCGATATGCCGGCGATTGAGGCGGCGTTTATCCGTTATTTTTTAGGGTCACTGATTATTCTTCCCATGGTCATTCGGCATTGGCCGGGCATGCCAAACAAGCGGAACACCCGGCTATTTATTTCTCGGGCCTTAGTTCATGGGGTTGGTGTCATGCTCTGGTTTTACGCAATGGCCCGCATACCGATCGCGGAAGTAACCGCAATCGGCTACGTCGCTCCGATTTTCGTCACCATTGGCGCCGCGTTCTTTCTTGGTGAGAAACTTCAATTTCGCCGGATTGGTGGAGTCATTGCCGGATTTATCGGCGCACTCATTATTTTGCGGCCCGGCTTTCAGGAGATTCAGCTTGGTCAGCTCGCGCAGCTTTGTGCGGCACCTTTATTCGCAATATCTTTTCTTATTGCGAAGAAGCTGACGGGAACCCAAAGCTCATCCATGATTGTTGGAATGCTTTCCATAGGATGTACGATCACGCTGCTACCCGGCGCTATCATACAATGGCGCGCGCCGACAACACATGAACTCGCCTGGCTTTCCTTGGCCGCCGTTATCGCCACCTCAGGCCATTATACCCTGACCCGGGCCTTTCAGGCCGCCCCCATTACGGTTACCCAGCCGCTCGGCTTCCTACAACTTGTCTGGGCCGCGATATTAGGCGTCCTTGTGTTTGGCGAACCACTCGATCCTTTTGTTATGATCGGTGGTGCCGTTATCGTCGGTGCCGCAACCTACATTTCCCACCGGGAACTACAGGTCAGCCGAAAGGCGCAAACACCCTCAGCCATTGAGACAAAGATATAAGGGCAGTAAAGGGAAGAAGCCCTTACTCCATCAGATAGATAGACTGCTTGGGCGCGGCCATAACCCGGCGCACCATCGGTTCAAAATATTCTAATGGCGCGGATTCAAAATTCTTATCAAACGCAGCCTGATCGTAGGCCGCGCAGAAATGCGCACAATCCTCGAAATGCTCATGGCCGCGGTGCTGCTCGCGCATATCGCGATCAAGTCCGATATGATGGAAAAAGTAATAGCCTTGGAAAATGCCATGCTTCTCAAGAATCCAGTGGATCTTCTCCGATACGAATGGTTTCAGCATTGCCGCCCCGATGTCTGCATGATTGAAAGTCCCCAAGGTATCTCCGATATCATGCAGCAACGCCGCAACAACATATTCCTCGTCCTGTCCATCCTGATGGGCAAGCGTGGCGCTTTGCAGGGAATGTTCAAGCCGATCCACAGAAAAGCCGCCGAAATCACCCTCCAATAACTTCAAGTGATCCAGGACCCTATCCGGCAGTTCTTTTGAAAAGACTTTGAAATTGTCAGAAATGATCTTGTAGTCGGCCGCTGTGCCGTCTGTCATCTGGCTGAATTTCGCTCTTTCATTGGAGATTTCATTCATTTTCGTGCTCCCAATTATCATTCTTATTGTTTGTACCCCTACAGCATAAGACAACTCTTGTCTCTTGTCGCGTCCCGGTTCAGACTGCAGCATATCATGGAGATAAAACACAAAAAAGGAATGATCACATGACGGTAAAGGTTGAATTTCATTATGACTTCGGCAGCCCCAACTGCTATTTCGTGCATAAGGTCATTCCCGAGATTGAGAAAAGATCCGGAGTCGAGTTCACCTATTTTCCGATTTTGCTGGGTGGCGTCTTTAAGATGACCAACAATAAATCTCCCATGCAACAGTTCGCGGAGATTCCCCTCAAGATGGATTACATGCGCCTTGAATCAATGCGCTTCATCGAAGAGCACAAGCTGACAAAATTCACCATGAACCCGCATTTTCCTGTCAATACCGTTCAGATGATGCGCGGGGCGATTGTCGCAGAAGAAGAAGGTTATGCTGCGCAATTTACAGACACCATGTTCATGGCCATGTGGGAAGATGGAAAGAAGATGGACGATCCGGAGGTGATCATTGCCACATTAAATGCCGCTGGCCTTGATGGTGCGCATATTCTCGAGCGGATACAGGAACAACCCATCAAGGACGCTCTTATCCATAATACGAATGCATCCGTCGAACGCGGATGCTTTGGTGCTCCAACATTTTTTGTCGGGGACGAAATGTACTTCGGCAAGGACAGGCTGGACGCAGTCGAAAAAGAGATTATACGGCAGCGATAACCCTCCTGCCGCAAATCTGGTCCTACCGTCGTCTGACTATTTAAGGGCGTTCAGGAACTGTATCTTTTCCCTCACCACCTAATTTTGTTGCAAAATAGCCCATGATGAAGCCAATAACGGCACCTTCCAAAATAAACCAGAAAGGCGACAGAAAGGGAAAATCCGGCCCGAGCATATGGACCATCATCTGCTGAAACGTATCATAGACGAAAAGGGTCAGGACAAAATTCATCCAACCGCCTATCCAGGGCGCCCGAAACCACCAGGGCAAGGGCATACGAATAATGGGATGCCAGTTCATCACACCGAAGACACCGATAAATGCCCCGACGGTTATATACCAGAACAACACCCCAAGCCGGAGCATCATATTACTTTCCGGCCATAAATACGGCAGCAGAAAGAAGCCGAACAGACCAAAAATCAGCCCGATAAACTTACCGATTGCGATGCGCGTTATTAAAGACGGATTGCCGATCATAGGTTCCTCCTCCTTGGATAAGTTGCAAGCCTACCCTACCCACTTAATGCGACATTGACTGCAATCAAATCTTCACCAATCTTAATAAACCGGTTAATTTGGGTTTACGTTTTCCATAGCGACGGCGGTTCTCTCTTCATTGTCGAGATAGGCCATGATAGCTTCCTCTCCGGTCATGTCCGGGTCGGCGCTTTTGCCATCGGCTATCCGGATGATGTTGAGGCAGAACCAGCCGAGCGCGCCTTTTGAGGGCTTGATCGACTGCTCATAGGCGATAGTGCTGGCGTCAGGGGAGGCAAGCAGTTGATTGGGGACATCCGTATCCACACACATCGGGCGGGCAATCCCGATAACATCCACATCACCTTCTGCAAGCGCCGCGTCCATCGCCGCCCGGCTTCTAAACCCGCCGGTGACCATCAAGGGAACATTGGTTGCTGCGCGAATGCTTTTGGCATATCCCATGAAATAAGCTTCGCGGGCGATGGTCGTATTGCGGATTTCGTCCGCACCGCGCGCGCCGATCATCATGGCGGGATTCTCATAGTTGCCACCTGAAATTTCGAGAAGATCGACGGTGTCTTCCTCCAGCCATTTCACAACTTGCAGGCAGTCTTCATGACTGAACCCGCCGTTTTGAAAGTCCGAAGAATTCAGCTTTACAGATATCGGATACTCCGGGCCGACGGCCTTACGGATACCCTGCACAACGGACCGCAAAAGTCGGGCCCTGTTTTCAAGGCTACCGCCCCATTGATCCGTCCGCTGGTTGGCGAGGGGCGAGAGAAACTCGGAAATCAGATAGCCATGCGCGCCGTGAACCTGCACGCCGGAAAATCCTGTTTCCTTGGCCACCTCGGCGACATGGATAAAGCGTTTGATGACATCCTCAACCTCATCGGACGTCAGCGCGCGCGGAGCCCCGAAGGCGCTATCGGGCAGTGTCATCGCTATCTCTGACGGGGCAACGGGCCGCGGGTTCACACGGCGAGGCGTCTGACGCCCTGCATGACCGATCTGCATAAAGAGAAGAGTATCATTTGTGGTGCCCGCAGCAGCAAAAGCGCGAAGTTCCTCAAGTCCGCCATTCTGATCAATGACGACATTCCCCGGTCGCTCCAGATACCGGCGGTCCACCTGGACATTCCCTGTCACCAGAATGCCCGCGCCGCCTTCGGCCCATTTTTTGTAAAGCGTGACATGGCGTTCCGTCGCGCGGTTCATCGGGTCTGCGAGCCCCTCTGTCATCGGGGCCTTGGCAATCCGGTTTTTGACGGAAACGCCGCAAGGGAGGGTAATGGGTGAGGAAATATCAACAGTCATTGGCACTAATCCTTTTCGTCATTCTCTATGGTGACAATTAAGCCGGGCAAAATCCTAACGGCCTTTCCCCGGTCGATCAAGCAAGGTTAGAAATTGCCTGTCTGGAAATCACGAACAGCCTGCTGAATTTCATCAAAGCTGTTCATCACAAACGGCCCATAGCGCGCCACCGGTTCGCCAATCGGTCGCCCGGCAACCAGGATAGCCCGGCCTCCGGTCTCGCTCGAGAGCTCCACTTCGTCCCCGTCAGAAAGAATGGCAAGATGATGCTGCGTTACTTCCTCACCGCTGATAGTGACAGTACCATCAAAAACATAGGCAAACGCCGTATGTCCTTCCGGCACCGCATGGCGATAACTACCATCCGAACTTAACATAACATCGATATAGATGGGATCGGTCGCGACGCCTGTCACCGGCCCGGCAACAAGACTGTCGGGACCTTCAACCTCTCCCGCGAGCACCCGAAGCGTTACTTTATCAAGTGACACTTCCGGGACATCTTCCGGGTCGATGTTCTGATAACGCGGCGTGCACATCTTGTCCTTCGCCGGAAGATTCACCCAAAGCTGAAACCCGCTCATCCGACCTTCGCGCTTTTCCGGCATTTCGGAATGCACGATCCCGCGCCCGGCGGTCATCCACTGGACACTGCCCGGGCCAAGCACACCTTCCGATCCTGTCGAATCCTTATGCCGCATCTGGCCATCGATCATATAGGTCACGGTCTCAAAACCGCGATGGGGATGAGACGGAAAGCCGGCAATATAATCATCCGGATTTTCAGTGCCGAAGTTATCGAGCAACAGAAACGGGTCCAATTCCGATATCAATTCCGAGCCAATCGAACGGCGCAGCTTTACACCTGCCCCGTCGGAGGCTTCAATAGAAAGGACAACGCGACTCACTTTACGTAAGTTGGACATAATACACCTGACTTTCCTTCTCAAACATATTGGAACGATCGGTTAGATATATGTATCAATTTCCAGATTGAAAGGCCGCCACTACCCACGACCGATAAACGGCATCTTCGTCGCCATGATGGTCATGAATTGGACATTCGCGTCCAGGCTGAGGCTATCCATGTAAAGAACGGCGGAAGCGACATTCTCGACATCCATGACTGGCTCCGGTGTGATCGAAAGATCAGCCTGTGGGACGCCTTTTTTCATAACCGCCGTCATCGGTGTTTCCGCATTCCCGATATCGATCTGGCCACAGGCGATATCAAAGGCGCGCCCATCCAGCGAAAGGCTGCGTGTCAATCCGGTGATTGCATGCTTGGTTGAGGTATAAGCAATACTCTTCGGGCGCGGAACATGCGCCGAGATCGAGCCGTTATTGATGATCCGTCCTCCCATCGGCGTCTGCTCCCGCATGAGGGCAAAGGCGGCCCGGGCGCAATAAAAGGATCCGTTGAGATTAGTATTCACAACATTCTGCCAGAGATCAATCGCCAGTTCATCCGGCGTGACCGGCGGTGCGCCAATACCAGCATTGTTGAATAACAGGTCAAGCCTGCCATATTCCGCCCTGATCTTGTCAAACAAAGCCTCAACCGACGTGGGATCGATCACATCAGTCGGGATAACCAATCCATTCGAGGAAGCCGAACCCGCGAGATCCAGTGTTTCCTGAAGGGTTTTACGATTACGGCCCGCTAAAACAACACTGTATCCATCGCGCAAAAGCGTGAGGGAAACCGCCCGGCCAATCCCCGCCCCTGCTCCGGTGACAAGTGCGATCTTGTTTTTCTCAGTCATTTATTGATCCAGTATATTTAAACTTACTTTTATCCCGCCATCGCCTGTGCAGCGCGTTTTTGAGCCTGTCCCGCGACCAGCCGCTTCTTCCTCGGGGCGGCCAGCCAGACTGAAACAATCGACACAATAGACATAGCGATAATGACATAGAAGGCGAGATGATAATTCCCGGCTTCATCATAGAAAAATCCGGTCAACCAAGGCCCCACTGCCCCACCAATCAGCGCGAGCGTACTAATCGTTCCGAAAATAATGCCATAGCCGCGCCCCTGAAAAAGATCGGCAGGCATGGACCCATAGACAGTTGCCACACCATACCCAAGGCCGCCCTGCAGAATGACCATGGCATACATCATAGCGGCGCTCGGCACATGCTCCATGATCAAGAGCAAGACACAGCTCAACAAGAACCCCGCAGTCGAAATGGTCCAGACCCATTCCCGTCCGATGCGATCTGAAAGATTACCCAGATAAATCTGCCCGAGCACGCCGGCAAATCCGACAAGGCCTAACGCAGACGCAGCCTCCAGGTCGGAAAAGCCAATCTCAATCAGATATTTCGTTTGATGAACCTGCACCGCATACCAGACATAGAGCGCCGTCGAACATGCCAGCGCCAGCCACCAGAACGTTCCCGTCTTTACCGCCTTTTTTATTGTCCAGTCCGTATTAGCCCAGGCGTGATCCACAACGGGATCTGCCGCCGCTTGCTGGCCACGGGTCTGCTCCTGATCCGGTGCCGCATCTCCGTCCGGGTATAGGCCGATATCCGACGGTTGCTTTCGTTGCATAAAAAAATTGAGTGGCAGCACGATGAACAGCAGCAATGCCGCCATCAGCCAGCAGGCGTCCCGCCAGCCGTCTGCAGAAATTGCCTCCTGAATAATCGGCATCAGAATCATGGACCCAATCCCAACCCCGGAAAATGCGATCCCCACCGCAAGGCCACGACGACGTTGAAACCAGTTAGGCAGGAACATCGACTGTCCGACATAAGTCAAAACAATGCCGGTTCCCGTCATCAAAACACCAAGAGTGAGATAAAAATGCCAGGGTTGCGTGGCCATCGTCGACAAGATCAGGCCCAGGCTAACCGTGATAGCAGACACCGACAGAAGATATCTTGGCGCGACAAATTCAAGAAGCTTACCCACGATCGGCGCCAGAATTGCCGCCAATGCGAAACCGATTGAAAAAGCAGCCGCTGTCGTTGCCCGATCCCAGCCGAACTCGTTCAGGATGGCAGGAAACAGCAACGAAAAAGAGGTCCGGACATTTACGCCGATCCCCATGGTGATAAAAACAATGGCAACGACCGCCCATCCATAGAAAAATGGGGCGCGCGCCAACGCCGCATCCATCCCATGCAACTGGGCCTTGCTTTCCTTTTGGGTCATGCTGCTTCCTTATTATTGGTTTTGCAATACGGAGCTCCCGTCAGCATGACGTGAAGCTTAACCCACTATGTGAGCCAAGCGAAATGGAAAAACACTCACGCTAGTATTATCGAGAATTGACTCGCGAAACACTTTACGTATATTGGCCTCAGGTTCTCAGGGGTGCCTGCCCGCTCAAGATGACATCACCCTGAAACGGCTTTTATTACCGACATGTTTTAACCTTACAAGTTTGGCCTCGCGGGATGCCGATAAAACTTTGGAGTTATGATATGTCTACTTCCGAAAACACGACCAATGCCTGCCGCTCCCTTGCAGAGCTTAAAATCCGCAGCCGCATCCTCCTGAAAGCTGCGGCGCAGGAAAAGCCCGCAGCTCTTCATACTTTACGGAAATTTGGCAAGCAGGAACCGCCTTTCCAGCATAAGGACGGGCTGAAAGCTGTATCTCGCCTTGCCGGCTTTAAAAACTGGCAGCATGCCAGCCATGTCCTTGGCGGAGCAGCAAATATTGGCGACGATATGGGGGTGATTTGGTACGACACCAAATGCACAGGCCTCCTGAATATCTGGTGCCGGAATTATGCAGAGGCGCAAGAACAATTCGATCAGCGAGAGAATGGATTCCTCTTTCCTTATAAAACACAATTTGTCGTCACAAATGGCGAATATGTGCGTGCCCTGGGCTTTGAAACCGATCATCCTTTGCTACAAGTTCCTAACCGTAATTTTGTCGAAATTTATGGGACGCCAGCGTGGGACGACCTGACATTTCAACGGCTACAGCAAGCGATGGGCGCTACCACCGGAAATTAATTTTACGGGAAAAGCTGTTTGATCAAAAACAGTCTGTTCAGCCCAAAATAAAATAGACTATAGTGGGGGTTCATTGAGCGGAAGATGACACCCCACTAGAGGGCTTCGCAGCTTCCGGCTTTATCCCGAACGCTGTCGTAAAACAGGAGCATCAGCTCACCAATGTCCGCGCCATCAAAAAAACTTGGATTTGCCGAGCAGATTATCCTGCTCGCGTTGATGATATCCATGGTGGCGTTATCGATTGACGTCATGCTGCCGGCTCTTTTCGATATCAGCCATGATCTTCATGCGGACGATCCGAATGATCGTCAGTATGTCGTTGCCGCCGTGTTTCTCGGCCTTGCTATCGGTCAGCTTTTCTACGGCCCGATTTCTGACAGCACGGGACGAAAGACCGCCATTTACTTTGGTTTTGGTTTGTTTCTTATCGGTTGCCTCTTATCCATTTTTGCCCCTAATTTCACCATTATGCTGATCGGCCGCTTGCTTCAGGGCCTGGGGGTCGCTTCACCTCGGATCGTCTCTCTCGCCCTTATTCGCGACCAGTATGAGGGGCGCGAGATGGCGCGCTTTGTCTCTCTGGTAATGACGGTTTTCATTCTGGTGCCAGTTCTCGCTCCTGCTCTTGGCCAGTTTATTCTGTTTTTCGCTGAATGGCGGATGATATTTGTCGTCCTTTTCGCTCTCGGACTGGCAACACTCATCTGGTTTGGCCTCCGTCAGGAGGAAACGCTTCCCGTTGAAAAACGCGCGCCGCTCTCCCTCAAACGCATCTGGCGGGCGGTGAAGGAAGTGATCTATACACGTGCAGCCTTTGGTTTTACGATGGTGGGCGGTTTTATTTTCAGCGCCTTTCTCGGCTACCTCACCATGTCGCAGCAAATCTTCCAGGATCAGTATGACGTGGGTGAGATGTTTGCCGTTTATTTCGGCGTCTTGGCGCTCGCCCTCGGGGCGGCATCGTTCATGAATGCCCGTTTAGTCATGCGTTTTGGTATGCGAAAACTATCTTACCATGCACTTGTTGTGCTAACCATTTTGTCCATTCTGTTTATGGTTTATGCATATATGTGCGATGGTCATCCGCCACTTTGGACACTGGTTTCCTTCTTTATGGTGATTTTCTTTTGCATCGGCATCCTGTTCGGAAATTTCAACGCGATGGCGATGGAACCGCTTGGACATATTGCTGGTGTCGCGGCGGCGGTTATCGGATCCATTACGACATTCGTCTCCATGGGCATCGGCACCGTAATCGCACAGCTCTATGATGGAACCGTATTCCCTCTCATTGCCAGCTTCGCCGTCCTCGGCGCATTATCCCTTGCCGCGATGGCATGGACCATAAAAACAGCGCAAACCAATCCCAGGTCCGGCTGATGATATGGAACTCAATTAAATCCGTCGCCTCTCTCCTGTCAAGCTATGGCTTGCTGATGGTCGCAAATGCCATGTTCGGCACCCTGCTTGGACTGCGTAGCAAGCTCGAAGGTTTTTCGACTGAAGTCACAGGCGTGATTATGGCCGGATTTTTCATTGGTATGCTTCTGGGCGCATTTTACGCCGTGCGCGTGGTGGCAAGCGCAGGTCATATCCGAAGCTTCGCCGCCTTCGCCTCGGTCATGTCCGTGGCCGTGTTGGCGCATGTACTCATCATTGATCCCGTTGCCTGGTTTTTTCTCCGCGCCGTTACCGGATTTTGCATGGCCGGCATGATAATGATAGTTGAAAGCTGGCTAAACGAACGCTCCACAAACGCCACGCGGGGGCGCGTTCTTTCGCTCTATATGATTACCAACTATCTTGGCGCCGGGTCCGGCCAGTTCCTGATCACGATTGCAGACCCTGACAGCTTCCAGCTTTTTTCCGTGGCATCCATTATTTTCTCCATCGCGCTTGTTCCCATTCTCCTCACCCGGGCAACCGCGCCAAAGCCAACCGCGCCGGAGCGGATGAAATTCCGGGAGCTTGTCAAAATTTCCCCGGTCGGGGTTGCCGGAACCTTCATCGCGGGCCTCACAAATTCCGCCATCAACAGCATGGGGCCAATTTTCGCCGCCACCATCGGCCTCAGCCTGGGGCAGATTTCCACCTTTATGGCGACAATTCTTCTCGGTGGCATGCTGCTGCAGTTTCCGGTCGGGCGCTTATCGGACCTGTTTGACCGACGAACAATCCTTATCAGTTCAGCGCTCGCCACCGCGCTCGTTAGCGGAGGAATCATCTGGGCTGCCGACGCACATTATGTTTTGGCCTTGTTCGCATTTTGCCTGATTTATGGCGGGTTTTGTTACACCATATATCCCATGTCCTCCGCTCAGGTGAATGATCTCGCAGATCAGGACCGTCTTGTGCAAGTGTCCGCAGGTCTCTTGTTTGCCTATGGTATCGGCGCCAGCATCGGCCCGATTGCCGCGTCGCAAATCATGGGCCGGATCGGACCGAACGGCCTCTTTTACTACATTATCGGCTGTACCCTGTTTCTGGCGGCGCTGACAATAATCCGTGTTATCCAGAGGCCATCGGGCAAGAAAAAAGCGGAATTCCTGCCCCTTGGCAGCCTTGGTTCTTCAACCAAGCAACTCTACAGCTCCGTTGCCCGGGAAACCTATAAGCAGGAGGGCAATCGGAATGATGAATGAGCAAACGAACAAATTACCGTTGCCCTATCTACAAAAGCGAATACACTTTTCAACCTTTATGACTATCTATTACAGGAAAATACTATCATGAGCGTCAAAAACGGTCGCCAATTTTTGAGCATTCCTGGTCCGACAACTGTCCCTGATGAAGTCCTTGCAGCGATGCACCGCCCGGCAGTGGATATCCGTAAAGGGGAACTCGTCGAAGTAACTGCCCGTCTGAAAGATGGTCTTCGCATGATCTCCAAATCAAAGGGCACGCCTTTTATCTATATCGCCAACGGACACGGCGCATGGGAGGCCGCTCTCAGCAATGTACTCTGCCGCAATGACAAAATTCTCGTCCTGGAAAGCGGATCCTTCGCCGCAGGATGGGGTCAAGCCGGCGGGACCATCGGTCTGGATGTCGAAGTGCTCCCCGGCAGCTGGCGCAAAGCCGTTGATCCGGCGGCGGTGGAAGAACGGCTGAAATCGGATACAAGCGGCGATATCAAAGCCGTCCTTATCGTGCAGGTCGATACCGCCTCAAGTGTTGTCAATGATATCCCGGCAATCCGCCGCGCGATAGACAACGCCGGGCATGATGCATTGCTCATGGTAGACACGATTGCCTCCCTCGGGACGATGGATTACCGGATGGATGAATGGGGCGTTGATGTCACTGTCGCCGCTTGTCAGAAGGGCCTGATGATGTCACCCGGTGTGAGTTTCACCATCGCAAATGAAAGGGCCATGGCGCGCCATCAGAAAGCCGACCTTCGGACAGCCTACTGGGACTGGACCAACCGTATGGGCCCCGAGCATTACCAGAACTACGCGGGCACACCGCCTGTGCATATGCTGTTTGGCTTGCAAAAAGCGTTTGAGTTAATCCGGGAGGAAGGGTTGGATAACATCTTCACCCGCCACAGCCTGCTTGCCGGCGCAACCCGCGCGGCTGTCGGAAAATGGGCAGAAGACGGAGAATTTGCGTTCAACATTATCGATCCGAATGAACGCGCAAATTCTGTCACGACAGTCCTTGTGACAAATCCACAAAATCTCGATGCCATCCATGATTATTGCATCGAAAAATGCGGGGTTGTCGTCGGCGTCGGTATTGCCGCTCTTTCTGGAAAAGCGCTTCGAATTGCGCATATGGGACATATCAACGCGCCCATGCTTCTTGGCACTTTGGGGTCCATAGAAATGAGCCTGAAAGCCCAAAACATTCTCCATGGCGCAAGTGGCGTAGAGGCTGCAATCAATTATCTCGCCACCAATGTGCCGCGATAACTACCATTTGTGATGCTGCGCACGGATAGCCTGCCTCTTTTCTGCTATTGTTTAACGGCTATAATGGAGGTGTCTATGTCTAGGCCGGATAATGCGGGGGTGAGAATTCCCCCGCCCCTCTGCTTTTTTGCATTTCTCGCAGTTGGTATTCTTCTGGATTCTGCGTGGGTTGATGGGCGCCTTGCAGCTGCCTACCTGACCGCCATAGGCGGTCTGATTGCCGCCGCTTCCTTCGTTTACCTAGTCCTTACCGCGCATAAACACAAATCCGCCGGCACCAATGTTGAGCCTTGGAAACCGACAACAGCAATCATTTCCGATGGTGCCTATAAATACTCCCGCAACCCCATTTATCTCGCCATGACGCTCTTTTATATCGGCGCAGCCATCGCCGCGGGCAGTTGGCCGGCCCTCATTCTCCTGCCTGTCTGCCTCCTAATAATTCGCCATTATGTTATTGCCCGCGAAGAGGCCTACCTTGAAGATAAGTTTGGTAAGGAATATCTAGACTATAAGGCAAGAGTCCGGCGCTGGCTGTAATTGGCCTAACCTGCATGAACTATTTGCCGGAACTTATTGACCATCTCAAGGGGTGCAACCGATGACAGATGACGTTAAAACGCATGTTAAGTCCACGACGACATGGACGAGATTAATTTACCTGATCCTTTATGCGATCATATTCCGGGTCGCGAGTATTGTCCTGTTTGCAATCACCATCATTCAGTTTATCAAGGCCTTGCTGACCGGATCGCCATTCGGGCAGTTGCAGTCTTTTGGTGGCGCGCTTGCGGAATATAACAAGCAACTCGTTGCATATTTATCCTATCAGAGTGACGAGAAGCCTTTTCCCGTCGGTCCCTGGCCGCCACAAACGCCCCCTGAGAGCGGAAGCAAAGCCAGCGACGATGTGATCATTGTCGCCGAAGAGCAGCCGAAAAAGCCGAAACCATCTGGAAAGCCCAAGAGTAGTCCAACACCAAAGCCCAAAGATGCGGATGATGATAAAGGCTCAAATACCGCTTGATCTTTCAGTAGCCTTTGCCTAGGACGGAGAGATGGTCAATAAACTTCAACAGCTCCTGGACAGCAAGCCCTTCCTTTTGGCGGACGGCGCGGTCGGAACAAATCTCTTCGCTGTCGGTCTGCAGTCGGGCGACGCGCCGGAGCTGTGGAATATTGACGCGCCGGAGAAAATTCACGACCTGCATCGCGGTTTCGTTGACGCCGGCTCAGACATCATCCTGACCAACAGCTTTGGTGGAACGAGCTATCGGCTCAAGCTTCATAATGCCCAAGACCGGGTTTTCGAATTGAACCTTGCCGCCGCAAAAATCGCCCGAGCCGAGGCAGATCGCGTGGACCGCACGGTTGTTGTGGCGGGTTCCATGGGCCCGACCGGGGAACTGATGGAGCCGATGGGTGCATTAACCCATGAGAGCGCCGTTGACGCCTTCAAGGCTCAGGCGGACGCACTGGTTGAGGGCGGCGTAGACGTGCTTTGGATTGAAACCATGTCCTCGAAAGAGGAAGTCGCCGCCGCCGTTGAGGCCGCGAAGGCAACCGGTCATCCTTTTGTCTGCACCATGTCCTTCGATACCAACCGGCGCACAATGATGGGCATCAAGCCCGCTGATTTTACCGAATTTTGTCATGAGCTGCCCGAGCGTCCCATCGGATGGGGCGCGAATTGCGGCGTTGGTGCAGGTGAGCTTCTGGAAACCGTGCTGGGACTTAAATCCACTGCGGAAGAAGGCGACATCATTGTCGCCAAGGCCAATTGCGGCATCCCGGAGTTCAAGGACGGCAAGCTGATTTATAGCGGGACGCTGGACGTGATGGCGGATTATGCGCGGCTTGCGGCCGATGCAGGCGCCCGAATAATCGGTGGCTGCTGCGGGACCAGCCACGCGCATCTGAAAGCCATGGCCGAAGCCCTTGACGGATATACGCCCCGGCAGACAATCAGCATTGCGGATATTGAGGCGCGTTTTGGCCCCGTTTGGCAAGTAACCCTACCTGCCGAGGCTTCCCACGGGGCATCAGCGGAAACTGGCCGCGGCAACCGTCGCAATCGCCGCCGCCAGAGTTAGGATATATCAGGCACTCGCGCTCGGGCGGGCGGCAACTTTTTCATGCCAGCGCTTGAGATTGTCGAGGCCGTCTGGCATCTCAATTTTTGCCATCCCGGTTGCAAAGTCCACAACTACCATGGCGCCGACATCCGCAGCGGAATAGCTGTCTCCGACGATGAATTCCTGATTTTCAAGCTGCTTGTTCATATCTTTGAAGAAATAGACAACCCGCTCTCGCCCACGCTCCGCGAGTTCCGCGATTTGTTCAATGTCGTGCGGCCCGGTAATGGCCCGATGGGCGAGCCTCGGCGCGGAGTTGCGCAGTGCCTCGGCGACCGCCATAAAGCCGTTCACATTGATATAATGGCAGCTATCATTGATACGTGCCCGTTCCTCAGGGGATTTACCGAATAACGGCGGTTCAGGAAATTTTTCTTCCAGATAGCGGTTTATCGCGTCGATTGACGAAATCCGGCTACCGTCATCCAATTCCAACACCGGCACAGTGCAGTTCGGGTTAATTTTCCTGAATTCGTCGTTAAACTGCTCCCCCTCGCGAATATTGACAATCACTTTTTCAAGCTCAACGCCTTTTTCCGCCAGAAAAATTCTGACGCGGCGCGGGCTCGGAGGGCCCGGACAATCATATAACTTCATTTCTACTTTTCCTCATCCAGTGTTGCGCCCCGGATTAGTTATTTCCCTGTATCTTGGCACAGAAATCACTATCTCTGCACATTTTCCTGAGATTTCATCAGAGCGCTGTTAGACTTTCAACCAATACTCTCCGGTATCTTTCTTTTTAAGATGCCCGGCCGTCGGCGCCGCGAAATGGGTACCGATAATCAGTGTATCTGAATTGCCATATTTCTCTAGAAACGCTTTCCGTGTTGATTGGGCGGCGGCGGCATCCGCATCCACAGCACTCGACCATTCAGGATGCGCAATCTGACAGGGATGATGCATACTGTCGCCGGTAATGATCGCTTCTTCGCCCGCAGACCGGATTTGAACGCAGACATGCCCCGGTGTATGGCCAGGAGACGGGAACAAGCTCACCTCGTCGCATATCTGATGATCCATCGCCACCAGATCGGCAAGACCCGCATCGATGATGGGTGCAACCGAATCGCCGATAACATCGCCAAATTCGTCCTGCGCCGTCGCCCGCCAGTAATCCCATTCCGTCGCGCCTATCAGATAGCGCGCGTTCGGGAATGTCGGTACCCATTCGCCATCCACCAGCATCGTGTTCCAGCCCACATGGTCGACATGAAGATGCGTACAGAGAACAGTATCAAAACTTTCCCGCGGATATCCCGCCGCCTCAAGGTCTTCAAGGAAAGTGGTTTGCAGCATGTTCCAGGCGGGAATTTCTCGCTTCTTATCGTTGCCAAGGCAGGTATCGACAATAATCCGCCGCGAGCCCGTATCAATGATGAGCGCGTGAATGCTCATGATCAGCTTGCCTTCTGCGGTCGCGAAATGCGGGACAAGCCAGTCAATCGGCTGCACGGCATCCGGGGTGGCCTGCGGCAGAATAAACCGGGTGCCGCCCGTTGCCTCAACTTCAACAACACGGGTAATCTTTACATTACCAATTTGCCAGTCGCTCATTCGGGGTCCTCCGTTGTTATTATTGTTATTTTTATGTACTGCGGGAAGAGTATAGCGGTTCCGGCGGGCCAAACAATGCCGATCAGCGGGTTTTACCGAAGGTCAGCCAGGCAGCATAGATACGTGTAACGGTAGTTACCCAACACATTCCGCCGAAAACAAGCGCGATAATCATGAAATAATCCGGAAAAATGCACATCAGCAGCATCGCGGCAATCGTCTCTCCGCCTTCCGCCAGCCCACCCAGATAATAGAGCGATTTGCGGCCCTGAATATCCGTCGATATCCCGTGCTTCTCCGCCATGATGGCATATGTCAGGAAGGTCGATGCAGTGCCCATAAAGCTGAAAATCAGAAATGCGGCATAAAGCGCGTTTTCGGGGTTGGCCAGCGCAAAGCTGAAAACAATTGCCGAATAAAAAATAAAATCGCAGACGATATCAAGATATCCACCAAAGTCAGTCAACAACGAGTGCCGGGCAACCGCGCCGTCGAGACCATCGAAAAGCCGGTTCAGCAAGATTAGAACTAGCGCCGCGCCGTACTGCTCTATGGCGATCAAAGGTACGGCCGATATGCCAAGCAAGAAACCGAGTATCGTCACACTATTTGCGGAAACGCCTATGGCCGCTATTCTGGTGCCCATCGCGTTCAGAGGCGGGTCAATGATATTTCGCAGGGCGGCATCAAACATCGTTTCTTTGAAATATCCTGTCGATCGGCCAAAAATTATCGTGAGATTGTCAGTAAAAAATTACATAGTAGCATTCTATGGACAAGGCAAAGCGATATCGTTCCCACTCCCGATAATGTGAAATGGTGTGATTAGGATAAAAGATGACTCATACACATGAATTTGTTGCCCGCATCGAATGGACTGGCGCGCGCGACGGCTCGACGACCGACTATAAAAGCTATTCGCGCGCCTATGATATATCGATTGACGGCAGACCGGTCATCAAGGGGTCGGCAGATCCCGTATTTCTCGGAACGGACGACCGTTACAACCCGGAAGATCTATTAGTAGCTTCGCTCTCCGCCTGCCATATGCTGAGCTATCTTGCCCTCTGTGCGCGAAAGAACATTGCTGTTACCGCCTATCAGGACGACGCCTGGGGGAAAATGGAAATGAAAAACGGAAAACTCCGGTTTACAGAAGTGATTTTGCGCCCCGTCGTAGTTATTTCAGCGGCAAGCAACCTTGAAAAAGCGATACGTCTCCATCATGATGCCCATGAAACCTGCTTTATTGCCAATTCAGTGAATTTTCCTGTGCTGAATAAGGCGAATGTTACACATTCCGAATAACCAATTATTAACCTCAAAGTGCAAAAATCCCGGAAATCGAAATTTTAGGCGAGACCGGAAATGCAGCTGAAATTTGAAGCAGCTATTTTTAATGAAGAAGTCCTTACCGCACTCCAGGAGGGAGAGCATCACAAGGAGCTCTCAGATAGCTGGGCCGAAACGCATTATTTAGACATTTATGCGGAAAGCCTTGAACAGGCATGGGAAAAAATGCGCCGCAAATACAGCGCGGACCGCGGTTTCGTGATCAAAGCCATAGACGCGGTTGAGTAGGCGCGGCGGTCAATATCCAACGTAATAGGGATTTGCGCCGCCTGCGTGATCGGTCACATCCAGAACCCGTTCAATTACCGGCACTGCGGATTTAATTTCCACTTCCACGCCCTGTTTCAGCGTTGCATCGGCCATGCCGCATCCCTGACAGCCGCCAGCCATCTCAACAAAGGCTGTATTGTCCTTTATATCGATCAATGTGATGTAACCGCCATGCGCCGCGATTGCGGGGTTGATCCGCGTTTCAAGAAGGACGCGGATTTGGTCCGCTTCATCACTTTTCAGACCGGGCCGATCACTCGTATCTTCGGCCACTTCTTCGACCATGCGTTCAAAGCGAACCCGATGAATCTCGGGCACAAAATGCTTGAGCGTGTTTTCGATTTTGATTTGCGTCCCAAAGGCTGGCGTGGACAGACCTGAACTGTCCATTTCCAACACAACAACGCCATCGGCAGGATCGAAAGACTTAAACGCCACGTCGCCCCCATCCTCCCGCAGTTGCGGCTGTACCCGCGTGTCGATCAGCTCGACAATGGAATCAACGATTTTCTGTTCTTCTTCTGAATAGCTTGCTCTGGCTGATTGCGGTTCCCCGTTCAATACCGGCATGCCGCTCATATAATGATCCATGATTGCGGCGAGGACCATTGGTTTAAGCTGTATCCATAGGGTTTTATGTTCGGCATCCGTCCGTTTGACGATTGTGACATAGTCCTCTCCGAGTTCCACCGAGCGGACTCCCGGGATATCAAACAGGCGCGCCGCGAGCGGGGAGCGTTCCCGCCCCTCTTTCTCATTTTCGAACAGGATGGAGCCTTCCGCCAGAACCTGTCGGCCCGGCAAGAATTTCATCCTGTCTTCATTTTCATGCGGCAAGGTCTGAATAAACATGGAAAACTCCAACCCCCTTAAGCGGGGAAATAAAATCACGGTCGTCAGCTAGCAGAATAATTTTGCATGGACAAGACACAAGGGTAACATAATGCGTACGTCCACGCATGCAATAGCCACATATGCGCCAAATTACTAGACGGTGGCAACCGGATTGGCGGGAGAGCCGACCGCACCCGGCAGGCGGATGGGCGGTGCCGTCAGCATAAAACGGGACCGGTTATTTGATTTTAGCCAACTATTTAGCGGCGTCAGATACCACAGTTCTCCCAGATGTATGCCGAGTTTAAACAGGCAATGCTCATGGATCGGAAGAAAAGCGCAGCTTCCCTCTCCGGGCACCGAAGGATGTGCTTCCACCGCATAATTATCAGCAATCAGCAAGGATAGGCCTGAATCAGTAATCCAGTTGAGAAGCCTGGGATCACGCCCATTGAGCGCCGCGCAGGAGCCATGCAGCCTGTCTTTATCCGGTTTGCCATCCATTTCCATAATCATTTGGGCAAAGCCGGTGTGCAGGCAAACCATATCCCCTTCCTCGACGGTGACATTGTCTTTTTCCATGACGCGCATCAAATCATCATAGCCGACAATCGTCTGCGCGCGGCCGAACTCTCCTTCCAGATCGATCATCACACCGCGCCCCTGAACACCGGCAGCGGCCATATTCTCGATCCCAAGCGCCAATGCACGCGGACCACCTTCGTCTTCCGGCCCCTGAATATGCTCCCCGCCGCGATAGCCGTTGTAATAGACAATCTCCGCCTGGCCATCGCCATCAGCATCAAACTCCTGCCCCACATGAGCCAGGCTATCCCATTGCGACGAATATTGCGTATGCAGAACAACCAGATCATCACAGATCACATCAATCATGTTTGGGTTATCCTGCGACAGGTTATAGTTCATGTTCGGCCTGTCGCCGGATCTGACTGTCGGTGATATTTTGGGTGGGTAACGCCGGGGATTGAGGAGATTCCCGCCCGGCAAATCAAGCGGCAGGCTCAGGCAGAAGCGCTCTCCTGTTCTTATTTCCGCCGCCGCAGCGATAATTTTTTCGGGCGTAACAAGGTTCAGGCGACCTATCTGATCATTTTCACCAAAATCGCCCCAGTTAGACCCTTCCGGTCGGTTCTTCCATCTGGACATATTTGTCTTTCCCTATGTTATTATTTTTTTGCAAGCATAGCCGTAAGATGATCGCCTGCAAAGCCCTACCTCGGTACGAATTGACCTCAGGCGTGCAACCTGTTAGCTCTAAGAAAATCTGTACGAGCGCAATAAAAATGAAAAACGAAACGGCGACCGCCTTCAAGATCATCACGACATTGTCGATTGTTTACGTCGCGAGTAATTTTTATCGCTCCTCCATTGCCGTAATCGCACCCAACATGATGGATGAAATAGGGCTTACGCATGGTCAACTTGGCGTCATTGGCGGTGCATTTTTTATTGCCTTCGCAATTTTCCAGGTTCCCGTTGGTATTTTTCTCGATCGCTACGGCCCACGGAGAACCATCTGCGGAATGATGCTGTTTGCGGTGTTGGGGTCAGCCGGATTTGCCGTAGCAGCAGATTTCCTGGAATTAACCGCCGCACGGTTCATGATTGGCGTTGGCTGCGCCCCTGTTCTGATGGGCTCTCTCGTGATTATCTCAAGGTGGCTCTCGGCGGAACGGTTCGCCTTTTACACGTCCCTTGTTGTTGGCATGGGCGGGCTTGGCAATATTCTCGCGACAACACCAACGGCGATCCTCACCGACATGATCGGCTGGCGGGATGTTTTCTGGATCGCGAGCCTGGTCAGCGCGCTTTCCATCGTCTTTGGATATTTGATCATCAGGGACGCCCCCAAGGATCATGCCATGCACAGCAGAAAAGCTGAAAGTTTGAAAGACGCGCTGGGAGGCGTCATCGGCATAATAAAGGATCGGCAGTTTCAGTATATTTTCGCCATCAATCTTGTCATCTACGGTACGATCATGGCCATCGTCGGCTTATGGGGTGGAAACTATTTACGTGACATCTACGGGCTTGATCTCACCACGCGGGGAAATATCCTTTTCTGGATGACTATCGCTGTCATCGGAGGCAATTTCTTCTATGGTTATCTTGATGGCGTTTTCCGGAGGCGCAAGTCTCTTGTGGCCGCCGCAGCTGTTATTACAATTTCGCTTCTGGTCATCCTCGGTTCTGTTCCCGTCATCGCGGTATGGCAGATATCTTCACTTCTGATCGTATTCAGCTTTTTTGGAAGCTATGGCGTTGTCATTATGTCCCACGGACGTTCGATCTTTCCAGAAGAGCGTCTGGGACGTGGCATCGCTACCCTGAATACGGCTGTATTTCTGGGCGTGTTTCTGCTGCAATCTTTGGGCGGATTTATAATTGGCGCATTCGCATCAGAAAATGGCACCGCGCCACTCAGCGCCTATCGGGTCTTTTTCTTCTGCCTGGCGGCAATCATTACTATTGCATTGCTGATCTACAGCCGGTCGAAAGAATCTAAAACGCCCAAAGAAAAAGCGCCGGAGCCTGCTTGAATTATCAGGTCCGGCGCCAAAAACTTTAACCTCAAAAACCCTCTTGATCAGTCGCGGTAATTCGCTCCCTTGCGATCAAGGATGCGTAACAAGCCCGGCCATTCAAGACCCGACTGGGAAGCGCTGATCTTGAACTGGGACGCCGCATGCTCGCAGACTTCACGAGAGGGGAGAATTAATTCGGAATCCCCTGCTAATGCCTTGATTTGCGATTCACAGGACTTTTCAAGATAGAAGATCCGGCGGAAAGCTTCCGACGCCGTGGCCCCGACCGTAAGCAAACCATGATTACGCAGGATCATCGCAATACTGTCTCCCATATCGCGGACCAAACGTTCACGCTCATCCAAATCCAGCGCGATACCTTCATACCCGTGATAGGCCAGACGACCGTAAAACATCATCGAATGCTGGCTAATCGGCAAGAGACCCTGTTTCTGTGCGGCGACCGCCATGCCAGCCGTTGTATGCGTATGCAGCACGCAGCCCACGTCCTCCCGCGCGGCATGGATGGCGCTATGGATTGTGTAACCCGCCGGATTAATAATAAACGGTGTATCATCCAGAACATTCCCGTCGATATCCACCTTGACCAGGCTCGATGCGGTGATTTCATCAAAGAAGAGACCGTAGGGATTTATCAGGAAATGATGATCGCTGCCCGGGACGCGCGCGGAAATATGAGTGAAAACAAGATCGCTCATCCCATAGTGAGCGACAAGATGATAACAGGCTGCGAGATTTACACGCGTTTCCCATTCTTCATCGCTCACCTTGCCCTGCAGGCTGGGTACCATTTTATTTATCTTATCAACACCCATGTCAATTTTCCCTTTTCTGTTTTAGTTCGTATGCGATTTCAGCATATTGCGTGCGATGACAAGCTGCTGAATTTGCGTCGTTCCTTCGTAAAGACGCAGCAGCCGGACATCCCGGTAAAAGCGTTCGACTTTGTACTCCGCCATATAGCCTGCGCCACCGTGGATCTGCACCGCCCGGTCCGCAATTTTTCCGGCTGCTTCCGTTGTGAACATCTTGCAGCAGGCCGCCAGCATTGAGATATCTTCATTATTATCATATTTCTGCGCGGCATCCAATGTCATTGCCTTGCTGGCGAAAAGTTCCGTCTGACTATCAGCAAGAAGCGCTTGCACGAGCTGGAATTCACCGATAACGGTCCCGAATTGCTTGCGCTCGGCCGCATAGTTAAGAGCTTCTTCCAAAATCCGCTCCGAAATACCGGTCGAGACCGAACTCAAATGCAGCCGGCCGCGGTCCAGCACCTTCATCGCAGTATAGAAACCCTTCCCCTCTACGTCGCCCATCAAGGCGGAGGCAGGTATGCGGGCATCTTCAAAAATAACATCACTGGTTTTTGTGCCTCGCTGGCCCATTTTTTCGTCTGCTTTGGCAATCGTGACGCCCGGCGTGGCGGGATCAACAAGAAAGGCAGATATACCCGACGCGCCTTTTTTGGATGAGTCGGTGCGGGCCATAACCGTCAGCATACCTGCGCGCAGTGCGTTGGTGATATAGCGCTTTGTCCCGTTCAGCACATAATCATCGCCGTCCCGGACCGCGACGGTCCGCAAGGAAGCGGCATCAGACCCTGCTTCCGGCTCGGTCAGGCAGAAGGAAGACATGATCTCACCGGAGGCCAGCCGCGGCAGATACTGTTTCTTTTGTTCATCTGTGCCCGTCATGACAAGACCCTGACTGCCGATACCAACCGTCGTCCCGATTACCGAACGAAACGCCAGCGAGGCCTTGCAAAGTTCATGTATGATCTGGCATTCCTGTGCCATGCTCAGGCCCAACCCGCCATATTCTTCCGGGATTGAGAGGCCGAAAAGACCCAATTCCCGCATTTCCTGAATAATTTCTTCGGGCACGTCGTTTGTCTCTTCCACCGTGTCTTCAGCGGGAACGAGCTTTTCGCGCACGAATCGGGCGACTGCATCTTTCATTAATTCAAATGTCTCGGCATCCAGAGCCATCTTCCATCCTTCTACTTTTTTGTTATTATTTAGGTTTGATTTTAGTCTAGCCCGCACATTACCTCAACACTTCTCGCCAAGCCGACGAGACGGGGGCCAACTTCTTCCCGCAAGGTTGCTTCTGTTACCAGATAAGTGGACCCTCCGCAATTAAAGGCAACGATATCGCCGGTTGAATTGTCAAGAGCCGCGGCACCAACCGCATGAAAGCTGGGGTGCCAGTCACCTATAGAAAGGCAATATCCGAAATCCGCATAGTCCTTTTCCGCCTGATCAATCCCTTTTTTTATCCTAGGCCACTCATCGGCAGCTTTTCGCCGGACATGATCCAGGAGAAAATTTTTCTCCCCGTCCGGCAGCTTGCAAAGGAAGGCCCGGCCAACCGCCGTCGTCGCGATTGGCAGAAAGGATCCGACCTCCAGCCGAAGCGTACTTTCATCGGCACCACGAACCGTTTCGACATACATCATGTTCAGCTGTACGCGTGTCGCGAGGGCAACGCCCAGACCAACCTGCTTTGCGAGATCATGCATCAACGGGCGAGATAACAATCGGAGTTTGTTGTTGGCCAGATAGGTATACCCGAGAGAAAGAACCGCTGGCGAGGGCTCATATTTGCCGGTACTCTTCCGATAAGTCAGGAACCCAAGCTGCAGCAAAGTACTCGTCAAGCGAGAAACAGTAGACCTCGGCAGTCGCGTTCTTTTGGCAATTTCATTATTTCCAAGCGGGCCTTCACCCGGGCGAAAAGCCTGTAAAATCTCCAGACCACGCGCCAAAGACGTCACGAAATGTCGACTGTTATCGGGCGTCGATATACCCCCAACGAATGTTTTCTCTTCCAGCATCTTCATAACAACAGTAAAAAAGGAATTTCTCACGAAAAAAACTTGCAGAATTCCATTCCACTATGCAGAATGCGGTCCTATTAGAAAACAAAAAAATCTAACTCAAGTTTTCTTTAGGGAGACAATAATGAAAATAGGTACAAGCTTATGCGCTGTGGCAGCAGCGTTTGCTTTTTCGACTGCCGCATTTGCTGACGACGTAAAGCTTCCAGGCACACTTGCGTGGAGCGCTTATAACACAGGCACGACCGGTTATAACCAGTCCGTCGCGATTGGTAAGGCGCTAAAAGACAAATATGGCGTTGATCTTCGGGTTGTTCCGGGCAAGAACGACATCTCACGCATGGGTCCGCTGCGGTCTGACAAGGTTCAGTTTGTTGCAAACGGTGCCGGCACCTTCTACGCCTCTGAAGGTGTTTTCAACTTTGCAGTACCAAACTGGGGCCCTCAGAAAGTTCAACTGCTCATGTCGGCTACTTCTGACGCGAACCTGTCGGTTGGTGTCGCTGCTGATACTGGCGTCAAAACGTTCCAGGATCTTAAGGGCAAGCGCGTCGGCGTGGTTCGCAGTTCCCCTGCACTCACCGTCGGCACTCAGGCGATCATCGCATTTGGCGGCCTGACCTTCGACGATGTTGAAGTCGTGGAATTTGGCGGCTACGGTGCAATGTGGAAAGGTATGGTTTCCGGTCAGATTGATGCGGCCTTTGCCTCCACTGTTTCCGGACCGACCAAGCAACTTGAAGCGTCACCTCGCGGCATTTACTGGCCTCCGACGCCTGCTGCTGACAAAGAAGGCTGGGCTCGCATTCAGAATATCGCGCCTTATTTCGTTCCGCACACCGCCATATTGGGCACAGGGAACATTTCCAAGGAAACACCGCATGACGGCGCGGCATATCCTTACCCAATCCTGATTACCCGCGCGGACCAGGACCCTGACCTTGTGTATTCAATGGTGAAGGCTGTTCACTCCGAATATGACAACTACAAGGATGCTCTACCGGCAATGACTGGCTGGGCGATCGAAAATCAGACATTTGAATGGGCCGTTCCCTATCATATGTCGGCGGTAAAATACTGGAAAGAAATCGGCGTCTGGACGGACGACATGGAAGCTCATAACAATTTGATGATTAAGCGTCAGGATGTTCTGGCTGACGCATGGGCAACCATGAAGGACAAAGACCTCGATGGCGATGCCTTCAAGGAAGAATGGATGAAAGTCCGTGCAGCGGCTCTTAAAGCTGCCGACATGAACCCTATTTTCTAATAGTCTTTTACTTGTAGATTTCTAAATGGAAACCAAAAAACAAGAAGACGGAGCGGTGGCGCAGCCAGAAACGGCGCGCCACCGTAATCTTTCTTTTGGATGGCGGGTGATCATTATTGCGATCACCATCATCGTTACCACGCTTGCTGTCAATCAGCTGTTTAACGCTGGATTCCTTGTTGGGCACACCTGGCTTGATAACGAATATCAGTATGCGCTGTTCGGATTGCTGGTACCTATTGTCTTCCTGATTTTCCCGGCGACAAGTAAGTCTGCCATGGATCGGGTTCCTTGGTACGACATCCTGTTTGCCCTGCTCACCTTCGGTCTGCTGGTGTTTTTCTTCATGAACGCCGCAGCCATTGTCGACAATGGCTGGGAAATGGGCGCCCCGGACTACATCGTCACACTTGGCATGGTCCTCTGGCTTCTGGTTCTTGAAGGAACGAGGCGCGCTGGCGGCACCGCCTTGTTCGTGATCGTGGTCATCATTTCACTCTATCCGCTTTATGCCGACATTATGCCGGGCCCGATTTCAGGCCTTGGCAGTACGCTCGCGGATACGACGGCCTATCACGTCTTAAGCGCGGAAAGCATGCTCGGCATACCCATGCAGGCGCTTGCCAACCTGGTGATCGGCTTTCTGATCTTCGGCGTTGCCCTCACCCAGACCGGTGGCGGCAAGTTCTTTATTGACCTCGCGTTTGCGGCCCTTGGCCATGTGCGTGGCGGTCCGGCGAAAGTTGCTATTTTCTCCTCCGGCCTGATGGGCTCGATGAGCGGGAGCGTGATTTCAAACGTTATCACAACCGGCGTCATGACCATTCCTGCCATGCGCAAGACCGGATTTCGGCCATCTTATGCCGCCGGCGTAGAGGCCTGTGCGTCAACCGGCGGTGTTCTCATGCCGCCGATCATGGGCTCGACCGCCTTCATCATGGCGGTGTTCCTGAATATTCCCTATATCACCATCGCTGTGGCGGCGATCATTCCGTCCGTGCTCTATTACCTCGCGCTGTTTATCCAGATCGATGCCTATGCGGCACGGAACAACATGCCGGGCCTGCCCCGGGATCAATTGCCGAAGCTTGGGGAAACCTTTCGCAAGGGTTGGCATTTTATCGCCGTGTTTGTCCTGCTTATCGTCATGCTTGTTTATTTGAAGCAGGAAGTGCTCGCGCCATTCTATGCAACGGCATTGCTGATCGTCATCAACCAGCTGTTTTCCTCCAACCGGTGGGGAATGAAGGAATTCTGGGAGTTTCTTCTGGCAACGGGCAAGCTTCTTGCCGAGATTGCCGCCATTTTGGTTGGTGTTGGTCTGATCGTGGGGGCGCTGTCCATCACCGGTATGGCGGGTACCTTGGTCAATGACCTGATCTTTATGGCAGGCGGTGATATCCTCGTTCTTCTGCTGATGGGCGCGATTACCAGTTTCATAATGGGTATCGGCATGACTGTGACGGCCGCTTACATCTTCCTCGCGATTGTTCTTGCACCGGCGCTTGTGCAGGGCGGCCTGGACCCGATGTCGGTGCATCTCTTTATCCTTTACTGGGGTATGGTTTCTTTCATCACGCCACCCGTTGCTCTGGGTGCCTTTGCGGCCGCGTCCATCGCGGGTGCCAATCCAATGCGCACGGGGCTCGAGGCCATGCGATTGGGGTCAATCATCTACTTTGTGCCCTTCTTCTTCGTTCTCGATCCGGCCTTAATTTTCCGGGGAGAGTTGAGCCAGACAGCTATTCTGTTTGTCTCAGCTGTCGGGGGCGTTATCCTGATCGCCAGTTCACTGCAGGGATATCTCGTATGGATCGGCAATCTGCACCGCCATCCCGTACTTGGCTGGCCGATCAGGGCACTTATCCTTATCGGCGGGCTCGCTTTGGCGACACCGGGCGGAAGTGCGCTCATTCCATATAGCAATCTGGAATTAGCTCTGTTCGCGCTGGTCACAGCGGGGTCAGCCGCAACGGTTGCCTTCATGATTGAACGGCGGGCAAAAGCAACAGCAGCAATCTAGGTAAAACCTGATGCAAGAAAACGCCCGCCTGGATTACCCGGCGGGCGTTTTTGCAACTGATATCCTTTAAAATCACCAAAGCCCTCTTGCGCTTGCGATGCCCCAATCGTCATCGTATGGTGCAGCCGGAAAACTTATCTAGTAGGAACGGTGGCATATATGAGACGTGGATTGACAATCGCAATGATCGGGATCGTCCTCCTTTTCTGCGTGGCAATCGTCACCGTCTATCTTTCCATTGGCTCCGTTATCACGACGACCGTTGAAAACTACGGCTCAGCCATTACGCAAACAAAGGTCACGTTGCGTGAAACAGATTTTTCCCCGACGACGGGTGAGGCCGAGTTGCTTGATCTAACCGTCGCAAGCCCTCAGCCATATAAAGCACAACCTGCTTTCCTGACACCACGCATCAAGATGCAAATCGATCCGCAAACCGTCAACGAGGAAACCATCATCATCAAGCGCATAGAGATAGAAGCGCCTGAGATTACCTATGAAATTACAAAATCCGGCGATAACCTGCGCGTCATTCGCACCCATATCAAAGAAGCGATGACCGTTGAGGCACAAGACCTCTATCCGACCGACCGCCCCGGCCCACCGAAAAAATTCATCATCGATGATCTATATATAACGAACGCCGTCGTCATTGTTCAGGCAGAGGATCTGGTTGGCAAGAAAGCAACGGCGGTACTGGATAACCTCCATCTTGAAAATCTGGGCAGGAAGGAAAACGGGCTCTATCCAGCCGCGCTGATTGAAAAGATTTACGGACCACTCCTTCAAGCAACCACCCTTGCCGCGCTTTCGACCGATCTTAACCTCTCCGATCAGGCACTCAATATCCTTCGGGGTGCGAGCGATGAAACCGAAGAGGTGATTGATCGCATACGAAATCTTCTCGAAAAATAAAGTTGCCGCCTATCGTTGA
>NZ_JARGOQ010000090.1 GCF_029233945.1 Sneathiella sp. | reverse complement strand
TTACGCCTCTATCACCATGCCGTCATAGGCCGGTTCGACACCTTCGGGCAGTTCCTTGATCAATGTCTGGTAATCCAGGTCGACATGCATATTCGTTAATATCGCGCGCCGTGGTTTAAGCCGCTCGATCCATTTAAGCGCGGTTTCGAGGTTCACATGCGTCGGATGCGGCGTATAGCGCATCGCATCAACAATCCAGGTATCGACGCCGTTAAGGATTTCAAATCCGTGATCGTCGAGATTGACGAGATCGTTTGAATAGCCGATTTTCCCCATGCGAAAGCCAAGGCTCGTGATGCTGCCATGATCCTGATCGAACGGAATAAAGTCGATGTCGCCGATGCGGAACGGCCCGTTAATATAATGTTCCTGTAATATCGCCGGATACGGATTGCTGCCTTCCTGACGGAAGCAATAGTCGAAGCGCCGCATCAGGATATCGAGGGTTTTCTGATCGCTCCAGACGTTAACGCGTTCGCGGTTGCGAATGGCGAGCACGCGAAGCTCATCAATCCCGTGGCATTGATCGGCATGTTCATGGGTCCAGACGACCGCATCCAGCTTGCCAATATCTGCATCCAGAAGCTGCTCCCGGATATCCGGCGAGGTATCGATCAGGACCGTCGTCTCCTTCTCCTTCACCAGGATCGAGCAGCGGCGGCGGCGGTTTTTCGGTTCATTTGGATCGCAGGCGCCCCAGTCATTGCCGATGCGCGGAACCCCGCCGGAGGTGCCGCAGCCGAGGATCGTCACTTCCATTAGAGTTTCCGTTCTATCTTATTGAAAAGGTTAAAGAAATTATCCGTCGTGATGGCCGCAAGCCGGTCCGGGTCCAACCCTTTGAGTTCGGCGACTTTCGCGGCCGTATGGGCAACGAAGGACGGCTCATTCGTCTTGCCACGCTTCGGCACCGGCGCGAGATACGGGCTGTCCGTCTCAACCAACAATCTCTCGACAGGTATGTTTCGGACATGCTCGCGGAGTTCCTCGGCGGGCTTAAAGGTCACAATTCCGGAAATGGAGATATAAAATCCAATTTCCATCGATTTTTCAGCAACTTCCCAACCTGAGCTAAAGCAATGGATAACCCCTGTGAAAGGCCCCTTCTCGTACTCTTCATGCAAAATCTTAACGGTGTCCGCATCGGCGTCGCGTGTATGCACAATGATCGGCAGGCCCGTCTCTCGCGCGGCTTCGATGTGCAAGCGGAAGGATTTTTTCTGCAATTCCCGCGGTGCATGTTCATAGAAATAATCAAGGCCCGTTTCGCCAATCCCGACGACTTTCGGATGCGACGCCAATTCTATCAGCTTGGCCGCTGTGACCTCATCGCCTTCGCTTTCGGCCTCATGCGGATGCACTCCGACGGAACAATGGATATCGTCATATCGCTCGGCGATGGCCCGCACGGTGTCAAACTCACGAAGTTTCGTCCCGATGGTCAGCATATGGCCGACGCCGACCTCCCTCGCCCGTGCGACGACATCGTCCAACTGGCTGGAAAGCTGTTCAAAGTTCAAATGGCAATGGCTATCGACTAACATCAACTATCCGATTGTTCCTATTGTGATCTGCCCATGCGTTCTACATTCAAAAACAGGTTGAGTACAACCTGTTTGCGGTCGAGATTGATTGAATCCGCTCTTTTAAT
Source organism: Sneathiella sp. (assembly GCF_029233945.1). Classification (GTDB taxonomy): domain Bacteria; phylum Pseudomonadota; class Alphaproteobacteria; order Sneathiellales; family Sneathiellaceae; genus Sneathiella. The sequence continues at coordinate 5,268 of NZ_JARGOQ010000090.1, read as the reverse complement.
CAACTCATTCCCTTGTTCCCAAAGCTCGGCCCAGGCAGACGGCTGATGACGGGAGATCATCCGTCTCATAATATCCGTTTCACCGGGAACGAGGGTATTGCCGGTGAAATTTTCACTGGCGGCGCGCACAAGCCGGGTCAGCCACCAGGGATAAATCTCGCAGACACTCCGGTATTTTGTCTCGCCATCCTTCAGGCCGCTCTTGTCCGCCAGTGCGTGCAGTTTTTCGGCGTCAAGACGGGGATATTCCTTAAAAATATCAAGCAGAGCGGTAAAGATTTCAAGCCCCCCCGCCTCCAGCAGGCGAAGCGCCTTTCCGGGGCTTCCCTCCGCGAGGGTCAACAGCATATCAAGCTGTTCCGGTGACAGGGGTTCAGCGTGCGGCGCCAGGACTTTTCTCATATTCGCGTCATCAAGGGGGCGCAGCGCAAGCTGGCGGCAGCGGGAGCGGATGGTTGGGAGCAGGCCCGCCGGTGTGTGAGAAAGCAACAGGAACAGCGTTTTCTTCGGCGGCTCTTCCAGTGTTTTCAAGATTGCATTGGCGGCGCTTGGGTTCATATCGTCAACGGAATCAATGATGACGATCCGCCAGCTTCCTTCGGAGGCCGTGAGCTGGAAAAACGGGCTCAGGGCCCGGACATCGTCGACACGGATAGCCGTATAGAATTTCTTGCCCTTGGTATCATATTCCCGCCGGAGAACCGCAAGACCGGGGTGCGATCCTGCATGTATCAACGCAAGTGCCGGGTCGTCACCTGGCACATCGAGGGTCTCGGGCGGGCCGAACAGCCCCCCTCCTCCACTTGCTTGGGCACTCAACAGGAACTTTGCCGCGCGATAGGCGAAGGTTGCCTTGCCGACACCTCGGGCACCAGTGATCAACCAGGCATGATGAAACCGATCGCTTTGTGAATTCTCCAGGAACCGTGCCTCCGCCGCCTCATGGCCGATGAGGTGCTCCGTATCTTGCGGATGCGGGAATCCCTCCAGCTTGTCGGATTGCGGTAAGTCACTCACGACATCAGCCGCGCCGTCAGAATATCGCGCAGCTCCTGCTGGATGTCATCGACGGAGCGTGTCGCGTCAATAAGGACGCAACGATCCGGGTTCTGCCGCGCAATACTCTGAAAACCGTCGCGGAGCCGCTCGTGAAACTCAAGGTCCATCTTCTCGAAGCGGTCTTCGTTATGGGTGCGCCCCGTGGTACGACGAAGCCCCTCCTCTGCAGGCAGGTCGAAAATAAAGGTTAGATCCGGCACAAAGTCGCCGACCGTGAAATCATGGATTTTCTGAACGGCGTCCTCGCCGAGCTGATTGCCGTACCCTTGATAGGCCAAGGTGGAATCCGCAAACCGATCGGAGAGAACCCAGCGGCCTTCATCGAGGGCGGGCCAGATGGTGAGGCGCAAGTGATTTCTGCGGGAGGCATAGAAAAGCAATGTTTCCCCGATGGCATCCCAACGCTCCGGTTCTCCCGTCAGAATGAGCTCCCGGATTTCATCCGCGCCCGGTGCGCCGCCTGGCTCCCGCGTGAGCAGGCAATTGGTTTCTTTTGCTTGCAGAAATTCCGCGAGAAGACGGCTTTGCGTGGATTTTCCGCTTCCGTCCCCACCTTCAAGCGTGATGAATTTTCCAGAGCGCTTCGTCGTTTGCATCCTGCTTGCTTCGGCCTAGTTTGAGGAGGGGCCGAAAACGAGGTACTCAACGGCCGACGTCAGGCGCTTGAAGGCGCCGGGCCGGGTAATATCCTCAGTCGCGATCAGCGGGACTGTTACTGTTTCCAGCTCCGGGCCCTCCACGACCAGTTGGGCCACCGGTGTTCCTTTGATGATCGGCGCGGGGATCGGTTCGTTATAGACAACTTTTACCGTCATGGATTTGCGCGCTGCCCGCGAGAGGGTCACCGTCAGATCGGATTCCACGGTGAGCGGGACCGTATCTTCATTTCCCAGCCAGACCCGGGCATTGTCAACAACATCTCCGGCCTTGAACAGGGCGTAGTTATTGAACTCCCGAAAGGCCCATTCCATCAGCCGTTCGGATTCGCGGCTGCGTGCCTTTGCATTTTCAAGTCCGTTGACCACAACAATGATCCGCCGTCCATCCCGTTCCGCCGAGCCGACGAGGCCATAGCCGGATTCTTCCGTATGGCCAGTTTTGAGGCCATCTGATCCGTTGTTCTTATACAGTAGAGGGTTGCGATTCCCCTGCTTGATTTCGCTGAAAGTGAAGTCTTTTTCGGCAAATATCGGGTAGTATTCGGGAAAATCCTGAATGATATGCTTTGCCAGCAAACCGAGTTCCCGCGCTGTCATTTTATGGTTCGGGTCCGGCCAGCCCGTAGCATTCCGGAAGGTGCTTTTTTCAAGGCCAAGCTCCCGCGCGCGCGATGTCATGGCCTCGGCAAAGCCTTCCTCCGACCCGCCAAGCCCTTCGGCAACCACGATGCAAGCGTCATTTCCAGACTGAACAATAATTCCGCGCAGCAGGTCACCCACAGCAACCCGGGTATCCACCTCGACAAACATTTTCGATCCGCCTTTTTTCCAGGCTTTCTCGCTGACGGGCAGCGTATCCTCAAGCTTGAGGGATCCTTCCTTCAGACGCTCAAACACCATGGTCACGGTCATCAGCTTGCTCATCGAGGCTGGCGACATCAGCTCATCGGCATTTTTCTCCAGCAGAACCGCGCCGGTATTCATGTCAAAGACGAAGGCCTCCCGTGCCGGGGTCTCGATGCTTTGGGCCGCCGCGCTGCCCGCAAAGAGTGCGAGGCAGAGGCATAGGGCGGAGAAAAATGTCGTTGGTGAAGTTCTGTGTGTCATCGCACTCATGCTTTCGGTTTGTCTCATTCTTATTCTTAGGTTGATGGCAGCCAGCCAATTTACGATTTTTCCTAATACGGTAATTTGGCCAGTTTATGACCGGTTACTCGATAATAATCCGGGCATCCGTATGGCCGGTATTAATCAGGTTTTCCAGCACCTGATCTGCTCTGGCAATGTCCTGAACAGGGCCTAAGCGTACCCGGTAAAAATCCTGACCGTTTACCAGCACCTGGCTTACCTTCGTCGGTCCCATCGTTGAGAGCCGCGCGCTCAAAACATTGGCGTTGTTATAGTCGACAAACGCGCCCGCTTGTATAAAAATTTCACTTTCTGTGATTGGCGCGGCACTGACCACGGGGGATGGCGTGCTATAAGGCGTTGATGAGGCCAGCTGCGTCTTTGCCGGTGTACCCGTTGGCGCGGGAAGCTGTTCCACTTTCGGCAGGGGCGCTGCCTTGATGTTCGGTGGTGGTGCAAGCGTCCCTGAAACTATCTTGGCCTGCGGTGCGGCGGCAACGTTGTTTTTCTCACTCACTGGTGTTTCCGGCTTGGCAATGATGGACTGATCCAGGTTATCGCCGCCGTTAATGACCTGAACGCGGACCTTTGCGGTCCCCTTCTCCACCATGCCAAGAAGCTGGGCTCCCCGGTAGGACATATCAATGATCCGCGAATGGGCGAACGGGCCGCGATCATTGACCGTCACAATAATGGAGCGGCCGTTTTCCAGGTTCGTCACCCGTACATCGGTCGGAAGCGGCAGCGTCTTATGGGCGGCGGTGAGTTGATGCATATCGTAAACCGCACCATTGGCGGTCTTGCGGCCATGGAACGGCTCCCCATACCATGAAGCGATGCCGGTCTCGTCATACGCGTTATCCACTTTTGGATAATACCAGATGCCCGCCACCTCATAGGGCTTGCCAATCTTGGACTCGCCGCGATCGATGCCGTTGTTACCGACAGCAGAGTTACTCTTCTCATGGGAGGCGTGATACTTTTTTGCCCCATAGCTGAGCAGATTAACCTCGGAGCAGCCCCCGATCAGCAGTGTCGTTGCAAGAATGGCCAAAATTCCGGTATTGGGGATTAATTGCTTCATGGTACTGATACCTTTTACGCTACGCTTAACAAACATTTATCCGTCTCCGATCAGATCGGCGAGCTGGCCGACGGACATCGCAAAATACGTTGATCGGTTCCATTTCAGAATTGTCCGGTAATTATCATACACTAGGAACGTCTGCCCGTTGCCGCCCTTGGGCTGCACCAGCGACCCGACAAGCTGGCGAGAAGGAAGCGGGCTGCCGTCGGCCTTGGTCACGCCAAGTGTCTCCCACTCATCCATGGATTTGGCGATTTCCAGATCAACAAGGGAGAGGTCGAAATTTTTCGGAAGCCGGACCTCCCTGCCCCATGTCTGGTCATATTTCCAACCCGACCGCGACAGATAATTGGCGGCGGAGGCAAAGACGTCGGCCCTCGTCGTCCAGATGTCACGACGCCCATCTTCGTCATAGTCAACGGCGAAATTGACGAAGCTCGACGGCATGAATTGCGATTGCCCCATCGCCCCGGCCCAGGAGCCTTTCATATCCGCAAGTGTAATGTGGTTCTCATCAAGGATTTTGAGTGCGAGCAGCAATTCCTTCCGGAAATAGGCTGCGCGGCGGTTGTCATAAGCGAGCGTCGTCAGCGCATCGATCACGCTGAACCCGCCGGTATATTTGCCATAGCGGGTCTCGACCCCCCAAAGGGCCACAATAAACCGGGGCTGCACACCGAATTTGCGGCCCACTTCCTCCAGCACGGTGCGGTTTTCATTGAGCATGGCCTTGCCGGAATCGATGAGGGATTTTGGCAGCCTCTGCGCCATATATTCCTGGAAAGTCTGGACAACCTCGGGCTGTTTGCGGTCCAGCTTGACGACCTTCTCGATCAGCTTGACGTTGGCGAAGGCGTCATCAATCGTCGCCTGGCTGATGCCGTTCTCCCGCGCTTCGGCCTTCAGCTTGGGCAGCCATTGATCGAACGGTTCTTGCGCGGCAAAACTCGGTGTTGAAATAGCTATTAAGAAAATGCCGACCAAAGAGAAGATAAAATTACGCGCCGATTTCTTTACCATTGGAACTCCGATTTACTGATCTCTCCTTTTTGCCACAAATTCTGCGGATTCGCAACGGTTTCAGGCAGAAAAGACTTGATTTTTGCCGTGCTTTAAATGTGCCTGGGGAAATACGGAATTTAAAATCAAATATATTGACAGCACCGGGCCGGAACTTTAAACGATCAGGACTATTCGCAGCCGCAAGGGTCCGTGTATCGGCGCCTCACCGGGATCGCGTATGGAGGGTTGGCAGAGCGGTTGAATGCACTGGTCTTGAAAACCAGCAAGGGTGCAAGCCCTTCCGGGGTTCGAATCCCCGACCCTCCGCCACTT
>NZ_JARGOQ010000024.1:31852-50461 GCF_029233945.1 Sneathiella sp. | reverse complement strand
GATCCATGTCGCGGATGTCGCGGCGGCGCTTGAAAGTCTCGCCGCCTCGGAGGCGGCGGGCACGGTCAATATCTGCTCCGGCGAGGCCCACCTCCCCCATGAAATTGCACTGGAATGCGCCAAACTGCTCAAAAAGCCGGATCTGAAAAGAAATCTTCAAGATTGTGTTGAAAAGCAGCGCACAACTGTGACCATCTGTGGAAACAATGCAAGATTAGCGGCTCTATCGGAGAACCGCGAACCGAATTCACTTGCTCTCGGCCTAAATACATATCTAAAGGATATGCGAGGGCACTAATGACCCTAACAGAACTAACTTTATTGCATTGATCTTATGAACAAGCGACTACAGAAATTAAATAGAAGAATTAGATTGCACCGGAATGTCCGTACCATGCGCTTTCCGACGCTGACGCGCTTGTTCTTTGACACTCCGAGCCTCCCCACCCGTTTTGGAGAGAATAGCTATGAGTTTGCTGATCCGATTCTGGAAAGGATATGCAATGCCTTCAACCTTGCCGATGCCGGCGGTGCGCAAGAAGACATCTGGACTGAACTGACCGCCAGCAATGCCGATTTCATCAAGGCAATGCGTGAAAAGGATTTTCAGGGGATCAGAGCAATCCTCTCCAATCTTTTTCATGGCCCGTTGCTCTTCGGTATGGGCCACACAGATATATTTCTGTCAAAAAGAAGCCCTTACGACCGCCAGTATTTTCCCCTGAGGTGCCGCGATGCCACTCTCGCACTTGCGGAGGCACTGGCCCTCAAATCGCTCGCATCAAATCAGCAAACATCACTGGATGACTATGTCAGCTCGACGAATGCTGATGTTGCAGATTATATCCAGCAGATTGAAGAGAAACTCAGGCATTCGATTGAAGTGCCTGAGGTCGGGAAGCCGCCAATCGCAGAAATCGGGAGATATCGTGTCAGCCCGGATTCTGTGCGTCATGCCTATGTTATGTACAGGGTAAAGCAGCTTGGTCACAAACCCGAAGATGCCCTGCTGGAGATCGGCGGTGGCTTCGGCAATGTCGCCCGCTATGCCTTTCTGCAGGGGTTTCGTGACTACACCATTGTCGATATTCCCTATGTCGCCGCAATCCAGGCTGCTTTCCTCGCCGCGACAGTGGGTGAAGATAACATTTCGCTTCTGGGTGAAGATCCGGTCAAGGCGATAAAGATCTGCCCATCCACACGGAAGAACAAGCTGCCCGAGACAATCGACCTTGCAATAAATATGGATTCACTGCCGGAAATCAACAAGACAGAGTCGTTGGAATACCTCAACCTCATTCGGTCAAAAAGCAGGAATTTTTTATCCATTAACCAGGAAGCGCAAAAAACCCATAAAGAGACAATCAAGCAGTATAGCGTGCCCGACCTGATTAATATGGTAGGCGGCTTCAGGCGGCTGCACAGACATCCCTATTGGATGGAACAGGGATACGCGGAAGAATATTATGCGGTTGACGCGAAAGACAATGTGACATGATTTCCTCGCCTAGCCCGCCCAGAACGAGAATACAGGTGTTGAATTGTCCCTGATTTCAATTGGAATGCCGCTCTATAATGCCGAGAAACATATCCGGCAGTCTCTCGATAGCCTGTTGCGCCAAACGCACACGGATTTCGAAATTATCATTTCGGATAATAAGTCCACCGACGATACATTTGGGATAATTCAAGAATATGCTGAACGCGACAGCCGAATAAAAATCTTCCAACAGTCGGAAAATATCGGCCCGATCCCAAATTTTCAGTTCGTGTTACAGCAGGCCCGCGGCGACTATTTCATGTGGCGTTCCTATGATGATTGGTCCGACGATAATTATCTAGAGATGTTGGGGCAACTGCTGGACGGCGACCGTTCAATCGATCTTGCTGCGGCAGATATCGTGAAAGTAAAGGAGGGCGCGGAAAAGCCGGTAGAGCTCAATATCGATCGCGCGGCCAGATCAAACTCCTTTTCCCGCTCCCTCCATATGCTGAAAACATCTCATCCGGGGTGGATGTATGGCCTGTTCAGACGGCAAGTCGCGTTGGATGCGATCAATGACGTTTTTGAGAATTTTCCGCATGTCTGGGGATGGGACCACCTGATCCTGTTTCCCACCGTTTCCCGGAACCGGGTCGGGGCATCGGACAGAACACGGTTTTTCCAGCGGGAGACAGGTATTTCCCACAGCCGGTATCGCCCCAAATTGCCGAAGGAACAAGTTAGATTGGCCACGGATTTTTACCGTGTGTGCTGGCGCAGATATCGAAACTCTGATGCGTCTACCATGGCAAAATGCGCCATGGCCTTTTACCTTTTGCGATATACGAGCTCCAAAACAGAGAAATTTACCCGGATTTTACGGATCGCACTGAAGCTTCGAAAGCCTTGAACTGATGCGCAAAAATAAAGCTCCTTCATTGCAAAGAACCCGGCGATTGTTTATAGAGAAACGATGAGTAATTCGAGCATTCCGGCTCCTCAGCTAAACGGACGACTAAAGTGGATATTTCTCGCGACCAAATCAAAGAAGCAGTTATCGCTGCTGGCTCAGATAATGAAGAATTTTTTCATTTTCCAGTCGTTGAAGACGGGCTTTATCTGCAGCAGGACCCGGATGAGTATGCGGACTTCGTTTACTTTATGGCGACCGAACTGCCGCCGTCAAAATTTGCACTTGATATCGGCGTAGCCTCCGGCGGGCAGACGAAATTCTTGCGCGATTACTACGATATCGAGAAGACGGTCGTTCTTGACATCGGGCAGCATCCGAATTTCAAACATTGGGACCGCATTAAGAATTCTGTGAATACCAAACTCGTTCTTGAATTGATCATGGATTCCCATTCGAAAGAGGCCCGCAAAGCATTGCTTCCCTATCAAGGGCAGTTTGATTTTACCTTTATCGATGGGGATCATAGCTATAAAGGCCTGATGCAAGATATTGAACTTGCAAAGGAAATTGTCAAAAAAGACTGCATTTTCGTTTTTCATGATACGGGCGCAGTTCCAGACTGTGTTCGCGTCTTCGATCAACTGCAAAAAGATCCGGATTTCGAGATGCTGGCGAATTTTGATACGCGCTTTGGCATTTCCGTCTTTCGCTACCTTGCGGTAAATGGTCCGAAAACCGGCCTTCGGAAAACAATATCAAAACTCTTTTCATAAAGATGATGTAGGGAATGTCGGGCTCTTCCATTGCAGTTGCGCATTTGGTTCGCAAATCAAACGGCATGGAGCCATTCAGAAACTTCATCTCCTCCTATAAAGCGCACAATGAATCTCTCGATCATGATCTCATCCTGATTTTCAAGGATTTCGATCCGGATGAGAAGGCCTCCTATCTGAAGTATCTGTCCGATACGGAGTTCATTGCCCATGACTATCCGGGGGACGGAGGTCTCGATCTCGGCCCCTATTTCGATGTAAGTCAAAAACTCGACTACGGGTATTTCTGCTTTTTAAACTCCTTCAGTGAAATCCGGTGCGATAACTGGCTCACCCACCTCTATGATTGCCTTATAAATTCGCCAGACGCCGGGATAGCCGGCGCAACCGGCAGTTGGGAAAGCACAGGCGCCGACGATCCGCCCTTTCCTAACCCGCACATCCGCACAAACGGCTTTATTATCAGGGCGGATACTATGAGGCAAATCGACTCCATAGAGGTTGAGACAAAGGATGACGCAAGACATATGGAATCCGGCCAGAAAAGTATTACCCGGCAAATTCAGGCTATGGGAAAGCAGCCCTATGTGGTTGATCGAAATGGCAAATGCTGGGCAGTAGAAAATTGGCCTGACAGTGCGACATTTCGTTGCGGAGGCCAGAGGGCACTTCTCGTTTCCGACAATCGAACCAGGGCGTATAACGAAGGGGATGACTGGACACGCGAATATCTATCTGATCTCGCCTGGACAGGAAAGCCATCAAAGGCCAATCCATTTAAGCGCCATAAATTCCGCCATCGGCTGCGCCGGTTCATAGAAAAAAGGCGCCCGAAAGCAAATACCTCTTAGCTATAAACCGGCTTTCTTTCCCGGCTTGGGCTTATGCCGTAATATTCGCGGTAGCTTTTGGCGAAATGCGAATGGGTGGAGAAGCCGGAGGCGATGTAGATTTCCGTAATGGACATACTGGTTTGCAAAAGCAGAAGCCGCGCATGTTCCAGGCGCATTTCCATATAGTATCGCGCCGGGGATCGCCCGGTATGCTGACGGAACAACCGTTCCACCTGACGGATCGAGACACCCACCATTGCCGCCAGTTCGTCCGGCGACAGGGGCTCCTCAATGTTCTGCTCCATGATTTCGACGATGGTCAGCAGTTTCTGGGATTTCGCGGCGAGTTGCAATTTCCTCACGACCTGCTGCTTGTCACTATGGTTTCTGATTCTATCATGCATGAACTGCAGGGAGATATCATAGGCGAGCTTATCGCCATGCTCTTTCCCGATGATATGAAGCAGCAGGTCAATGGCGGAAGTGCCGCCGGCGCAGGTATAGCGGCTGCGGTCTATCTCGAAAATGCTGCCCGTAAAGACGACTTCCGGGTAGCTTTCCTTCAGGCTGATCGCCCCTTCCCAATGAATAGTGCAGCGATAGCCGTTCAAAAGCCCGGCCGCCGCCAGGATAAAAGCGCCTGTACTCAGGGCGCCGATTTCGGTTCCGTGATGCACAATCCGGCGCAGCTCCGCGAGGAGATGCTCATCCTTGATCTTGTCCGTCCCGATTCCGCCGCACACAAAGAGAATATCAAGACAGGCCGCCTCCGCGAGCATCATGTCCGGTAAAATGCTGATCCCGTTGCTGGCCTGAATGCTCAGGCCGTTCGGTGTGAGAATATTCCAGTCGTAAAGATGCTGGCCGCTCATCCGATTTGCGGATCGCAAGGGCTCGATGGCGCTACTGAAACAAATCATGCTCGATTGATCGGTCAGGAGGAACCCGACCCGTTTGGCTTTTTCCGTCATGCGCTGCCTCTGGCCCCTCCCCCAAAAAACCATAGCATTCAGGCAAGGAACCGCCTGCCCCGTGCCGCTCACAGGACAGTAATTCAAAGATTTTACTTGTCAAAGCAAAATCAATGGCGGCAGCGCGCCGGATACAGCCAGAGAAAATTACTTGGCGTCGTGGAAAATAATGCCGAGAGTGTAGCGCTGCCCTCTAAGCACATCGCTCACCCCATGGCGCATGGTCACGCGCACAGAGCCGGTTTTTCCCGGTATCGGTCGCTGATTAACGGCGAAGATAACCGCATCGCCCTTTTTTAAGGGGACAACGCGGGCCCGCGACTGCTGACGCGCGCGTTGCTCCGTCAGGATGAATTCCCCGCCCTCAAAGTCGGCTCCCGGGGCGCTGAGAAGGATGGCCATCTGCAAGGGGAAAAGATGTTCCCCATATAGGTCCTGATGTAGCCGGTTATAATCGCCCGCATTATATTTCAGGATCAAGGGCGTCGGCCTCAACTGCCCGGCCGCATGGCAACGCGCGGTATAATCGGCGAGTGTGTCGGGATATCGCTCTCCATTTGAAAGACGCGTGGCCCAGTCGTTGGCAAGGCGCGCAAGCGGCGGGTAAAAACCCTCCCGTAGTGCGACAATCTGGTCCGGGAACGGATAGGTGAAATATTTATATTCCCCCTGACCATAGCCATGCTGCTGCATCACGATATGGCTACGGTAGAGCGGCTCATTCTCAAAATTATCAATCAGAGAGGCGCATTGCGCTTCCGTCAGCAGGTTTTTAATCATGCCGTAGCCATGCTGATCCAGATCTTCGCCCAGTTTTTGCCAATCGACGCCCACATGCTTCATGCTTCTCTCCTGCCGCTCAAGGGAAATTCCACTCTCGCGATTTCCAGCATAATATCTTCCCGGGAACCGATGTTATTTTTTATACTGAAGTGTAAAACTTCCCTATGCTAATGAGGTTCAGATAAGGAGAGCCAGATGAACGACAAGGGCCTCGTCACGGTCACCGGTGCGTCCGGTTTTATCGCGCTTCATACAATCCGCGATTTACTGGAACAGGGATACTCGGTGCGCGGAACGGTGCGGGATATGGGCCGCGTGGACGGATTGGCAACCTCGCTCTCCAGGCATTGCGATGTCACGAATTTAAGCTTTGTACAGGCCAATCTCAACGAGGATACGGGATGGGCAGACGCGATGAGCGATGCCGATTATCTGATGCATATGGCCTCCCCCCTCCCCGCCGAGGCACCAAAGGATGAGAATGAGCTGATCATCCCGGCGCGCGACGGAGCACTGCGCGCCATTCGCGCGGCCATTGATGCGGGCGTTAAGCGTATCGTCATGACATCCTCCATCGCGGCGGTGTCTGGTGGCCATGACAAATCGAAATCCCTGAATGAATCGCACTGGAGCGATACGACAAAAGACATTGGCGCCTATCAGAAGAGCAAGACCATCGCCGAGCGGGCGGCATGGGATTTGATAAACGCGCTCTCCGACGGAGAAAAACCGGAATTTGCCGTTATCAATCCAGGCTTCGTTCTGGGTCCGGTTATCGATGCGGATACCAGCGCCTCTCACGAGATTGTCCGGCGGCTGATGGCCCGCGAGGTGCCCGGCCTTCCGAATATCGGCTTCAGCCTGGTGGATGTCCGGGATGTCGCGAGCGCCCATGTCACGGCCCTGACCCATCCGGATGCACCGGGGAATCGCTATATCTGTGTCGCGGAAGCCATGTCATTTCGGGAAATGGCCCGGCTGCTGCAATCGCATCTGGAGACGCAAGGATATAAAATCCCCCAGAGACCGGTTCCCGACTGGCTGGTTCACTTTCTCGCGCTTTTCAGCCCGACCTTCCAACTTGTCGTGACCCGTCTCGGCCCGGCGACAAAGTTCGACACCTCCCAGGTTCGCCAGCATTTTGGCTGGATGCCCATGCCCATGGCCCAATCCATCACCGAGACAGCGGATAGCATGATGGCCCATAAAATCGCCTGACGCAGAAAGACAAGACAGTAAATGAGAGAAAAATCCCCTCACCTCTACGGCATACTGGTCACGGCAGCCGGTGTTCTCCTTCTCACGCCGGACGGGCTGCTTGTGCGTCTTGTCGCAGCGGATAGCGCCACAATCCTGTTCTGGCGCGGGCTGCTTTTTGCGATTGGAATATTCGGTTTTTACCTCCTGCGCTGCGGTAGTGACACGGTCGGCCTTGTCCGGGCGATGGGCAGGCGCGGTCTGCTCGCCGCGCTGTTGTTCACCTTCAGCACCTGCTTTTTTGTGCTGGCCTTAACCCATACCAGCGCCGCCAACGCCTTGGTTATCATATCCACAGCCCCGCTCTTCGCCGCTCTTTTCTCCTGGCTGATCCTCAAGGAATCAATTCCGCTCTCTACCTGGATCGCCATTGGCATCTGCATCGGCGGAATCAGCCTGATCTTCATCGGAAGTGTCGGCGGCGGCAGTCGCCATGGCGATTTCTATGCCATCCTTTGTGCCTTCATGATTGCCGGGCAGATTACGACGGTGCGTCACGCCCGAAATATCGACATGGTCCCGTCCCTCGGCATTTCCGGGATACTGACGGCGCTCTTCGCCCTGCCGTTCAGCGCACCGCTTGCCATTACCGGGCTTGATTTCACGTATCTTTGCATCCTCGGGCTGATCGTCCTGCCCTGCGCCTTCGGGCTGATCACGGTCGGTCCGCGCTATATTTCAGCGCCGGAAGTCAGCCTCCTGATGCTGATGGAAAGCATTCTGGGACCGTTCTGGGTATGGCTTGTACTCGCCGAGGTGCCGCGTCCGGAAACTGTCCTTGGCGGTGCCATCGTTATTGCGACACTTGTCATTCACACGGGGATTGCCTATCGCAAAAACCGCCCGGTTCCGGCGGCAAGCTAGATCGTTTCTTCGCGATAGAAGATATGGCTGCCAACCTGGCCGAGCTTGCTCAAATGCGCGCTCCACCTCGGGGAGACGTAGGAGGCGTGATAGTGCGTGGCCCGCTTGGCAACGCCGCTGCGTTCGCCTTTCATGACAAGCGCGACGACTTTGAGGGATTTCTCCCAAGCTGCCGCATTCTTGGGCCGATCCGACTGTCCATCACAGGCAAAGGAAAACTGGCACTTATTCCGCAAATGCTGGTTCTGGAAAACGACATTGCAGGCCGTGCCGGGATAACGCGCATCAACAATGCGATTTAAAATGACCTCAGCAATGGCCACCTGTCCGACGAGCGGCTCACTCCTCGCTTCGAAATAGACCGCCTGCGCGATGCACATTTCTTCCTGCGTGAAGGCCCGGCCAAAAAGATCGACGGATGCCAGCGAGTCATCAAGTTTATCGCCATTTGGCATATCCAGATTGGAAAGCGCGCCAAAAGCGCTCGGCAAAGCGGGAAGCTCTGCAAATTTCTTGTCAAGACGCGCCAGATTGGCATGTTTTATCGCGCCAGCCGCTGCGATATGCTCAATCGGCTTGGCCGAGGCACCAATTTGAAGAAGCAGGCTGAGGCCAATCACCACGGCGCCCAGAATGCTCATGGCGCCAAGGAACATGCCAAATTCATGCGACTTTGCATTTGTCATCGAAACTATCTTGCTCAAGGGGCTCTGCATCGTCACTTTTCCATTTTTATATAATTTGTAAAGCTGCACTAAAACGCCATTTCAACCTTGTCAGAATTCTACCAATTCACCGGGCCTATCCTCATCCCCCTAATACGGGATAAGCCGCAGTTTATTTTACCTTCTATTAACCAAGACATTCGATCGATGGTTAATAAAATCTTACCAAGCACCTTCAAAAGTGTTTACTGAAACTCTAAGTTAGTTTTACAAATCAATCAGTTAGCGAAACCTCAAACATATTTCAACGATCAGGCTCACTTACCCCTGATCCTATCCCCCAAATGAGGTATATGTCGAAACATCGCATCATGAACGCTGCGACGGGATAACAACCCGAATGATCCACAGGCACCATATTCTATTCGGGCGGCTGATTTGGTATCAGAGAATAACGTAATATACAAGAATTTGTGACCCACTAGCCTGCGACAAGACGAAGCAGATCACAGAATCTGGAAATACTTGGTTGCAATAAAAACCGAAAAACTCCGAAAAAGGCAACAAAATCTGTGCATTACCTGCCTATAATTTGGGCTCGCTGCCCATAAAATAGTGTTTCACAGATTTTTTTTGTTATTTCATATTGTTTTTCTTGCATCAATCAATCCAACTGTTATATGAGCTTATCAGAATTTTAAACTAGAATAACAAAGTATATGGTTTTATTGATGAATATCACGTCGCTCCAAGATAAGGCGCAGGACGCCAGCCGGTTTCTAAAGGCAATCTCCAACAAGCACCGTCTTATGATTTTATGCAATCTGGTCGAATCGGAACGTTCCGTCGGCGAGCTTGAAAAAATCGTGGGATTGAGCCAATCGGCCCTCTCTCAGCACCTCGCCCGTCTTCGCAAGGAAGAAGTTGTCAAGACACGGCGCGAGGCCCAGACGATCTATTATTCCCTGCAGGACGAGAATGTTGTCGATGTCCTTCGTTTACTGGAGGGCATTTTTGTCGAAGATTCCTCCAAGCTTGCGGAAGTCGCTTAAGATCAGTGTGTAAAATGACGGGTGGCCATGCCTTATGGCCCCCGCACTTCCTGACCGCTAAATCCAGAAATCGCCGGCGCTAGTCATCGATCAGGATGATCTGCTTGCCCGTCGCGTCCCGCCGCTCCATCGCGCGCAACGCGTCAGATATATGCGCAAGCGGCCAGGCCTTCCCGATAATGGGCCGCAGATTTTCAGCTTCGGCAAACTTTCTAAGGCCAATGCTGACGCGTGCTCCGGCTACCGGATCACGACGGCCGAACTCTCCGGCGCGTACGCCAATGACGGAACAGCCCTTCTCTATGGGCAAATTCGCCTTCAGAACACCAAATTCCCCGCCTGCAAACCCCGCCACCAGCAGCCGACCCGCCCACGCGATGCAATCCAGGCTCTGTTCAAAGAATGTGCCGCCGACGGGATCGAGAATAACATCCGCGCCCCTGCCGTTCGTGATTTCCTGCACCCGCTCCGGAAAAGAGACGTCGTGATAATTGATAAGATGATCAGCGCCGCTCTCCTTTGCAATTCTGAGCTTGTCCGCAGAACTCGCGGCGGCGATAACGGTTGCCCCGAGCGCCTTGCCCAAGGCAACGGTTGCCTGACCAACGCCGCCGCCAGCCCCCAGCACCAGCAAAGTCTCCCCCGCCTTCAACCTTCCCCGCTCGATAAGGGAGACATAGGCCGTCAGGAAGGTCACGGAGAAAGCCGCCGCCTCAGCATATGTAAGATGCTTCGGCATTGGCTCTATCTGAGTGGCCTCGACCGTCGCGTATGTCGCGAATGCCCCTGTCTTGTTCTTGTAAAGAACGGCATCACCGACTTTATATGGCCCGGCGGGATCCGTCGTTTCCTCGACGATGCCGACCGCCTCCATACCGAGGATAAAGGGCAGCTCCGGTTTGAACTGATACTTCCCATAGGTCATCAAGAGATCCGGAAAATTAAGTGCCGCCGCCTTCAACCGGACACGCATCTGCCCCGGCGCAAGTGGGGCCTGCTGTTGAGGTTCAAGCCTCACCCCGTCGGGGCCGCTGAGGTCGTGGCATATCGTCGCGGTGGCAAATTTATCAATCATTATATGTTCTTTTTATTCTAGACACTTCATTGCTACCTTATTCCGCCGGTTGATATCCAGCTTAATATACAATCTTGTGACTGGATCGTGACGGGCAAAAGGGGTAACTGTGGCGCTGGCCCTTATGGTGCGAGGTTAAACGGAATGGCAGGTTTGGAGATATCTTATCTGGCGGCGGCCGGTGGCGGCCTCATCAGCTTCCTGAGCCCCTGCGTCCTACCGCTGGTGCCCGCCTACCTCTGCCTTGTCGCAGGAACGACCCTCGAAGAGCTGGCGGAACCGGGCCAGGAAGATGGCGCCAAGGGGATCAACTGGCGGGTCGTTGCGACGGCGGTCATCTTCGTTCTGGGCTTTTCAACCGTCTTTGTCCTGCTCGGCGCGTCGGCGTCCTATATCAACCGGCTGCTCATTGAGCATCTGGAGCTACTCTCCAAGATCGCGGGCGGCGTCATCATCCTTTTTGGTATCCATATGACCGGGCTGGTCCGTATTCCCCTGCTCTACCGGGAGGCGCGGTTCAATGATCTTGAAAAACCGCAAAGCTGGCTTGGCGCCTATGTCATTGGGCTCGCGTTCGGGTTTGGATGGACCCCTTGTATCGGGCCTATCCTTGGCACCATCCTCGCGATCGCTGCAAGCGAGAGTTCTCTCGGTTATGGCGTGAGTCTGCTCGGGATATATTCCCTTGGGCTGGGAATTCCCTTCATCATTGCCGCCTTGGCGATCAACCACTTCCTCACATTCATGCGGAAGTTCCGGCGTTATTTCAAGTTGGTAGAAGTGGGAACCGGTCTCATTCTTATTGCCACCGGTCTGCTGATATTTACAGGTCAGTTCCAGATACTGGCCTATTGGTTTTTGGAAACTTTTCCGGGCCTCGCCACGCTCGGCTAGGCCTGTTCACCTAGCCAAAAAATGACGCCAACCCCAATATGCCAATAACCATAATGGCGATAAACCAGGTTGCTTTAACTTCATCCGACATCTTTACTATCCCTAATCTGGACCGCTGCAGTTCACAGCGGCCCCTCGGCAGGTTCGCTTATTTGTAATAAGTGACCTTTGTTAAGCGAGCAGATATAGAGCGCGAGCAGACGTATCAAGTATCGAGGCACGGAAATGCTGGATAAACCGCTGAAAACGTGGGAGTTTGTAGCAATGGTCACAATGTCGCGAAAAGTTATAATCATGTTGCGGTGGGATTGATGTGCGGTCGGTACAGTTTAACCAGTTCGGTTGACGCATTGCAGCGATTGTTCGGCTTTCCCGAACGGCCCAATCTTGCGGCGCGCTACAACATTGCTCCGACGACGGATATCGCCGCCGTTCGCCTCGCGACGGAAGAGGGAGAAGAAAAGCGCCATTATTTTCCGGCGCATTGGGGATTAATCCCGTCCTGGACAAAATCCACTGAATTTGCCGCCAAGATGATCAATGCGAGATGCGAGACCGTCGCAGAAAAACCGGCCTATCGCGCGGCCTTCAAGAGCCGCCGCTGCCTTATCCCGGCGAACGGGTTTTATGAATGGGAAAAACTGTCCAAAGGCACAAAGCAGCCCTGGTTGATCGGGGTGCAGGGCATGCCGCTCTTTGCATTTGCAGGTCTTTGGGAAAGCTGGAAATCACCGGAAGGCGATATCATTGAAAGTTGTACGATCCTGACAACAACCGCGTGCGACAGCATTTCCTTCATTCATCCGCGCATGCCGGTCATTCTCGACCCGTCAGATTTTGAATCCTGGCTCAGATGTGAGGCAGGATCAGAACTGCTCAAGTCTTTCGATGCCGACCGGATGAGCTTTCACAAAGTCTCCAACCGGGTCGGGAATATCCGCAATGATGATGCGGACTTGCTCAAACCTCAAGACCCGCCCCCGACGCAGGCGCGTTTGCTCTAGGAATGCTTCCGCTGATCTGAAACGAGCGCCGGATAGCGGCTTGCTTCCCGGCTGATCCGAACGACGGAACTTTGCAGCTTTTCAAATGCCTTATGCTCGATCTGGCGCACCCGCTCCTTTGTAATGCCAAGACGGCCTCCCAGCACTTCAAGGGTGGTCCTATCATCCTGCAGACGCCGTTCGCGAATGATGATCTGCTCCCGATCCGTCAGCTCCTGCAACGCGGTTTCAAGCCATTTTGACCGGACTGCGCCATCAATATTGTGCATTGTATTTTCTTCCGGCGTCGGATTTGTATCCTGCAGAAAGTCTTCAATGCTGTCGTCCCCCTCCTCACCGATGGGCGCATTGAGGGACTGATCGCGGCTCGACAGTCGATGCGCCATCTTTTCAACGTCTTTCAATCCGATCTTCAGCTTTTCCGAGATGGCGATCAACGTATCCGACGAGAAGGCTGTATCGTCCATAGTCTGGATTTTCGCCCGCAGCCAGCGCAGATTGAAAAACAGGGATTTCTGGGACGCACTGGTGCCCGAGCGCACGATCGACCAGTTTCTGAGGACATAGTCCTGCATCGCCGACTTGATCCACCAGCTGGCGTAGGTCGAAAAGCGGATTTCCCGCTCCGGCTCAAACTTGAAGGCCGCCTGCATCAGGCCGATATTCCCCTCCTGTACGAGATCACTCATGGAGAGGCCATAGTTCCGGAACTTGGAGGCCATTGAGACAACCAGGCGCATATAGGCAGAGACAAGCTCATGCAAAGCTTTCTCGTCGCCTTTTTGCCGCCAGAGAAAAGCCAGTTCGAATTCTCTCTCCCGCGAGAGCAGCGGGATAGACATCGCAGCCGAGACGAAGGCGCGATTGCGCTGTTGTGTATTTGCGGTCTCTTGCTTGTTCATGTGATCTTCCTCCCACTCAATAAAGTCGAATGTCGACGCTGTGGAACCAGGCGCACATTATAATGGTTCTAATTTAAGACTTTTTGGCTGATTTTGCAATGCCTTTGCAGGCTCGCTGACGAAATTGTGATCAGCCCCGTATGACGCCCCTCTCTCTTTCTTGTAATGGAAAACTATGTTGGAATAATGACAGCCCGGACCGGGAAGGCTCACTACCGGCGCCGAAGTCAGCTCTGCTGGGGGACCGGCTTTTCCGAAGAACCTGCGTAGATGATCAACGCCGCGACCAGGAGGCCGGCGATAAAGAGGAAGGAATGCGCATAACCGTTTTCCGTGCTAGCGGCCAAAACCCAGCCATAGAGAGACTGCATAAAGCCAACGCCTGTGATACTGATCAGGTTGAGTGTCGAATTGGCCCGGCCGACCAGATGATCGGGAAATGAGTTCCGGCAATGAGCGGCGAGCACGACATAATATTGCTGAACGAAACTGATATAGACAAACAACGCCGTTACAGCCCAAAGCGGAATATTCTCCACAAGACCCAAAATGACAAAAGCCATAAGCTCCGTGGAGACAGCACAGATAACAATCATTTTGCGGCTTTTGAAAATGCGATCGAGGGGTCCAAAGAATAACGCGCCAACCGGCACGACAATGGTCATTAGCAGCAGGATCTGTCCCCGCTCAAATCCATCCAGTCCGAAGGTATCCTCAAGATAGGGGCCACCCCACATACCGAGCAACGCCGCCGCGGGTCCATAGGCAACAAATCCCATCGCCAGAAGATAGAAAAATCTGGGATGGCGCAAAACCTCCCAATAGCCCCGGATACTTTGCCCAAAAGTCGCGGGCTTATCGGCATGTTCGGAATATTCCGGCGGATGATCGCGGATCACAAAAATTCCGACCAATACCGCGAGCAGTGTGATGCCCGCAATAAAGATAAACGGGAGTCGCCATCCATACAGCTCAATCGCGTAGGCAAGCGGTGCGGATGACATTATTGCCCCGATGCTGGAAAATGCCATAAGCCAGGACGCCATGGTCGCGAACTTTGCCGGTGGGAACCATTTTGCGAACAAAACATAGGATGCCATCATCGTTACCGAATATCCGAGCCCGATCAGGATCCGCGCGGTGATCACTTCTTGCAAGTCACTGGCGGAGGCCAACAGGAAAGAACCGAGGATCGCAAAAACAGTAATACTCGGGATAACGATACGCGGCCCGAACCGGTCGAGCGCCATGCCGATGGGCACCTGAACCAGCGCAGACGCGAAAAAAAGCGCCGCCGCCGCGATGCCAAGACTTTCAACCGCAATCCCGATATCCACAGAAATGGGGAGCATAAGCACAGCACCGGACATCCTGTGGAACTGCCCCAAGCCGAACAGAGTGGCGCAGATAAGGAATATATAAAGCGCACGTCTTTTAACTGCGGGAGGTCTTGGTTTCGGGGACATAAAGATTTCTGACTATTATTCTTGTTTGCCTAACGCTCCGCCCAAACCGTTAGTTTGTCAAATCATTTAGCCAAAATTCCAGGGTCCCCTTCATATCAATTAACAGTTTCCCTGACCTCAAACTATGCTAAATAGTCGCCATCGTACGGATTAAAGGACATGATTCGCCAGAAGTGATGCTGCAAGGAAATGGTTGATGGAAGATTTCAAGAAAGTATTTGAGAAGAACAAAGCATGGGCGGCGAGCACCACGGCATCGGACCCTGACTTTTTCTCCCGCCTCGCCCATCAACAGACCCCGGAGCATCTCTGGATCGGCTGTTCGGACAGCCGCGTTCCCGCCAACCAGATTATGGACTTACCCCCGGGCGAAGTGTTCGTTCATCGCAACATTGCGAATATCGTCGTGCCCTCGGACCTGAACTGCCTTTCCGTCCTGCAATATGCCGTCGAGGTCTTGAAGGTCCGGCATGTAATCGTCTGTGGCCATTACGGCTGCGGCGGTATCGCGGCAGCGATGTCCTCCCAGAAAAACGGGATGATCGATAACTGGCTCCGGCATATCCGGACCACCGCCCGGATATATCAAGACCTGATTGAAAAGGCAGGAGCGCAGGAAGAGAAAGCCGATCTTCTATGCGAGTTGAATGTCATTGAGCAGGTCCAGAATGTCTGCGCAACCACAATCGTTCAGGACGCCTGGGACAACGGACAGAAATTTGCGGTCCATGGCATCATCTATTCGGTGAAGAATGGTCTGCTCAAAGACCTCCTCCATTGCGAGGCGGGCAACAAAGTAACTCATGGCGAGGACTTCCCTGCGGTTCTGAAATAACCGGGTAATTTGATCTTTGCTAAATTGACTTTTTGTCAAATAGCTTGATCAAAATGCCCGTGGGGCTTATTTTCCAATCAATAGCGCCTTCGCAATCCATAGAAATAAGAAAAAGAAATCGAGAATACGGCATGAAATTTAAAGGTACTGATACTTATGTGGCGACGGAAGATCTGATGATTGCCGTCAACGCCGCGATGACACTGGAACGTCCTCTGCTGATCAAGGGGGAACCCGGCACCGGCAAGACTGTGCTGGCGCAGGAAGTGGCGAGAGCCCTCGGCAAGCAATTCATCGAATGGAACATCAAATCCACCACCAAGGCGCAGCAGGGCTTGTATGAATATGACGCCGTGTCCCGTCTCCGCGATTCACAGCTTGGCGATGACAAGGTGCATGACATTTCAAACTACATCCGCCCCGGCAAGATGTGGGAGGCCTTCACGGCCGATGAAAGCCCGATCCTGCTGATCGACGAAATCGACAAGGCGGATATCGAGTTTCCAAATGACTTGTTGCAGGAACTCGACCGGATGGAGTTCTTCGTCTATGAGACCCAGCAAACGATTAAGGCGGCGCATCGGCCGTTGGTGATCATCACCTCGAATAATGAAAAAGAACTGCCGGACGCTTTCCTGCGCCGCTGTTTCTTTCATTACATCAGCTTTCCCGATCAAGAAACGATGGAAAGAATCGTTGATGTTCATCATCCCGATGCCAAGCAGGAATTGGTCCGCGACGCCCTCAAGATCTTTTTCGATGTCCGCGAAACACCGGGCCTCAAGAAAAAGCCGTCAACCAGCGAACTGCTCGATTGGCTGAAACTTCTGATGAGCGAAGAACTCCCCGAAGAAGTGCTCCGCTCTAAGGATCCCTCGAAACTTATTCCACCGCTGCATGGCGCGCTTCTCAAGAATGAGCAAGATGTACATCTGTTTGAACGGCTGGCTTTCCTCTCCCGCCGCGAACAGCGTTAGGGCGGAACGGCCATGTTCACCAAATTCTTCTTTACCCTGAAAGAGGCCTCGATCCCCGTGACTTTACGGGAATACCTCACCCTGATCGAGGCGCTGAAAGCCGGCTGCGCCGAATATTCGGTGAATGATTTTTACTATCTCGCCCGGACAACGCTGGTGAAGGATGAGAAGAATCTGGACAAGTTCGATCAGGTCTTCGGTCATTGCTTCAACGGTATCGAGTTTATTTCCGATGGGACGGAGGTTGAAATTCCCGAAGAATGGCTGAAGAAACTGGCGGAGCTTTCCCTCACTGATGAGGAAAAGGCGGAAGTCGAGGCCATGGGCGGATGGGAAAAGCTCATGGAGACACTGCAGGAGCGCCTGAAAGAGCAGGAAAAACGGCATCAGGGCGGCAACAAATGGATCGGTACCGCCGGGAAATCGCCCTTCGGCGCCTATGGCTATAACCCCGAAGGGGTTCGCATCGGCCAAAAGGAAAGCCGGAACCGCAAGGCCGTGAAGGTCTGGGACAAGCGCGAGTACAAGAACCTCGATGACAGCGTTGAGCTTGGCACCCGGAACATCAAGGTTGCCATGAAGCGGCTGCGCCAGTTCGCCCGCGAAGGCGCCGCGGAGGAGCTTGATCTCGACGACACCATCCGCTCAACCGCGCGCAACGCGGGCTTTCTGGATCTCAAAATGCGGCCCGAACGGCACAACACGGTGAAGGTCCTGATCCTGTTTGATATCGGCGGATCGATGGATGATCATATCAAGGCCTGCGAGGAGCTGTTCTCAGCGGCGCGCACTGAATTCAAGCATCTGGAATTCTATTATTTCCATAACTGCGTTTATGAGAAACTCTGGAAGGAGAACAGCCGCCGTCATACCTCCTTCATGCCGACATGGGACGTACTCCATACTTATCCCGCCGACTACAAGCTGATCATTGTCGGGGACGCCACCATGAGTCCCTACGAAATTGCCTATGCAGGCGGCAGTGTCGAGCATTGGAATGAGGAAGCCGGGCAAGCCTGGATGGAGCGGATGCTGAACATCTACCATAAGGCGGTCTGGCTCAATCCGGTGCCAGAGAAATATTGGGACTACACGCCGTCGGTTCAGATGATGAAACAGCTGATGACAGACCGCATGTATCCGCTCACCATCGGCGGCCTTGAAAACGCGATGAAGGAACTAAGCCGGTAATTTTTATTCAATCGGCTAACTAAGGCGCATCTAGTAGCGCGCCGGACGGGCAAACACCATCCATTTTCCACCGAACGCGTTGGAGAGCTTGTCAAATTCAGGACTCGCCTCCAACAGCGTATGATGCATCGGGTTATTGTAGAGGAAGTATATCGGCTCCCGCACATCCGCAAGATCAGCTGAAATACGATCAAGTACCCCCTGCAACACTTCTGGACCGAAGGCGTTAAAAACATAAATAACGTGGGGAACCGGGGGCAAGGCATGGCTGGCGGCGTCCCCTTGAATTGACGTAAGCGTTCCGGAACGAACCCTCTTGCGCCGTTTCATTTCGGCAATATTTTGCTCGGCTGTGTGATGCAGCGCGCCACTTAGTTCAATTCCGGTCACGGATTTAAAAGGATACCGCGCCGCAGCAGCGAGAATAGCCCCCTTGCCCGAGCCATAATCAATGAAATGATAGTTTGAATAATCTATGTGGAGCCGCTCCAGGATATGCCGGAATTCATACTCCGACGTCGCTTCATACCGCTGAGCCGAGGCTTTCATCTCATCGGGGATATCCAACATATCCAGCTCCACGACGCCCCCGATATCGAGCCCGCTTTCACGCATGTTCTGCTGATAAAAGCGATAGTCCTGCAAAATGGGAAAATGTGCTTTCGCGCAGG
>NZ_JARGOQ010000024.1:0-31752 GCF_029233945.1 Sneathiella sp. | reverse complement strand
TTCTGCTGATAAAAGCGATAGTCCTGCAAAATGGGAAAATGTGCTTTCGCGCAGGCAATCGCCAGGAGACCCAGAATTGTTCGGCCGAATCCACGATATTTTAAATTAACGAAGAGGGTTCTTAAGCTTCGCCGGAACTGATTATGTTCAACTTCAAGCCCGGGATAGCGGGCAGTCTTGGTAAATACGAAACGCAACAATGGAATTTCCTACGCGAAAATGAACGGATTACAGAACTTTCTGGCCGCAAATAAGGCAATTTCGAAGATTATTTAGGAAATGTCTTAATTTTCTTTTAGTCTTCCTCTTCCTCGACGAACTTAATGGCGTTAATCAGCGGTTGAAGACGGGACGCAACGAGCTTCTGCATTGCCAGCGATACAATGAGGTAATAAACCGCCGCATGCAGGACAAGGCCGGTATCGGCGCGTGATGCGAGATAGATCATCGCCCCAACAACGAAGAGACTTAAAAACCAGAGACGGCCAAGCTGGCGGAGCAATCCCGCCTTGCGGAGGAATTTGGCGTCCGTCAGTTCATATTTGTACCAAAGCTCGAACGCCGTCGAAAGAAGAACGACCGGCAACAGAATAGCAAGGACCGCAATCAGCAACGCAATCCCTCCCTGCCCGCCTTTAAGCAATGCTGCCATTCCGCTCAGTAAGGAAAAACTGCCGTTCAGGCCAGCAAACCCTTGGCTTGTTATCATCGGCTGCGTGATCGCAAGCCCGAGCAACGCCGCCGAGATAAGCAGGATAGCTCCGAGATAACGATCGCCGCTTTTTGCATATTTTGCAATCGTCTGCCGGTCCGGCCGCCCAATCAGTATCCGCTCAACCGCCCAATGCATGACACGCCCCCTCCTCTTCAGAAATTTGTGGCTTGCTTATACCTATTTGGATTGAAAGCGAGAAATCAAAAAGGAAACTGGGACACATGTTATCCGGTCGTTACTAGCTGACAGAGATCAGGATGGCGCCGCTCGCGATCAGGCCTACGCCAAGCCACGCGGGCGCTGAGAGGTTTTCGCCAAGAAACAAGGCTGCGATTATCGCAACAAAAACGACACTCAGCTTATCGATCGGCGCAACCTGAGATGCCTTGCCGATTTGAAGGGCCCGAAAGTAGCAAAGCCAGGACGCACCCGTTGCAAGACCGGAAAGAATTAAAAATATCAATGACTTATTTGGTACTTTATCAAGCGGTTGAAACTCACCCGTATAAAGAAGCAACAGGGCCAGCGCCACGACGATAACAACCGTCCGCACGAAAGTCGCAAAATTTGAGTTGATGTCACTCACCCCGACCTTCGCCAATATGGCCGTCAATGCGGCGAAAACGGCCGCCAGTAAGGCCCAGAACTGCCAGTATCCGGTATAGTTCATATCTTCTTATACACCTCCGGGCTTGTTATCAGCGTAGCCTAACGACTTATGCAACCAAAAGGCAGGATCAGCTGATTTTTTTAAGCAATGCCAGAAACAATTCCTGTTCCTCCGCAGAGAGCGGTTCAAGCGTGTCATCTGTAATATCAAAACCATAGGGGATGATATCCTCGGTCAGCCTTACCCCGGCCTCTGTCAGACGCAGGAGCATCCGGCGGCGGTCAGTTTCATCCGGTCGTATCTGGACAAGGCCGCGGTCGATCAGGCGCCGGGTCACTCCCTGAATAGTCGCCGGGTCCATCGCGGTCAGGCGACCCAGGTGATTTTGCGATAGCTCCCCCTCGTCCCTCAGCTTGGTCAGCGCGGCGAACTGCGTCGGGGTGATCTGCACATGCCCCATATAAGACTGGAATATGGCGCTGGCACGCTGATGTGCCCGACGCAGCAAATGCCCAATATGTTCTTCAACGTGATAGTCATCTATGGAGGGGCCAACCTCTACCTGAGGCTGTAACGATTTCATATGCGTCATAACGGCCAACATTTCCATATCAGTAAAATCAGGATCAAGCTGCCTCCGTACGAAAGGCAATTACTTCACGACTGTATCAGCTTCCTGACCTTTTTCAATGATGCTCATCCCGCCGCCGGACAACTGGATTTTGGTGATTGAGCAATGATCAGGGCGAAAGACAACGACATCATCACTTCCTTCAATGGCACTAATGATCGCATTGATAACGACAAAATGGGTCACAAATACCGCATCTTTCGTCTGCTTGCGGGTAAAATCGAGAATCGTCGATCGCCATCCCTGCAAATGCTCCGACTGTTGTGACCATTTTCCCTCAAGCACCTTGGTCAGCCAAGCACGCCGATTCCCGAGATCCAACCCCGCCGAGGGCACCTCCGACAGCTCAGGGGTGATAATCGCCCCCTCCTGCCATAAATTGGCCAGCGGCAATGCCGTCTCCTGGGTGCGGTTAAGAGGGCTGCTGTACAGGCTTGCAGGCGCAATCTTCCCATGCAACCGCGTGGCCATCTCCCGAGCCTGAAGAACTCCCTTTTCACTTAGACCCGGATCAAGAGCCTGATCCCAGGAACCCGCGGCCTCACCATGACGAACAAGATATACCGTTGTACTCACATCTACTCCTTTTCATACCAATTCGGCATCAACCTATAATATCGTTAGGCAAGAATGCAAAGAACTACATCATAAACGAGAAATACGAAGGCGAGATGTCAGGCACCGGTAAATCCTGCAAAATGAAATACCCTATAATAGTGTATTAGTTATAGTTATTTCAATTGACAAGTGTTTATACATAACTTAAGCGTTAATTATAATTATTAAATACTCCAATGAGAGGCGCAAAATGTGGAATACCACAACGTGATATAGACCGGAACCACAACGATGAACCATGCACAGCTAAAGGCATTCCATGCCGTGGCCGAAACTGGCGGGTTTTCATCCGCAGCAAAAATACTGGGCCTCACACAGCCCGCAATCACGCTACAGGTTCAGGCATTGGAGCAGAGCTACAATACGAAGCTGTTCCGGCGGCACGGACGGAAGACGGAGATCACATCCTCGGGCAAAATGCTCTTGAGGCTATCCAAACGGATATTTAGCCTGGAAAACGAGGCCCACATGCTCCTCGCTTCCCTCGACTCACTCAAGGCGGGGCAACTGAATGTCGTCGCGACCTCATCCCTTCGCGCGCTGCAGTTGCTGTCTACTTTTCAAGCAAAATATCCAAATATCCGACTTTCGTTTTTGACTATGCCGGCCCAGCAGATCGAGAAGGAAATCCTCAATTTCCGTGCGGATATTGCCATACAACATGCACCTCCCGAAGATAACAGGCTGTTTGGACAGAAAATTGAGGAGACTCCCCTGAAACTGGCAGTCTCAAAGGATCACCCCTGGTCACAGAAGAAAACGGTGACCCTTAAAGAGCTGAAAGGCCAGATAATAATCATGCCGTCCGATCTGGAGGCTGACAGTAAAGCCCGGGGGCACTGGTCAAGGTATATCAATTCTAGCGCTCATCAGATCCTCACCCTACAAAGCAAGGAGATCGGACGGGAAGCGGTTGCGAATGACCTTGGCATTGCGTTTTTCACTGAAACAGATATCCGCTGGGATGAGCGTATTCATGGGATTGAGATAGAAGATACGTGCCTGAAAGAAGCGACTTACATAACTTGCCTTGAAGAAGAACGCCAATCCCGTTTGATTGCCTCTTTCTTCGATTCGACCATCAGTATCGGCAATCAATAATCTCCGGCATTCACCGGGCAACGGATATTTTATTCGGATAACTCTCTGCCTTGATTTCCACCGTCATCCCCTCGCGAGCAACGAAGGCGTTTGGCCAGGCCTTGTAGGCGTCCTTCGCGACCTGATCCATAAAGTTATCATCATGGGACGGATCATGATGGAATATCGCCAGCTGTCCGACATGCGCCGCCTTACATAACCGCACACCCTCCTGCCAGGTCGAATGCCCCCAGCCCTTGAACGTCGGATATTCCTCATCTGTATATGTGGAGTCATAAATAACCAGATCCGCGCCTTCGATAAGATCGAGGATATCCTGATCAGGATGACCGATAACATGCTCCGTATCGGTAATGTAGCAAATCGACTTGTCTTCAAATTCAATCCGGTACCCAGTGCCGCCGTCCGGATGCTTCATCGGCGCGGTCCGGACAAAGATACCATCGCCGAGCGAAAATGAATCCCCCGCCTTAAAATCGTGAAAACTCAGATTGGCGGCAAGCTCCGCAAAGGGAACGGGAAATGTCGGCTGGCACATTTGTGAGGAAAGAACCTTCTTTATGCCGCCCAGCTCGCCTAGATGCCCGGCCATAACCTCAATTCTAACGTCGTCGCGATATATCGGGCTGAAAAAGGGAAACCCGTTGATATGGTCCCAATGGGTATGGGATTGCAGGAAGAGATAGTCTTTTAAATTACGGCGCATAAGGCATTCACCAAGAAGCCGCACACCCGTCCCTGCATCCAGAATAATAACGCGATCATTTACGTTCACTTCTACACAGGACGTGTTTCCGCCATATTTCATATGATCGGCAGACGGCGTTGCAATCGAACCCCGAACACCCCAAAATGTCACATTCATACTCATTTAAGTCTGCATCGAACCCATAGTTTAGAACATTTATTGTATCTAATGTGAGCTTACCAAACGATGAATTCCACCACTTTTCCTGTCACTTTGTAACCACGATCACGAAAAATTGGTGAGAATCTGGCAAAAAGTGAACATAAATATAGTTAGTTTGCGTCCTGAGTCAGAATCCTTTCCGTCAGGCGGACCCAGTAGTTCGCACCAAGCGGCAGAATTTCATCGTTAAAGTCATAGTTGGGGTTATGCACATGACAGCTTCCCTCCCCTGAACCATTGGCAATCATGATGTAACAGCCCGGGCGCTCCTTCAGCATCCAGGAAAAATCCTCCGCGCCCATCACCGGCGTTACCTCCTTATTGACGCCGGCGTCACCCACAAGCTCGATAGCCGCGGCAATGGCCTCATCGGTTTCATCCGGGGTATTGATGGTCGGGGCATATCGGCGGTCATAGGTGAATTCCGCCTTCGCACCATGCGCTTCGGCAATACCAACAGCAATCTGCCGCATCCGGCTTTCAATCATATCCTGGACTTGCGGGTCAAACGCCCGGGTCGTTCCCTTCAAGACCACATCCGCAGGGATGACATTCCCCGTATGCCCGCCGTTGATCTGGGCAACTGTCACGACAGCGGACTGAAGCGGGTCGACATTCCGGCTGACAATATTCTGCCACGCGAGCACAATCTCCGAGGCGATGACGACAGGATCTGTCGCGAGATGCGGAAAGGCCCCATGTCCGCCATTGCCGATGATGCGGGCTTCAAAGAAATCGGCGGACGCCATGATCGGCCCTTTACAGACCGCAAAGGTGCCGACCTGATGCCCTGGCATATTATGCATTCCATAGACACTATCGACCGGAAACATATCGAAGAGACCGTCCGCGATCATCACCCTGCCGCCCGCGACATTTTCCTCCGCCGGCTGAAAGATAAAGCGGACGGTGCCATCAAAATTTTTGGACTGCGCGAGATGCTTTGCCGCGCCCAGCAGCATCACCGTATGACCATCATGACCGCAGCCATGCATTTTGCCATCAATTTGCGAGCGATGGTCAAATTCGTTCAGTTCCTGCAAGTCAAGAGCGTCCATATCGGCACGAAGACCTATCGCACGGTTACCGCTGCCCTGGGTCAGTGTGCCGACGACACCCGTCTTCCCGAGCCCGCGATGTACTTCAATACCAAAGCTTTCCAGCTTCTCGGCAACAAAATCGGATGTGCGGTACTCCTCGAATGCCGTTTCCGGATGCTGATGAATCCGATGCCGCCATTCCGTGAGTTCGTCATGCATCTCTTTGATTTCAGGAAGTATCTTCATTCTTGTTTTCCTTTTCCCAATGCGATTTGTTCCGGCAATCCTATCACATATAAACGGGCTTCGACAATCAGGGTCGTAAATCCTCCCCAAGCAGAAAATGCCGGTCATTGCGGAAATGCTCATACAGGAAATCAAGAAGGGTGCGAACCCGTCCGGCGTTCACCAGATCGCGGTGGGTCAGCAGCCAGATATCGAACTTCAGATCGATTTCCGCCGGCAGCAAGCGGACAACCTGATCATCACGCGGCACAAGATAATGAGGCGCGACAAAGAGGCCGATGCCGCTTTGCACGGCGACAATTTGCGCCGCGACCGTATCGCACCGGAACTTAATATTTTCCGGCGGCGCAATCTTCTCCAGCGCTGCGGAAAACGGCAGGCTATCCCGCCCTGAATGCCAGCCGATAAAGTCATGGCTGGCAAGGTCTGCCATGGATGTCGGCGCCCCGCGTTTTTCCAGATAGGATTTTGCGCCATACAGCCCAAATCCGGTGCGCCCGACCTGACGGCCGACCAGATCGGATACCCTCGGATTAGCCAGCCGTATTGCAACATCTGCCTCTCGGCGGCGCAAATCGACCACAGAGATATCGAGCATTAAATCGAACTGGATGCTGGGATGGCGCGCCTGAAACTGGCTGAGTTTCGGGGTCAACCAATAGCTACCGAACCCTTCGGTCGCTGAAATCCGGATCAATCCGGAAAGGGATTTGTCCAAACCGCTGATTACCTGCGCAATGCCATCCAGGTCAACGGAAACTGCTTTGATTTTCTCCCGGATTTGCTGTCCTGCTGACGTCAGAAGATAGCCATGGGATGCCCGTTCAAACAGCCGGGTTTCGAGGCGCTTTTCAAGTTCGGCGATCTGCCGTCCAACCGTCGGCTGGGAAACGGACAATTGACGGGCGGCGGCAGACAGACTTCCTGTTTCCGCAACAGCCAAAAAGTATCTATAATAATCCCAGGACATATTTATACATATTTGAATAGAGTATATTCAAATTTAGCATATTTTCGTTTTAAGAAAAAACCATATCTTTCAGTCAATGAATTGCTTAAGCAAGGGAAACAGTGAATGAACGCCCTCGACAAGAAGAAAGAACTCGAAGAAGTCCGCATGAAAATGACCGGCCTGGAGCAATTGCAGGCCGTAATCGACGCCGGGACTCCCCCTGCAATTGGACGGACGATGGAATTCGATCTCTCTGAAATTTCATTCGGCAAGGCCATTTTTACGGGATATCCGGGGGAAAAACACCTAAACCCGATCGGGACCGTCCATGGCGGATACGCCGCAACCCTCCTTGATAGCGCACTTGGCTGCGCTATCCACACGGTTTTGGAACCCGGGGAGCGCTATACGACCGTCGATCTCAATGTCAAATACCTGCGGGCCATGCTGCCGGGCATGGGCAAGGTGACGGCAACAGCGGAAGTCGTACACAAGGGCCGGAAAATAGCGACGTCAGAAGCCCGATTGATCGGCGAAGACGGCAAGCTCTACGCCACCGGCAATACCACCTGCGCCATCTATTAAGCCTATATCGGCCCGGGGGAGACGCCAAAGGCCAGCGGATGCAGGAGATAGAGCGCCGCGAACAAGACAATCCCGGCTAAAATGCGCCACCATAGCGGCGTGATCGACAGCGTCGCGCGGCCTTGGACAATGGCTGCAAAGGGGATGTTCGACGTACGCGCTTCATACGCACCCCAGCCGTCCTTCAATTGCCGCGCCTTCTTCGCATCGATTAAAAAGGTGCCTGCAAAAGCAAGCAGGCCAAAAGTCCCGAAAAAGACGATTGATGTGATATCGCCATTATTCACGATATGGGCAATGGACCAGAGCATGAAGCTCCACATCATGGGATGGCGGGTAATGGCATTGATACCGCTATAGGCACTCTCCTTGCCGAGCATCTTGTCGGCCCCAATCGCCGTCGGGTTCGGGCTGGTAATCGCGCTAAAAAACAGGATGGAAGCGAT
Source organism: Sneathiella sp. (assembly GCF_029233945.1). GTDB lineage: Bacteria > Pseudomonadota > Alphaproteobacteria > Sneathiellales > Sneathiellaceae > Sneathiella. Next base: position 23,898 of record NZ_JARGOQ010000024.1, on the reverse strand, counting down.
TAACATCAAGAGCATTGCGAGATGCCGCCCGCCATTACCGGCATCCCAGAGCATATTACCAAACGGCGCGGCGCGATAAGCCATAACAAGCCAGATAAGGACGACAACTGAAAGCAGGCTGAAGCCCGCCATATAGGCCTTTTCACCGATGCGGGACACGACTCTTTCGCGCAAGACGCTCGACGGAACAATATGAATTGCGAGAAAAGCCAGCGCGGCGAGAATAAGTTCACTAACGGTTCCGGTCATGATTCTGCCCCCCATCATCTGATAATCGGATTAGGAAAGTCTGGCACCAAACGGCGGATATCAAAAGTATTATCGGGAAGAAATCGGAGTTGTGCGATCCCCGTCACACTTTACTTGAAGCCGAACTTAACGGCGATCCCCGTATTTATCGACCATCTTAACCCCCTCCTCCGTCAGTTTGCAGACAAGCCAGTCGGGCTTGATGGGATTATCAAACCAGGTCCGCACCCAGCCCTTTTTCAGGCAGCTTCTAATCACGGTCTTGCTTATCTGCTGTCCGTTCGGATCGAACAGCGGCAGCTTACCCCCCGGCTGAAACCGACCTAGCCGAAGATATTTAAGTTGTGCCGCACTCGGGGGTCTTGTTGCCATTATAAAAACCTACTGCAATTCTGTTCCTGAAAAAAGACCCCGTGAGAGGTCCTCGTGAAAAGGACGCTTTAAAACTTATCAAAGCCGGTTTAAAACATTGCAAACGTAAAAACGGGAGAACGTCCAATGTCGATTGGTGCAGGCTATACAAAGTATTTTCCTGTTTCCTGGGAGGAATTACACCGAAACGGTCGGGCGCTCGCCTGGCGTTTAATGGAGAAAGCGCCATTCAAAGGCGTCATTGCAGTGACACGCGGCGGCCTTGTCCCTGCGGCCATTGTCGCCCGGGAACTTGATATCCGCCATATTGATACCGTCTGCATCGCGGCCTATCGTGACAATAAATCCGTCGGAGAAGTGGATGTAATCAAGGGGCTGGAACTGCCCGATGGTGGTGAAGGCTGGGTCATCGTCGACGACCTCATCGATAGCGGGATCACCGCACGCCATGTCCGAAAGATGGTCCCCAACGCCCATTTTGCAACAATCTATGGCAAGCCAAAAGGGCTGGAGCAGGTCGATACTTTCATCACCAAAGTCAGTCAGGATCCCTGGATTCTCTTTCCCTGGGATCAGGCGCCGTCCTTCGTCAAGCCGATCGTTGAAGAGAATCGCGAGAGGATGTAGCCAAGTGTCCCTCAAATTCGCCGCTAACCTCAGTTTCCTCTATCAGGACATCCCGTTTCTTGATCGTTTCGACGCTGCCGCCGCTGACGGGTTCAAAGGGGTGGAGTATCTGTTCCCTTATGATTTCGAACCGGCGGAGCTTAAAAAACGGCTCGATGACAATGGCCTGATCCAGGCGCTCTTCAACCTGTCAGCGGGTGATTTCGACAAGGGAGACCGGGGCCTTGCCAGCCTGACCGGACGGGAAGCTGAATTTCAGGCCAGCCTTGATCAGGCGATTGAATATGCCAATGTGCTCGGCTGTACCCGCCTTCACGTGATGGCGGGGCTTCGGGATACGACAATTGCCGAGGAAACCCAGCTTGCCGTATATCGCAACAACCTTCGAAAGGCCGCCGCAGCTTGCGCAGAGAGCGGAATTACCGCGTTGATCGAGCCGATCAATATTCAGGATATGCCGGGGTATTTTCTGGATAGCGCCAGCATGGCGGCGGCATTGATTGAGGACATCGATCACCCGAACCTGCGCCTGCAGTTCGATATATATCATGTCCAGCGCACCGATGGTGACATCGTCCGGCAGTATAAAAAGTTCGCACCGCTCATCCGGCATATCCAGATCGCCAATCCGCCAAACCGGTATGAACCCGATAATGGCGAGGTCAATTACCCCTATATTTTCGATCTGCTGGAGGCGGAAGGGTATGACGGATGGATCGGCTGCGAATATAAACCCTCGTCCGGCACCCGTGAAACGCTCGGTTGGGCGGAAAAGTTCCTGCCTAGAGCCTGAAAAGTCCTGTATTTATTGAAACTTTAAGACAATCGCGATACATCTGGTTGTCACGAATAATAAATTATTTAATAAAGACAAAAATATACTGGACGTATGGCTGACTATGGCCGTCTCTGAAAACTCCCGAACCGGGGAAAAAATACTCAACCCGCTTCTCACCGCGACAAGCAGTACGCCGGTCAAGCTTATAGCCTGCGCCATCGCGATTGGTCTTCTCGCTGGATATGGTGCTGTCGGATTTCGCCTCGCCATCAGTGAAATTCAAACATTGTTCTATGGGGTAGGTAGTCAGGAGATCCTCGCGCAAGCGGCAAATCTTCCCTCGTGGCAGATTATGGCCGCGCCGGTCATTGGCGGGTTGATTATCGGGCTATTCTGGAAATTTGTTCTGCCGAATTATCGCCCACAGGGCGTCGCGGACGTCATGGAGGCGGTGATCGTCAATCGCGGCAAAATGAAACTAGCGCCCGGCATTGGCGGCCTGTTCGTCAATGCCCTCACCCTTGGCTGCGGCGGGTCCAGCGGACGGGAGGGGCCGGTCGTTCATTTCTGCGCCTTGATCGCCAGTCAGCTCGGCCAGCGCCTGCGCCTGCCGTCAAAATATTATATGACGCTGATCGCCTGTGGTGTCTCCTCAGGTGTTGCGGCCTCCTTTAATGCGCCGATTGCTGGCATGTTTTTCGCGCTGGAAGTTGTTGTCGGCTCCCTCGCGACCCAGGCCTTCGCGCCGATTGTGATTGCCTCCGTCATCGGGACCGTGATCAGCCGGATATATGTTGGCGACTTTCCGGCCTTCATCATTCCCAATTACCAGATTGTCTCTCTGTGGGAGTTTCCGGCGATTGCCCTCCTTGGCGTCGTCGCGGCGGCGGTCTCCCTGCTCTTTATCTGGAGCATTGGTTTTTCAGAAAGAACAATCGACCGCTTTCGCATACCGGAGGTTTTGAGGCCAGCGGCGGGAGGTGTCGTTCTCGGTGCCATCGCCTTGTTCTTTCCGCAAATTATCGGGGTCGGGTATGAGGCAACGGACAGCGCGCTGAAGGGGCAATATCCCCTTCTCCTTCTCCTCATGCTAATCGTGGTGAAAACCATTGCCGTCGGCGTAACCTTCGGATCGCGGTTCGGGGGTGGTTTCTTCTCCCCCTCGCTCTTTATCGGTGCTATGACCGGTGGAGCCTTTGGCCTGATCGCAGCAACCGCTTTTCCTGAAATGGCGGCAAGCCATGGCCTCTATGCCATCATTGGCATGTCGGCCGTTGCCGCCTCCGTTCTGGGTGCGCCGATCTCGACGATCCTGATCGTGTTCGAACTGACCGGCGACTATAAAATCTCCATCGCCGTGATGGTGGCCGTCTCGGTCGCGACGCTGATCACAAAGCATATCTACGGGCGGAGCATCTGGCAGACCCAGCTCCTCAACCGCAACGTCGATGTCAATGAAAGCCGCGCGCTCCGTCAGCTCAGTTTCCTGCAGGTGCGCGGGATCATGGATCGGGAGTTTATCGAGGTGCCCAAAGAAACACCCATGCGGGAGCTTCGCAAGATTGTCAGCAATACCAACCATGACAAGTTCGTCGTGGTGGAGCCGGAAACTCATGAATTTATTGGCCGGATCGACTATAGCGATCTTAAGTCCGGCCTTTTCGGAGACGAACCGCAGGAGAATATCACCGCGCATGACCTGATACATAAAGGCGGCCCGGTCCTCTTCCCCGATACGAGCCTTAAATCCGCGATCGAGATTATTGAAAAGGCCGGTATAGACCATGTTCCCGTCATTAACCGGGCGAATGAACGGCGGCTTATCGGAATCCTCCATCACAAGGATCTGCTGCATAGCTATAATGCCGCCCTGCTCTCTGCGCAGGACGACGCACGCGACAAAGTTTTCCGATAAAGACGCAGATCGACAGTAGCTTCAACCCTATCCATGGGCTATATCATTTAGCAATGGACGACAGGTTTGACATAAGCAATTTTGACGATGGGGCAAATCACGCGCCGACGCAAAACTTTACCTATCTTGAGGGGTTGAACAGCGGCCAGCGCGCGGCGGTTGAGGCGCTGGACGGGCCCGTGCTGGTGCTCGCAGGCGCTGGCACCGGCAAGACCCGCGTGCTGATTTCCCGTCTTGCGCATATCCTTAACCTGCGCGACGTACGCCCCTGGGAAATCCTCGCGGTCACCTTCACCAACAAGGCCGCCGCCGAAATGCGGGAGAGAACGGCCAATATCATCGGCCCCGAGGCAATTGAGATCAAGCTCGGCACCTTTCACGCCATCGGCGTCTGGCTGCTGCGACGCCATGCGGAGCTGATCGGGCTTGATCGTAATTTCAACATCCTTGATACCGATGATCAACTTCGCCTGCTGAAACAGATCATGACCGAGGAAGGCGTCGATCAAAAGCGTTGGCCCCCGCGCGGGCTTGCCGCCATCATCGATCGCTGGAAAGACAAGGGACTGCGCGCCGATCAGGTTCAGGGTACGAATAGTTCTGAATTTGCCCATGGCAAGGCAGCCGCTTTGTACGCTGTTTATCAGGAACGGCTTGCCGCACAGAATGCCTGCGATTTTGGCGATCTATTGCTTCATGTCCTGACGCTCTTTCAAAAAAATCCGGACGTCCTCGCGCTGTATCAGAACCGCTTCAAATATATCCTTGTCGACGAATATCAGGATACGAATGTGGCGCAGTATCTCCTGCTCCGCCTGCTCGCGCAGAAACACCGCAATATTTGTTGTGTTGGCGATGATGATCAGTCGATCTATGGCTGGCGCGGGGCGGAAGTCGGCAATATCCTGAAATTCGAGGATGATTTTCCGGGCGCGAAGGTCGTCCGTCTGGAACGGAACTACCGCTCCACATCGCATATTCTGGGTGCCGCCTCCGGCCTGATCGCCCATAACGAAGGGCGGCTCGGCAAGACACTGTTCACGGAAGGGAATGACGGCGATCATGTTGTCCTGAACGGCCTCTGGGACGGCCAGAACGAAGCGCGCTGGATTGCCGATGAAATCGAGAATCTGGAACGCAAGGGGAAAAGCCTGCAGGATATGGCGATACTGGTCCGCGCCAGCTTCCAGACCCGCGATTTTGAAGAATGCTTTTTGAGCATGGGGATTAAATACCGGGTTATCGGCGGGCTGCGCTTCTATGAGCGGCGGGAAATCCGCGACGTGCTGGCCTATCTCCGGGTGGTCAATCAACCGGATGACGATCTGGCGTTCGAGCGAATTTACAATTTGCCAAAGCGCGGGTTGGGCACCAAAGCGCTTGAAAAGCTGCGAGACGTTGGCCGGACAGAAAATATTTCCCTTTCCCGCGCCGCCAATATTGCGGTTGAGAAAGGCCTCTTCAAAGGCAAGCCATTTGCTGCGCTTAAAGATTTGATGACCTCCTTCGAGAATTGGCGGGCACAAAAAGACCTGATTCCGCCCGATGAACTGGTCGAGGCGGTGCTTGAGGAGAGCGGCTATTTCGATATGTGGCGGCAGGACAAGTCTCCGGAGGCCGAGGGCAAGCGGGAGAACCTGAAAGAGCTGGTCCCGGCGGTCGCAGACTATGAAAGCCTTGGCCAGTTTCTGGAGCATGTCTCGCTGGTGATGGAGAATAACGCGGACAATACGAGCGAGATGGTCAGCCTGATGACCTTACATTCCGCCAAGGGCCTTGAATATGACGTCGTGTTTCTTCCCGGATGGGAGGAAGGGCTCTTCCCGCATCAACGGGCACTCGATGAAAACGGCCTGAAAGCCCTCGAGGAAGAGCGGCGGCTCGCCTATGTCGGCATTACCCGCGCGAAGGAACGCTGCTATATCAGCCATGCCAGCAACCGCCGTATCCATGGGCAATGGCAGTCCTCCCTGCCCAGCCGATTTATCGATGAGCTCCCGCAGGATCATATCCAGGATCAATCCGATCAGGGGATTTATAACAGCTCGCGCCAGAGTGAAGGATTCTCCCATACAAGCTGGCGGAACCCTGAAAGCTCCCATCTTGCCGAAATTCTGGAAAAGCGCGCACGCGCCAATCAGCAATTTGTCGATAACAGCACCAAACCAGTAAGCAAAACGACTGAGGGAGATGGATTCGCGATCGGCACACGGATTTTTCATCAAAAATTCGGCTATGGCCGCATTGTCCGAAAAGACGGGCCAAAGCTGGAAATTGCGTTTGAAAAAGCCGGCATCAAGAAGGTGATGGAAAATTTTGTCGAAGCCGCCTGATCCTGCCTTCTGGCAACTCACCCTCACCCTGCCATTTGTTCAGGCTGGAGAAATCGCTGATATTTATGAGGATCACGCGCTGACCGTCTCGATGGAGGAAGCGGTCAGTGATGGCTCCCTCTGGCGCCTTGATATCCTCTTCTCTGAGGAACCTTCCGCCACCCTTCTTAATCAATTACCTGCCGATTTGCCCTTTGAACTTGCGCCGCTCGCGCAGAAAGACTGGGTCAGTGAAAGCCAGAAGATGCTGCCGCCTGTTGATGCCGGGCGGTTTTACATCCATGGATCTCATGATTCGCCGCACCCTGCCAACTCCCGCCATAACATGTTGATTGATGCGGGGGCCGCCTTTGGAACGGGCCTGCATGAGACGACCTACGGCTGCCTCCTCGCCCTCGACAACTTGCGGAAATACCGGAATTTCAAAAACCCGCTCGATCTGGGATGTGGCTCCGGTGTGCTTGCGCTGGCCATAGCAAAAGCCTGGAAAATTCCGGTAATTGCCAGCGACATCGACGTCGCCGCAGTCACCGTGACTCGCGACAATGCCGCGAAAAATCGTCTTGCCCCGCTGATGACCGCGGTTCATGCAACGGGCCTGAACAGCCGGATATTAAACAGGCAGGCGCCTTATGATCTGATTGTCGCCAATATACTGGCCTGGCCGTTGGTGAAAATGGCACCGGATATCGCGGGTGCCCTCAGCAGCAATGGCATACTCGTCCTCTCAGGCCTCTTGGGATCGCAGGAGGTAATGGTGAGAAGCGCCTATCGGCAGCAAGGGTTGTCGCTCAAGCGCCGCTATTCAATAGGAAATTGGGCCACGTTGATCCTGGCCGGTAAATCCCGGCGATAAATCATGCAGCCGACCCACCTCCAATATGGGGAGGCGAAGGCAGGTCGGCTGCGAACGATCAACCCGCTTTGCGGTGATCGTTGGTGTTGCTTGGCCGATCAAGGTTATCATTCGCGCGGTATACACGATCACCTCTGACAGCCGTTTCAATGTCGCCTCTTGTCAGACCGATGTCCGCAAGCTCGCGAGAGTTCATCGCCATCAAATGGACATATGCCGCCCGAGAGGTCTGTGCTTCCATAAACCTGGTTGCCAGGGATGCCCAGAAGCCTTTTTTCTTGGTTGTTTCCATCTCACTTTTTCCTTCAACAGCCCGGTCAATGTCGCCCCGGGTAATACCAATATCCTGCAGTTCGCGATCAGACATGCCATAAAGGGCAGTTTTGGCTGCCGCAAGCTCGCGATTCTTCAGATATTTGCCAACGGTCGCCTGATATAGGTTCGACAGCTTCTCGGCAATGAATAGACTTCTCAACTCATGCGCCTTTTTGACGTATGTTTCCGTGTCGATATAAGTAGTGTTCGTGTTTACAGGCTCGATCATTGCGAGCGCCTCAATCTCTTGTTTGCCATAGCTAATCATTTTGCTACTCCTTCAGTTTCAGTAACCCGACCAAGCGGGTAAATTTTCAACGCTTATTGCTTTTATTTGTTGGGTAAAAACAGTTTTCATTCACTGCTTTCCCGGTAATTTCATGACCGTCGTTGACCGCCTTCCCAAGGGGGCTTGCAACCAAGTCAACAACCGCAGTATTTTGTTCCGTGGCTAGGCGGATACGTTTTCGCAGTGACTGCAGCAGACCCGAAAGGCCAAAGTGCCGATTAACCGACATGGCATCAAACCGGACGCCCATTACCGGACCATATTGCAACTGTAGTGCATCACCGTATTTTGCGTTTCTTGAAAACATTTCACTTTCCTTACCAAGCAATCTTGATGAGCGATATATTGCACTGCATTCATTAAATAACAATGACTTACATCACAATTTTGCCCGCAAAGATCGAAATGGTGCCTTGCAAAAAATGCATAGCTCTCGTTGCACTTATGCTAAAAAAGCGCCATATTTCTGATTAGAACCTCTATATTTACAGGAGGTTGCCATATTTCAGGACAAACCTCATGGAAACTGCCAAGTTAGAACATGCCGTCGCCGCACTGCTGCCCGATCAAGACAAAAGGGAGGCCGTTAATATTTTACGGGCTGCCGCTGCCGCACCTGCGCGCGCCGGTGAAAATATGCTGCTTGAGCAACTTTTCCCGAAACTTGACCAAAATACCGCGCAGAAACTGGAAAAGATCAAGGAAGAGCTCCGCCGGAACATCCGCTCCATTGTCCTCAATCCCGGCGCTTCAAAGGATCGGCTACAAAAGCTGCGCGCAGAAATGGCGGCAGAGAAAGTTGATGGCTTTATTGTCCCGCTCAATGATGAATTTCATGGAGAGGCGGCACCGGCAGCGGCAGAACGACTGAAATGGCTGACCGGATTTACAGGCTCGGCGGGTTTTGCCGCAATCTTGAAGGACAGGGCGGCAATCTTTGTCGATGGACGCTATACCCTGCAAGTCCGCAACGAAGTCGATACCACCCTCTTCACACCCCGGCATGTCAGTGAAGAACCGATGAGCGCCTGGCTTGCCGAAAATTTGAGCGCGGGCGAGACACTCGCCGTTGATCCCTGGCTGCATACCGAAAACAATATGGCGTCGCTCAAGAAAATCACGGCAGGGCTAGGCGTCCAGTTGAAATCGGTGTCCGAAAATCTGATCGACCGGGTATGGGAAGATCGCCCCCCTGCCCCTCTCGCCCTTGTCCAGCCACAGGAGGAACGCTTCGCCGGGGAAAGCGCCGCCAGCAAGCGGAACCGCATTGCCGCAAAGCTCGCGGAGAAGCAAGGCGATGCCATCGTCCATACGCTGCCGGATGTCATCGCATGGCTGCTCAATATCCGCGGTGCGGACCTTCCCTGCACGCCCTTCGCCCTGGGATTTGCCATCACCCATCAGGACGCAACGGTCGATCTGTTCATGGATGAAGTGAAATTCGCCCCGACCTTGCGGGAGCATCTAGGGAACATGGTGCGGCTGCATCCTCCTGCGGAATTTGAACAGGCACTGCAGGCCCTATCCGGGAAGAAGGTGCAGATCGACCCAACTGTCACCAGCCAGTACATTGTCGATCAGCTGACCGAGGCGAAGGCGGAGATCACCCGCGCGGAAGACCTCTGCCTGCTGCCGAAAGCAACAAAGAATGCGGTGGAGGTGGATGGATCACGGCGCGCGCATATTCGCGATGGAGCCGCAGTTGCGAAATTTCTGCACTGGCTATCCGTTAATGGACCGGCTGGTACTGTCGATGAGCTATCGGCGGAAGCCAAACTCCGCTCCTTTCGGGCGAGCGGAGAGAATTTTCGCGACCTCAGCTTTAATACCATCTCCGGCGCCGGACCAAACGGCGCCATTGTCCATTATCGGGCGAGCGAGGCATCGAACCGCCCGCTGGAGACGGGCTCGCTCTATCTCGTGGACAGCGGCGCGCAGTATCTGGACGGAACAACCGACATCACCCGGACCATAGCCATTGGCGAACCAAGTGCCGAGATGCGCAATCGCTTTACGCTGGTCCTGAAAGGGCATATCGCGCTTGCAACCGCGATTTTTCCAAAGGGAACGACGGGAAGCCAGCTTGACACCCTCGCCCGTGCGCCGCTCTGGTCTGCGGGGCTTGACTACGATCATGGCACCGGCCATGGCGTCGGCAGCTATCTCTCCGTTCATGAGGGGCCGCAGCGGATATCCAAAATGCCAAGCGCTGTCGCGCTCGTGCCGGGGATGATCATTTCCAACGAGCCCGGCTACTATAAAACCGGCGCTTACGGGATCAGGATCGAGAATCTGGTGACGGTCCGGGAAGTAACGCCGCCGGAAGGGGCAGAGCGTGTGACCTACGGCTTTGAAACGCTGACTTTCGCGCCGATTGACAAAGCGCTCATTGAGAAGAGCCTGCTGACCGATGCCGAAATTGCCTGGCTGAACAGCTATCATTTTGAGGTCCAGGAAAAGCTTGAACCCCAAGTTGAGGGAGAGACCGCAGAATGGCTTCAGCAGGCAACAGCGCCGCTATAGGACTGCACCAGTTTAGCCGCCAATCAAATCCAGCCATTCCTGCTCGGTTAGGACGGTGACGCCCAGATCTGTTGCCTTCTTGAGCTTCGATCCGGCCTTTGCCCCGGCGACGAGATAGTCCGTCTTGGCCGAAATGGACCCGCTGACCTTCGCACCAAGCCCCTCCGCTTTCGCCTTCATCTCCTGTCGGCTCATCAATTCCAGCGAGCCGGTAAAGACGACAGTTTTGCCCGCAACGGCGCTATCCTGTGCGGGGGCCTCGAAATCGACAACCGATATTTCACTCAGCAGGTCATCAAGAATGGCCTGATTTCGCTCCTCGTGGAAAAATTCGGTCACGGCATCGGCAACCGCAGCACCAATACCATCGATGTTCAAAAGCTCGCTATAGACTTCCCCGGCGTTTTCTCCCATCTCACTGAGACGCTCCCGCAAACTCGCTAAGCTCAGGTAATTTTTGGCCAGCAGCCGCGCGTTCCCCTGCCCAATATGGCGAATACCCAAGGCATAGATAAAACGGTCAAGGGAAATCTCCCGCCGGTCGTTAATCGCATCGAACAGATTACGCGTCGCTTTCTCCCCGAACCCTTCCCGGTTCTTGATCCGCTGCAGATTTCCAGGCGCCGCATCGCGCTTTTCCAGCGTGAAAATATCGGCGGGGCTGCGGATCAAGCCATCCTCATAAAAAGATTCTATCAGCTTCGCGCCAAGCCCCTCTATGTCAAACGCATTGCGGGAGACAAAATGCTTGAGCCGTTCAACGGCCTGTGCACGGCAGATCAGACCACCAGTGCAACGACGGATAGCATCTTCTTTGCCTGTGCTTTCATTGATTTCCTTAACCGCATGACTACCGCAGATCGGGCAGGTGGTCGGGAATTCGTAAGCTGCGCTGTCATCCGGCCGCTTGTCGAGGACAACCTCGACGACCTGCGGGATCACATCGCCCGCGCGTTGAATAACCACGGTATCGCCCTTGCGAACATCTTTACGCTTTATCTCATCCTCGTTATGAAGTGTCGCGTTGGAAACGACGACACCGCCGACGGTGACCGGATGAAGCCGCGCAACAGGCGTGAGCGCGCCGGTTCGGCCAACCTGAATTTCGATATCTTCTATGATGGTGGTCGCCTGCTCCGCCGGGAATTTATGCGCAATCGCCCAACGCGGGCTGCGGCTAACGAAACCGAGGCGGTCCTGCCAGTCGAGCCGGTTAACCTTGAACACAACGCCGTCGATATCATAGTCCAGCGTCGCGCGGAGTTCCTCTATCTTGCGGTAAGCATCAATCGCCTCTTCCATATTGGCGCAAACCTGGGACAGCGGATTGACGGAAAAGCCCCAACCCTTGAACGCAGCCAGCACTTCCGACTGCGTTGCGCCGGGAATGCTGCTTACCTCTCCCCAGGCATAGGCAAAGAAGCGCAGATTGCGAGATTTGGTAATCTCGTAATCAAGCTGGCGTAGGCTTCCTGCCGCCGCGTTTCTCGGGTTCGCGAATATCTTCCCACCGTTTTCTGCCTGTGCTGTATTTAGGGCGAGGAAGTCGGATTTCGATATATAGACTTCACCGCGTATCTCGAAGATACCCGGAACCTCTGTTTGGGCGCCGGATAGCTCCAGCGGCAGGTCCGTGACGCCCCGCAGGTTAGCGGTAATGTCCTCCCCTTCCTGACCATCGCCGCGCGTTGCGCCCTGCAGGAATTTTCCATTTTCATACCGCAGGCTGGCGGAAAGCCCGTCAATTTTAGGCTCCGCAAAGAAGGAAACATCCTCACTCGCCTCCAGACCCAGAAACCGGCGGACCCTGCCTTCAAACTCCCTGAGTTCGTCATTGCTGAACGCATTATCGAGGGAAAGCATGGGAACCTTGTGCCGGACCTTGCCAAAACCCTTCGCCGGGGTGACACCAACGCTTTGCGACGGGCTGTCCTCTCTGATCAGCTCCGGAAACCGGGCCTCAATCGCGAGCAGGTCCTGACGCAGGCGGTCATATTCCGCATCGGAAACCACTGGCGCATCTTCAGAATAATAGGCGACGTCATGGTCCCTTATTGACTCGACCAGCCTGTCATGTTCGGCCTTTGCTTCTTCCGCCGTTAGATTTTGAATATCCACAATGACTATCCTTCAATAAGGCTGAGAGCGGCCGCGCGGGCTTCCTCGGTGATGCTGGCGCCGGAAAGCATTCGGGCAATTTCCTCCGTTCGTTCCGCCGGACCCAGCCGGTCGACAGATGTAACCGTGACATCGTTTACCTCGGATTTTCGGATATTCCAATGCGCCTCTCCTGCGGCGGCAACCTGCGGCGAATGAGTGACGACGAGGACTTGCAGATCCTCGGCAAGGCGGCGGAGCCGATCTCCCACTGCATCGGCAGTCGCCCCGCCAACACCGCGATCCACCTCGTCAAAAATCAGCGTTGGGGCGGAGCCGGCCTGCGCCAGCACAACTTTAAGCGCCAGCATAAAGCGCGACAGCTCCCCGCCGGAGGCAATCTTGATCAACGGCCCCGCCGCACTCCCCGGGTTGGTCGCGATAAGGAAGGCCACCTTGTCAAGGCCATAAGGGCCCCAATTCTCATCCGGCAACTCGCTTACGTTGGTTGTGAATTTCGCCGCCCCAAGTTTTAGCGGTTCCAGTTCCGCCATAACGGCCTTGTCCATCTCAGATGCGGCGGTTTTCCGTTTCCGGCTGAGAGCTTTTGCCGCCGTCGCATATTTTTCACGAGCTTCAGTCGCGGCCGCACGAAGACTTGCGATCTCCCGATCCCCAGCCTCCAGCGCATGCAAGCGGGCGGCGAATCTTTGAAGTAATTTCGGCAGGTCCACCACTTCGCATTTATGTTTGCGTGCCGCCGCCCGAAGCGCAAACAACCGTTCTTCAACCACCTCAAGCCCGGCAGGATCCATATCAAGATCACCGGCGACGGAATTGATCACCATCTGCGCCTCTGCCATTTCGATGGCGGCTCGCTCCAGACTTTCCAGCACGGGGTCGAGCTTGCCCGACGCCTTTTCAATAACGCGCTCAACCGCACGGGTCGCCGACCTGATCCGGTTTTCAACCCCGCCATGCTCGGCCAGCGCCTTTTCCGCATCGCGCAGCGCTTCTGCAATTTTCTCGGCATGCATCAGGTTAGATCGTTGCACGGAAAGCGCCTCCTCCTCTCCCTCTTCCGGTGCCAGATCGGTCAGTTCCTCGACCATGTGACGGAGATATTCCTCATCGACGCGGGCCTGCTCAATCTCACGCAAGGCCCGCTCAAGATTTTCGGTTGCCATCTGGAGGGTTTCATACAGGCGGCCGACGGCAACGACTTCTTTTTCCAAGCGCGCATATTGATCCAGCAGAGCACGATGTCCGCGCGCATCCAAGAGTCCGCGTTCCGCATTCTGGCCATGAATTTCAACAAGGGACTCTCCGACGGTTCGGAGCAATCCGGCGCTCACACCCTGATCATTAATGCTGGCCCGGCTGCGTCCATCCGACCCCAGCGTCCGACGAAGAATAAGCGGCTCTCCCGGCTCCAGCTCGATATCCTCCATCGCGGCGAAGACGGGGTGCGACGGGGCAAGAGAGAACTCTGCGGTGACTGAGCCCTGATCCGTTCCGGCGCGGACCAGACCCGCATCCGCCCGGACGCCAAGCGCCAACGCGAGACTGTCGAGCAATATTGATTTACCCGCTCCAGTCTCCCCGGTGAGGACACAAAGTCCATTTTCGAAGGAGAGGTCCAGCTTGTCGATCAGAACGATATTGCGGATGGAGAGTTTTTCCAGCATGTCGGACCGACGGCTAAAACACTGATTTCCAGGCCTTGACGATCCAGGAGTCCTCATTCGCTTCCGGTTTCAGATAATTCTCATCCAGAAGCGCATATGAATCCTGATACCATTCGCTGCCCGGGAAGTTATAGCCAAGGACAGCCGCCGCCGTTTGCGCCTCCTCCGTGATACCCAGGGTCAAATAGGCTTCCGTCAAGCGGTGAAGCGCCTCCGGGGCATGGGTTGTGGTTTGATATTGCTCGACAACAATCCGAAAGCGGTTGATTGCTCCGATCATGTATTTTTGTCCGAGATAATAGCGGCCAATAGCCATTTCCTTACCCGCCAGATGGTCCCGGGTCAGGTCGATCTTGAGCCGGGCGTCTTGCGCATATTCTGTGTTGGGAAAGCGGCGCACAAGATTTTGCAGGGCGTCAAGCGCCTGACGGGTCACCTTCTGGTCGCGCTCCACCCCGGTGATTTGCTCATAATAAGAAATCGCGACGAGATAATAGGCGTAGGCGACATCCTTGTTGCCTGGATGCAATTCGATAAATCGCTCCGCTGCCAAAATCGCCTGGTCGTATTCGTTACTTTGATAATAGGCGAAGGCCGACATAATCTGTGCCTTGGTCGACCAGACGGAATAAGGATGCTGTCGCTCCACCTCGTCGAAGCCTTGCGCCGCTTCAAAATAGTTCTCACTATTCAGATCTGCGAGAGCCTGATTATACAATTGCTGTACCGGTCGTTCCACATAGGCTTCCGGTTCGTCTGAACTGCAACCGGCAATCAATATCAAAAGCAGGAAACCGCCCAGCACTCTGCCAATGCTTGGATAGAAATGATTTTGCAACTTGTCCCTCTTGGCTCATCGCCGAATATACTCGAATGCTGGGGCATTTTATCCAATCAACTCGCCGAGGGGAAGTTATGGTTTCAGATTTCTTGCATGCCCAATATGCAACCCTCGAATTACGATAGTTCGAATATTATGAATCTGACGACTTCACAATTCTATATTTTAAAATAGTAATAAAAAGCAACATTAGTTTACGAGTTGATAAAAAAAATTTATCAAATTATTGTTAGATTTTATGTATTTTCTTTTTTTGTTGGTATGTGATACATTACCTATAAGGGTGGAGCGGCGATTCAATTTTCTCCTATAAAAATATAATAATTTCGTTGAACCCGTGGCGTCGCCCTTGTTAGTAACACAACTAAAAAAATAATTTGATCTCTAAGAAAGGTACCAACCAACAATGGGTAAAGTCGCGAAAAGAGTCGACGATCATGTCGGTGAGCGGATTCGTGAGAGAAGAACTATGATGGGTTTAACCCAGGAACATCTGGCAAAGGCGCTGGATATTTCATATCAGCAAGTTCAGAAATACGAAACAGGCGCAAACCGTGTCAGCGCGGGCAGATTGTATGAAATAGCCAAACGGCTGGAAGTAGACGTTGCCTATTTTTTCGAAAATCTCGAGCCATCAACCACAAGCATCCCTCTGGAACATGGCGGCAAGAACCGCTCGACCATTGAGCTGGTGCGCAATTATGGCGATATTGACGAACCGGCAGTGAGATCGGCAGTCAGCGGCCTGATCAAAAGTCTGGCAGGCAAGGAAAGACGGCGTAAATCCGCCTAACCGAACATACCGACACAAATATAGGCGCGGAATCCATATCCGCGCCTTTTTACTTCCAAATATTATAAAAATGAACGTGCGATTGTGACCGGGGACAATCAGTCCGTGGCAGGCGCCGCTGCTTTCTGGGTTGGCCAGTGGGCCCCGCCGACATTACCAATGCGGACCGGCGCTTCCGTCGTATAGCACCATGCATCCTTATCAGAGAGGAAGGCATGCAAAAGCTTGTTGTTCAGCGCATGCCCTGAGCGAAGTCCATAAAACTCGCCAATGATCGGCGCGCCGGCCAGATAAAGATCGCCAATCGCATCCAAGGCCTTATGACGCACGAACTCATCGTCATATCGCAAGCCTTCTTCATTCAGAATGTCCGGACCGCTCAGCACGATTGCATTATCGAGGGAGCCGCCCTTGGCTAGGCCTAGCTTTTTGAGTTGCTCAAACTCCCCCAGAAAGCCGAAGGTCCGCGCGCGGGAAAGCTCATTCTTGAAGGTGCCGTTACGCAGGCTGAAGCGGCAATTCTGCTTGCCAATACGCGGGTTTTCGAAATCAATCTCGAAGGAGACGGAAATGTTATCAGCTGGCGAGAGGCTTGCTTTCGCGGCACCCTCACTCACCTCCACTTCCTTCAACACCTTTATATAACGGCGCGGGGCCTCTTGCTCGATCACATCCGCGCATTCAACAAGAAAGACGAAGGGTGCGGAAGAACCATCCATCACTGGCACTTCGGGACCGTCCAGTTCAACAACGACATTATCAATGCCACAACCGGAAAGAGCCGCCATCAAATGCTCGACGGTGGCGACTTTAATATGCGCGCCATTTTCAACGGTGGTGCACATCTTAAGATCGGTTACGGTATCATATTGCGCCGGGATTTCCGAAACGGCGGGGTCAACATCGGTTCGCTTGAAAACAATGCCGCTGTTCACCGGAGCCGGAGTCAGCTTCATATTGATCAGCTTGCCACCATGCAAGCCAACGCCTGTACAACTGATACTATTACGCAATGTTTTCTGAAAAACGACCATTTTCCGCCACTTTTAGTTACTACTATAAATTCGCAGCCTGAATGTACGAAAGGTCGCCTGTCCACTCAAATCAAACATTGTTACCAATTATTACTGCGCTGCACAAAAACATGGTAAACGAGAGACCGTTACAGTGTCCCGTATAGCCTGTCCCCCGCATCACCGAGGCCCGGCACGATATAGGCCTTCTCGTTCAGCTTTTCATCCAGCGCCGCGACATAGACTGTCACTTCAGGGTGATTTTCCAGCATGACTTGCACCCCTTCCGGGGCGGCAACCAGCGCCATGAAAAGGATATTCTTTGGATCGACCTTATGATCCAGCAATACATCGACGCCCGCCGCCGCCGAATAACCGGTCGCCAGCATCGGATCCACCAGAATAAACAGCCGGTCTTCCGCCGTTGGCAGTTTCCGGAGATATTCAACGGGGCGCTTCGTCTCCGGATCACGGTACATGCCGATATGCCCGACCCGCGCAGACGGCATCAGTTCGAGCAAGCCATCGGCCATGCCAAGGCCAGCCCGCAAAATCGGCACGATGGCGGATTTCTTTCCCGCCAGAACCCGCGCCTCCATCGGGCAGATAGGTGTTTCAATTTTCTCATGGGTGGTTGGCAAATGACGCGTGACTTCATATCCCATCAGCAGGGCTATTTCCTTGAGCAATTGGCGGAAGGTTTTCGTTGACGTGTCCTTGTTCCGCATATGACTGAGTTTATGAACGATAAGCGGGTGATCGAGGATATGAAGATTCGGAAATCGCGGATCATAGGCCATGGGGTAACTGCCCTTCCCTATATTACAAACAGGCTAGCGCCAGACAATATCCGACTTCTCTTTTAAAATCACTATTTAGACGACCGAAATAGCGATAAATTATGGCGATCCGAAAATTTACTTCCTATACTTTGCCCAATACGGCCTTAAAGCTTGACCCGCCGGTCTGATTTGGTTTTGGATTTAAGGTCGACCCCCTGTTCATGAACATTGAACGGGTGGGGTTTTAAAAGGGAGAGACAACTATGATGAAAAAGATTGCCCTCGGGCTTCTTGCGACGGCCGCGCTGACAATGAGCGGGCTGGCTGTGGCTGATGATTTTAAACCCGCAATCGTCTTTGACATGGGCGGCAAGTCTGACAAGTCCTTTAACGAGGCGGCCTTCAACGGCGTTGAGAAATTCAAGAAAGACACCGGCGTCGACTATCTGGAATTTGAGGTCACCAAGGTTTCCGAGCGCGAACAGGCGACAGAACGCATGGCTCGCAAAGGGGCGAACATTGTTGTCGCCATCGGCTTTGCTCAGGCAGACGCCGTTGAAAAGGCTGCAACGGCTCATCCGGACACAAAATTCACCATCATTGATATGGTTGTTGATCTGCCCAACGTCCAATCCGTTGTGTTTCGCGAAGAACAGGGCTCTTTCCTCGTCGGCATGGCCGCTGCCATGGCGAGCAAATCCGGAAAGGTCGGCTTTATTGGCGGTATGGATATCCCTCTGATCCGCAAATTCGCGCTGGGATATAAGGAAGGGGTTCTCTATGCGAACCCGAAGGCGGAAGTAATCGAGAATATGACAGGCACAACGCCCGCCGCCTGGAACGATCCGACCAAAGGCAGCGAACTGGCCAAGAGCCAGTTTGATCGCGGAGCAGATGTTGTATTTGCGGCCGCAGGTGGAACCGGGCTTGGCGTTCTGCAGTCCGCCGCCGATGAGAAGATGCTGGCGATCGGCGTCGATAGTAATCAGAACCATCTGCATCCCGGAACGATGTTGACATCCATGCTGAAACGCGTTGATGTCGCCGTTTACAATGCAATGATGTCCGCGAAGAATGGAACATGGCAGTCCGGCATCCAGGTGCTTGGCCTTCAGGAAGAGGGCGTTGGATTCTCCGTTGATGAATGGAACAAGGGTGTCCTGACGGAAGATATGATCGCCACCATGAACAAGGCAAAGGCCGACATCATTTCCGGCAAGATCAAGGTTACCAATTATATGGACAAATAAGTCTGACAGTCATGTCAGAACAAAGTCCGGCGCTGGAACTGCGCCGTATCAATAAAAGCTTCGGCCCGGTCCATGCGAACAAGGATATTTCCCTGTCGGTGGACCGGGGTAGCATTCACGGCATTATCGGTGAAAACGGCGCCGGAAAATCCACATTGATGAGTATTGTCTATGGCTTTTATCAGGCCGATAGCGGTGACATCTTTGTCAATGGCCAGAGCTGCCACATCGAAAATCCGCAAAGCTCGATCAAGGCCGGGATCGGCATGGTGCATCAACATTTCATGCTGGTGGATACTTTCACGGTCCTCGAAAATATTATCCTCGGGGTCGAGGGGGGCTACCGACTATCCGAAGGGCTGGCGGCGGCCCGCAATGAGTTGATCCGCCTGGAGAAGGAGTATGCCCTTGAGGTCAATGTCGATGCAATTGTCGGTGATCTGCCCGTTGGCCTCCGACAGCGGGTTGAGATTCTGAAGGCCCTGTATCGCGGCGCGGAAATTCTCATTCTCGATGAACCAACCGGCGTATTGACCCCGCAAGAGGCGGATCACCTCTTTCGTATCCTCGATACCCTTCGTAAGCAGGGAAAAACCGTTATCCTGATTACCCACAAACTCCGGGAAATCATGGCCATTACCGATAATGTTTCGGTGATGCGGCGCGGCGAGATGGTTGCTCATGTCAAGACACGCGAGACAAATCAGGCCGCCCTTGCGGAACGGATGGTCGGCCGTTCGGTCCTCTTGCAAGTGGAGAAGAAACCGGCCAATCCAAAAGATACTCTCGTTTCCATCCGCAATCTCAACTATCTGGACGCAGATGACGTTCCCCGCCTTAAAGACATAAATCTGGACCTCAAGGCGGGTGAAATCCTTGGCATCGCCGGGGTCTCCGGCAATGGTCAGTCGGAGCTGCTGGAAGTCTTGGGCGGAATGCTGACCCCCACGTCGGGCAGCATCCGGTTTGAAGGACGGGAACTCGTGGGAAGCAAGGCGTTCACAGCGCGGAATTTGCGTAAAATTGGTCTCGGCCATGTACCGGAAGACAGGCATCGTTCTGGATTGATACTTTCATTCAGCGCCAATGAATGCACCATTCTCGGCTATCACGACAAACCTGAATATAACCGGGGTTTACGACTTGATCGCAAATCCATGGTCGAAACCTGCCAGAGTTATATTCAGAAATATGATGTGCGGCCACCCGACCCATATCTCAAGGCTTCGGGTTTTTCCGGCGGCAATCAACAGAAACTGGTTCTCGCGCGGGAGATGGAACAAAACCCTGATGTCCTGTTGGTCGGGCAGCCAACGCGCGGTGTGGATATTGGCGCCATCGAATTTATCCATAAACAACTCATCATGATGCGCGATGCGGGAAAGGCGATCCTTGTTGTTTCGGTTGAAATCGATGAGGTCATGTCTATCGCAGACCGGATCGCCGTCATGTTCGATGGCGGTATCGTCGGGGAAATCGCTGCATCGGAAGCAACGGAAACCCGGCTTGGCCTGATGATGGCAGGCGTCAGGGAAACCCGGCCCGGCGCGAAGGAAGCAGTCTGATGACGGAAGGATCGGTGAAATTTGCGGCACCGCTTAAAATTCCGGGATGGGTGAATTACGCGCTGATCCCTTTCATCAACCTTCTCGCGGCGCTCCTGATATCGGGGATCGTGATCCTGATTATCGGCGATAGTCCCATCGTAGCATTGAAAGTCCTGATTTATGGCGCTTTCGGCTATCCGGAGGCAGTTGGCTACACCCTCTATTATACGACAAATTTCATCTTTACCGGCCTCGCCGTGGCGATCGCCTTTCATTGCGGCCTCTTTAATATCGGCGCGGAAGGGCAGGCTGCCCTTGGCGGTATCGGTGTCAGCCTTGTCTGTCTCTATTTCGACAATCTGCCGCTCTGGCTGGTCATCCCGTTTGCAATGACAGCTGCGGCCATCTTCGGGGCGGCATGGGCCTATATCCCGGCCTATCTTCAGGCCAAACGCGGTAGCCATATCGTGATCACGACGATCATGTTTAACTTTATTGCCGCCTCAATCTTGACCTATCTGCTGGTTGAAGTTCTCATCGATCCAAATGGCCAATCGCCGGAAAGTCGCCATTTTATCGAGAGCACCTGGCTTCCCTATTTCCATGATTTCATTGCGATGCCGAGCACGCCGCTCAATATCTCTTTTGTCTATGCGCTTGTGTTGAGCGCCGGTTTCTACTTTCTAGTCTGGCATACAAGGTGGGGCTATGAGATTCGGGTCGTTGGACAGAATGAGACTGCCGCCCGTTACGCCGGCATATCCCCATCGAAGAATATTATCCTTGCAATGGTGATTTCCGGTGCCCTCGCCGGTTTTGTTGGCATTAACGAACTTCAGGGCGTGCAGCACCGGCTTATCCTGGATTTCACGGGTGGTTATGGCTTTGTCGGGATTGCTGTCGCTCTTATGGGACGGAATCATCCCATCGGCATTTTCCTTGCGGCCCTTCTGTTCGGGGCGCTGTACCAAGGCGGCTCGGAACTCGCCTTCGAAATGAAATCGATCAATAAGGAAATGGTCATCGTCATTCAGGGGCTGATCATCCTCTTTTCAGGCGCGCTTGAACATATGTTCCGGCCAAAGATCGAGGCAGCCTATCGCCGCTTTGCGACGACTCAAACGGCGGAAGCAGGCTGATGGAGACTTTTCATATCATCATTCTCCTGCTGGATGCGACATTTCGAGTGGCCACTCCCCTCGTCCTCGCGGCGCTTGCCGGTATGTTTTCGGAACGTGCCGGTGTCGTCGATATCGGCCTTGAAGGCAAAATGTTGGGAGCGGCCTTCGCCGCCGCCGCTGTGGCCGCCGTATCGGGCTCTGCCTGGGTTGGCCTTGGCGCCGGTATTCTTGCGTCAATCGCGCTCTCATTATTGCATGCCTATGCCTGCGTCACCCATAAGGGCAATCAAGTGGTCTCCGGCATGGCCATTAATATCGTCGTGGCCGGGCTAACGCCGACACTCGGCTATGCTTGGTTCAGTATGGGCGGACAGACGCCACACCTTGGCGGCGATGCGCGCTTCAAATCAATCACCCTGCCCTTTGCGGAAGCTGTCCATGATATTCCGGTTATTGGCTATATCTATGCGGAGCTGATTTCTAACCATAATATCATTGTCTATCTGGCCGCTGCCGCTGTGCCGATCTGCGCCTGGATCCTGTATAAAACGCGCTTCGGCCTTCGCGTGCGCGCCGTTGGCGAAAACCCCCATGCGGTGGATACCGCCGGCATTTCTGTTGACTGGATGCGCTATAAAGCCCTGATGGTAACCGGTTTTTTATGTGGCATTGCAGGGTCTTACCTTTCAACCGCTCATGGCGCCGGTTTTATTCGTGATATGACAGCGGGTAAGGGTTATCTTGCCCTCGCGGCGCTGATTTTCGGCAAATGGCGGCCAGTTCCCACATTGTTTGCCTGCCTGCTTTTTGCCTTCACCGATGCGGTTCAGGCGCGCCTGCAAGGGGTGGAATTACCCATTGTCGGCGTAATTCCTGTTCAGTTTATCCAGGCACTCCCCTATATACTCACTGTATTGCTGCTCGCGGGCTTCGTTGGCAAGGCCAATCCGCCAAAATCCATTGGCGAGCCCTATATTAAGGAAAGATAATGATGCTCGATCCGCATAAAGCTGCCGACTTCGTTCAGAATGCAGCGCCGGGTTTCAGCCCCCGTGTCGGCATTGTGCTCGGTTCCGGCCTCGGCGATCTGGCGGAGAAGATCGAGACGGTCGCCAGCATTGACTACGAGACAATTCCTGATTTCCCAACTTCCACGGTGGAAGGACATGCGGGGCGGCTTATTCTTGGGCGGCTTGGCGGCATGCCTGTCGCCTGTATGCAGGGCCGCGTCCATTACTACGAAGGTGTCAACCCGCAGGACCTTGCGCTCCCCGTGCGAATGCTAAAGCTCCTCGGCATTGAAATCCTCCTGCTCACTAATGCAGCAGGCAGCTTTAAAAAGAAAATGGGACCGGGCAGCCTGATGATGATCAAGGATCATATCAATTTCACTGGCCTCAACCCGCTGGTCGACGCGAATGATGATGAATTTGGTCCGCGCTTCTTCTCGATGGAGGATGCCTATGACCCAACATTGCGAAAGCATCTCACGGCCGTTGCGAAGGAACTCGGCATCACGCTGCATGAAGGCGTCTATCTGCATTATCTGGGTCCCAATTTCGAAACCCCGGCGGAGATCCGGGCTTTCAAGACGCTGGGCCCCGACGCCGTCGGCATGTCCACAACACCGGAAGTGCTCGTCGCCCGTCATTGCGGCCTGCGCGTTGCGGCAATCTCCAATATCACCAATCTCGCCGCCGGGATGAGCAAGACCCCGCTCAGCCATGAACAAACGCTGGAAAGCGCGAAGATTGCCGCAGCGGATCTTGAAAGCCTTGTCATCGTCTTTTTGGAAACCCTGAAACGGGAGCTTTTAAAGGCTCATATTCGGAGTACGGAAAATGGCGTCCATTAGCCCGTTGAAACCGGCCGCGGAAGGCCATGAACGCAATCCCGGCATGCCGCTTGATCTGGATGTACTGGATAGAATTCGCGTGAATTTAAGCGCGGTGGAGCGCCGCGCCGCCACCCTCCCCGGTCGGCGGACGGTCAAGAAGGAATATCAGGCCGCCTGGCTTTTGAAAGCTCTGACCTGCATAGACCTCACAACGTTGAGCGGCGATGACACGCCGGGCCGCGTCAAGCGTCTCTGCGCCAAGGCGCGCCAGCCCGTCCGCGCGGATATTCTGAACGCCATGGGAATGGCGGAGCGCACTATCACGACCGGCGCGGTCTGCGTTTATCACAGCATGGTGGAAACAGCAGTAGAAGCATTAAAGGGGACAAACATTCCCGGCGCCGCTGTCTCAACCGGCTTTCCGGCGGGGCTCAGCCCGTTCGATCT
Organism: Sneathiella sp.; assembly: GCF_029233945.1. Lineage (GTDB taxonomy): Bacteria > Pseudomonadota > Alphaproteobacteria > Sneathiellales > Sneathiellaceae > Sneathiella. The sequence continues at coordinate 225 of NZ_JARGOQ010000024.1, read as the reverse complement.
CAGGGTGAAGGAGATTGAAGCCTCCGTCTCGGCAGGGGCGCAGGAAATTGATATCGTCATCACCCGCGGCCATGTGCTGACTGGCAACTGGCAGGCCCTTTATAATGAAGTGAAGACCTTCCGCGCAGCATCGGGGGAGGCACATATGAAGGCCATCCTTGGTACAGGCGATATTTCCACCCTTCGCAATGTTGCAAAAGCCAGCATGGTCGCAATGATGGCGGG
>NZ_JARGOQ010000089.1 GCF_029233945.1 Sneathiella sp. | reverse complement strand
GCCAGCCGCTGTGTGCAGGGTTCTTAAGCCCCGGCGGGTAAAACCATACCCGCGATCCGGACGTTAGCTTGCTGGGCCGCAGAGTTCAAGCGGATCAGGCGGGACAACGACCGGCTTCCGCAGAATAGGGGCGGACTGTGGCAATGATGTTAGTCATCGTCGCCATCGTCATAGATGTCGTCAACGCCCGGCGGCGGCTTTAGGGTCTTGTTTTCTTCAAGTTCCCGTTTAATCCAGTCTTCCGCAGATATTTCGGCCGGGGCAAGCAGAACCCCGGCACCCTCGTTGATGATGCCGGGACGGTATCTTTCCATCACTTGCCCGAATTTCTTCATTGCCCGGGGACTTGTCCCTTCCAAGGCTTCCTTACGGAGTTGGAGCAGGGCGATTTGCAGCATCGTTCGACGCTTTTTCTTGCCATCCTCTGTCACGACATATTCCTGCAGCATGATATCCCGTAGCATCGTTTTGAGATTTTTCGACCCCTTTGGCCGCCCGCCGCGGTTAGCAGTGTTTTTCCGGCACCGTCGCTCTGACGGCGGACAGGTATCATTATCGGACATAACTGTCTCCTCTAGTCTGGCCGTTATTCGTCATTGATGATCTCTCCATATTGTTTCACATAATCTTCAGGAGTTATTCCTTCCGGAGCGAACATGACCCCGCCGCCGTATTCCGGGGGCGGGGTATGGATGAGGCCATGATCCTCGCAGAGCTCGACAAGCTGGATCAGGGGGGTGATTTCTCCCTTCATCGACTTCCGGATCATCTGCCAGACCATGGCTTCAAAAGGATGTAACTCTTTGGCTTTGCCGTTAATCGTCATCGCGACCGGTTCGTCGAGAAAGTTCGAGATATCGACCGGACCCGTCTTGTCGGCCTTGGGCCGGCCCTTCGGATTGCCCGACTGGCCCTTCTCCCAGCGGGTTGCCTTCGGCGGACGGCCGTGGCCGACCTCATAGTCGTCATCAGGTTCTTTTCTGTCCGTCATGACGCCCTCCCTTTACTCTTGTTATTTTTAGGGGCGGGGAGAGGGCCTGGCGGATCCACTCGGGTCCTTTCCGCGGCCATCTCGTCAAATGGCTTGCTGGTCTGCTTATGGATCGCCTGGGCGTTGGCAGCTTCCGCAAGCCGTTTGACGATGACATCGCAGTAGCGGGGATCAAGCTCGATGCCATAACCGCGGCGTCCTGTCTTCTCTGCCGCGAGCAGGGTGGTACCGCTGCCGGCGAAGGCATCGAGGACAATACCGTTGCGTTTCGAACAGTCAAGAAGCGCATCGGCGACCAGGGCCACGGGCTTTACTGTCGGATGCAGGGCAAGATCCGCATCGCGGGTCTTGCCGAAACTGTTGATTCCGGCATAGGTCCAGAGATTGGTCCGGTTGCGGCCGTGTCTGCCGAGCTCGACATTGTTGATATGCCTGCCGGTTCCCGCCTTGAAGACAAAAACAAGTTCGTGCTGTGATCGGTATAGCGATCCCATGCCGCCGTTGGTCTTGGCCCAGACGCAGATATTCAGAAGGGAAGGGTAGGCCATCTTGCCGGCCGCGTTCATCTCGCCGGTATGGCGCCAGTCCATGCAGATGAACTGCACCGCGCCGTCGATACTGAAGCGGGCGAGGTTCCGGAAGACGGTGCCGAGGAAGTTGGTAAAGCCCTCCTCATCCATTTCTCCCGCCGCCATGGCGAACTCGCGATGGCGAACCTTGCCGAGGCCGCAGACATGGCCGTCGACGGGCACGTTATAGGGCGGGTCGGTAAAGACCAGCTGTGCCTTGCTGCCGTCCAGAAGGGCGGCATAGACGTCCGCATCGGTGGCATCGCCACAGATCAGCCGATGCTTTCCGATCTGCCAGATATCGCCGACATGGCTGACAGCTGGTCCGGCATCAACGAGAGGGATGTCCTCTTCCGGATCATCTGGCGTATCGGTATTCAATTCCCCGATCAGGATATCGATCTCGGGGGTCTCAAACCCGGTGAGGGTCAGATCGAAGTCGAGGTCGATCGTCAGCAGTTCCTGCAGCTCTATGGCGAGGATCTCGCGGTCCCAGCCGGCAAGCTCCGCAAGGCGGTTGTCAGCAATGATATAGGCACGGACCTGTTCTTCCGTCAGATCTGCAAGGCAGAGGGTCGGCACGCTCTCCATCTTAAGGAGCCGCGCCGCCTCGATCCGCCCGTGCCCGGCAATGACACCGCCCGTCCTGTCCACGAGGACCGGGTTGGTAAAGCCGAAGGTCTTGATGCTGTCGGCGATCTGCCGGATCTGCTTTTTTGAATGGGTGCGGGCATTGCGCGCATAGGGCGTGAGCGCATCAAGGCGCTGAAGTTTTATTTCCATATGTTTTATGAGCATGTTTGGCTCCTATAAAATCGGAACCAGCCATAAAAAAAGCGCAGTTCCGGAAGTTACCGAAAACCACGCTCACACCATGGAAAGCTATGGACCCTTCAGGAGAATGCGCCGGACCATGCCCCGCTTTTCTCTCCACCGAAAGAAGGATCCCGGCAGGGCCATGCCTGACGCTCGCCTTCTCCTAAGGCATATTAAACATAGGATAAACACGCGGGGATTGCAAGGGGAAATGTCGGCTAAGCCTTTGCGCAACAAATGACAACTCGGGTTTATAACCTGAAGGCCAGTGGTTCAAAGTCTACCTTCGCAACCAATATAAGTAACGTCGTTGGTGAGAAAACGGCTAAGACGATTTTGCGTTTTGAAATGCATAGGGAGTAGTAACATTTACCATTAAAGGTAATTGGCAGACTTGCAATAACCGCAAACTACACTCAAAGTGGAAGTTAGCGAAAAGAGTTTTAATTTACAAGATGTAGCTTCTGAAGGCGAAGATAGTGAAGTGGCAATGATTGACAGTGAAATGCCAAATGGCGTCGAAGCGGCGGCGAGCGAGCCCGTTCACTTCTCTTTCTATAAGGGCGCGACAGACGTACTCGCTCCAAAGGAAGGAGCAGACTTCAACTGGCATGAAGCCGCTGGAAAGGTTCGTGAGAGTCTCACCGACGCCATGAGTGCTCGGCATGTGGCGTTTCTTCTCGGCGCCGGTTGCTCTTCTTTCCAGAAGGATGGCAACCAGCTTGGCATTCCAACGATGGCTCCCTTGGCACGCCATTTTGTCGATACTGTCGGCGACGATGATGACCCGTATCACGCAACAGAGGCTGAGCGCTCGGCCCTGAACGACGTGCTTGGACTGGACATCACGGCCGAGGAATACGCGACAAATCTCGAACGTCTTATGGAGGTATTATACAGCTTCCGGTTCGCACTTCATCAAAGCGCCAATAAGGAGCTGACGGTCGCTAAGGACACGGTAGATTCCGTCATTTCCAAAGTCGCCCGCTATGTGTTGCGGGCCTGCACGAAGGGACCGTTTGCGACTGGGAATGAAACGGTACTTTCCCTTTATCAGGCGTTCTATCGCAAGCTTGTATACCGGGATCGGTCGTTGCCGCGGCCTTGGGTATTTTCAACGAACTATGACTTGTTCAACGAGACCGCGATGGACCGTCTCGGGATCCCATACGGCAATGGCTTTTCGGGCACCGTTGAGCGTCGTTTCAACCCGGCCACATTCCGCTACTCACTTGCAGAACAACTCGATATTTCCAGTCGGAAGTGGGCTGCCGTCGATAACTTCGTTTACCTCTGTAAGCTGCATGGTTCGGTGAGCTGGGTAGAGGAAGCTACGGGGTTATTCCCAATCAGAGAGATGCAACAGCAATCCGAAGACATGGCCAGCCGGGTCATGATCTATCCGACGCCAGCCAAACAGAATGCAAGTTTCGCTTCGCCATATTCTGATCTATTTCGTGAATTCCAGGCGAGGGTCGTTCGCGATCAAAGCGTGTTGTTCACTGTCGGTTATGGCTTTGGCGACGAGCATATCAACAACAACATTTTTCAGGCGTTAACAGTGCCCGGCTTTCGGTTGATTGCATTCCTCCCACCAAGCGCTCCGGGTGTAGCTCAGACACTTCGTGAACTCGATGATCCTCGCATCTGGATAATTGGCGGCGCAGGGCCTTCGTCAGAAAGCAGCGCGCATTATTTCGATACGTTCATTGCCGAATTCATGCCTGAGCCGCCCGGCGGCAAGGTTGATGCTGCTGTGGAGAAAGTCCTGCAACGGCTTTTATCGAAGAGCGACAATAAGACAAACGGAGACGAGGCATGAGCTCCGATGATCGCCGCAGGACAATTGGCAAGGTTGTCTCCGTCGCTGCGGACAAGTTTGTCGTGGAGCTTCACAGCCACACAGATAATTTCACCGTGGTTGGCTTCGACGACATGCACTACGTCGCACGCCTTGGCTCGTTTGTTATGATCCCGGTCCAGTCCGAGTATGTCGTTGCCGAGGTTGTCGGCTTGCGAGAGCGAGATCTGATAGGTGCTCGACAGGAGCAAGACAGCGGCGGTCTTGATAAGGCCGGATCTGCGAAGTTTCTGGATCTTGTGCCCGTGGGAATGCTGCCTCAGAAACGCGATGGCGCATTTCGGTTCGGCGTCTCAATATTCCCGTCCCTATACTCCGATGCGCTCTACACTTTTGATGAAGAGCTTGATTGGATTTTCGAGGTAGCCGAGTGGGAAGAGCTTGTGCCCCAACCGCCGGAAGGTGATGGAGACGGCACGGCAACCCGGTTTCGCGCGTTGACGATAGGTAGCTCAGTCGTCTTCCAAGGCTATGACATCAAGGTCCGGGTTGACGATTTCTTTGGTGGACACGTGGCTGTGCTCGGAAACACGGGCAGCGGTAAGTCGTGTACCGTTGCAACAGTCCTTCAATCTCTCTTTGAAAAAAAGAATTCGTTTGTTGCATGTGGAGCCACATTCATAGTCCTCGACGTTAACGGCGAATACAGACGGGCGTTCGCGAAGCTTCCTAAAGACATAAACCGCCTATACCTCCACCTATCGGAGGATCCACAAGCGAATGCCCGAGAACCCTTCGATGAAGGTGAGGAAACGGCAGTTTTTCGGCTACCGCATTGGTTCATGTCTGTTGAGGAATGGGAACTTCTGCTGCGTGCAAGTGAGCGAACTCAACAGCCGGTACTGAGGACAGCACTAGGCTTAACAAGCCTGTTTTCTGCCGATCGTGATGGTCGCCTTGGAGACCTTCGTAATCACATCTTGAGTTCTTGCATCCAGGCCATTCTTCAGAGCGAAGTCGGAAGTGGGGCGAAAAAGGATCGCATTGTTGGCGTTCTATCCACATTCAAGACAGATGAGCTCAATATTGACGCGGTTCGCGATAAGATCGCGATCAGTTTCGGGGAGATGGCTGACCCTGAAGGGCTCACCGACCTGCTCGACAATTATTTCCTAGATGATGCGTCTCTTCCGGGATATGCGAACGTTGAGTTTGAGTTCAATGATTTGGGAGCCGCGCTAGATTTGGCGCTGCTGTATGAAGAAGCGCACGGCAATCGCCAGATCAGAGATTACTGCTCGCAGATGCTGACCCGTTTCAAGTGGATCAGCGAGCGCGAAGAGTTTGCCTTCTTGCGTGTTTCACCATCGAATTTAAGCGAGGTAGAGCGCGGCAGAGCCCGGTTTGTAGAGCGTTTTCTCGGACTGGAAAGGCACGGCGAGGCGTTTCACAAGTCAGCTCAAATCATTGTGCTGGATATGAACGAAGCTGCTGATGAAGTCGTCGAGGTTGCCTCTGCCGTAATTGCTAGACTCGTATTTGATCGTCTGCGCCGGGCCGACCCGCGCAACAGATTTCCTGTCAATCTCGTGCTGGAAGAAGCGCACCGCTATGTTGCGGAGTACCCATCGCGCTACGCAATCGATGCTAGCCAGACATTCGAGCGCATTGCAAAAGAGGGTCGGAAGTACGGCATGTTTCTCAAGGTCGCGTCGCAACGGCCCAGCGAGTTGTCCAAAACAGTTCTGTCACAGTGCTCAAATTTCCTGGTGCATCGGATTCAGAACCCCGATGACCTGTCTCACATCCGGCAAATGACGCCCTTTGTCTCAGAGAGTGTCCTACGGCGATTACCATCCCTTCCCAAGCAACATGCGCTGATTTTCGGCAACGCCGTCAATTTGCCTACTACGTTTCGAGTTCGCGATGTCGACCCTCGACCCAAGAGCGATGACGCAGCTATTCGGGAGCTATGGTTCAGACCGCCTGAAAAGGCAGTTGAGCTAGCCATTCCTAGCAGTCAGCTGACCAAGGAAGCCGTCGATCTCACTGCGACCGACGAAGCCGACGCAGATACGTAGCCATTCTGGGATTGGCATTGTCATCTATGGACGCCTCCTGAAATGCAAGAGTTTTCTGATCTGAGACAGGGGGGTTGCAGTCATCTATCCGGCCTCTGTGTGCAGCGTAGTGCTGCGGGCCCTGATGGAGTCCGAAGGATCGACGCCCTGTCACATTATCGGGCTGTGAGCCCGGACAACACCTCGGGTTTGATCAATCCCTGTTTTGCCATCACATCATCATCACACTCGCACTATCGTTTGATCCGCTGACGGACTTAGGCTGCCGTGGGCACTTGCCTCCGGAAGGCATTGTCACATTAACTTGCTAAAAGCATAGAGAAATCTTAGTGCAGATATTTAGGCTGCGGCGCTTGCTGTAGCCCAAACGTCAAATGCTTCAGCGCGGCATTGCTTGAGATGAGATCGATTGATTAGGTGGCGTTGAAGATAAAAGTTATTGTAAGTGGCTGAGTGAACATTGAGAAATCTCTGAGCAGATTCGGGTGACTTGAACTTCTGCATTTTTCGCTCTCTTCGCCTTACCGGAAGGTGCGAGTTTTCCGCCCTATTGTTAGATCGCTTGTTGTCAATATGCTCAGCGCTCAAATTCAAAGTTCGAAATGCCCTATGATAGGATTTCAGTTGATCTGTGACGATTTGCGTTGGTGCAAAACCTTGCTTCTTCAGTAATTTCCGCATCAATTTAAAGGCAGCTTTGACGTTTCGCTTTGATTGTACGAGGAAATCCAGAACTTCGCCTTCACTATCGACGGCACGCCACAGAAAATGGCGCTTGCCTCGGATAATGATGACCATTTCATCCAAATGCCAGATATCGTTGGGAGTAGGGCAGTAGGACCTCAGATTTTTGGCGATTGGTTCACCAAATTTTAGAAACCATCGTCGAACGGTTTCATATGAGATATCTAG
>NZ_JARGOQ010000088.1 GCF_029233945.1 Sneathiella sp. | reverse complement strand
CCCGGCGGATCGGGGCGGCGTAAAACCCGCCCCCTCGCCTCTTTACGTTAAGTTCACGATTTGGCCTTAATCTGCTCCTAAATGCAGCGTTCTTGAACGTGGAACCGGAGTTAGAGTAGATGGCCAGTCAGTCCCTCGACAAGCGCAAACGGGCAATTGCGCAGAACCTCATCGATACCTGCGGGTTGCAGCGCGCCTATCATGCGGCGCGGCAATATGGCTGGAACGATATCGCCGAGGAAATCAACGGCGAGATCGAGAAGAGCAGCCAGCACGGCCGCCGCCGCACCGACCCTCCCACCCAGCACTGATCCACCAGTTCCCATCCGTTATTGACAGCGCCCAGCCCTTGCGGGCATGGTTTTCAAAAACGGGGAGGATGAGGGATGAAGATATACTGGATAAAGGCGCAGGCGCCGATGCGCGTGCTCGCGCTGATCAAGCATCTGGGGGTGGCGGCGGAACTGATCCGCATCGATCCCGTGACGGGCGGCCTGCACACGCCGGAGTATAAGGCGCTCAACCTCAACCGCAAGGCCCCGACGATGGTCGATGGCGAGGTGACGCTCTGGGAATCATCGGCGATCATGGCGCATATCGCCATCAAGGCGGGCTCCGACATGTGGCCCACGGAAAATCTCGACGAGCAGGTGCAGGTCCTCCGCTGGCTCACCTGGAACGAGGGGCACTGGACCCCTGCCGTCGGCCCCTATTATGTCGAACATATCGTGAAGAAGACCTTCAATATGGGACCGCCCGACGCAAAGGTTCTGGAAAAAGCCGCGAAGAACTGCGTGAAATACGCAAAAGTGCTGGACGCGCATCTGGAAGGGCGTGATTTCGTCGCCTGCGACCGCCTGACCCTCGCCGATTTCGCCCTCGCCTCCATGGCCCGCTACTGGCGGGAGGCGGAAATGCCGTTCGAAGATTTCCCGAACATCACCCGCTGGCTCGACGGCCTGGCACACATCCCCGCCTGGAAAAACCCCTGGCCGGAGGAATAGGCGGCGCAGTGGCTCTTACTGACGTTATGGTTTTCTGATTAGACATTCATTAGGAGTCAAAAAGATCAATCTGTCGGCTATCCAGTATTTGCAAAACGTCCTTGTCTGTTTCCTCAGGTTCGCTCACAAGCTGATTTTGCGCCCGCAGAAATCCCTCCGCAAAGATTTCCAGCATCTCTGTCTTCTCAGAGTGACTTACTCTAGGGATATCACGAGCATCTTGAATAAATAACGCCCTCGCCCTATCTCCCTTTGGCGCGCTAAAATCCAATATTTCAAATTTCGCTTCATCAAGATCAGGGTCTTGAAGGAGCATTTCTTCTACAAGTGTAACGAATAAAGAAAGATTCTGTTCTTTGAGCGGATTTGTTCTCCAAAAACTAAACCACGGAAAACAAATTTGTCCTCCAACGCCGTATATGAGCGGTGGAGAAAACGGAATAACCAGATCCTGTCCGATTGGGTAATAACGCATCGCCACCGTTTGGTAAAAATTCGGAGACACTCCATCAAAATATTCTTGGATTAGAGGCAATACTTCCAAAAAATTATCACGTACATTTTCACGTTTAACTCCAATACTTATTCCTTCATATACTTGTTCAAATGACTGACCCAGCACCAGCAAATCATTTACCGCAGAAAAAAGCGGGATGTAGTTAAAGGTAGGAGAGTTTTTCGCCAGCCGTACTAATTCTTTTTGAATTTGTGTCGGATTCTCACGCCAATTTCTTGATAGATGTTGAAGGGACGGTATTTTAAGTTTCTTTACCAACTTTTACCTCATTGAATTAAATGTGGCTCTCGAACATTGGAATAGAAACCGCGAATTAAATCATCTTCTATTTTCATTCCAGGATTAACATTACCACCACTTTTCCAGACTTGATCCCATGGACCACCTTCAACATGACTGATCTCTCGCAGTTGCCATGCTGGAAAGCGACAATAAAAATCAATTACACTTCGCAACAATTCTTCAGTCTCATAGTTGAACTCATACTGAGCAATAATACTACACCCAGTAAATCTATCGAGTTGGGTAGCTCGCTTTGTAATTGGTTGGTCTCCTAGAGAACTAAATTCCCGATATAGATATTGTAAAACCGGACCGTGTTTCCACGCTTCGAATTTATGCCGGACAAGCGGACGATCAAGTTTTACCAAAGACCAAACATGACAAAAATAAACGATCTTCTGTAGCGAGAGATTTGTCGCTGAATAACCCCTCTCGTCACAGTAATCTAAAATAAAATTTGCTACAGATCGCCCATCGTAAGTCATTGATCACCATTTCTTTAAATTACTAGCACAAAACATGAACGTCAAGGAAATATCCCAATTTTTATAATTTTGCTACTACATATTGTAGCACTTAGGAAAAATCTCACCCGATCGGGACATATCCGGGCTGCTGCTTCACACGGTCGATCCAGTCCAAAACTGCGGGGAAGCGGGAGAGGTCGAAATCCCCTTCCGCCGCCACATGGGTGTAGGCAAACAGCCCGATATCCGCAATGGAATAGCTCTCGCCGGTCAGGAAGGGGGTTTTTGCAAGCTGCGTTTCCATCACTTGCAGAGCCTTGTATCCCCCGGCCATCTTGGATTGCAGCGTTTCCTCCATCTCCGCCGGGCGGCCAAGATAGCGGATGATATAACGCGCAACGGCGATATAGGGCTCATGGCTGTATTGCTCGAAAAAGAGCCATTGCAGAACACGGGCCTGCGCGAGTTTATCCGCCGGGAAAAGGGCCGTATCGCGGGCCAGGAAAAAGAGGATCGCGTTGGATTCACTGAGGCATGTGCCATCTTCCAACTCCAGCAACGGGATTTTCCCGTTCGGGTTTTTCGCGAGGAAATCCTCCGTATGGGTTTCCTTTTTCAGAATATCAACCGGTCGCCAATCATAAGCGTGCCCACATTGCTCCGCCGCCAGCTTGGCCTTGTAACAATTGCCGGAATTCACATCGCCATAGATCGTCAACATGCCCGCATCCCGCCCCCTCAAATCAGATAGGTATAGAGCAACCAGAGACTGGCGATCAGCAGGACGAGGAGGGAAAGCACCGCGCCGATCTGGCGGAAGCGGAAACTTGCGTTGGCGCGGCTGATGCCGATGGCGTGAAGGCACCGGCCGGCCACCAGCATCACCCCGAGCACGGCCACCACATAGATGCTGACGGCGCGCATTTCGAGGAACGCCATCAGCAGCAGCGAGATCGGGACATATTCGATGAAATTGCCATGGGCGCGGATTGCTCCCTGCAGCCCCGGATCGCCCCCATCGCCGAGCGAGACCTTGGCCCGCCGCCGCTCCAGCGAGGTGCGGAGGCTCAGGAAGAAAAAGATCAGCCCGAGCAGGGCCGCGAATATCGGTGTCATTGTCACATGCATGGTTATTTTCCCCGTTGATCCGCGCCCGTCTCGCGGCGCGTGTCTATCATGCACCTATTGCGGGGGGTCAGACAAGCTTGAAGGAGGCGTTGGCCCGCGCGATCAGCTTTTCCTCCCCGCCCTTTGTTGCCACCACCTTCATCTCGGTAAAGCCGATGGAACGGCCAATTTTCAGCACGCCCGCGCGAAATTCCAGCCAGTCGCCGATTTGGGCGCTGTCGATATAGTCGGTGGTCATGCTGAGCGTCACGGCGCTTAAGCTGTCGTTACCGAATTTCTCCCGCGCCTTCAGGACAAGGGACATGCCCATGGTATTATCGGAAAGCGAGGCGATCAGCCCGCCATGGGCAAATCCCCGGCCATTGCAATGGGCCTCCCGCACCTCTATGCCGAGGATGCCGCCGTCCGCCGCCATTTTTACGTAGATCGGCTCCCACGGATCGGTGAGCGGGCTCTTGCGCGGGCTTTTCGTAAAACCGTCGGGTATGGTGCTCATTGTTGTTGTTCCCTTGCCATATTGCGCCCCCTCAAAAAGAGTACAGCATTTATTTCCCTTTGTACCGCGTCCTCGCCGAGACAATCCGGTAGCCCGCATCGAGGGCGGGAAGGTCGAGAATGGATTTATTTTTTTCTGCCCAGCTGCCGCTTTCAAGGTCGTCTTTCAGCCGCGCAAGCGGGCCCTCTATGCCGGAGACCTTGGAGAAGGCGGAAATCGACTGGCGGACGCGGGGGTCGAGATAGGCGGCGGGCCGTTTCCAGAAGGCCGCGAGAAAGCCATCGATGCAATCTTCCGGGATCATCACGGGGGTGACCTCGACCTCGTCAAAATGCGCCCTGAAGTCCTCAATAGAGGGAAAGATCGCGAGATCGTTGCGGTAGATGTCGGGGAAATAGTCTTGTGTGAGCCAGAAGGGCGGCGCGGTCGCCTCAAGGGTCAGGGTCACGAAGCCCTCCGTCGCGACGCGGTTGATCTCATCAAAGGCCGTCTCCCGGTTCGTCCAGTGATGCAGGGAGAGGACGGTCATCGCATGGGAGAAGGCCCCGTCCTCGAACGGCAGCCTGTCCGCCGCCGCGCGCACCACCTCGGCCGCGCCGGGCTTACGCTGCGCAATCATCTCCGATGAGGGCTCGACCGCCACCAGATCGGCGCCGTCCGGCTCATAATTCCCGGTGCCGGCGCCGATATTGACGATCCGCGTCGCGCCTTTGAGGTGAGCGTACAGCCGGGCCGCGATCCTCGGCTCGGTCCGCCTCTGGGCCGCATAGTCGATGCCGATATCGTCATAAAGCGCTTTCATCCGCTTCCTCAGGATTGGGCAATATGATTGGCCAGGCGCAAGCTCAATTGGACAATGGGAAGTGTGGGGTTGCTGTATCCGCCCGTGGCGAAGACGGAGGAACCGGCAATGTAGAGATTATCGGTATCGTGAACGCGGCAGTTCAGGTCGACGACGGATGTCTCCGTGCTCTCGCCCATTCTGGTGCCGCCCATATGATGATATTCGCCCAGATCCTCAGGCTCGGGAAACGGCCTGTCGTCGAGCACCCACCCGTCAAGCCGGAGCCGTCCGTGATCCTGATCGATCAACCATTTATTAAAGGCCCGCGCGGCGGCGGCAACCGTGCGCTTTTCGAGCGGGCTCTTCTTCCAGTACAGAACCGGCCTCGGTTTGCCGAATTTATCCTTCTCGGTCCTGGAGAGGGTGATCCTGTTGGACCGCACCGGCAACTGTTCGCAGGACACTTCGAAAATTGCTCCGCAGGCGAGATTTTTCCCGACCAGCCCCGCCATTTTCTCCCCGATGCTCGGCGCAACGCACAATAAATCCGTTACCAGCTGTTTTGTGGTCGATTTGGGGACGCCAATTGTCCTGAGGACGCAGTTGAGGATTTTTTCCTCCCTTTGCGTTTCATCCGCAAGAACAAATGCGTTTCTCTCGACAATGTCGCTATCCACCAGCGCCTCGCCCAGAATATATTCCAGATGTTCCATCCAGTAGTTGCCGACGGGAAGCGCGCCGTCATAAAGCGCATCGCCCTGGTTCTGGTGCAGCCATAAAAGAATACGGCTGTTCTCGATGCCGCCGGTGGCCAGCACGAATTTATCGGCGCGAACGGTGAGTTCCTTGCCGTTATAGGATTTGAAAATCGCGGCGGAGATATTCCGGTCGTTAACAACGACATCGACAATATTCGCGTTCAGCATGAGCCCGATCGTATCGGACGCCTGAAGTGCCGCCCGGTATTTTTCGCCGAACCGGGTCGGCGGCGAGACCTTGTAATTGACCGACTTGATACCCGCCACATAGTCACTGTCGTAAAAGACGGGGTCGATATCGAGGATGCCGCAGGCCTCATCCAGGAACGGATCGAGATCCGTTTTGCTGATCGGCCATTTAAGTTCCTCGGAAATAAACGACCGGTCGAAATCGATCGAATCGAAGGTCCGGCAGTCGCCCGCCCAGTGGTTCGTCGTGCCCCCTAGATACCGCAGCCGCGCAATCTCAAGATCGAAATACGGGTCCCCCCGCACCTCACCTTGATACACTTCCTGGGATATTTCCGAATACTCAAACCCGCCCGCCTCACACAGGGTGACCGTCTTCCCCAGCGCCGCCAGTTTAAGGGCAATCGAAATGCCCGCCGCGCCGGCGCCGACGATGCAGACATCACTTTCAATAACCGACCCTTCATCCGCGCCCTCAAGGTCGGAGATCATCAGATATCGCCCTCTTTAAGCAACCAGTTCGAGCGGGATGAATTTGCCGATGGGGCGGCAAACACCCGCTTTGGAAGGGAAGAGGAAAGCACCGCAAGGGAGGTCACGCAAAAAGAAAAGAGGAATTTTCGCCGTGTAAGCAAGATGATAGTCCGGACAACATTATGAAACAGGGCTTCACTTTTGCGCTTTTTTCGCCTCTAAATCAACTTAAAGATCAGTCAGGCGGCTTTTTCCGCAGACAGGTACGGCGTGATATTTTGCCGGGCGCGCTTGAGAAATCCGTCCTTCTCGCCGACCGGCGCAAAATAATGAAGCGCCGTTGACGCCGTCTCCATCCCGTCCAGCATGGCGATGGTCCAGCCGGTGAGATAGGCGGAGCCGAGACAGCCGCCCGCCGTCGCCACATTGCCATGGGCGACAAGCGGCTGGTTCAGAACTTTGATGCCGACGTCCAGCACCCACTGCTTGGTGGCGCTGTCGGTGCAGGCGGGCACCCCGCCCAGCAGCCCGAGCTTCGCCGCCATCAGGGTGCCGGAGCATTGCGCGGCAATCACCTGACGGGCGGGGTCAAGTTTGATGCGGCTCATGATGCTCTCATCCTCGACAATCTGGCGCGTCATCGAGCCGCTGCCGATCATCACCGCATCGGCGTCGCTCGCCTCTTCCAGCGTGGATTGCGCGCGGATGGTAAGACCGCCCATGGACGTCACCTCCGCCTCCGGGCAGCAGACGGTGATCTCCCATCCCGGCTTTTGCAGCCAGTGCAGCATCCGGAAGGCGACGAGGGAATCAATCTCGTTAAAGCCCTGAAAGGTCAGTATCGCTATTTTCATCTGTTTGCTCCGCTTCAGCCAGAGTGTCAATCTATCCCGAGGGGCGGAGAATGCGCAACCCAAAGCTGATGCAGGGACAGGCCGGGGCCTATTCTGGCAGGAAACTCAGCTGGGCAATTTTAACAGGATCGCCGAATAATGTGACGGAAAGGATCAAAGCCGCCACCGCCACCAAAGAGATATAAAACGGTTTGGGCGTGATCAGCGTGCGATTTCGAAACGGCTGTTCGATGCAGAAATAGGACATCACCGCCAACAGAAACGATACGATGATCCAGCCGACCT
>NZ_JARGOQ010000087.1 GCF_029233945.1 Sneathiella sp. | reverse complement strand
GCGCGGCGGGGTCGCCAATGGGTTCATCCAGGCTGTAGATGACTTTCGGCAGCAGGGACATCAGGTCGGGGTCAACGACCAACGTCTGGTGATCAAACCCTTCTTTTTTAGCGAGCATTTCCGCATATTTCTGATCATCGGCCATCTGCTCGACACGCTTGTCCGCTTCCGACATGCCAATGGTGAATGTTTTGAGTTTTCCAAGCTTGCGCCGTGCAATCGTACTCACCAGTGACGAATCGAGCCCGCCACTCAAAAAACTGCCGACCTCGACATCGGAAACCAGATGCCGGTCGATGGAGCTTTCAAAACTCTTTGTCAGCTCCTCAATCGCGTCCCGCTCGTCAATCGGCCCGGCATGATAGTCCGGCAATTCCCAATAAGTGGTTTCCTTGATATTGCCATCGGTATCAACAATCAGATACTGGCCGGGCTGCACCTTGTGCACGCCTTCGAAAATGCAGAAATGATCCGGGAGCCACAGGAGTTGCATACTGGCGGCGAGGGCTGCGAAATTCACTTCAAACGGCTCATCAACGATTTTCGCGATGGTCTTCAGCTCGGACGAGAAGCAAAAGTTCTTTCCATTTTTAAAGAAAAACAGCGGCTTGATACCGAAATGGTCGCGAGCGAGGAAAAGTTCCTTCGTGTCACGGTCATAAATCGCGATGGCAAACATGCCGATGAAATCTTCAAGGCATTTCGGCCCCTTCAGACGGAAGGATTCCAGCACCACTTCCGTGTCGGAGCTTGTCTTGAACTCGACCCCATGTTCCGTCTCAAGCGTCTTTCTCAGCTCTTTATAGTTATAAATCTCGCCGTTATAGACCATGACGTAATTATGCTTCAGCATCGGTTGGTCCGACCGTGCATTCACGTCAATAATCGAGAGCCGCTGATGGGCAAGCGATATATTCCCTTCCGTCCAGACGTCCTGCGAATCCGGTCCGCGATGCTGCTGGATCACAGAGGCGGCGTTCGCATGTTCAACATGGTTCGGGAAGTTCAAAAATCCGGCTAAACCGCACATGGCTATAATCCTAACATCAGCATATCGCTGAGCAAATTTACGTGTTGGTCCAATATTTATTGGGGTCTATGTGATCAAGTCCACTGAAATAAAATCCCGCCATGATCTTCGCACGGAAAAACCGACACCAAAACAATATCAAAATCGACTTCAGCTTGTCTGAAAAATATGGAAGTTTATGGTCCTTCAGTGCCCTTATGCTATGCGGTGCAGCGGAGACGGCCGTTGCCACGCAAAGGGCCGGCCATCTAACGGAGAAGCCCGGTTCTTTCTTCTGCATGTTAAAGGTCATCGCTGATTGCCGTTTCCATTTCGCGCGTAATTCTTCAAGCGTTGCGCGCGCCGGATGCTTGGCGATGCAATCGCCGCCGAAATGAAACTTCGCGCCGATCGCGTAGGCGCGCTGACACCAATCCGTATCCTCCGCAACATCCGCATGGAAGGGGCCGACTTCCTCAAAAAGAGTGCGGCTGGTCCACATATTGCCGGTCGCCGCATCGCCCTTCTTGGTGTAGCCTGCCTGATCCATGGAGTAGGTAATCTCGAACGCCTCAACGCTGTTGGGCCGGTCATGCTCCGGATAGATGATGATTTCACCCGCCATCACGCTGCGCTCCCCTTCCGCGCGCATATGGGTCAGGCCGTTTTTCACAAAATCCCGATCCAACAAGCAATCGCAGTCGGTGAAGGCAAAAAACTTTCCCTTGGCCAGTTTCGCGCCGGCATTCCGGGCGGGTCCCGCACCCCGTGCCGTCTCAACAACAAGGGAGACATTCAAATCATAGGCATCCAGCCCTTCGACCGGCTTGTCCGAGTTATTATCGCAAACGATAACCTCGAACCTGCCCTTGTCATAGGTCTGCGCCGCCAGCGTTTTCAGGCACTCCGCCAGGCCGCCCGGATCATTATAATGCGGTATGATGACGCTTAGCTCGAGTTCTTCCATTGCGATCTAAATCCCCTTCGATGCAAACCTAATTCATCTCGAGTTAATTTTTATTAAAAAGCATGCGAGTTCAGGGGCTTTTAATTCCGCCTGCCGTTCTTTCAGTGCGCCATAAAGCCTTTCAGCTATAAAGGCTTAGGCATATCGGACGATTGTCGTGCCGTTTGGGTCTGCCCTTGCGGCGCTGGCGACGGTGCCGCCGCCGGTTGACCAGCCCGCGCCGGAACCTCATTCCAGGCGACACCGGCACTCACCAGCATGCCCAGCAGAATATTGGTCAGGATCAAAGGCTGTTCGAACAAGCCGACCGACATACTGGACACATCCAGCGCGATAAGGGCGGAAATCAGGAAGAAAATCAGCTTCCGGCGATACGGGTCCTTTGATGTCTTTCGGGCCTTCGCCCCGTAGCGCACAGCATTGACATGCGAGAACACATACATCAGGAAGGCCGGGATGCCGCCATTGACCGCCACAATAACGAAATGGTTGACCAGGTCGATATGACGCCTGCCATCCAACAGGCCGCCCCAGTAGTTAATATCAATCCCGCCCGCACCGAAAATCCAGTAATCACGCCACTGTTCAACGGCGACCTCAAGCAGCCGGGTTCGGTACCAGGCCGTCGCCGAGTTAAGCGCAAGATAGTCGATGAGGTTATAAAAATGCCGGTTCGACGCAAGCTCCAGGAAGATGGCGAAGGCCAGCATCACATAGAGGGTCGGCTTGATCAGGCTCGGGCGAAGAACATACAGATTGCAGATAATAAGCGTAACAATGGCGAGCCAGGGACCGCTCGACATGGAGGCCAAACCACCAACAGCCGCAAAAAGGGCGGTAAAGGTACTCATTTTCCGGACGCGCGGATTGGCGCGAATTGCCCAGGCAATACCGGCGATCAGCATCATCGCCATGCCATAATAAATATGAACGGACGTGCTAACCTTCGCGCGCATCATGCCAAGGCGGAATTCCGGCTCTTTCGCAATCCAGACCCATGTCCGGTACGCATCCAGACCAACGTAGGGCGACGTGGTCGTATAGGATTCCTGCCAGCCCATTACACACATGAAAGCGGCAATACCAAAGAGCGGCAGCCCAAGGCCACCCGCATCCTGAATGGAGCGAATTCCCAGCCTAGCGACAAAATACATGAGGACAGTGTCAAAGCCATAACCGATCATTTCGATCGTTTTGTCGGATTCCGACCCACTCATAACAGTGGCCAGAACCGTCCAGGCCCAGAGGAAAAATACCAGGTAATCAACCGAGCAGACATTCATCTTTATATGCCTGCCCTGAATAATGAAGCGGACCAGCAGCGCGAGAGCAATCAAACGAGGTGCCGACATATCCGCCGGCCCAATAGGCACCCGGAGATATTCCGGCCATATCATCATGGAAATGATAAGGACACCAACCGCCGCACCCGGCCGCACCGAAAGTGCAAGCAGGCCCAAAGCAACAGTAACGAAGGCGGTTACTCCGATCATTATCTCTTTTCCTTAGCTGGCGGGGTCCAGCTTTTCACATCAATCCGCTTGTTCAGGCGCTTTCTGAATATCCTGAGGATTGTCCCGGTAATTGATTGTCTCTTCTCGTTCAGGCTTAAATCACTCCACCAGAAGCGGGCCATCTTGAACCCAATATATTTGGGAACCGCCGCGCCGAAAAGGCGGAGCATATGCAATCTTGCCCAAACACTCCCTCTCGATCCAAGTAAATTCGGCTGAGATCGCGGAAAAAGCGACGAATCGTGGTTTTCGAGCGTGATATAGCCCGCCGCCGCCGCTTCAAGGATATATTGCCGTCCTTTTTCGGTTCGCGCAACGATCAGGGATTTGCCGGGTTCCCCTTCCTCAATCGGCCGGTACCAGGGGTCGCCCACGGCAATATCGGCAAATTCACCTGTATGATCCGGGCAGATATAGCATCGCCATTGCCGGTATCTTTGCAGAAACCCCCATGAATCTGCATAGGTCATTTCGACAGATTTTTCAGCGCCCGCGTCATCATCATAAACGACTTTCCACATACCCGGCCAACCATTGCCGCGAAAGCGCAGGCTTTTGACTTTTGTCGGATCCGGAATTCCCTCTCGCTTCAGCAACTCCAGCGTTCCTTTGGTTGAGGGCGTTCCGGCACAAAAAAAAGCGATCGTTATGCCGATTTTTTTATCCAGTCCCGGATCAAGCTTGCGGGCCTTCTGAACAGCAGCAACATCACAGGGTTTCCCGATGAATACCGACGGCGCCTCTTCCTTCATCACAAGGTCCAGCCCGTCGCAAGGGCTGGCGGGCGCATAGCGCGAGCCGGTCGCCGCCGTAAGCTCACCGCGGCTGTGGCTTAATGCCGATTCGTTCAAATAGGGATAATCCGCCTGCGCCTTTGTGTGCAGGGCGCCGGCAAATCCCTTTTGTTCAATTCCAAAAATGGCGAGGGTCGTCGCCGCGCCGCCGCTGGAACCGCCTTTGCGAATCCCATCATCGGCAGAGAAGCCTTCCCATACATCAAGAACCGGACCCCATCCATCCATAAGCTCTTTCTGAACTTCGGGCGGATCGTTTTTATGGTCATGCGTAAGATTGGCACCGGGGCAGGACTGAAGCGCCTTGCCGGTTTCAGCGGGCGCATTCTCGCGCAGGAAAGGGCGTCGGCCAAGTTCCAGCGAGTCGCCCATCTCGAACCTTTCCGGCTCCATAAAGGCGCACACACCACATCCGGTGCAGAGTTGACGGCTGGTAACATCGGTAATGTTACGAATACTCTTACTCACAACTCAAACCCCTGCATTCTCGCTTCCCGCCTTTTGCAACACCACTTCCGGTGCCGCATTCTTATCCACGCCATTCATGTTCTGGATAAACAACGATATCCCCTCCTTCGTGACAGGATCGAAGAGAAGATCATTGGCCTTCATAAGGTCGGGGAGGCTGAGGTCCCACCATTCGGATTTTTTCACCAGCTCCGCCACCTCGGGCGTGAAACGCCGGCGGAATTCCTTCGCCGGATTACCGGCAACAATGGCAAAATCATCCACGTCCTTCGTAACAACGGAATTAGCGCCGATAATGGCGCCATCGCCGATCCGTTTGCAACCCGGCAGGATAGTGGTTCGGCTGCCGATCCAGACATCATTCCCAATGGTCAGCGGGTTATCCTGGTCGAGCGGGATCGTGTCCTGATCCACGATATTAAGAAAGCGATTATAAAAGAAGGGATGTTGTGTCAGGGTTTCCGCCGGGTGATTGCGCCGGAAAACCATCAACTCGCTGCCGAAGGAGCAATAGGCCCCGATCACCGATCCTGATGGGAAAACACCCGGATCAAGGCAGGGACCGTAGCTGTATCGTCCGACCGTAACACCATAATATTGCTTCATGATTTTTCGGCGCGTCTGGGAATAGAAAAAATTACCTTCAAGCCGGTCACAGAGGGAAAAACAAATTCGGCGCAGCACGCGAGATTTATAGGCACGAAGGATCAAGTTTGAGAACGGGCTGAGGGACCGCTCATGTTTGAGTTCCGCCCATTTGATCTTTTCGGCTGAAAACCTGTCCTTCATAAATCCCAATCCATCTAGATAAACGGTCTTATCGCCCTAGACCTTCACTTCGGTCTGTTCATGGCCTGATTGTTTCAGCCATTTCACCAGATCCAACGCAAATAGCATAAATATGCCCATCGCGACCAGCGTCAGTACAATTGATCCCCCAATTTCAAAAACGGGGTCCTGACCCGTTGCAAAATTAGAAGACAGAACAAGTGCCAGTGCGACAAGAGCAATTGAAACTACGACAGATTTGTAAAGCAAAGATAAATCAATGCCAAATTTTCGTGTGAGCAAGAACAAGAAGAAGATAACGGCCATCGTCTCGCCGATGATACCTCCAATGACAATGCCGAAAACACCCCAACCCTGCCAGACCGCAACAAGGGCGAAAATCAGGGCGAAGCTACGCACGATATTCGCATAGAGAGGGAGTTTTGTTTTCCCGCAAGATATGGCAACGATTGTCGGACCTGCCTTCGCCATTCGAATACCCTGCATCAGGGCAAGCCAGGCAATAATCTCAACGCCGTTGACATAGGCGTCTCCGAAGAGCAGGAGAAGAAACGCCGGGCCCGCAAACGCCAGCCCGACGCTGATGACGATGCCAATCAACAGGCAGGCCTGGGTCGTGGCAACGGCCCCCAATTGCAGCTTTTCGGGATCATCCTGCACCTTGGAAAGCATCGGCATGAAAAAAGACTGCGCCGCATTGGCGAAAACCATCGACGGAAACAGGGTGAGAGTGAAGGCCGCGCTGAACCAGCCAAGATCCTCCATGCTGTAGGCGATACCGACAATACCCCGATCTGCCTGAAAAATGCCGAAGAGCAACAGCCCGTTCAGCATCAACGGCCAGCCGAACGAAAAAATCCTGTTGAGATATTTCCGGCTGAGCATTGCGGAATAACGCCGCTTCGCGACGAGGAAAGAAAGCGCAACCGTGGAGGCCGCCTGAATGGTGATGATCCACAGCATCACCCGGTAGTCCTTGAAATAGATCGCAAGCGGGGCGGCCAGCGCAACCGCGATAATCTGCGGTACACTCTCAACGAGGACCGACGGTCCAAAATTCATCTCTCGTTGGAAGCGAGCGGGATCCATATGCACAAAGCCGGTAATCAATGGCAAAACAGCCAGCCACTGAAATGCCCAGATCAGCTCGGGCAGGTCAAACAGAAGGGCGATCGGGCTTGCCACCGCATACATGATAACGGCCAGCACCACACCGCGCAGAATATTAAACGCCTGCACCGTTCCCTGGAGTTTAGGCTCATTTCCGTCAGTCGCCTGAACGATTAACCGGTCAACGCCAAGGCCGGTCGACATTTGCACCAGCGCCATCGTAATACCGAACGTGGCCGCGATACCGAAATCTTCCACACTGATCAGCCGCGCAATGATGATATTGCGTGCGAACGTGCTCAAAGCACCGACCGCCCCACCGAATGAGAGAAACAATCCGCTTCTTAAATGGCCCTTAAGTAACACTTCACGCGGCCTTTCAGGTTAATTATTCTTGCTGGCGACGATATCCAGAATGTAATTTGAGATGATCGATATCTGTTCATCAACCCGCTGTTTTACTTCAGGAAGTGACTTCTCCAGGGATGCCAACAGATCACTACGCCGCAGGAATGAGCCTTTCAAGCTCTCTATCACATCCTTGGTATCGAGCGTTCGTGGATCAAAAACCTCATCCCCCTGACCGCATGTTTCAAAGACGCCCTTGGTCTTGTCGCTATAGGCAATGGCAGCAGTGGGAACGCCCCGCGAAAGCGCCGCGATTGTCGAATGCATCCGGGTTCCGCAAAACCAGTCCATATTCGAGATCAGCCATTTCACCTGATTCTGATCGAGAGTGTCGGGCGAGACAAAGACCCGGTCTTTATACTTTTCCTCAACTCTCATCGCCACCTTCTCGCAGGCCGTATAGTCCGATTCCGTATATTGGCGACCGCTCATCACATGCGGGATAAGGACAAGGTTCGCATCGGTTTCCGCAAGCAGCCAATCGCAAAATTCGTGAATAATCTCGTTATAGTCCGCCTTGAACCCATATTGGGACACGGCGGCATTGGGATCGTTATATATAAGACCGCTCACATTCA
>NZ_JARGOQ010000023.1:47127-54085 GCF_029233945.1 Sneathiella sp. | reverse complement strand
ACATCGAGGCTGTTCAGCGCCGTAAAGCCACCGCCGATATCACCGGCGCGCAGCAAAATCGCCCGCTCCCCCTGCTTATGCGAGCCGGTCGCCCCTTCGGTGCCGCGACGGCCGCGGAGAAGGGTCGAGAGGCGATAACTGCCGTCCGCATTCTCCGACAGATTGGCGAACTGGACAATCTCCTCTCCCACCAACAGGGCATTACCGCCATTCAGCAGCGCCGCCGTGGAAATACTCTCCAGCTCCTCCGCCCCGCTCACAAAGCGGATATCGAGAATGGAAGTCTCATCCGTCTGAAACGGCGTGTCGGTACCCTCAAGCGCGTTCAGCGTTACGCCCCAGACCACCTCGTTCGAGATCGATCCCTCGACCTGATAGCTCTCCTCATCGAAGGCGGAATAGAGCGTGCCGCCGCTCCAGCCGGGCTGATACCCATCCATGGCGAAATAGAAACGGCTGCCGTTCCCGGCCGTCGCATCCTGATCGCGGAGCAGCGGCAGATCGAGGAGGAACAGCTCCGCATATGTACCCCGCCGGATCAAGACCTGCTCATAACCCGAGCCCGTATCCCCGACCTCAACCGCGTCATAACTCAAGGGCGAGAGGGTCACCGCCTCCGTCTCGATGCTCATATCGGCCCCGAAATGCGATTGCATCAGCCGCGCGCTGCTGGTCGCGCCGTTCACCGTGACAGTCAACACATCGGCGGGATCGAGGGCGAGATATTTGATCGGCAGCGACGCGCTCACCGTCTGCCGCTCGGCCCAGGCGGAATAAAGCGTCTTCGCCGCCGCCTGCCGCGCCAAATCGGCGGTCAGCGCCATCGGCAGATCCCGCGCGAGCTGGTTCCGCCCGAACATGGTGGCGATGGGGCGGAAAGCCCGCTTTTCGGACTGGGTACCGATCTGGTAGCCCGCATCGGACGCCAAATAGGAGAGCGATATCTTCTCCGGCAGTTCGCTTTCCTGCAACCGGCGCATTGATGGCGGCGCGATCATGTCCGCATCGGAAATCTCAATGCCGCTCGCCGCCTGATTGCGCGGGATGAATTTGAGCCTGTCGCCGCTTTCCACCGCATCGAAAAAGGCATAGTCGCTGAGCGGCGTCAGCGCGTCGGCAATCGACATGGGGCGGCTCACCAGATAGCCCGGAAGGCTGCCCGCAAGGGCGGAGACATCGACATCCGCTTCCGTCAGACGCCCACGCGCACAGAGGTCACTGACGATGGCGGCAAGCTCGGCCCCCGCCCCGCTCGCGCGGCGCAGGAAAAGCCGTTTCACCCCGAAACTGGTATTGAACGCAATTACGCTGTCCGTCGCCGCGTCATAGACACCGCTCACGGACGTGCTGACCCCGTCGAACTCATACAGATCGACCCGCTCCAGCTCCTCCAGCGTTTCGGCGCTGAGATAAACCGCATAGCGCCCGGCGCTGATAAAGACGATCTCGCTGCCGTTATGCTGATGGACAAGAGAAAGACTCCCGCTCAGGTCGCTGACATCGCGGCTGGCGGTGATGGCTAGCGTCACCATCGACCATTTGAAAATCCGGTAGTCATTCTGGAACAGCAATTCATCGGAGGCCGGTAGATACGCAACCAGCCGGGTGATATTATTGGTCTCGCTGCCCGTCCCGCCAAGTGGCGTGAGATCGGCGGTCGCGATGGTGTAGATATCGCTCTCGACAGAATATTCCGTGCCCGAAACAGCTGGACTGCCAAACACGCGAACCCGGACGATCTCAAGATCGCTGAACACCGGGCCGGTTGCCCAGCCGGACAGGGCGACCCAGGCGATCTCGTCCGCGTCCGTCACCGCGCCGGTGCAAACGCGCGAGCTTGTGGCGATGGTATCGACCACCGCCAGCGCCTCATCGAAGATCACCACCTGGTAGTTCTGCTGCGATCCGGCAACCTGGAACTGCGCGCCCGTCAGCGGGTTGATAATATCGGTGGAATGGGTGACCGCACCGACCCCGCCTGGCAGATCGGCGCTGTCGATGAGTTGCATCGTCTCCCCGTCCACCAGATGGATTTGCCGCCCGGCGAGCAGGCCCGCGCCCGTGCCGATCCAGAAGTTCCCCTTGCGGTCGCGCGCGAAACCTATCGCCGCATCGGGCAGGCGCGGAAATTCCGTCTCCACCTCCGCCGTCGCCAGTTCCTCCAGGTTAAGCGCATCGATCTTGCGGACCGTATCGACCCCGCCCACCACTTCATAGCTGTAGATAAGGCCCCGCGACGCATCATAGGCAAAGCTGCCCGCATTGACCGACGTAATCGCACTATCGGTCAGCGGATAGGCGCCAATGCCGTCGGTGGTCACCAGAACCTCGATATTCGGGATGCGGTTGCCATAGGCACCAAGCGGCAGGTCATCGAACACCAGATAGCAAAGCCCGCGATAGGCGGGCACGTTATCCGCGCCCTCCGCCGCCTCGATAATACTGTCGGGGAGCTGATCCTCATCGCCTGTGTAAAAACGAAAGCGCAGATCGCTTGCGACCATCTCGCCTTCCGCGCTGGCGTCATAGATCACCTCCCCATCCGCCCAGATTTTAAGGAGTTTTGCAACTTCCCCCTCGCAGATGGCGACGGCAAAACTGGTGGAGTAGGCGTAACCGGTTACCTGTGAGGAGCCGCCGCCCCCCTTGCCGCCGCCGCTGCTGCGGGTGACGGCCTCGCTCCGAAGATCGCCCGCCCAGATAATATTTCCGGCGAGGCGCATGGTGCCATACAAACGCGGGATCGCCGCGCCATAGCTCGCGCCGGTGACATTCAGGTCGGTAAGCCGCGTCGCCGAGGACGAGGCGCCGTCATCGGCGAAGAGAACACGGCCCAGCGTGGTGCCGAGAAGCCACCCGGCCCCCGCGCCCACACCGGTGACCGCGCCGATACCGGCACCGACAAGACCAACTGCCAAAGTCGCCATTAGAGAACCTCCGGAAATGAAAAAACGGCAAAGGGCGCGCCGTAAGGCACCAACGCCTCCTCAATCACCTGCCGCCGCCGGGCATGGGCATGGATCACCGTCGGTACGCCATCGCGCGCGCTTAAAAACCCGACATGGATGGGGAAGGCGCTTTCCTTGAAGACGCCGATATACCCAATTTTCCAATTGGTTAAAGATTGTGATTGAAGTTGATTATGAAGATGACGCAGGAGCGCGCGGCCATCCCGCCGCCGCGCATAGCCAGCCACATCCTCAGGTTCCAGACCGAGGGCGCGCGCGACCAGAACGACCAGCCCGACGCAATCGACACCACTGCGGCTCCGTCCCTGATGCCGCCAGGGCGTGCCGATCCAGCGCCGCGCTTCGGTGATGATTTCTCTGCGCTCAACCATTACCCGTCTCCAGCAGGGCATCGGTGCCCGGAATATGCGGAAAACCCCGGAAATTGAGATGGTTCGCGTATGTATCGCGGCAGGTCGCATAGCGCTTGTCGCAGCCGGGAAAGAAGGAAACCTCATCCCCCGCCTCGATGACGTAAGGCATTTCAAGATAGAGCGTGAGCATCTTGCCCGATTGCGCCCAACCCCGAATTTCGCATGACCGGCCCGCATTCGCGCCGCTGGTGAAGGTCAGCACCCCACCGTTCAACACATCATCCGCGCCGCTATAATCGGTGAGCGTGAACTGATCGCGGGAGGGGGCATTGGCCACCACGTCTGTTTCGGTCAATGCCTCCACATCGACGGTGCAGCGACTGTCGCCAAGGTCAGCCCCGCAGAGGGGAGAATACACCTCCCCCACCTCATAGAGCAGCGCCTGGGCGAGACCGCGCAGCTCCGCCGTAAAGGCGCCATCGCGGGCCGAAACCTCCCCGATCCAGCCGCGCCGGAGCGGGAGGGTGCCTTGGGTCAAATCCTGCCAGTTGACCATGAAAATCCGCATCTCGGCGAAGTCATAGAGCCCGGCGAAAAGATCCTCTTCACGGATGATATCGCTGGTGAGATTGCCAATGATATCAAGGTTATCGACGCTGAAGCTGCTACTATTGGCGATCGCCGAGCGGGAATAACCGCTGGCGGCCAGATAGCTGTCGCCGTCAATCACCAGATCCTCATCGAAATCGGTGAAGAACATTTCCGTCGCGTCGCGGCGGGTCAGCGCCCAGCAAGTGGCGAGCGTGGTTACTTCCCCCGCAAGATGATCGCTCAAAGCGGTTGAGATCGTTTTCATATCCGTATCTCCACCAATTTGACGCTCTGCCAGTGATGGATGTCCGGTCCCGGAATGGCCGCCTGCATCAGGTCGGTATCGAAGCGGACCGGCACGTCGAACTCGCACGCCACCGCAATATCCGCATCCGTTGCGGGGGCGCTGTCAAAGGTGAGGATGCCGGTGGTTTCATCCACGCTCCAGCCGCTCGCCATGGGGGAGCCTCCCACGGAGACGTCCACCGTGCCGGCGACAATCTTCTTCAGCTCCCGGTCATAGGGCGGGGCGAGCGCGTCGTCATCGATATAGCGCTTGAAAATCTGGAACTGGGTCGTTGCGCCGTCGCCCGTGCCGATGGACTGCTCGCTCATCACGAAATCCGAAAAATCCTTCAGCCGGAAGCCATAGGCCCGCCCCCGCCGCGCGTGAAAGAAATTGAGGACCGCCGTCCATTCCTCCCCCCGGCTCGGGCTGATATCGACGGTATATTCGCGCCGCGCCTGCGCCCAGTTGATATTGCGCTGCTCGAACCCGGAATTCAGAATCTGCACCGTGGTCGAGAAGCGCGGGCCGCCGATCGCGCCATAGGAGACGCGGGTCGGGAACCTGACATCGTGAAAGCTCATTTTCTCACCCGTTCCTTCTGAGGCTGCGTTGTGCCTGACGAAGCGCTTCGCCCTGTATTTGCGTCTGGCTGAGGCGGAAGCTCGCCGCATCCGGCGTCGAGATATTGAACGCCATATTGATCACCGGCGCGGCGTTAGCGGTAGTCGCGCGCTGCTGCGCCGGGGTCTCGATGGTCACCCGCTCCCCCTTTGAGAGACGCAACGGCACGAGGTTCTGATCCACGCCGCTTGCCCCGCCGACCGTAAACTGACCGCCCGTCGAGAAGCCGGGGATCAGGCTGGCGAGCGATCCGCCGCCACCGAAGAGCGCACCACCCAATTCCGTGAACAGACCGGCTGCTCCGCCCAAACTCTGGCTTGCCTGCGATGTCAGCGTGCGGGTGCCAAGACGGATCAGGTCGCCTTCCAGGCTTTTCAGCACCGACTTGAAATCCCTGCCCGACAGGAGCAGCTTCTCGAACGCGCCCTCGAACGCCGTGCCGATGCTGGCCGCGACCTTCCCGGAAATATCGGCAAAACCGCTCATTTCCTCCTGCGCGGTGGCAAGCCCGGTATTCAGGTCATCGACAAAACCGCTTTTGCCCGCGCCCGTGAGATCGGTTTTAAGGCCGTCGAATTGCCGGGTGAGAAGCTGCGCTTCCCGTTCCGCCTTGCGGGTCTTGTCGCTGAGCGCATCGAGATTTTTCAGCGCCGTCTCTATACCGCCGAAAGCAGTTAAATCACTGTTATTTGCCATTATCCTTATCCTTGTTGTGCGTCTTTGGCCTGCCGCCGCCAGAGCGCGTAGAGATCGAGGAGGAGGCCGATCTCAAACACGGTCGGAGAGAGGCCAAAGCGTGCCTCGATATCCTTCTTGATCCCTGCCGGACGGAGCAATGCGCCCGCCGCATAGAGCGGCAGAAGCGTTGTGAACCAGCCCCAGACATGCGCGATGCAGGAAGGCGGCGGCAGCGGTCTCGCGTCCTGTTCGATTGCCTTGCCCGTCGCTTTCGCCGCCTGACGAAGCGCCGCATCGCGGGTGATGCCGGGGCCCACCTCCGCCGACCGCCAGAACTGATCCTCCGCCCAGTCCGTGAGGCGGGCGGCGGTCAGGGCAAAAAATTGGCCCGGTCCTCCACGAAGGCGGCGACCTGTTCGCGGATCCAGAGATGCTCCCGATAGAGCCTCAAGACATTCTCCGGCGTGGTGTCGTACTGCACGCCATCCAGCTCGATATTCTCAAAGCGGAGCGTAATCGCGGCCAGCCGTTCGATCAGCCGTTCCTCCAGCTCCGCCGCGGTCAGTTCCAGCTTGCGCTCGCTAATCTGCCGGTCGATCTGGGCGCGGAGGGTCTTGCGGTAATTCTCCGCATCCTCCCCCTGCAGCCAGATGACAGCGGGAAGCGCCTCCCCCGTCTTCGGATGACGGAGGGTGAGCGACGCGCCCGCCTCGCTGCGGGCCTTCAAGTCAAACGCCGCTACGTCAAATACATTCTTATGCATATTGTTTTCCTTTAAGCCGCTGTCCGGGTGATGGTGAGGTTGGTGGATTCGCTCTCGTCATAGAGCGCGGTAAAGGGCAGCGAGAGGGTAATCGGCCCCGCGCCCAGCGCCGGGTTCTCCGCTCCGGTATAGACAATGCGCGGAAGCTCAAATTCGAGGCTTCCGCCCGCGCCGCTACAAGTGAGGGTGAGGCTGCTTTCGGTGCGGGCCGCGAATTTATTCAGGAGCGACGCATCCTCGAAATAAGTCGTAATCTCGCCTGTGATGCGCGATTGCCCGGCCAGCAGGCTGCTCGCCTCATCCGCGCCAATCACAAAGGCCTGTTCGAGGTTGTTGTCGATATTGAGCTCCAGCCCGACAACAATGCCGATGCTGCTGCCCCCCTCGTCGAGCGAACCGGAAAAGCTGTCCATGGGATCGTTCGCCGCGGCAGCGGTCGGGCTCGCATCCAGGGGCGATGAATTCATCGCGGAGGATTTGCCGATTACGCCAAAGGTGCCGGTGATCAGCCGATCCGGCCGCACGGAAAGGCGCAGACGATCGAGCACGCAGCCAGTGAGCAGCTGATACTGGCTGATGTCCGAAAATGCCCGCTCGAAAGTGAAGCTCGGTTGGCTCGCCCCAGCCTTTAAAACGTTCGACGACCAGCTTGACTGCATCAGCGCGGCCAGCATGTCATCGAACCCGCCGTAGG
>NZ_JARGOQ010000023.1:0-47027 GCF_029233945.1 Sneathiella sp. | reverse complement strand
CGTCATGGACGGTGATGCGGTACGCGCCGGTATGCAGCTCGACCGCGCCGGATCCTAAAAATATCCCCTCCGCCGGGGCGGGCAGGAAGGCGACCTCCAGATAGCTCTTGCCATGGGCGGGGTGATAGGGTGCGCCCGGAAAGGCCACATCGTCGGATTGATAGGCCTGAAGCCGCGCGTCCAGCGCCGCCTGAATTTTGCGATAGCTCATTGGTAGCTCACCTCATAGAGAATGCCTGCGCCGGTATCGACCGCGACCGCCTGCAACAGGGTGAATGTTTCCGCGCCGATGATCAGGTCATCGTCAGCCTTCGGCGTTACATCCTCGCATTCGATCAGCGCGTGATGCAGCGACGGGTTAATCGGCGTGCCGGTGGCGTTGTGGGCCTCGCTCAGGCTTTTTTCCGTCCGAACCAGCCGGATCGAGGTATCGCTCGTCGTCTCCGCCGCCCCGCTGCCGGGCTCATAATCGCCTTGTGTCTTCTGGCGGAGCGTGGCGCTCAGTGCCACCTCGCCGATGGTATCGAAGAGATCGCGCACCATCTGCCGGATTGTGTCATTGCGCATGGCTCACCCCCGGATCATCTGGCTGTCGGCGACGCGCGCGCCGATCTGTTGCAGCAGGCGGAAGATAAAGCTCATGCGCTTCTTTCCCTCCTCGTAAGACACCTCAATCGGGCCGATCTTCTGGCGCGCAATGCGCCGTTCATCAAGGCCCGCCGGGTCACGCAGGAAAATATCGGCAAGCTCCAACGCGGCGGTCCGAAGCGCGTGGGGGATCCCCGTCATGGCCCGCCCGTCCCGGTCATAGGCACTGCTCCTCGGCCATTTGAGGCCCTGATCCCAGTCCAGCACCATCCCGGGATAGAGATAGCTGTCGATATGCAGGGCCGCCCGGATCAGCGCCTGTTCGCGCTGTCCTTCCGGGGCGCTGGTCCAGTCGTCATTGGCGAGCGCGGTGAAATGGCTGTCCGCCTCAGCCAGCGAGACATATGTCGTCGCGCCCGCCACGCCGCTGCCGGTTTCGGTTATCAAGGTCATGGATGTGTTCCTGCTAATGCGTTTAGAAAAAGGGGAGCGGCGACAGTTCGCACCGCTCCCCGGTCCGGTCAGCCAGCGAGACGGACCGCCAGTTCCGGGCGGACCAGCGCGACACCCCAGAGGATGTCGAACTCCCAGACCACCTGCTTGTACTGGCGCGAGACTTCCAGGCGCAGCGAGATGCCCGTCGCCGGATCGGTCATCGACAGGATCTGGCTGCCGAGCCCCATGTCCTGCGTACTGTGGGCCAGCGGCCGGTTGGCGAAGGCGAAGGCGTCACGGTTGAACACCAGATTGACCACATGATCATCGACGAAGGTCATTGCCGCGTTATCCGCAGGGGCGGAGGTAATCGCCGGGGAGATGGTGAGGGTCGATTCCGTACTCGAGAGCTCCGTCGCCGCCAGCACCGCATATTGCTGGGTATCGCCGTCGATGGTGAAGATATCACCGACGGACGGCTTGGTGGTGAAACCGTCGGCGATGAGCGTCGAGCCCGTCTGCGATCCGCCGTCCACCAGCGGGGTGCCTTCCGCCCCGGTGACATGGGTGGCGACATGATCATCGCTGTACCAGTCGATGCCGTATTTGCGACCGATCTCGCCTTCGATCTTGGCGGAGCTGCTGCCTGCCCGGTCCGCATCGGCAAAGGCCGCGAGATCGAGCGCGTTCGATTCCGCATCGAAATCGAGCACGCCATAGCGGAATTCCTTGGGCGCCTTCTGCTCCATCAGAAGCTTGCGCGCCGCCGTCGCGGAACTGGCATCGCTCGCAAAAGGCGTCACGCCCGCCGTGCCGACGAGGCCGAAAATGCCGGTATATTTGGCATGGATCGACTGGTTGACGGCATTCGCCAGCGCGCGGATGGCGGCACTCGCCTGCACGGGCATGAAGTTTTCGCGTGCCTCGACCTCCATCATCTCCTTATCGGTGAGATAGAAATCGGCCTTCTTCCAGTTGGAAAGCTCGATCTGCACTTTCTCCAGGGTCGAGCTGGTGGGCGTTGGTGGGGTGGTGCCCGGCGTCACGTCATCCGCCGTGAGATCCGAGGGCAGGATCACATCGATGGTGTCGCCCTTCTGCGCCGCGTCGGCGCTGAAATCACCATTGACAAGGCGGGGCATCACGGTCTGCTCGCGCAGGGCCATCAGGCCACGCGCCAGAATTTTCGGCATGGCGGCCGAGATATCATTTGCCATTTTCGTAGTCTCCAAAATGAGGGGTTATGAGTTCGAAGAAGCCCATCCCGGGCCTTTGCCGCCTCGCGCGGACTTGGGACTTTACAGGGAGACCGACACCTTCCCGGCGGCGATATCCTCGATCCGGGCATTCAGCGCCCATTGGTTCTGTCCATTGATGGTGGCGAGATTGACGGGAACCCCGCTCGGGTCCATGCCGCTCCCCTTGCTGCCGGTCGGGTTGAAGGCGCGGGCAAAAACGGGGGAGCTCCGCATCTCCGCCACCAGATCTTCCACCGTCATGGCCACCCCTTCCGCCGTCTCCCGGAAGGAGCCATCGGTATCCATTATTCGCAAGACCGGTGCGCCCTCTTCCTCAATCAAGGTGACGGCCGCGCGGATATGCGGCATCAGCAATTCGACACTGCCCCCCGCCTTGAACAGGGCCTCCGTCGCGCGGGTCGTGATCAGGAAGTCGGCGTTCAGCTCTTTAAGGCGGGCAATCTCAGCGTCTTTCGCGGTCAGGAGCGTGTCAAACTGTTCGGTAAATTCCGCGGTAAGCGCCTTCTGCCTGTCGGCCCAGGCGGTCTCGGGATCGGGACCGAGCGCCTGCCAGGCTTTCAGCTCTTTTTCAAAGGCTTGCGCATTGCCGCGCTCCTTCTCCAGCGCCGAGAGCAGGCCGGACACATCCAGCTTCTCGGCAAGCACGGGATTGAGCGTGAAACCCTCCTCCCCCGGTTGGTAGAGCCCGCGATACGGCTCCGGCACCGCGTTTAGATCGGTCACGTCATTGGGAAAATCAAACATGGAAAACCTCAATAAAAAAGCCCCGAAACGGGGCCCTGATGGATGACATAAAATTTCGAAACAGTTATTTTGCGGCGGCGTTCACCTTGAGACTGTCGGAGAGAAGCCCGCGCGCCTTCGCTTCGCGGATCAGCTCCTCCCCGCTCACATCGCCGAGGCGCCGCGCCTCCAGAAGGAAATCAAGATCGCGCGCGCTATTTTGCGCCGCGCCCGATTTGGTGCTGACGCCGATACTGCCGGTGAGCGGCATTTCCAGCCAGCCCGCAAACAGCGACAGCATGGCGTTGAGGCTATCCTCCAGATTCATCGCCATGGCGGATAGCGGAGAGAGCGCATCGGCGGCATCCAGCGCCCGACCCGTTGCCGTCTCCCTCTCTTTTGGCGTTTCAAATTGCAGGCCGAACAAGAGCATGGCTTTCTCCAATGCCTCCAACTCCCGCGCGCCCGCCTCCAGCGCCGCGCCGGAGCTTTCCACATAGTAATATTTGCCCTCGCTCTCGCTGGTGGTCAGCACCTTGTTGGGGCCGACCTCGATCGGGCCGTCGATCTCCGGATTATAACCGCTCGCCGCCAAAATCGGGAAGGACGCGACATTGAGGGCGTTGCGCTGATCCGATCTGATCTGGTAATGCTCCAGATTGAGGAAGGCCAAATCCTCAAGCGGCGGCTCGGCTTGCAAAAAGCCCGTCCGCGCGGTGTACAGGGTGACGAGCGGGATGCGGCCGAGGGTATTCTCCCCCGCCTCCACCTCCTGCCAGACGCCTTTTTTATCCTGCCGGTAGAGACGCCAGCGGTCGGGCTCGATCACCCGGATCTGCTCTTCCTCCCGCTCCTCAAACCCGTGATAGCGGAGCGCTTTCTCGCGGATGCGGATCTGGGTCAACACCTTGTCGCCGCCCCGGCTGTCCCATTGCGCCGCAATCAGCTGATCGGCGCGGATATGCACCGCATAGGGCCGCGCGCCGCGCTCGCGTTCCTCGGCCAGGGACTGACCGCCCGCCGCCGCCGGGAAATCCACCAGCACATGGGACAGGCCGGAAACCATCGCATCCTCGAACCAGTCGCGGGCGAAGACATTCAGGCCCCGCCCCACAAGATCGATATTGCGCAAAATTGCCACCAGTTCGCCCGGCATATCCTCGGATATAATCAAGGGTTCCGCAAAGATGCGGCCCACAAGCTTTGTTACCGTGCGGCGGAAATGATTGCGCAGCACCGAGCGGCTCGCCCGCTCCGTATAGATGGCGCTGTTTTCCGCCGGGTGGCGCGGCAGATAGCGCGTGCCCGCCGCCCGCATGGCCAGCGTCCCGCCCATCAGCGCTTTGGGCAGCGCCCAGCGCGTCGCCATCGCATCATACAGCTGGGAGGAAGTGGAAGGATCGATCATGAGTACATATCCCGTTGTGATTTCTGTGAAACTTGGGTGAGCGCATTAAACGCCTCGCACACCGCATCGACCTGATCGTCATGGCGGCCGGTGGGGAAATTCTCCAGCTCAGTGAGAAATGCCGCGTTCCACGGCCCCTCGACCAGCTTGACATTCCCCGCCTCGGCCTGCGACGAAAAAGGCATGGCCCGGACGATCTTGCTGCCCGTCACCGGCTGGCTTTTCACCCGGAAGCCCGCCAGCAGCCGGACGAGCGCCAGTTTTTGCGCCTTGCCCGCCTGCCCCGGATCCTGCGGCAGCGCAATCTCCGTCTCCCGCCCGTCACTGCCCGCGAGATTATAGATGGTGCGATCGACCTCGTTCGGCGTGCCCTGCAACCGCTCCACATGCTCGACATAGAAGACCCCGCCCGTGTCCCGGGCAAGCCGCGCCCCAACGGTCCAGTCGGGCGAGACCCCGGCTTCTTTTTGGCTCGCCGCCAGATCCCAGCCGCGCACCCGTCGCGCCTCCAGCGGCGCGGCCGTGACA
Source organism: Sneathiella sp. (assembly GCF_029233945.1). Classification (GTDB taxonomy): domain Bacteria; phylum Pseudomonadota; class Alphaproteobacteria; order Sneathiellales; family Sneathiellaceae; genus Sneathiella. Next base: position 42,086 of record NZ_JARGOQ010000023.1, on the reverse strand, counting down.
ACCGGAAACCAGCTCCGGCGAAAATAGGCGCCCGCGGCGGGGCGGATTTTCCAGTTGCCCTTCAACAGCCGTTCGCGATCCACCGTGGAAAGCGCGGCGAGATTGGCGCGATAGCCCGGATCCCGCTCCATCAGCACCCGGTTATCCTCGATCGAGGCGGCGATAAAGGTCACCGACTTCGCGACTTGTCCCGGATGTGCCGCCTCCAACGCTGCCTTGTCATCGCCCCAGACGAGATTGTCCTCGCTGCGGACGAACCAGCGGAGCTGGCCCGACCGCGCCGGAATCGGATAGCCCGTCTCCGGGTCGAGCCACCAGCGGATAAAATCGGCGACCCAGCTGTCCGCATCGGGGTTGCAGGTTCCCCGCACATAGGGCCGCGCCCGCCCGGTGGAGCGGTTACGGCTCAACAGATAGAAGAACTGGCTCTCGGTGAAATGGGTCAGCTCGTCAAAGCCGATGAAGGCAAGTTCCGATCCCTGCCAGTCATATTTGTTCTTCTCATGCTCCAGATGGCCAAAGCTGATCGACGCCCCGCTCGGGAATTTCCAGGCAAGCTCGCTCTCCTTCGCCTGCCCGCCGAGGGTGCCGTAAAGCGCGGCGGACGCATCCCAGAGCCCGCCCTCATTCTTCACCTGCTTCGAGGTGCGGCGGAAGATGACGGCCTTGAATTCCCCCTGCACCACATGACGGAGCGGCTCCATCAGCAGGGCAAAGCTCTTGCCGCCGCCCGCCGCGCCGCCATAGATGGCGATATCGGCAGCGGTGCCAAGGAACATTTCCTGCGGGCCCGGTTGGGGTTTAATCACGGCCATTTTCCGGCAAATACAGACGCGGCGGCAGGAAGCTGCGCTTGCCCTTGTCATTGGCCGCGCCGTCGCCATATTGCGCGGGCGCGAAATGCGCCATCAGCCATTTGCGCGTATCGATCCGCAGCTTGGAGCGGGCGATGTCCTCCTTTGGCTCCGCTTCCTCTCCGTTGTCATTGGCGCCATCGGCGATTTCGAGAATTTCCCCGGCAAACACATCGGCGACGAAGCGGCGGATGGTCTCCTCCTCCTTCTTCTGGAAGACCGATCCCAGCAGCGCGACGATATCGTTGATCCGCCCCGCCTGCTTGATATCCTCCAGCAGTGGCAGGGCGGCATTGCGGCGCCAGATTTTGTTATGAAGGGCCGATTTCAGCAGATCGATGGTCGTCATTCCAGAAGCCTCAAATTTTTGATAAATACGATGTATTTCTATCATTAGGTGTTTTTACACCCGGATCAAATTCGCCATTGAGGCGTTTCAGCCAGAAAAGATTTCCTCCTCTCAGGATTTATATCCCGGATTCATGAATTTATCTGTTGTTTTTGTTGGAAAATTTACAAAAAGAAAGGCCCACAGAAATACTTTCATTTCCATGGACCCATTTTCCGACTATGGCAATTAGAATAAAGTAATGTTCCCGTACAGTCAAGTATTTTCTATCAGTAAGTGTTTTTAGATTTTCCCGTAGAGTTCCAGGGCGTCCAGAATTTGCGCGCGCGCATATCCGTTTCGCTTGCGCCGCGCCCGGTCCACAGCCCGGCAACTCTGCCCGAAAACAATCACATCAAGCACAGCGGCGAGAGATAGCCCCGCCTCCTGCACCGCCACTGCCCAGCGCGTAAAGCGGCGCATCACATCGAACAACCAGTCCTCCGTATTGCCGGTGCCCGGCGGTTGCCAGCAATAGGTCTGCGTTCGCATGCCGAGGCCCGCCGTGCGCAAATGAAAGCCCCGCGCGATCAGTTCCGCGACCCGGATCTGATCGTCCGTCAGCATGGAAAACAGGCGTGGTTCCCGCGCCTTGTTCTCTGTCTTTCTAAGTCTGCCCGAAGGATTGGCACAGGGCCGGGGTCGTATTCTTGCCCTCCTGTCACCGGGGGCCGGCATGACGTTGTGATCCGTCGATTGCGGCACCAAAGGAGTTTCCTGCACCGTGCGAACATCAGTCTGTTTGGATGTCATTGTTCCTCTCCATCATATAATGCTGATTTGTTGCGTTACTCGTAATCCAGCCACGGAGGGCATTCTGCCGTTCCTGTGGTGCCGTGGAAGTAGTCGGAAATGCAAATGCGCAAATATATGCTTCGGAGACCGACGCGCCGCGCGTAAAAAGAATGGTATGGTTGGTTGGGAAAAAATGAAGAAACAGTACGAACTCACATATCATAATAATTACAAATGCGGCTTTGTCATAATATTAATTCTATTTATAGTGTAAAACATTCTATTTATTTCGTCAATAGTTAGAATTCAAACTGCGTCGGCAGGGTGCAAATCCCGCCCGGCAAAGGGTCCGGAATTTATTTCCCCGACAACGCTTGACGCTTCCAAGGTAAATTGCCAGATTAACAGTAATACAATGGTAATAACAAAGAACTACAGAGCACCTCATGGAAATCCGCAAAGACTTTATCGACAGCATCGGCAATACGCCGCTTATCCGCCTGACCGCCGCCTCGGAGGCAACAGGCTGTGACATCTACGGCAAGGCTGAATTCCTCAATCCCGGCGGATCGGTGAAGGACCGCGCGGCGCTCGCCATTGTGAAAGACGCCGAGGCGAAGGGCCTGCTGAAACCCGGCGGGCTGATCGTCGAGGGGACGGCGGGAAACACGGGGATCGGCCTCGCGCTCGTGGCCAACGCCAAGGGCTACAAGACCGTCATCGTCATGCCCGAAACCCAGACCGACGAGAAAAAAGCCCTGCTCAGATACTGCGGTGCGGATCTGCGTCTCGTCCCGGCGAAGCCCTACAAGGACCCGGATAATTATATCAAATACTCCGGCCGGCTGGCGGAAGAGCTGGCGAAAACCCATCCCGGCGGCGCCATCTGGGCCAACCAGTTCGACAATGTCGCCAACCGCCAGGGGCATATCGACACCACGGGCCCGGAAATCTGGGATCAGACAGACGGCAAAATCGACGGCTTTATCTGCGCGGTCGGCAGCGGCGGCACGCTTGCCGGGGTGGCGACGGCGCTCCGGGCGAAAAACCCCGGCGTCAAGATCGGCCTCGCCGATCCCATGGGCGCGGCGCTCTATAACTACTACAAGAATGGCGAAATGAAATCCGAGGGCAGCTCGATCACCGAAGGCATCGGTCAGGGCCGCATCACCGCCAATCTGGAGGGTCTCGATATCGACATGCCGTTCCAGATCGACGATGTCGAGGCGCTCGACGTGCTCTATGACCTTAACATCCATGAAGGGTTGCAGATGGGCCTTTCCACCGGCATCAATGTCGCCGGTGCCATCCGCATGGCGAAGGAAATGGGCCCCGGTCACACGATTGTCACCGTTCTCTGCGATACCGCGCAAAAATACTTTAGCAAATTGATGGACATTGATATGCTGAAAGAAAAGAACCTGCCGGTCGCCCCCTGGCTTACCGGCAAAAGCTGACAACCCGAGCCGGAGCCTGCCATGACGTTACCCCTCTTTCGCGACGACGCTTACCTCACCCGAACGTCGGCGGTGGTGACCGGCGTCAATGAGCGGGGCGGCATAATTCTCGACCAGACCAACTTCTATCCCACCGGCGGCGGACAGCCCGGCGATTCCGGTCGCCTGATCCTCGCGGACGGGACGACGATTGAAATCGCGACAACCGTCAAGGGGGAGACCCCGGACGAGATTGTCCATGTCCCCGCCGAGGGAAGCCCCCGCCCCGATGTTGGCGCAGGTGTCACCGCCGAGATTGACTGGGACGTCCGCCATCGCCTCATGCGCATGCATAGCTGCCTGCATCTTCTGTCCGCCGTGCTGCCCTATCCGGTGACCGGCGGACAGGTCTCCGACGGCAAGGGGCGGCTCGATTTCGATCTGCCCGAAGCCACGCTGGACAAGGACGAAATCACGACGGAACTCAACCGGATCATCAATGAGAACCACGCGCTGACCAGCGACTGGATTTCCGAAGAAGAGCTCGACGCCAAGCCCGAGCTTGTCAAAACCATGTCCGTACAGCCGCCGCGCGGCGCCGGGCGCATCCGCCTGATCAAGGTCGATGGGGTGGATTTGCAGCCCTGCGGCGGGACCCATGTCCGCAACACGTCGGAAATCGGCGCGGTCCGGGTCAGAAAAATTGAAAAGAAGGGTCGGCAAAACCGGCGGGTATCGTTAGTATTTGCGGAATAAAATCACACTATAGCCACAAAAGAAATGTGAAAATAGAAATATGTCCTATGTAAATTCATCCTCTCTTGTCTCCACTGAATGGCTGGCGAAGCATGCCGACGCCCCCGATGTGCGCATCGTCGATGCCTCCTGGCATATGCCGGCCACCAACCGCGATCCGCGGGCGGAATATGACGCGGAACATATCCCCGGCGCCATCTTCTTCGATATTGACGAGATTTCCGACACCGACAACCCGCTCCCCCATATGGTGCCAAGCCCGGAAAAATTTTCAAGCCGAATGCGCAAACTCGGCCTTGGGGATGGCAACCGGATCGTCGTTTATGACACTCTCGGCATGGTCAGCGCCGCCCGCGCCTGGTGGCTGCTCCGCCTGTTCGGTCATCAGGATGTCGCCATTCTCGACGGGGGCCTGCCCAAATGGAAGGCGGAGGGACGCCCCGTCGATGACATGCCGGTCAAGCCCGCCGAGCGGCATTTCACCTCCCGCATCAACAGCTTCATGCTGCGCGAGAAGGAGCAGGTCGCCCGCAATATCGGCCAGAGCCGCGAGCAGGTCCTCGATGCCCGCTCCGCCGGGCGGTTCGACGGGACGGAACCGGAACCGCGCGAGGGGTTGCGCAGCGGCCATATTCCAGGCTCGAAAAACCTGCCCTACACGCAGCTGCTCCATGACGAGGACAGGACCTTCCGTCCGGCCGCCGAACTTTCTGCATCTTTCGAGGGTGCCGGTATTGACTTAAAGAAACCGGTGATTACATCCTGTGGATCGGGAATTACCGCTTGCGTCCTGGCGTTCGGCCTGCATCTTCTGGGTCACCATCGCGTCGCCGTCTTTGACGGATCCTGGACCGAATGGGCTCTCGATGAGGAGTTACCCGTCGATACCGGAAAGTAGGCATGCCCCTTAAACGACCCCCGACCCCGACCCACACGGGCAAATGGCCTGTGACCATCACCTTCCTGGAAATGACGGAGCGCCAGCATACCGCCCCGCCGCTGCCGCCCGCCATCCCCCATGCGATCATCCGCGCGGAGAAGCCGACGGTCTCTTTCTATCGCTATCTCTATGATACGGTCGGGCGCGACTGGGGCTGGATTGATCGCCGCCTTGTTTCCGATGCGGAGCTTGAAGAAATCCTGCAGGCGGAAACAACCGAAGTCTATGTGCTCTATATCCGGGGGGTGCCTGCGGGCTTTGTCGAGCTGAATGCCGCCGACCTGCCGGCGGCTGTCGATGTCGCCTATTTCGGCATCATGCCGGACTTTATCGGAATGAAGCTCGGCCCCTGGTTCCTGAACTGGGCGCTGGAGGAGGCCTGGGTGAAGGAACCGGAAAAAGTCACCGTCAATACCTGCACGCTCGACCATCCGAAGGCCCTGCCCATGTATCAGCGCACCGGGTTTGAGCCCGTCCGCCGCCGCGAGATAGAGATCGACCCCATCGAAGACCTCTGATCGCGAAGACGTGACCGCGCAGATGCGTTGACCGGCGCGCCGTATCAGTTTATCCTGATATATATGCTGGTTTGACATGCGCGGAGGTTTTCCAATGGCGCCCTTGAACAAAAAACTACGCTTTCCCCTTTTTACCGCGGCGTCACTTGCCGGAGCCATGGCCGCCCTGCCCGCGCTTGCCGCGCCGCAGATCCTCGCCGTCGCCGCAACGGACCTGAAACTCCCAGTGATTTGCGACGCGGGCGAATGCACCGTTGAGCTGACCACCATCTGTTTGCAGGAGCATCGCGCCTCCCCCAATATCGGGGCGGGCTATTATGTGCATGGCGAGAAATTCTTCGACCTTAAAGGCCGCAACGCCGCCGGACAGGAAATCTCCCTCGCCCATCTGCCGCTTGAGATTACCGCGACGCGCGGCCATAACGCGGTCCGCCTCGCCTTTCGCGAAAGCCAGCTGACCAAATACGGCCCGCTGGAGGTGAGCATCTCCGTGCCGGAAAACCTCTCCCTCGTGCCGCTGCCCGTCGCGGGGGATGTAAAGCCACAGACGGAGGAGGATATCCTGCTCGCCACCGGACCGCTTCGGGCGGCAGCGACGCAGCTCGTCGATCTGGATAGCAACAAGCGCGACGCGGCGGAACTGATCAGCCAGGCGATCAACCGCCTGCCCTGGCGCGGCCGCGCCAGCGATGCGGAACGCGCCACCGTCCGCGCGACCCATCAGGAAATTACCGAGAGCTCCGGCTTTGCGAGCGGCGCAAAAGATAACGCGGGCGCCGTCGTCAAGGAATGCTACGACCGCACCATCGCCGGCAGCCTCAGCTTTCGGGGCTGTTTGGGCAGCTGGCACGACCGGATGATCGGCAAGCTCAATACAAAATACTGGAAATCGCTCAACGCGGGGAGCTAGACGCCCTTCCCATAGAAAAAAGCCCGGGGATTTCTCACCGGGATTTTTCTTTTGTTTAAAGGGCTTATCAGCCGTTGTGGAGGATCTGACTGAGGAACAGCTGGGTCCGTTCGCTTTGCGGGTTTTCGAAGAATTCCTGCGGCGGGGCCTGCTCGATAATTTCCCCGGCGTCCATGAACAGCACCCGGTCGGCGACGGTCTTGGCGAAGCCCATTTCATGGGTCACGCAGATCATCGTCATCCCCTCCTCGGCGAGGCTGATCATGGTGTCCAGCACCTCCGAGATCATTTCCGGGTCGAGCGCCGATGTCGGCTCATCGAACAGCATGATGCGCGGGTTCATGCAGAGCGAGCGGGCAATCGCCACGCGCTGCTGCTGGCCGCCGGAAAGCTGCCCCGGATATTTCATCGCCTGCTCGGGGATTTTCACCCTCTCAAGGAACTTCATCGCCGTTGCCTCGGCCTCCGCCTTCGGGGTCTTGCGGACCCAGATCGGCGCCAGCGTGCAGTTTTCCAGAACCGTCAGATGCGGGAACAGGTTGAAATGCTGGAAGACCATCCCCACCTCGCGGCGGATCTCGTCGATCTTCTTCACATCATTGGTCAGCTCGATCCCGTCGACGATGATCTGGCCCTGCTGATGCTCCTCCAGCCGGTTGATACAGCGAATCATCGTTGACTTGCCGGAACCGGACGGTCCGCAGACAACGATTTTTTCTCCCCGCTCCACCGTCAGGTTGATGTCTTTCAGGACATGGAATTCCCCATACCATTTATGCATCCCGATCAGCTGGATCGCGACATCGATATCAGTCTGGGTCATGGCAGCTTCACTCATCTTTCCGCCCTCCTATCTTTTGTGACCGGTATGGAGCTTGTTCTCCAACCAGATGCTATAACGTGACATACTGAAGCAGAAGACCCAGAAGACAGCCGCAACGAAGACATAGCCTTCGGTCGCCATCCCGACCCATTCCTTATCAGTGGTTCCTGCCTTGACGATGCTGAGCAAGTCCAGCAGTCCAATAATCAACACCAGCGTCGTGTCCTTGAACAGGCCGATGAAGGTGTTGACGATGGACGGAATGGAAATCTTCAGCGCCTGTGGCAACACGATCAGTCCCATCGCCTTCCAGTATCCGAGACCGAGCGAACTTGCCGCCTCTGTCTGGCCTTTGGGGATCGCCTGCAAGCCGCCGCGCACCACCTCCGCCATATAGGCCGCGGAGAAGAGCGACATGCCGACGAGCGCCCGGATAAGCTTGTCGAAGTTCATGCCCTCCGGCAGGAACAACGGCAGCATGACCGAGGCCATGAACAGCACCGTAATCAGCGGCACTCCGCGCACAAACTCGATAAAACCGACGCAGAGCATGCGCACAATCGGCATGGTCGATCGCCGGCCGAGCGCAAGGACAATGCCGAGCGGCAGGGCGACAAAGATCGACACCGACGCCAGCACCAGGGTCAGGAACAATCCGCCCCACTGGGAGGTTTCCACGACTTCCAGGCCGAAAGAACCGCCGTAAAACAGGAAGTAACAGACAATCGGTACGACAACAAAGGTATAGATCGCCGGCCATTTCTTGTTCTTCACGAAATCGGACAAAACCAGGAACAGGCCAATCGCCGCGAGGATATACCCGACATCGACCCGCCAGCGTTCCTCAACCGGGTAAAAGCCGTACATGATCTGGCCAAAGCGGGCCTTGATAAAGACCCAGCAGGCCCCCGTGCCCGTGCAATCCTCCCGGGTTTCTCCGACGAAATTGGCATTGATGAAGGCGTAGGAAATGATCGAACTCAATGCCCCCCAGATTACATAAATCGACACCACCGTCAGAAGCGCGTTCAGCGGGCTGGAGAATAAATTCTCCCGCATCCAGCCGATCACACCGGTCTGGCTGACCGGAGGCGGCAGATCTTCGTGGCGTTCTGTTTTGACTATAGCCATCTTATCTCTCCACCAATGCAATGCGTTTATTGTACCAGTTCATAAACATCGAAATCAGGAGGCTTATGGACAGGTAGAACAACATCGTGATCATAATGCACTCAATCGCCTGACCCGTCTGGTTGAGCGAGGTTCCGGCGAAAAGCGCCGTAATGTCCGCATAGCCGATGGCCGTGGCGAGGGAAGAGTTTTTCGTCAGGTTCAGATACTGGCTCGTCAGCGGCGGGACAATCACCCGGAGCGCCTGCGGCAGGATCACCAGCCGCGTCGTCAGCCCCGGACGGATGCCCAGCGAATGGGCGGCCTCCGTCTGGCCATGGCTCACCGCGTTGATGCCCGAGCGGACGATTTCCGCGATAAAGGCGCCGGTATAGATCGACAGCCCCAGCAGGAGCGCCAGGAATTCCGGCTCCAGCGACCAGCCCCCCGTGATGCTGAACCGGCCGAATTCCGGATAGCTCATGGTGAACGGGTTGCCCATGATCAGCGAGGCGATCACCGGCAGGACGATGATCAGGCCGAGGCACACCCAGAACACAGGGAATATCTGCCCGGTCAAATCCTGCCGTTTATGGGCCCAGTTCCGCACGAGGACGGAGGCCACAATGGCCACCAGCAACGCCACGGGAATGAGCCAGAACCCGGTTGACGGAATCATGGCCGGGAAGTTAACCCCGCGGTTGTTGACAAAGAAATTGTTGCCGATTGACATACTGTCGCCGACAAGCGGCAGCACGGACAGAACCGCGAAATACCAGAACATCAGCTGCACCAGCAGCGGAATATTGCGGATCACCTCGATATAGACGGCGGCGATCTTGTTGACGACCCAGTTCTTGGACAGCCGCAGGACACCGAAGATAAAACCGATGATCGTCGCGAGGAAAATGCCGGAGATCGATACAGCAAGGGTATTGATAATACCGATAAGAAGAACATCAAGATGGGTTGATGTCTGGCTGTCGAAGTCCATCAAAAGGACGATGCCGATACCGAAGCCCGCAGGCTGGCTCAGGAAATTAAACCCGGACGCAATGCCGCGCTTTTCCAGATTTACAGCGGTATTATGTCCAACATAGGCAACGAAGCCGACGATGAGGACAATAACGAGAATCTGATAGAAGATCGCCCGAATTCTTGGGTCGCGAAACTTGTTGATCTTGGCAACTTCAAGATCTGCTGCTTCTGCCGTCATAAACTACACCTCCCCAGGGATTGTTAAGATTACGGCTGCCGAAAGACGAAAGGAGCGCATGTCCGGTCGAAACAGGTCATGCGCTCCTTTCATTTCACATAATCAACTACCCTTAGCGCAGTGGCGGTGCGTAAAGAATGCCCCCCTTGTTCCACTGTGCGTTCAGACCGCGGGCAATGTTGAGGGCGGTTCCTTCACCAAGGTTGCGGGCAAAGCTTTCGCCATAGTTGCCGACATTCTTGATAATGTTATAGGCCCATTCGTTGCTGAGGCCGAGCTGCTGCCCGAGATCACCGGAGGTGCCGAGGATACGCTGGATACTCGGGTTCTTGGTATCCGCCTTCAACGTGTCAACATTCGCAGAGGAAATGTTCAGCTCTTCCGCTTCAACCATGGCATTCAACGTCCAGCGGGCAATATCACCCCACTGGTTGTCGCCGTGACGAACGAGCGGGCCGAGCGGCTCTTTCGAGATCACTTCCGGCAGAACGATATGCGCTTCAGGATCGGCAATCACCGAACGCTGTGCATAGAGGCCGGACTGGTCCGTCGTGTAAACGTCGCAGGTATCTTTCAGATACGCTTCGCGAACTTCGTCTGCCGTGTCGAAAACGACTGAGTCGTATTTCATGCCATTGGCGGTGAAATAGTCGGCGAGGTTCAGTTCGGTCGTTGTACCGGACTGCACACAAACCCGGGCACCATCAAGCTCAAGCGCGGATTTCACGCCGAGAGCCTTTTTGACCATGAAGCCCTGACCGTCATAGTAGTTAACACCGACAAATTCGAAGCCGAGGTTAACGTCGCGGCTGAAGGTCCAGGTCGTGTTCCGGGCCAGCACGTCGATTTCACCGGACTGCAGGGCGGTAAAACGCTCTTTTGCGGTTGTCGGTGTGTATTTGACTTTTTCCGGATCCCCGAAGATGGCGGCAGACATCGCGCGGCAGAAGTCCACGTCGAAGCCTTCCCATTTACCATCATTGTTTGGCGCGGCAAAACCCGCGAGACCGGTTGTGACGCCACATTGAATGAAGCCTTTGGCTTTCACATCATCCAAAGTCGCTGCGGTTGCCGCCGTCGCCATAAAAGTAGCTGCTGTAGCGACAGCAATAAAACTCGCTTTTTTCATGAAATGACCTTCCTGTCCATTGATAAGTCTCAATATTCTTTCTGGTAAATCACATACTTCCATTAAGTACCGCACCCTTATCCTGAGCACTTGAGTGAATTACATCTGAAGATCACAATCTGTGTTATCATGATCTCCTAAGTCTTTGACGATAATATTTTTGTATCATGCGTCAATGTAAAAATTTGCTGCAAGTGCGAAAAAAAATACTTTACGCTGCGTCATTGCCGAAAAAATTTGCACTTTTAACTTGATCGCCCATCCTATATGCAAATAGCAATCGCAAAAATAAATCAGCAGGCTGATCCTTCCCATGAAAGACGAAACAAAAATTGTTACCGCCGGACGCGACCCGGAGTCCAATTTCGGCATTGTAAACGTACCGGTCTATCACGCCTCGACCGTTCTCTTTCCGACCTTGAAGGCGCGACAGGAGGCCCATGCCGCCCGCGCCGCGGGCGAACGAATTGTCTCTTACGGTCGCATTGGCACGCCGACAACCTGGTCGCTGGAGGATGCGGTGGCGGAACTGGAAGGCGGCTATCGCGCGCAGGTTTTCCCCTCCGGCATGGCGGCTTGCGCCAATGCGATCCTCGCGTTCGTCGAAGCCGGGGATCATATCCTGATGCTCGATACCGTCTACAGCCCTGTCCGCTCTTTCTGTGAGGGATATCTGAAACGTTTCGGGGTGGAGACGACCTATTACGATCCGAAAATCGGCGCCGGGATTGCCGAGCTGATGCGCCCCAACACGCGCCTTATCTATGTCGAGGCGCCGGGCTCCCTCACCTTCGAGATGCAGGATATCCCCGCCATCGCGGACGTAGCGCATTCAAGGGATGCCCTGGTGGTGATGGACAATACCTGGGCCTCTCCGCTGTTCTTCAAACCGTTCGAGCATGGCGTCGATGTCTCGGTTCAGGCGGGCACGAAATATATCGTCGGTCACAGCGATGTGATGATCGGCCTTGTCACAACGACACAGGATTGCTGGCCGACCTTGCAGAAGGGGGCGAATCTGCTCGGGCAGACGACCGGCCCGGACGATGTCTATCTGGCGCAGCGCGGCATCCGCACACTCTCTGTGCGCCTGAAACAGCATATGGAAAACGGCATCGCCATCGCCGAATGGCTGAAGGGCCGCAAGGAAGTCGTGGAAGTGTTCCATCCCGCCCTGCCGGATGATCCGGGCCATGCCCTTTGGAAGCGCGACTTCCTGGGTGCCTCCGGACTGTTCTCATTCCGGCTTCATGAGGTTTCGAACGACGCCCTCGCGGCCTTTCTCGATCATCTGGAGCTTTTCGGCATGGGCTCCTCCTGGGGCGGATATGAAAGCCTGATCCTTCCCGCCGACCCGACGGGCGTCCGGACGGCCACCAAATGGGACAATACAAATCAGTTGATCCGGGTTCATGTCGGACTGGAGTCAGTCGATGACCTGATTGCAGATTTAAAGAGCGGGTTTGATCGGCTAAACGCGGCAAAATAGTAAAATATGACGAATCGGTGAGCGATTCGATAAATTTAGGTGAAGTTTTCACATGGACAGCGACATTCTGGACAGAATTACCTTTGACGCGAACGGCCTCGTCCCTGCGATTGCGCAGCAGCATGATACGGGCGAAGTCCTGATGATGGCGTGGATGAACCGGGATGCGGTTCAGGAAACCCTCGAAAAGCGGCAGGTCTGCTACTGGTCGCGTTCGCGCGCAAAACTCTGGCGCAAGGGCGAAACCTCCGGCCATGTGCAGCGGCTCATCGATTTTCGCATCGATTGCGACGGCGACACGCTTCTCCTGCTGGTCGATCAGACCGGCGTGGCCTGCCATACGGGCCGCCATAACTGCTTTTTCACCAGCGTGCGGGACGGCAAGGCGGAGATTATCAGCGAGGTGGAGATTTCCCCCGAGGAAATCTATGGGGATAAGACCCCCACGACATGAGTATCTCCCCGGCAGAGCTGGACGTGATCCTGCTTTCCCTGAAAGTCGCGCTCTGGTGCGTCGGCATTTCATTGCTCCCTGCCCTGCTGATAGCGTGGCTGTTGGCGCGGCGGGAATTTTACGGCAAGACGGCGCTTAATGTGCTGGTGCATCTGCCGATCGTGCTGCCGCCGGTGGTCGTCGGTTATTTCCTGCTGGTCCTGCTTGGCAATCGCGGGCCGGTCGGCGGCTGGCTGCTGGAACATTTCGGCATTTCCCTCATCTTCAACTGGAAGGGCGTGGTCGCGGCCACCGCCGTGATGGCCTTCCCCTTTATCACCCGCGCCATCCGTCAGGCGATCGAAGCGGTGGATAAAAATCTGGAGGTTGCGGCCCTCACCCTCGGCCGCCCGCCGTTCATGGTGTTCCTCACGATCACGCTGCCGCTCATCCTGCCCGGTATTCTCGCGGGCATGACCTTGGGCTTCGCCCGTGCACTTGGGGAGTTTGGCGCGACAATTACCTTTGTCGCCAATATCCCGGGGGAGACGCAGACCCTGCCGCTCGCCATCTATTCCCTGTTGCAGACGCCGAACGCGGAAACGGCGGTCTGGCGGCTGGTCATTATCTCGGTCGTGCTCGCCTTCGCCGCCATCGCCCTTTCCGAATGGCTGACACGGCGTTCCATTCGCCGGTTGGGAGGAAATTTCTGATGGCCGATATCCGCCTCAAGAAATCCCTCGGCCGGTTCCATTTAAGCGCGGAATTCAACGCCGAGGCCGGGCTGACCGCCCTGTTCGGCCCCTCCGGCGCGGGCAAGACATTGCTCTCGCAGATGCTGGCCGGGCTGATCACCCCCGATGAAGGCCATATCGAGATTGCCGGACGGACGCTGTTCAGCAGCGCGAAAAACATCAATGTCCCGGTGCACAAGCGGCATATCGGCTTTGTCTTTCAGGAGCATCGCCTGTTCCCGCATTATTCCGTGCGCAGCAACCTCACCTATGGCAGCGGTCGGCGCGCCGGGAAAGCCACCCCCGTTTCCTTCGACATGGTGGTCAATATCCTCGGCCTCAATACGCTACTCGATCGCAAGCCCGCCTCCCTGTCGGGCGGGGAGCGTCAGCGGGTCGCCATCGGCCGGGCGCTGCTCAGCAATCCGAAAATCCTGATCATGGACGAGCCGCTTTCCAGCCTCGATGACGCACGAAAAGCGGAAATCCTGCCTCTGATCGAGGAGCTGAAATCGGAATTCAACCTCACCACGCTTTATATTTCCCACTCGATTGAGGAGATTACCCGCCTCGCCGATTCTCTTCTGCTGCTCGACAAGGGGGAGATGAAAGCCGCCGGTCCGGTGGGGGATATCCTGAGCCGGCTTGATCTCGTCCCCTACGCCGGGGGCTATGACGCGGGCACGTTGGTTGAGGCGCGGGTCGCCGCCTATGAGCCCGGCCATCATATGCTCACCCTGGAGACGGAAAGCGGCGGCAGGCTCTATATCACGGGCAGCGCGAAAGAGATCGGCGCGGCAGTCCGCCTGCGTATCCGCGCGCGCGATGTCGCCCTCGCCAAGACGGAGCCGAAATCCCTCTCCATCCTCAACCGCTTCGAGGGACGCCTGGTCGATCATTGCAGCGGCGCACAAGGGATGGAGGAACTGCTCCTCAATGTGGGCTTCCCGCTCACCGCGCGGATCACCCGCAAATCCTTCGAGGAAATGAAACTCACCAAGGACACACCCGTCTGGGCGCTGGTGAAAGCGGTCACGATCAGCCGGTCGTAGCGGCGATTATCGGCTGGCCTGACTCGGCGTCATGGCGAGGGTCTTGATATAGTCCTCGATCGCGCCCTTGTCCTTCAAATACAGCGTCTTGCCTTTTTTGAGGACCATCCCCTCATGGCCGAGCTGGCCGAGGACGCGCGCCACGGTCTCCCGCGTCGTGGAAACACGGCTCGCGATCACGCTCTGGGTCGGCATCGGGTAGATCAGCCAACTATTCGCTGTCACCGGGTCCGCCTCCGCCATGCGCAAGAGTTCCTGACAGACCCGTTGCACCGCGCCCAATGTCGATAGATCAAGGATACGGTCGTCATTGATGCGGATAATCCGCGCGAGCCGCTGCAGCACCGCCATCATGATTTTCGGGTTGCGCATCAACAGATCGCGGAACAGCTCCGGGCTCAGGCTCGCCAGCAAGCAGCGCGAACTCGCCACCACATTGGCCGAGCGCGCGCGCCCGTCAATCGCCGACAGCTCGCCGAAATACTGCCCCTCCCCTACGGTGGCATAGGTCACCTCCCGCCCGGAGACGCCGTAATTGACGATATTGACACTTCCCGTCACCACGAAATACATATCCCGGCTGTCCGTGGACCGCTCCAGGATCTGTTCATTCGCGCCATAGGTTCGCCAGACGCATTTGGCGGCAATGTCCGCCCGCTCCTGAGCCGTGAGTCCGCTCAGCAGGTCTATCTTGTCAAGATTTTGCATGGCCGCTGGACCGTCGCCCCTCTTGTCGCTTAGGATCGGAACAGACTATAAAGGATAAATTGGAAAATCAAAACAAGAAGCTAAGGGTGTAAATTGGCGCAATCACGCAGCAGCAAGAACCGGTATTTCCATCCCGGGCGCATGGGAGCCGCATGAGCAGGCCGCCGACCAGTGATCCACTGATCGCGCCGCTCTTCCAAAGGCTGGACCTCAAGGCGAAATCCCTGCTCGTCACCGTCTGGGGCGATGCGGTCGCGCCCCATGGCGGCACCGTCTGGCTCGGCAGCCTGATCAATCTCGTGGCGCCGCTTGGCCTGAATGATCGGGCGGTGCGCACCAATGTCTTCCGCCTGCAAAAGGAAGGGCTGCTCGCCTCCAACCAGGTCGGGCGGCGCAGCTTCTATCGCCTGACGGAGACCGGCGCGCATCGCTTCGCCGAGGCAACCACGCGCATCTATGCCGCGGGCGATATCCGTTGGGACGGCAACTGGCTGTTCCTCTTCGCGCTCCGGCGGGACCTTGCCGAGAAAGAGCGCCGCAAGCTGGAGACAGAGCTTGGCTGGCTCGGTTTTGGCAATCTCGGCGGCGGGATATATGCCCATCCAACGGCCAGCGCCGCGAGCGTCGATAGCCTGCTCACTGATCTCGACCTCGCCGGGAAAGTGACCATCCTGAAGGCGACCGGCAGCGGAAATACCCCCTTCGATACGCCGGAAATACTCGTGGCCAAGGGCTGGACCCTCAAAGACCTCGAAGCTGACTACGCCCGCTTCATCCGCCATTTCAGCGGCTTTGCCGAATTCACGGAACCGGCGGCAAGCCTCGATGAAAAAAAATGTTTTATCATTCGCAGCCTCTTGGTGCATGATTACCGGCGGGTGCTGCTCAGGGACCCGATGTTACCGGCAGAACTCCTGCCGCCGGGATGGAACGGAAACCAGGCGAGAGACCTGTTCCGCACCATCTATAATCTGGTCTGGGAGGACGCAGAGACATATCTGATGACGATACTTGAAAATGAAACAGGAAGACTGCCGCCAGCGTCAGAGGAGTTTTACCGGCGCTTTGGTGAACTGAAGAGACGCTAGTTCCGTACAAACAACAGTTCAAGAACAAGAATGAGCCAGGGGAAAATGTCTGCAGGGAAACTAACAATATGTATCGTCGGCTCCGGTCCGGCGGGTATGTACACGGCGGGCGCCATCGTCAAGAAAAACCCCGAAAGCCAGATCGATATCATCGACAAGCTGGCCACGCCCTACGGGCTGGTGCGCGCCGGCGTCGCCCCGGATCACCAGACCACCAAGAATGTCACCCGCGCCTATGACAAGATCATGGAAAACGGCAATGTCCGCTTCGTCGGCAATGTCGGCCTTTCCGCCGACATCCCGCTCGATAAGCTGAGGGAGCTTTATGACGTGGTGGTGATCGCGACCGGCACGCCGAAGGACCGCAACCTCGGCATCCCCGGCGAGGACAAGGAAGGCGTCTTCGGCGCGCAGACTTTTGTCTATTGGTACAACGGCCATCCGGAATTTCGCGACGCGGTGCCCAATCTCGACATCGAGACGGCGGTCGTCATCGGCAACGGCAATGTCGCCCTTGATGTCGCGCGCATCCTGATGCGGACGGAGGATGAAATGGTCACCTCCGACCTGGCCGAACATGCCGCCAGCGAAATATTCAGAAGCCCGCTTGAATGCGTGCATGTGGTCGGTCGGCGGGCGCCGGAGAATGCGCAATTCTCCTCCAAGGAGCTGGGCGAATTCGCCGAGCTGACCTCCGCCAAGACCTATACGGACAAGACCGCCCTGCCCGAGGAATTCACCTCCGAGGATAAAAAGGAGGAGAAAGTCGTCAACACCAATCTCGACCTCCTCCGCAGTTTTGAGCAGATCCGCCCCGGCATCGAAGGCCGCTCCATCCATCTTGATTTTCTGGCGAGCCCGGTCGAAATTCTGGGAGATGAGGCGATCAGCGGCGTCCGGTTCGAACGTAACAAGATCATCGATGGCAAGGCCGTCGGCACCGGGGAGACCTACGAAATCGACTGCCAGCTGCTTGTCTCCTGCATCGGCTATGAGATGGGGATACTGGAAGGGCTGCCCGTCGAAAAAGGCATCATCAAGAATGACGAGGGCTACGTCGCCGAGGGGCTCTATGTGGTCGGCTGGGCGAAGCGCGGCCCCTCCGGCACCATCGGCACCAACCGTATCGACAGCCAGAATGTGGTCGAGAAAATGCTCACCGATTTCGAGGGCGGCGGCGATCCCGCGAAGCTGGGCCCTGCCGGGCTTGACGCCTGGTGCCGGGAGAAAAATATCCATGCCGTCTCCTTCGATGACTGGAAGAAAATCGATCAGGCCGAAGTCGCGCGCGGCGGCGGCACCTCTCCACGGAAGAAATTTGTCCGCACCCGTGATATGCTCTCTATCGTACAGGAAGAAGGATAGGCCATGCTGATCGCGCAGCTGAGTGATTGCCATATCGCCGTTCCGGAGGACGAGTTCGCCAAGCTCTATCATCCGACCGCGAAACTGCGCGACGCCGCGCGGCATGTCAATACGAGCGCCAACCGCCCCGATATCGTGTTCCTGACCGGCGATCTGGTGAATACCGCCCTGCGGGAGGAATATGACATCCTCCGCGAGGTGATCCGGGAATTCGAGATGCCGGTCTATCTCCTCCCCGGCAATCATGATGACTGCGGGCTCCTGCGGGAGATGTTCCCCGAGCATGACTATCTGCCGAAAGAGGGCAAGCTCAACTTCACGGTGGAGGGCTGGCCGCTCAAACTCATCTGCCTCGACACCAATATCCACGGCAAGCCGCAAGGTCACCTCGGCCCGGAGCAACTGGGCTGGCTGGATCAGGAACTAAAGGCCGAAACGGCGCGGCCCGTGGTTATCCTGCTCCATCACCCGCCGTTCAAGACCGGACTTACCAGTATGGATGAGATGGGCCTGCTCGATATGGCGGATTTCGCCGAGGTGGTGAGCCGCCATGATCATATCGAGCGCATTCTCTGCGGTCATCTGCACCGGGCCATCCAGGCGCGGGTCGGCGGCACGGTTGCGCAGACATGCCCCTCCACCTCCCATCAGGTACGGCTGTTGCTGGGCGAAAATAACGCCCTCGGCACCACGTTCGAGCCGCCGGAATATCTCCTGCATTACTGGACGGAAGAGAGCGGCCTCGTCACCCATAGCGACTATGTGAAGGATTATGACGTCGCCTGGACCTTCGACGGCGAGATGTAGGCAACGATCGCCTACCCCGCGCTCAGGCCCATCTGCCAGAAATCCGCTTCCAGCCGGGTGGCCACGCCGAAGGTTTTGGAGAGGTCGGGGAAGCGGGCCTTGGTAAAGCGCTTGACCGCGAGCGTATCAATCTCCGCCGTCATATCCGCGACCAGCGCCTGATATTCCTCGCCCGCATACATCTCGATCCAGGTGAGATAGGGGTTGCCCTCGATCTTTGTCTCCCGCGATTTCGAGAGCCGCGCGCCGATCTCCCCATAGCCAATGGCGCAAGGGGCCAGCGCGACCATCAGATCGAGCAGATCGCCCGCCATGCCGCGTTCCAGCACGAAGCGGGTATAGGCGATATTCTCGGGCGCCTCCTCCAGCGTTTCAAGTTCCGCAGCCTCAATGCCCCAGTCGGCGCAATAGCCCACATGGAGGTCCATCTCCATCTCAAGAATGGCCTTCACCCCGGCCAGCGCCGAGCGCATCTCGGTCAGGTTATCGGCCTTGTAGATCGCCAGCGCATAGGCCCGCGCAAACTGTATGAGGAAGAGATAATCCTGCTTCAGGTAATGCTGAAACGCCGTCTTGGGGAGTTCCCCGCTCTGCATGCCGACAACAAAGTCATGATGGGTATAGGCCTGCCACGCGTCGGCGTTATCGGCCTTTAACTGATCGAAAAGAGGCGCGGCCATTATACCATCATATTGTTCGATCCGCCGGGTAAGGACACCACGAGATCGTCAAGTTCCTCGGTGATCTCAATCTGGCAGCCAAGGCGCGAGGTGCGGGTCAGGCCATAGGCGAGATCGAGCATGTCTTCCTCATCCTCGGTCGGGTCGGGCAGCCGCTCGAAATCCTCCTCCGAGACGATGATATGGCAGGTCGAACAGGCAAGGCTCCCCTCGCAGGCGCCTTCAAGATCGATGTTATTCTGATGCGCAATTTCCAGAATTGTCCGGCCAAGCGGCGCATCGACTTCCTGACGGGTGCCATCGGGCTTGATAAAAGTCATTTTCGGCATACGGGCGTGAACTCCTGAATACTCTTCCTGTTTTACCTATCCTGCCCGCGGTGTCCTGTCCAGAGGTTAGGCGGCATATTTCGGCGATTTCCGCCGGTAGAGCCTTGCCCAGCTCTCGACAAGCCGGTCGATGTCATCGGGCGTTGTGGACCAGCCGAGGCTGATACGGATGGCGGCGCCCGCCTCCTCCGCGCTGGCGCCCATGGCGGTAAGCACATGGCTGGCCTTCACCTTGCCCGACGAACAGGCCGAGCCTGCGCTCACTGCAATGCCATCGAGATCGAGGGACATAACCTGAAGCTCGGAGGCGACGCCCGGCATCGAAATAGTCGTGGTGTTGGGTAATCTTGGCGCATTGCGGCCATAAATATGGCTTTCGGGTGAGATTTCGAGCAACCGCGCCTCCATGGAATCGCGCAAATTGGCGATTGCCGTATAACCCTCAAGACCCTCCATCGCCGACCGCGCGGCCGTGCCCATGCCGACAATTCCGGCGACATTCTCCGTGCCCGCGCGGCGGCCCAGCTCCTGCCCGCCGCCTTTGAGCAGCGGCGGCACGGCAAGGCCATCGCGTATAACCAGCGCGCCGATCCCCTGCGGCCCACCGAATTTATGGGCCGAGACGGACATCATATCCACGCCCAGCGCCGCAAAATCGAGAGGGATTTTGCCGACCGCCTGAATGGCGTCACAATGAAAAATTCCGCCTTTCCCCTGCACCAGGGCGGCAATCTCGGCAATCGGCTGGATCACACCAGTCTCGTTATTGGCAAGCATGATAGAGACAAGCGCGCCCTGTCCCGCCTCGCTCAATTGCGTCTCAAGCGCCGCCAGATCGAGCAGGCCATCGCTTTTAAGCGGAAGCCGGATTGCGGGGCCTGCCGCGGCAAGGACCGAATCATGTTCCCCGGCGGAGATAAAGAGCGGCCTGTCCGGGAAGGCGGAAAGCGCGAAGTTATTCGCCTCCGTCCCGCCGGAGGTAAAGACAATCTCGGGCGCTTTACAGCCCAGAAGATGGGCGAGCAGGCTGCGCGCCTCCTCCACCCGGTTGCGCGCTGTGCGCCCCGCCTGATGGACGGAGGACGGATTGCCGCCCTGCTCCATCATGGCAACCATGGCGGTCACCACCTCGGGCCGGATTGGGGCGGTCGCGTTAAAATCGAGATAAACGGGTTTCGCCATAAGCACAATCAGGCCCGCCGGGGCGGTCATTCGTTGAGATCAAGTATCCGTTTTCGCCTTGCTGGCGGCGCGGGCGGTGGGTTTCTTCTTCGGCTTCAGGGCAATCGGCGCGTCTGCCGTGGTGCGGCGCTCATTTTCCAGCTCTTCCACGCGCATGGACAGCGACTGCACCTTGTCGAGCAGACCATCCATCACCTTGAACACCGGATCGGGCAGGTCGTGATTCCCGACACCATAGGCGGCGAATCTCTCATCCAGGCGGTCTTTCTTGCTGGCGCTCACCGCACGCGCAGGAACACCGACAACCGTCGTATGGTCCGGCACGTCTTTCAGCACAACCGAGTTTGCGCCGACGCGGGCACATTTGCCGACCGTGATCGGGCCGATGATCTGCGCACCGGAGGCAATGATCACACCGTCCTGCAATGTCGGATGGCGCTTCACGCCGCGCTGCGCATCGGAATCGATTGACGGGGCAACGCCGCCCAGGGTCACATCATGATAAAGGGTCACATTATCGCCGATTTCCGAGGTTTCCCCGACCACGACGCCCATGCCATGGTCGATAAAGAACTTGCGGCCGATCTGCGCGCCGGGATGAATTTCAATGCCGGTAAGGAAGCGGCTGAACTGCGAAAACAGCCGCGCAAGCAGACGCCATTTATGGCCCCACAGCCAATGGGCGAGGCGGTGCAGGACGATGGCGTGGAAGCCCTGATACAGCAGCGCAACCTCCAATCGGCTCCGTGCGGCGGGGTCGCGCTCCATCACGCAACTAATTTCTTCGCTAATATGCTTGAACATTTGCCCTTACCTTCTGTATTGTGCCGCTCTTGTAGCGGAATTCACCTGAGGTTTAAAGCGCCCATAATTAACAGATATATGCATATCGGGAGGACCGTCAAGGATACCATTGGTATTCATTTGACAAGTCGTTCGCCGGGGC
Source organism: Sneathiella sp. (assembly GCF_029233945.1). Lineage (GTDB taxonomy): Bacteria > Pseudomonadota > Alphaproteobacteria > Sneathiellales > Sneathiellaceae > Sneathiella. Next base: position 20,458 of record NZ_JARGOQ010000023.1, on the reverse strand, counting down.
AGGCTGAAAAATGGGTCATATCCCGAGTGTATCCGGCTCGAAATAGAAGCTGTTGTAGGAATTAGAAAAGAAATGCCCGACGTTATTTTTAATGGACCCGAAGGACGCCTTGAGGGGCGCTATCACCATTCCGATGATCCGAATGCCCCGCTCGCCCTGATCCTCCACCCGCATCCGCAATATGGCGGCGCGATGAATAACAAGGTCGTCTACAATCTCTTTACCACCTTCAAGAAGCGCGGCTTCTCGGTGCTGCGCTTCAATTTCCGGGGCGTCGGCCGCAGCCAGGGCGATTATGATCATGGCGTGGGCGAACTCTCCGATGCCGCCGCCGCGCTCGACTGGATGCAAACCCATAACCCGAACGCGCCCGCTGTCTGGATCGGCGGCTTTTCCTTCGGCGCCTGGATTTCCATGCAGTTGCTGATGCGGCGTCCGGAAGTGGCCGGATTCATCTCCGTAGCGCCGCCCGCCAATATGTATGATTTCTCCTTCCTCGCCCCCTGCCCGTCATCCGGCATCATCATTCATGGCGACAAGGACGTTCTGGTGCCGCGAAAAGATATCAAGAAGCTGGTCGAGAAGCTGAAGGCGCAGAAGGGCATTACCATTCACTATGATGAAATCCCCGACGCCGATCATTTCTTCGAGAACAGCCTCGACAGGCTGATGGTTTCCGTCAATGACTATCTCGATATGCGGCTGAACGGCGACGACGAAGAGGAAGATTGACCCCTTACGCCGAGACCCGTTTTTTGGACGGCGCAGGATAAAATTGCCCGCCCGTCATCGGCTCCGGTACGCCTGTCGTCGTTGGCAGGCTTAAGGGAAGGCCGCGTACCGACCGCACGGCGAGGAAGGCGAAGGCCTCCGCCTCCAGATCATCGCCGCGCCAGCCGACCGCCTCCACCGGTTCGACCGGGACTTGCACCACCGCCTCAATCGCCTGCACCAGCGCCGGGTTCTTGCGCCCGCCGCCGGTCAGCAGCCAGCGCGCGGGCTTTCCGGGCAGATGGGCCAGCGCGCGGCGGAGGCTCTCGCTCGTGAAATGCAGCAAGGTCGCCGCCCCTTCCTCCAGCCCGAGGCCATTGATCGCCGCCGCCACCGGGAATTCATCCCGGTCAAGGCTTTTGGGCGGCCTCTGGTCGAAATAGGGGTTATCGAGAAGTGTCGCGAGAACAACCTCATTCACCAGACCGGCGGCGGCGATCTTGCCGCCTTCATCAAAGGGCTGGCCCGTATGGGTCAATACCCAGTCATCAAGGAGCGCGTTCGCGGGCCCGGTATCGAAGGCCAGCACCGTCTCCCCGTCAATATAGGTGACATTGCCGACCCCGCCGAGATTAAGCACGGCGAGCGGCCCTTCGAGTTCCGTTGCCAGCGCCCGGTGATAGAGCGGCGCAAAGGGCGCCCCCTCCCCGCCCGCAGCGACATCCGCGTGGCGGAATTCAGCGACCGTATCGATCCCCGTCAGTTCCGCCATCAGCGCGCCATCGCCCATCTGTACGGTCAGGCGGTTGGCGGGATCATGAAAAATCGTCTGCCCGTGAAAACCGATCAGGTCGATATCGGCGGGGGAGAGGTTATTCGCCGCCAGCAATGCGAGGACAAACTCCGCCTGCGCCTTGGTGAAGTCGGTGATCAGGCCATCGGGCGCCGCGTCTTTGCCCAGAACCTCGCGCAGCTGCGCCCGGAATTCCGGCTCATAAGGGGTGGAGCGAACGGGACCATGGGTAAAAACCTCAATCCCGTCGGTCTCGATAATCGCGGCATCGATGCCGTCGAGCGACGTGCCGCTCATCAATCCAAGGGCGCGAAGCGGCGTGTTTTCACCCTGATTTTGCTTAATTGACGTCATATGCTATCCCGCACTTTTAAAATGCGCCTCATATGTGCTAAACGATGGCGCTCTTGAACCTCAATAGAACAGAATTACGTCCCATGACCGAATTACGCTCCGACTTCCTGAAAGTCTTCACTGAACGCGGCTACCTGCATCAATGTACAGATTTAGACGCGCTGGATAAAGCTTTTGCTGACGAGATCGTGACCGCCTATATCGGTTTTGACTGTACGGCGAAAAGCCTTCATGCGGGCAGCTTGATGCAGATCATGATCCTGCGGCGCCTGCAACAGGCCGGGCATAAGCCGATCGTGCTGATGGGCGGCGGGACGACGAAGGTCGGCGACCCGACGGGGCGCGACGAAAGCCGCCCGCTGGTGACCGATGAAGTTATTCAGGAAAACATGGACGGCATCAAGAAGGTGTTCGAGAAGTTCCTCACCTTCGGGGATGGCCCGACGGACGCGATCATGGTCAATAACGCGGACTGGCTCGACAAGATCGAGTACATCCCGTTCTTACGCGAATACGGGCCGCATTTCTCGATCAACCGGATGCTGTCGTTTGACAGCGTGAAGCTCCGGCTGGAACGCGAGGAATCGATGACCTTCCTCGAATTCAACTACATGATCCTGCAGGCCTATGATTTCGTTGAGCTCAAGAAGAACTACAATTGCAGCCTGCAACTTGGCGGCTCCGATCAGTGGGGCAATATCGTCAACGGCGTCGAGTTGGGCCGCCGGACCAACGGCTTCTCGCTGTTCGGGATGACCTCGCCCTTGCTCACCACCTCCTCGGGCGCGAAGATGGGCAAGACGGCGGGCGGCGCCATCTGGCTCAATGAGGAGATGCTCTCGGCCTATGACTACTGGCAGTTCTGGCGCAACACCGAAGACGCCGATGTCGGCAAGTTCCTCCGGCTGTTCACTGAAATCCCGATGGATGAGGTGGCGCGTCTGGAAAGTCTCGACGGGGCGGAGCTGAACGAGGCGAAGAAAATCCTCGCCGATGCCTGCACCGAGATGGCCCATGGCAAGCAGGCCGCCGAGGCCGCCGCCGAAACCGCGCGCCAGACCTTTGAGATGGGGCAGACCGCGGAAGGCCTGCCGACACTGGAAATCCCGAAGGCGGAGCTGGCGGAGGGTATTCCCGCCGCGACATTATTTCAGCGGACGGGCCTGGCGCAGTCAAATTCCGAAGCGCGGAAATTGATCAAGGGCGGCGGCGCCCGCGTGAATGACGAGAAAATTGCCGATGAGAAAGCTGTCCTCACTCTCGACGCCCTCGACGCGGACGGGCGGATCAAGCTTTCGGCGGGCAAGAAGCGGCATTACCTGATCCAGCCGGTCTGACGCCCGCCTCTGGGCGCGGGCCGGGGTCTAGGGACTCGGGCGGCTGCCCGGTTTATTGGTGGACGGCGGCTCGATATCATCCTGGTCCCAGGGCTCGAAGAACATCCGCCGGAGAATACCGGGCGCCAGTGCCGAGACGGCGTTGACGTCTATGTCCGGATCTTTCAGCCCGCCCGTCACCTTGTAGGAAAAGCCGAAAATCCCCTCCCCCTTCTTGCCGACGAGCAGGGTGCCGAGGATAGGTATATTCCCAAGCATGGAATTCAGCGTGTAGGACGGGATCACCGTCCCGAACATATCGATTTTGTTGGCCGGTTGATCCACGCTACCGGTCAGCGTGATGCCGATAGAGCCGATGGCGCGAAAATCCCTTGTCTCGAAAATCCCGTTCTCGTAAGAAAACGGCCCCTCCACCGTCGCGAAAACCATCCCCTCCCCGCGCAGCAAATCGACAATCCCGCCAAGGGAGCCGAGGGTCAATATCTTGCCGAGCACCGGCGCATTCACGACGCGCACATCCTTGATCTCGATCGTTCCCGTGGCCGGGCGGGAGGGCAGGCTATCGTCAATCTCGGCGGTCAGTTTCAGCTTGCCGTCGCGAAAATCATCAAAAAGATCCAGCCCGCGAAAGAGCGACCCCGCATCATCGGAGAAAAAGCTGACCTGCCGACCCTTGGGGGACGGGTTGATCTTGAATTCGAAACTCTTGTCGCCCGCGAACCGGCCCGTGGTCATGCCGGTCTTGATCAGGTTTCCGTCGATCTTCATGTCCGAAATGACGTTGTTCAGGGTCAAATCCTGATCGAGCAGCATCCGCTCCAGTTCAAGATGGATATCGATCAGGCGGTCCTGTTTCGGGCCGTCGATAACCGCCTCGTTCAAATCATAGGTCGCCACCACGAAGGGTTTTAAATCAAACTGCGCGCCATGCACCTCGATCTTCATCTCCCCCGCCGCCCGCTGGGTGAAATCGACATTGAAGTCATTCTCCCCATAGCGAACGGTCGGCAGGGTAAGCTCGGTCAGCAGATCCTTCTTCATCACCGCCGTGCCCGCCGCCGTCAGATCCCCCGCCGTCACAGCGATATTCGACAGCGTCGTCACCGCCGCCGCGGTGGAGCTGATATCCGCCGTGAACAGCCCGGCCACGCCCGCGGGCTTGGACCAGTGCAGCGTATCGGCAAGCACGGTGGTTTCGGTCAGGTCAATCCGGACATTACCGGTCGCGCTGCCATCGGGCACGGTTTCCAGCGTAATATCCGTCGTCATCGGTCCTTGCAGAAACGGCGTCGCGACATGAAGCGCCTTGCGATCCGCATCATCCGGCACCGCGTTCAGGACATAGCGGCGATGGCCTTCCTTCGCCCCGGAGAACCAGCTTTCCGCCTCAATCTTAGCGGCCACGCCATTGAGCGCGGCGTTGCCCGTCACCTGCACCCCCTTCGGATCGACCGCAACCTTCAGCGCGCCCTCGGTAAGGGTAACATCCTCCGCCACGTCGGGGATGGTCGCCTCGGTGAAATCGCCCGTCGCGGCATACTCGACATTCTCAAGCTTCAAATCGAAGCGCAGCGGAAATTTAAACGACGCATCGACCGCCCCCGTCCCCGTCATCGCGGAAGGGACAATGCCATAGGGGGACGCGAGGCCGAGCGGCTCCAGATCAAGAAAGGTGAAGATTTCCCGGCTGCTGCCGGTCACGCGAATGACGATATCGGCGAGTTGATCATATTTATCAAATTCATCGATAATCACCTTGTCAGACGTTACTTCGAGACTGCCCAGCTTGCCGGTCATGCCGCTGATCGTGACCCCGGTTTCCGTCAGCACCGCACGTCCGTCGATATCGGTCACCTTCGGCAGCGGCGAGAAATAATTCGCCGAGGTGCCGTCGATGTTAAAGCTCAGGTTCACCGCGCCTTTCGGGATATCTCCGCTCGAAAGCGCACCGGCGGGCAGATCGATCTCGAACTCCGCCTTCGGCACCATGCCGCCGCGAATATTCTGCGTCACCCAGTCATAGCCGTTACTCGCCATGGAATAGGGCCAGAACCGCCCGAGATCATCGACCTTGAGATTGGCAAGACCGCCTTTCAGCGAGAGGCCCATGCCTGCCTCCGCGATATCGACGGCACCCGCGAGCTGCAGCGCCACGCCCAGGGTCTTGGCCGTCACACTGTCGAGGGTGACCTTGCTGAAATCGCCGGTCACCTCCCCGGAAACATCAATGCTGTCAATCGCCAGCGGTTGCTTATACAACTCCGGCAAATCGATGTTGCCGGCCCCCGCCGATACATCAAAACCGAGGGAATCGAAGCTGAATTTCTCATCGAGATCGACATTAACATGCCCGGAGAGGGATAAATCGATGCCTTTCAGCATCTCCAGCTCCTTGACCTGCTCCCCCACCAGAGGAAGCGGCAGGTCATTGAACTGCCCGTCAATCAGTGTGCGCTTGAGCTCCCGGTCATAATCGCCGAGGGCCACCACGGAGACATTCTCATTGCCGACCTTGATGTTCCCGCTGGCCTGCCCGCGCAATCCCCGCTCTTCGCGCCAGACAAAGACATCCGCGCCAGTCACCCGCCAGAACCGGCCGAGAATCTCATCCTCGATAAAGACCCCGGAATCATAAAGCTCCACCCGCTGAAGATAGCCGGTCAGGCTCGAAGGGTCCGGCTCCCGGCTCAACTCCTTCAGGATATCAAGATAGCCATCCTCCATCGCGACCTCGTCCGGGCTCTTTTCGGTCTCGATCGCGTTGTCTCCGCTGGTTCCGGCCTCAGCCATCAGGCTATGCTCATAGCCGAACTTGATCTCGCCGGTTTTGTTCCGGTTCAGGCGGATTTTAAGCCCGGTGAATTCCAGCTCCGCCGGGGCGATCCGACCCCGGAGCAGCGCCGCGCCGCTGAACACCATGGTCACATCGGGGATGGAGGCAACCCGCCGTTTCTCCTCCGCTATCACAAGGTCATCGATCGCCACCATCAGGTTCTTGTCGCGGGCGTTCCATTCCAGTTCCAGCTTCTGAAAGGAAAAATCGACATCCGGATATTGCGCCTCCAGTATCTGCACCACATAGGGTTCGATAAAGGACAGCGACATCGGTCCGCGCGACAGCCCCGCGACCAGCGCGAGCGCAACGATAAAGACCAGCACGACGACCCCCATCAGGGTCCGGTACAATAATCTGGAAGTAGTTCTGACCAACTGAAAATTTCGCTTTTAATAAGGCTTGTATAAAAAAAGTCTGTCCCGATAATTGATCTTCGTATCGTAAACCATGCAACCCGGATTAGGAATGCAGGATATCGCAGAAATAGAAAAAATTCCCTTCCCCGACGTGATGGCGGATCTTCCCGCGCCCGGCGACGCGGAGCTGCTGGTGGTCGGCCTTGAAAGCTGGCAGGAGGTTACCGCCGCCGACCCGGAGCTGGCCGCCTTCGCCGGGCGGCTTGCAGAAATCGACGAGGGCCCGCAAATCCTCGCCAGCATCTTTGGCAACAGCCCGTTTCTCTCAAGCTGCCTGCTGGCCGAGCCGCATCTCCTCCGGTATCTGGTGGAAGACGGCACGGAGCGGACGCTCCAATGGATATATAATGCGCTCCATGCGGATTGCGAGCTGGAGGCGGAGCGAGAGACGGTGATGGCGGCGCTGCGCATCGCAAAAAGGCGCATTGCCCTGCTGACGGCGCTCTCGGACATGGGGAAAGTCTGGGAGTTGATGAAGATCACCGGCGTCCTCTCCACCTTTGCCGACACGGCGGTGGAAATCTGCTGCCGCCATCTCCTCAAAGCCGCGAGCGACAAGGGCGAATTGACCCTGCCCCACCCGGACGATCCGACGAAGGACAGCGGCCTGATCATCATCGGCATGGGCAAGCTGGGCGCGGGGGAGCTTAATTATTCCTCCGATATCGATCTTGTCATCCTCTTCGATGCGGCGAAGACGAGCTATACCGGTCGCCGTTCGGTGCAGGACTGCTTCGTCCGCATTGCCCGCAACCTCGTCACCATGATGCAGGAACGCACCCGCGACGGCTATGTCTTCCGCACCGATCTGCGGCTGCGGCCTGATCCCGGCGCGACGCCCATCGCGCTGTCCATCGGCGCGGCCCATGTCTATTACGAAAGCCAGGGCCAGAACTGGGAACGCGCCGCCATGATCAAGGCCCGCGCCATCGCCGGAGACCTTGACGCAGGAGCGGAGTTTGTCTCCTTCCTCACCCCCTTTATCTGGCGCAAATCCATGGATTTCGCGGCGATTGAGGATATTCAGGCGATCAAGTCGCAAATCCACACCCATAAGGGATTTTCGAAAATCTCGCTGGAGGGGCATAATATCAAGATCGGTCGGGGCGGCATCCGCGAGATCGAGTTTTTCTGCCAGACCCAGCAGCTGATCGAGGGCGGGCGCAACCCGTTCTTGCGGGAGGTGACGACGCTCGGCACCCTCTCCCAGCTGGCCGCCGCGGGCAAAATCAGTCCGGCCGTGCGGGGGGAGCTACAGGACGCCTATATATATCTGCGCGAGCTGGAACATCGCCTGCAGATGATCCATGACGAGCAGACCCAGCTCCTGCCCGACGATGCGGAGGATTTCCGCAAACTCGGCGTTTTCTTCGGCTATGACGAGGTGCAGGAATTCCGCGCGAGTTTGCGCGCCACCCTTGAAACCGTGCAGCGCCATTACGACGCCCTCTTCGCCTTTGAGGAAACGACAGACCGCAAAGCGGGCCGCCTGGTCTTCACCGGGGCGGAGGATGACCCCGAAACGCTTAAATCGCTCGCCGAGCTGGGTTTTGAGGAAACCAGCGCCATCTCCCAGAAAGTCCGGGAATGGCATCATGGCCGCTACCGCGCAACCCGGACGGTGCGCGCGCAGCAGATCCTGACCGAGCTGATCCCGCAACTGCTCGAAGCGCTTGGCGATACCAGCAACCCGGACGCCGCCTTCACCCGCTTCGATGTCTTCTTGCAGAAGCTGCCCGCCGGGATACAGCTTTTCACCATGTTCAAGGCGCACCCGAGCTTGCTCAAGCTGCTCGCGAAGATCATGGGGATGGCACCGGAGCTGGCCGAGACGCTCGCGCGGAATACCATGCTGCTCGACGGCGTGCTGGATACGGAGTTCATGGCGCCGCTGCTCCCGAAGACCTTCCTGGAGGCTGATCTCGAAATGATTCTCGCAACCGCGCGGGATTTTCAGGACGTGCTCGACTACACCCGCCGCTGGGCGAATGATCGCAAATTCCGCCTCGGCGTGCAGATCCTCGATAATGTCGACCATGGCACCGGCCTCGGGGCGACGGTCGCCGCCGGTCCCGCCTTTTCCGACGTGACCGAGGTGATCCTGGAGGCGATCCTGTTCAAGACGCGCGAAGAATTCGCCCGCACCCATGGCGTCGTGCCGGGCGGGGAGTTCGCCGTTATCGGCATGGGCAAGCTCGGCAGCCGGCAGATGACCCCGGCCTCCGACGCGGACCTGATCTTCCTGTTCGAGACACCGGAGGAGGATATGGTGACCGACGGCCAAAAGCCGATCTCCGCCGGTCTTTATTACACCCGCTTTTGCCAGCGCTATATCAATGCGCTCAGCGTCCACACCGGGGAAGGGCAGCTCTATGAGGTCGATATGCGGCTGCGCCCCCATGGCAAGTCCGGCCCCATCGCCCTGAAGCTGGCCAGCGCCCGGAAATATTATGAGGAGGAAGCCTGGACATGGGAGCATCTCGCCCTCACCCGCGCGCGGGTTGTCGCGGGCGACCCTGCCCTCTGCGGGAGAGCCGAGAAAATGCTGCGCGAGATTGCCCTCACCAGGCGCGATCCGGAGAAAATCCGTACCGAGACCCTCAACATGCGCCGGCGGGTATTGAAGCAGCACGGCACCGACAACCCCCTCACCGTCAAGCATGCGCGCGGCGGCCTGATGGACCTTGAATTCCTCTGCCAGTATCTCCGCCTGAAGCATGGCCCGGACCATCCGGATATCCTTCGGCCCAATTCCATGGACAGCCTGAAGGTCATGAAGGCGGAAGGCATTCTCCCGGCGGAGACGGCCGACCGGCTCGTCGATATCCTGAAGCTCTATCTCAATATCAGCGGGCTGAAACAGCTCTGCCTCGGCGACCGGAAAATCGACGAGACGATCCCCCTCGCCCTCAAAAAAGCCCTCGCGGAGGCCGGGGAGGTTGACACTTTCGACGCGCTCGCGAAAAAGCTGAAAGCCGCACAAAGCGATGTCGACCGGCTGCTCAATGACTATCTTGGAAAGGGCGCGACGGCGGAATAGGCCGCGAGCGGCTTTATCTCAGCATTGAAGATACGGGGCGTTTGGCAGGCGGATGGTGACGCGGCTGCCCTTGCCGAGTTCGCTGATAAACTCCATGGTGCCGCCATGCAGCTCCACCAGGGTGCGCGACAGCGACAGGCCGAGGCCGGTCCCGTCCTTCGTGGTGAGATGGGATTCCGTCGCCTGCACGAACGGCTCGAAAATCGTCGGCAGGTCTTTCTCCGCCACGCCAACCCCCGTGTCATCCACCGACAGGATCACCTCATCATCATGTTGGGCGCATGTCATGGAGATCACGCCGCCTTTCAGCGTGAATTTGATGCTGTTGCTGAGGATATTGAGCAAAATCTGCCGCACCCGCCGGGCATCGGCGAAAATCGAGAAGTCGAAATCTCCCTTGTTATACCGCACCGTCACGCCGTTTTCATTGGCCTGCTGCATGATCATTTTCAGCGACTCATTGACGATCTCGGCAAGGTCGAAAAACTCCTTCTCCAGCTGGAGCTTGCCTTCCTCAATCGCGCCAAGGTCGAGTAGATCGGAGATAATCGCCAGCAGATGCTTCCCCGAGCCGTTGATATCGGCGGCATATTCGCGATATTTCTCCGACGGCAGTTTACCGAATGTCTCCATCAGCATCATGTCGGAATAGCCGATTATGGCATTGAGCGGCGTTCTCAGCTCATGGTTCATATTGGCGATGAACAGGTTTTTCGCCTTATGCGCATCGATCGCGCTCTTCATCGTGTTGATCAGCATCTCCTCGGATTTCTTCTGCTCCGTTATATCGCGGATAATGCTCACATAGGTCTTCTTGCCGTCGAAATTATAGGCGGCCGTGTGGGACTCGATCGGGAACGAGCTGCCATCCTTGCGCCAGGCATTCAGGCCGAGGGAGACATTCTCCTCCACCCCGGCCGTCTGTGCGGGCTGGCTGAAGAAAGTGTCCATCTCGGCGCGATCCGTCGGCGGCAATAAAATCGATACTTCATGCCCGACGACCTCGTCTTCCGTATAACCGAAGAACCGTTCCGCCGCGCGATTAAAAACCTCGATCTGGCCGGATTTGTTCGTCGTGATGATGGCGTCCGCGCTGTTGGAAATGATCTGGCGGAACTTGGTCTCGCTGGCGCGCAGCAGGCGCAGCGTCTGCAACCATGCACTCTCGTATTTTATGATCCACCAGAAAAGCGCGAGAGCAAACAGGATGAACCCGGCGATTGTCAGCTGGACAATGACAATTTCCCGCTCTTCCATCGCCATCATCTCATCCAGGAAGGCAAACCGATCCGCAAAGCTCTTGTCCCAGACGCCGTTGAGCACCGCCAGCGCCGCCACGGCGTTTGTATCATCCACGCGGACCAGCCGGTCAATCTCCTTCACGGTCATTCCTCCCGCGATAAAGGCCGCTGCCCGGTCCAGATTTACGCGATATTCGCGGAGCGTCACCAGGACATCCTCTATCGCCTGATGCTCCTCGTCGCTCAGGGGCAACTCACGATAAGCGGCAAGCGCCTGACTGATTTCATCGAATTTTTTCTCCGCCGTCAGTTGGTAGACGGGATCATGGCGAAGGACAAAATTCTTGAAATTATGGATGAAGCCGCCATAGCCGAAGGCATTTTCGAGAGTATTATTCAACCGGGTTTTCTCGACCAGGTCCTGCTCGAACTCAATAAGGCGATTGCGTTCCTCACCATATTGCTGGGCGAGGTTTATCGAGTATAACCCCCCCGCGACACTGACCAGCAGCATGATACCGAGAACGGCGAAGCCTATACGCTTGTACCCCTTGGCGTTCATAAATTCCCAAATACCTACTATTGCCTGAACCAAGATTATTCTAATTTAGTTATTCGTTCCTGAACTTTCAGCATAGGGGCAAATGAAAGCATCTCCAAACGGGTTTTCAGATACTTATTTTATATTTTCAGGAATTCCTCATGCAACGTCGAAACCCTGCGGCGGCGGCGTCCGGATTTTGCCGCTGAAAAGTTCCCTCGGGACTTGCGCGCGCGTCGCTCTGCTGCTAGTCAAATTGCCTGCAAAACGATGCACCAAAGGAGAGAGCCATGCCCGACGTTGGAGAGAAAGCCCCGGACTTTAACATGCCCACCGATGGCGGGGAGGATGTGAGCCTTGACTCCCTGAAAGGCACGCCCTTCGTGCTTTATTTCTACCCCAAGGACAACACGCCCGGCTGCACGACGGAGGCCATCGAATTTTCGGAAAAGCTCACGGAGTTCGACAGGCTCGGCGTGAAAATCATCGGGGTGTCGAAGGATTCTCTTAAAAAACATGCGAATTTTCGCGAAAAACACGCGCTCAAGGTGATCCTGGCCGCCGATGAGGAGGGCGAAGCTTGCGAGGCCTTCGGCGTCTGGGTCATGAAGAAGAATTACGGGCGCGAATATATGGGGATCGAACGCTCCACCTTCCTGATCGATGGCGAAGGCCTCATCCGCAATGTCTGGCGCAAGGTGCGGGTGAAGGGCCATGTGGACGCCGTGCTGGAGGCGGCAACCGCGCTTCAAACGTGACAACACTCTCCGATCTTGCCGTCGCCATCCTGGCCGAGCCGGACGCCGCCCGGAAGGCCGCAAAAAGCCGGGACGCGGCAATCGCTTGGCGCGCCTCGAACGGGAGGATGGAGATCGGCGGCACCCTGCCTCCCGGCCGGCCCGCAAGACCGGCGCGGCCGGAACTCCTGCCGCCCGCCGAGATGCCGCGCCGGCGCGGGCAGTCCGATGCGGCGCGCGCGACCTTGCTCCATGCGGTCCAGCATATCGAGCTAAACGCCATTGATCTCGCCTGGGACATGGTGGCGCGCTTCACGAACGAGACCCTCCCCCGTGACTTCTATGATGACTGGGTCCGCGTCGGCGAAGAGGAGGCCAGGCATTTTACCCTGCTTGCCGACCGGATCGCCGAGCTCGGGTTCGCTTACGGTGATTTTCCCGCCCATGATGGCCTGTGGGAGGCGGCGATAGCGACGCGCGAGAACCTCGCCGCCCGCCTCGCGGTGGTGCCGATGGTGCTGGAGGCGCGCGGCCTTGATGTGACACCCGCGATGATCACCCGATTCGGCAAGATCGGCGATGAAAAGAGCGTCAACGTGCTTAATGTCATCTTAAAGGATGAAATTGGTCACGTCGCCATCGGCAGCCGCTGGTTCCACCATTTTTGCGAAAAAAACGACCTCGATGCGGAAAAGACCTGGCAGGAACTGGTGCAGAAATTCTTCAAAGGCCTTTTAAAACCCCCGTTTAACGACACCGCGCGCGCGGTTGCAGGATTACCGTCGGAATACTATCTTCCCCTGTCGTCGCCCCTGCCGCAAAAACAGACAAAAAATGGCAAATTTTAACGGCCCCGGTGAGCGGTTGAAGTTTGCGGAAAAATCGGTTCTATTATCCGGCACTCCCGTACCTATTAATACGCAGCGAAGAAGCAGGATGAACAAATGAGGCTGAAGGCCGTCATAGATAAACTCTTTACGGACCGTCAGGTTATCATCTCCACCCGGGGGCAGCTCAAATATCTCCGGCTTTCCGTTGCGACGCAGGCGATGGGGTTCGCCGCCGTCGTCGGCCTTGGCGGTGTATTCGCCTATCTGATGGTCTCCGGCGCGTTGCAGTACCGCGAAATAACGCAGGCGCAGGCCAACCTTCTCTCGCTTCAGTCCGACTTCAGCGCCGTTTCGGCGGATTTCGAGCTGGCGCAATCAAAGATCATCGCCACCCAGGCCGAGCTGGACCAGCAATATGCCCGCCTCGAAGATGTGCTGGCCGATCGCCATGTCGTTGAGCAGGCCCTGGAATTCGCAGCAATCACCCCGGGCGACAAGAAGCAGGAGAAATCCGTCGAGGATCGCATCCGCACCCTTGGCGAGAGCCTGCACAGCACCAACGCCCGGCGCGAGCAGCTCGAAATGGAGATCACGCAGCTCAACAAGGCGCTGTTCCAGACCACCCGCGCCCGCGATGAGGCGGCCTCTAACCGGGAGAAAACCGAAAAACGGCTGGCCTCGTTACGCGGGCTGGTCAATCTCTATGCCTCGACCAAGGACGAGATTTACAAGGAACTGGAGCAGACCCGTGCCCAGTTCGCCAGCCTGAAACAGGAATTCAGCGGCCATCTTCACAAGGAGGACGCGCTCAATTCCGAGGTGGGCGAGCTGCGCTCCCGCCTGACGAAAATGTCAACCGACAACAAGGACCTGATCTCCCGCATCCATGACCGCACCAATGAAAGCGTGGCGGCGCTGCGCGAGATTATTGTCCTGACCGGCCTCGATCCGGAGAAGCTCCTCGGCTCCTCTGATGCGGAGGCGGGCCTTGGCGGACCGTTCGTTGCCGCTGTGCCCGGCGCAAACCTGATGGAGACGGAGCAGGATTTCTACGCCCAGACCCAGAAGATGGAGGCGAGCCTCACCCGCTGGGAGAACCTGCAGACATTGCTCAAGCAGATCCCCCTCGCCCGGCCCGTGGATGTCGGCTATATCACGTCGAGCTTCGGCAAGCGGCGGGACCCGATCACCAAGCGGACCGCCTTTCATTCCGGCGTCGATATCGCGGGACCGAAAAATTCGAAAATCCTGGCCACCGCGCCGGGGGTCGTTACCTTCGTGGGCAAGAACGGCGCCTATGGCACCATGGTCACCATCGATCATGGCCGGGGATTCAAGACGCGCTATGGCCATCTGAAGAAAGCGCTTGTCAAGAAGGGCGCCAAGATCGAGTACCGAACCGAAATTGGCGTGATGGGATCAACCGGTCGAAGCACCGGCCGTCATGTCCATTATGAAGTCATCTATGAAGGCGAGCATCAAAACCCGGCGAACTTTATCAAGGCCGGTCGATATGCGTTCAAAGCAACGCCGAAGCTTGAGAAAGCCGCCGCCGACTAAATCTGCGAAAGAGGTTATTCCATGTTTTCCGGTAACAGCAAAACCGAACCGAAATCCGCCAAGTCCAACGCCATGCCCTCGATCATTGCGGAAAACCTCAATATTGAGGGGAACCTCCTGTCGGAGGGGGAAATCCAGATCGACGGCGCGGTCCATGGCGACGTGCGGGCAAAAATCCTGACCATCGGCCAGAATGCCGTGATCACGGGCGATATCAATGCGGGCACCCTGATCATCCGCGGCGCGGTGAATGGCAACCTGCGCGGCGAGGAAATCACGGTCACCTCCAGCGCGACGGTAAACGGCGATATCGTCCACGCCTCCCTCAGTATCGAGCCCGGCGCGAAGATCGATGGCCATCTCAAGCATAGCGACAACCCCCGCGATCTCCCCGACACGGTCACCTTCTTTGAAAAATCCGAGGCCGTGAGCGGCGAGAAATAACCCACCCTGAGCAAGACATTAAACTTGACATGGCAATGCAAATGCATTACCTAATAAGTCAAATTAAGTAATGCAGAGGCAAGAGGTGGTGATGACTGTGCTTACACAAGAACTTTCGAAACTCACTGACCGCTACCAGACAACGGTGCCGAGCGGCGTGCGCAAGCAGTTGAAGCTCAATAAGGGTGATCAAATTCGCTATTCCACTGAACCCAACGGTCGAATTTACATTGAGCCCGTTCGGACACCGGAAAGTGATCCGGCACTTGACGCCTTCCTCGAGCTGATCGAAACGGATATCGAGGCGCATCCGGAGCGCCTGCAGGCATTTGACGGCGGCCTGCGTGACCGTCTCAAAGCGCTGGTTGGAGGTATCGAGATTGACCTTGAGGCATCATTGTCTTCAGATGACGAATGACGAAACCCGTTGCGCCCCTTGTCGTCAACGGTTGGTCGATATTTGCGCATTCCGTCTTCCTTGAACAAATTGACGGGCTTATCGAGGAGGTTGAAACTCGGAAAATCCGTGACCCAAAAAACTGGAAGAAGAAGAACTGCACCAAGCGATTGGCGGCAATTCTTAAACTGGTGACCGAGGTCATCCCCACCGATCCGACGTCCGATCAGTTTCGGCAAGGCCATACACTCGGTTCAGCCCGGAAACACTGGTTCCGGGCAAAATTTTTCCAACAATATCGCCTGTTCTTTCGGTTTGATAGTACCAGCAAGATCATCGTTTTGGCCTGGGTGAATGATGAAAAGTCTTTGCGGGCTTACGGTAGCAAGACAGACGCTTACAAGATATTTAAAGAGATGCTGGACAAGAAGAACCCGCCAGATGATTTTGATATGCTGCTGAAGGACGCCGCGAAATCGGCTGAACAATTTGCGGCAGCCCTGAAAACGGAACCGTTATCAGATCCTGCCGGGAAATAGGCCCCTTGCCAGCTACGCTGCAGTTGCTATTTTTTATTGGATGACACGACAGACACAAAAAAGGCCCGCGCAAATGGCGGGCCTTTTTATTGGGTCTTGAGCGCCTAGCCGTGGATTTCGGAGCCGGAGAAGAAATAGGCAATCTCGATTGCGGCGTTGGCCTGGCTGTCGGAACCATGCACGGAGTTGGCCTCGATGCTTTCGGCGAATTCCTTGCGGATCGTGCCTTCATCGGCATCGGCCGGGTTCGTCGCGCCCATGACTTCGCGGTTCTTCATGATGGCGTTTTCCCCTTCCAGGACCTGCACGATAACCGGGCCGGACACCATGAAATCGCACAGCTCCCCAAAGAACGGGCGTTCCTTGTGAACGCTGTAGAAAGTCTCGGCATTTTCGCGGGTCATCTGGATGCGCTTCTGCGCGACGATCTTGAGGCCAGCGTCTTCCAGCTTGGCATTGATCTTGCCGGTCAGGTTGCGGCGGGTCGCGTCGGGTTTGATGATGGAGAAAGTACGTTCAAGAGCCATTGGGTCACTCACCTTAAATATAGGGGACAAAGGAATATTTCCGCGCCTTATAGCCCCCCCGTCCGCCCACGGCAAGGCGTTTGATCCCAATTTATCCCGCTGTTTCCTTTTTGGGGCCGGTTTAGCCCGCCCAAGCCCTGATTTTCCCATATTGTTCCAGATAACCGCAAAGCCGACGGATCTCGTGACGGGAGGAAATTTATATCAGGTCTTTCTTTTTCAGTTCCTTGCTCTGGAGCGAAATCTTCCACAGATACCCGCAGCCGAGAAAGAACACGCCAATCCCGCCGAAAAATATTCCTAAATTCGCCAAATTTGCCATCTGCCGCCCCCTTTAATGCAATGATAAACCCAATATACCGCAGGAGGGAAGCGGCGCCAAATTAAGGGTGCGTGACAATCGCGCGGAGGGAAGGTTTTGCCGTATTTACCTGTCCGGCGGGGTCCAGTCGCTTTCCACGGAATTGCGCCGGCTAAACCGCAGGGCAAGGCCGATGGAGACCCCGGCGCCAATAGCCACGGTCAAATCGACGATGACAGTCAGGATAAGGGTCAGCAACAGAAGGAAGATGTCACTTTTCCGTCCGCGCAAATACTCCCCCCATTTATGCGGCTCGGTCATGTTCCAGGCGGTGACGATCAGAAGCGCGGCAAGCGCCGGCATGGCGAGATAGCTTGCAAGCGGCGCGGCAAGCAGCATCACCAGCAGAATGACAACGGCATGGACAATTCCCGCCACCGGCGTTTTTCCGCCCGCCTTGACGTTGGTTGCCGTCCGCGCAATCGCGCCGGTTGCCGGAAGGCCCGTGAACAGCGCCGAGGCGATATTGGCCATCCCTTGCGCGGAGAGTTCGGCATTCGGTCTGTGACGCCCCTCGATCATTTTATCCGCAACCATGGCGGAGAGCAGCGATTCAACGGCCGCCAGAAAGGCAATGATAAAGGCGGAGGGAAGCAGCTCAATAATCCGCGAGACGGAAAAGTCCGGCAGTTCCGGCCAGGGGAGCTGGCTTGGCAATTCCCCAAAGCGGGAGCCGAGCGTCTCCACCGGTAAATTCATGAACACCACCAGCGCCGAGCCAACGCCCACGGCAACGATCAGTCCCGGGAAACGGGGCGCAACCCGGCGCAGGACAACAATCAGAACCAGCGTGATAATCGCAACCGCGAATGTCGCCAGACTGAATGTCTCGCGGACATCCCAAAGGGCGGGGATTTTCTCAAGAAAATCGGCGGGCAAATTCGCCACGCTCAGACCCAGAAAGTCCTTCAGCTGGCTCGTGGCGATAATAACGCCGATCCCGATGGTGAAGCCGTTCACCACCGCCTCCGGTACGAACGCGATCAGGTTCCCGGCGCGAAAATACCCCGCAATGAGCAGAATAATGCCCGCCATGAAGGTTGCCAGAACAAGACCGTCATAGCCATGCTCGGCAATCACGCCAAAAACCACGACGATAAAGGCACCTGTCGGACCGCCGATCTGCACCCGGCTCCCGCCGAGCAGGGAGATCAGGAAGCCCGCGACGATAGCCGTCACGATGCCCTTCGCCGGATCGGCCCCGGACGCAATCGCAATGGCAAGACTGAGCGGCAGGGCAACCATGGCAACGGTCGCGCCCGCCAGCAAATCGGATATAAACAAGGACCAGCTATAGGACTGGATTGTCGTCAGGATCTTCGGTTGGCGCATCAGGAGAACTTATGGACGGAGTGGCACGATGTGCTTTATTTATAGACACAATTCCAGCCGGTCGTACAGTAAATAGAGATAACCGGACGGGATTCCCTCTCCCGCCCGGCCCTGATGGCAGCGCGATGGCGTCACGCCGCGGCACCGGTGGCGCAGGGCTCCGCGAAAACATCAATCGCCTCGTCCGTCTCCAGATAGGATTTGAGGCTTGAGAGTACGAGCGGCCAGCCTTTCGAGATGCCGATCGCCATGCCGCTGCCCGCCTCCAGTTCGTCATGGGTGACGGTCAGCCGTACCATATCCTCATACGGCACAAGGTCAAACGTCACCCGGCTATGCTTGTCGCGGTTGTCATAGTCGGACTGGTTCGCCCAGCTAATAACCAGCTTTTTCGGTGGATCAATCTCCACCACGTCACCGGCCAACTTCACCTCCCGCTCTGCATCGGCGCGGATATGCTCCCAGCGCGATCCCACCTTCCAGTCGGAGACATTCTCATGCCCCCAGTAGCGCGCCGCGACCTCGGGCCGGGTAATCGCCTCGAATATCTTTTCCGGCGTCGCGCGAATGAAGGTCACATACACAAAAGTCGTCTTTTCCTTACTCATCATTCTCTCCTTCCAGTTCGGTTTTCAAATCATGCAGCAGGCTCAATCGCTGCTGCTCGAATTTTCGTATCCAGCGTTCATAGATGGTCTGCAGCGGCACCGGGTTGAGGAAATGCAACTTCTCCCGCCCCCTTTTTACCGTTGAGACCAGATTGGCCTCCTCCAGCAGGCCGATATGCTGCGTCACGGACTGGCGTTTCATGTCCATATGCTCGCATAACTGCCCCAGCGTCTGGCCGTTCTTCTCACACAGCAGATCCAGCAGTTTCCTGCGGGTCGGATCGCCGAGCGCCTTGAATGTCTTGTCATCGTCCATACTCTACCTCTTGGCGTGGATAATATGCAGGCATTTACCTGCATGTCAACAGAATTGTTCTGAATTCACGTGCAAGTCCCATTTTCCGGCTTTCGGGCCGCCGCGCTTTCTGTTAGAGAGTGCCCCATGCTGCAAATCAAGGATCTGACATACCGCATCGCGGGCCGTACGCTGCTGGAAAATGCCTCGCTGCATATTCCGGTCGGGCATAAATTTGGCCTGATCGGGCGCAACGGCACGGGCAAGTCAACGCTGCTCAAGCTGATCACCCATGAAATCCAGCAGGATGGCGGCACGATCGAGCTGCGCAATGGCGCACGCCTTGGCGTTCTCCCGCAGGAGGCGCCGGGCGGGCCGGAAAGCCTGATCGAGGCGGTGCTCGCCGCCGATGTGGAGCGCGCGGAGCTCATGCAGGAGGCGGAGACCGCCACCGACGGCATGAGGATTGCCGAGATCCATACCCGCCTGGCCGATATCGACGCCCATACGGCGGAAGCGCGGGCGGCGAAAATCCTCGCCGGTCTTGGCTTCGACCATGCGGCGCAGCAGCGCTCCTGCTCCTCCTTCTCCGGTGGCTGGCGGACCCGTGTCGCGCTTGCGGGCACGCTCTTCGCCGAGCCTGACCTCCTCCTCCTCGATGAGCCGAGCAATTATCTCGATCTCGAAGCGACGCTGTGGCTGGAGAATTTCCTCCGCGGGTATCAGCGCACCCTCGTCATCATCAGCCATGACAAGGACCTGCTCAACAATGTGGTGACGGAAATTGCCCATCTCGACCAGATGAAGCTGGTTAAATATACCGGCAACTATGATTTCTTCGAGAAGACCCGCCGCGAGCAGATGGAGCTTCTCGCCGGCATGGCCCGCAAGCAGGAAACCCAGAGGAAGCATCTGCAGAGCTTCGTCGATCGCTTCCGCGCCAAGGCCTCGAAAGCTCGTCAGGCCCAGAGCCGGGTGAAGATGCTCGAAAAGATGAAGCCGGTCGTCGGCATTGTCGATGAGCATACGGCGAGCCTGACCTTTCACGCGCCGGAGCCGCTCTCCTCCCCCATCATCACGATGGAGCATTGCGCCGTCGGCTATGAGCCGGGCAAGCCGGTCCTGCGCGGGCTTGACCTTCGCATCGATATGGATGACCGCATCGCGCTTCTGGGCTCCAACGGCAACGGAAAATCGACTTTCGCGAAACTGCTCGCCAACCGGCTCGCGCCCGAAACCGGCCGGATGCAGAAATCGAACAAGCTGAAAATCGGCTTCTTCGCGCAGCATCAGCTTGACGAGATGCACCCCGAGGAAACCGCCTATCAGCATCTCGCCTCGAAGATGGAAAACGCGCAAGAGTCAAAAGTGCGCGCCCGTCTCGGCCAGTTCGGCTTTTCCCGCCAGAAGACCGACACGGCGGTAAAGCAGCTTTCGGGCGGCGAAAAAGCGCGGCTCAATTTCTGCCTGATCGCGGAGGAAAAACCGCATCTGCTCATCCTTGACGAGCCGACCAACCATCTCGATGTGGATAGTCGCGAGGCGCTCATTCAGGGCCT
>NZ_JARGOQ010000022.1:33621-54279 GCF_029233945.1 Sneathiella sp. | reverse complement strand
TTCTTCACTCACGGCATGTTCCAATGCCGCCCTCAGGAACAAACGCCCCATGCGACCAAATCCATTTATCCCAACCCGGACAGCCATTTTCTCACCATTTATGCATACAAAAACGCCCGCTCCGCATTTTACTGCGTCCGGGGACTATCCGTCATCCTAGTTGTGGCATATTACATCTTTATGTCAAAATTCTATGGACAACATGTGCTCCAACCCTGTCTACTTGGCGGAAATTATGACGAATAAACGATCGAACTCATGACATCATCCCATTCACATGCTGAAGAAGACGGCGCGGCGCATAGTCATTCACATGATCATGCACCGAAAGTGACGGAGGATAGCGAGCAACGCATATTCTGGGTCATGTGCCTGACGGGCGGATATATGATTTTACAGGCGCTGGGCGGATTGTTCTCCGGCTCTCTCGCATTGTTGGCAGATTCAGGTCATATGCTCTCCGACACGGCGGCGCTCGGCCTCGCCTGGTTTGCCTTTCGCCTTGCCTCCAAACCGGCGGACAGCAAACGCTCTTATGGGTATCACCGGTTTCAGATACTGGCGGCCTTCACCAACGGCCTGACTCTATTCTTCATTGCCGGCTGGATCATTTTTGAGGCGATTGAGCGCCTGATAAATCCCGGAGAGGTACTCGGCGGTATGATGCTTGTCATCGCGTGCGGCGGGCTTGTGATCAATATTGTCGGCTTTTACCTGCTCCATCGTGGCGACCGGCATAATGTTAATATGCAAGGCGCATTGCTGCATGTGGCGGGAGATTTGCTTGGTTCCATCGCCGCCATTGTCGCGGCGATCATTATTCTAATGACAGGCTGGATGGCGGCGGACCCGATCCTGTCCATGCTGGTTGCTGTCATCATTCTGAAAAGCGCCTACACCCTCGTTCGCCGTGCCGGACATATCCTGCTGGAAGGCACACCGGAAAACCTGGATATGACGATAATTCGGGAAAAACTGATCGCATATCTTCCGGAAATCATCGATGTCCACCATATGCATGCCTGGTCCCTGACCGCAGAGAAACCGATTGTGACCATGCATATTCAGGTCAAGCCATCAGCGGATTTAGAAACCATGCTACGTGCAATTAATGCGTTTTTGCTTTCGGAATTTGAAATTGACCACGCAACGCTACAGCTCGAGCATGACAACTGCGCCACGGACGAAATTTTGGAAAAGTAAGCTTACTGCCAGAGAGGCCGCGCCGCACTGGCAACGCCTTTTGCTTCTCCCCATGGACCGGTGCTCATTACCGAAAGCCAGCGCATGGGTGCCGGGCTTACTATTCGAAGTTCAACGGTGCCGCCACGTGTGACTTGCGCATTCAATCGGTGGCTCAGGTTCGATTTTTCAAGGCTGCACCGGACTGCCGCCCCTGGAAGCCAGTATTTTGCGGGTACCTTGCCTTGAATACGATATTGCTTTTCCGGCTTTCCTGCGAACGATATCCGGCAATCCCCGGCAAAGGCCGCTCCGGGGTCGCCCGAAATTTCCAATGTAATCAAGGCCTGTTTTCCAGCGGCAACCGACAGGCCCGAGAACGGGGCAAGCATCAAAAACACCGCAATCCATAATTTATGTCTTGTTCGCATTCCAGCAGCATAGAAAAGCATGGTTAACAAAATAAAAACCCGATTGCAGGGAAAGCAACCGGGTTCGTAAATGACAGTTATTTGGATTCTTCAGGAAGTCGACGGCAGGTCCATATCAAGTATGGTCATATGAAAAGCGAACGACACCTCGCCTTCATCCTCATCCCGGTAGACAACCCCGATAAATTCATCGCCGAGCAGAACTTCCGCCGTTCCATCGGATGGCCGACGCTCTTTGACATTAAACCCTTCATTGCCAAATTTTTCCCGCAGGTAGCGCTGCACCTTTAATGTTTCCGTTCTTGTCATTTTCGCCCCGCGTTTCTTATAGAATTTCGAGTGAGTCGGCGATCGGTCCTTTTACGCCCATTCGGACAACACATTTCACCTTGGTGTCCAGCGCAATATCCTCAGGGTTGATGTCTGAACGTTCCAGCATATTGACATGGATAAAGACATCTTCTCCGCCGCCATCCGGTGTCACGAACCCGTATTTGTGCTCGGGAACATAGGTGGTTACAACGCCGGTCACCTCGATGTCGTTGCCGACAACAACCTCTTCTTCCTCTTCCGGTTCGTGAATTGCAACAACCTGCTGACCGCGATCGCCATCTGCGAGATCACAATTGATCTGCATTCCTTCATGCAGTTCAGTATAGGAAGTATTCTGCAGGACAGAAATATGGACGAAGGCATCCGGAGATCCATCGGCAGGCGAGACGAACCCAAATCCCTTGGCTTCATCGAAAAACTTTACAGTCGCCGATATGTTCTGACGGACGGGCTTGGACGGCTTACGATCATTCATCCTTAAAGGACCTCATTTTTTATAACAAACAGTGCAATACCCAATATAGGGGCAAAGCTCAAATATTTCCGTGGTTTTGTATCAGATCAGGACGCGGCTGTCTGTAGCGATATTTACGCGGTCGCGTCGGATGCCTTTCCGGCCCTCAGATTTCACTGAATTTGGCAGCGCAGCGGGAGATGCTATGCTGGATCAGCCGGACAATTTCCGGGCGCGTCCCGATGGCCCCCGCATAGTGCGCCGGCAGCGTGCTTCCCGTTTCCTCCTGCCATTTAGCTATTGCACCCGGCACATCCTCCGTTGCATGCGGCCCGTCCGCCGCGAACAAACCGACGAGGACAAGCGGCAGCCCGCTCTCAGATTGATCCTGCAGCCATTGATCGAGAAACGGCGCCTCATTCAAAAAGGCGGCAGAAACCCTGGCGAACTCCCGCCCGCTATCGACCGTCTTTCGCTGAAGGTAGGTCGCCTCTGCCGAGGCGGTTGATTTTTCCGAGCCATGGGCGACCAGGACAAGATGAATATCTGTCGGACGGTAACCTTGTTCAACACAAACACCCCGCGCCATAGAAGATATTATTCCGGCCAGCTCCGGATCAATCCCAAGCGCTTCACATTGAAATAGCTGACGGTCAGCACAAATGTGTTGCCCCTTATTCAATTTAAAAAGTTCCGGAATACGCCGGGTGACAAAATATCCATTGCTCATGAAGAATGGCAGCAGAAAAACCTCCCCACCTGGTAAATCAGGTTCAGAGCGCTCTCCTGCCAGAAAGCAAACATCGACCCGGCCGTAGCGGTTGCTCTGCTGTAATGTCAGCGCATGCTGCTTGGCAGCCTCCTGCGCGTCATCCGAAACGCTGGAGCCATGAGCTACTATCAAGACGGACGGACGTGTAGGTGGCATTGATAAATCTTGTTGAAGACCAAGGTGGTAATGTCATTTATTATCATAGCACTGTGTTTACAATTTTTCGGTCAAAACCGGAAAAAAAATCACCTCATTCCCCCTTTACCTCCCCCTCTAACCTAGGTATTTAGATTTTTATGGCCCGCAAGTGTCGAAGTATGTGATAATGCTTTTCATAAGTGGCAAAAAATAAAATATAGCCACGAATAAAATAATTAGTTCCGAATGGGAGGAAATTAAAAAATGATCAAGCGTACATTTATGTCGATTGCAGCGTTCTCGGCTGCATCAATGATGGCGTTCAGCGTATCCGCTGCTGACGTCGTAGATGGACCCGAAGTAAGCTGGAATGTGTCCACATGGGGCAAACAAAGAGCCTTTACGGCAAGTGTCGAAACCATCAGGGACTATGTGGCCGAACGTACGGGCGGAAAATTCAAAATCAAGATTCACTACGGTGAAGCTCTCTCCAAGGCGAGAGAAAATCTGGATGGCATTAAGCTTGGTGCCTTTCAGATGGCAATGTTTTGCTCCGCTTATCATCCGGCAAAGCATCCGACATTGTCTGGACTTGACCTTCCGTTCCTGCCATTTCCTAACCTGCGGGTTCAAACAAAGGTGCATGAAGCCTATTATGCTGACCCTGCTGTCGCAAAGGACTTGGCCCGCTGGGATGCCAAGTTGCTGATGAGCTCGCTCTTGCCACAGTATGAATTTACAGGCGTCGGCAAACCTCCGGTCAAATTGGAAGACTGGGATGGGATGCGCGTCCGCGCTCTTGGCGGAATCGGTGAAGCCATGAAGAAAATTGGGGCGGTTCCCACAACAGTGCCGGCACCAGAAGTCTACACCTCGCTGGAGCTCGGTACGATTGAAGCCGCCTCCTTCCCGTTCACCTATGCGCATGTGGCCTACCGGCTGACTGATATCGGGGAATGGTATACAGCAAATATGTCACCCGGCGCGAACAACTGCCCGGTTGTTGTTAACATACCGGCATACGAAAAGCTTCCGCCTCAGTATCAACAGCTTCTTCAGGAAGCTAAACCTTCTGCATATGAAGCCCTTTATGCTGCATATGAAGCCGCGGATGCCAAAAACTTCCCGCTCATGAAAGAAAAAGGAATGATAGCGATCACCTTCTCTGATGAAGAAATTGCTAGGTTCCGTGAAGTCGGTGCAAAACCGGTTTGGGACGAATGGGTCGCGAAAATGAATGCCGATGGATTTCCCGGCGATCAGCTTTTCGAATTGATCATGACGACTTCAAAAGAAGCCGCCAGCAATTAAATCTTTGAATTGAGGGCCTGGCATGCCAGGCCCTCTTTCGACATAAGAAAAAATCATGACATCAACAAATCCTCCTAGGGGCTCTGCGTCAGGATCGGCATTTGCCGCATTTGACCGCGGATTTTCCAAGCTCGAAGATTTCCTGAACGGCGCTTCAGCCCTCGCAATATTTTTTGTGATGTTGATCGGTGTCGTCCAGGTATTCAGCCGGAAGCTTCTCAATATACCGATCCCCGGCTATATCGATTTTATCGAACAAAGCATGGTTGTCTTTGCTTTTTTCGGAATAGCCTATTGTCAGCGGCTTGGCGGGCATGTGCGTATGGACCTTTTTATGGCCAAATTTAGCGATCGGCCGCTGTATTTCTTTGAGGCATTAGCGACGCTGATTGGGCTTGTTGTTATCACGATCCTAATAGACACCAGTTGGCTACATTTTATGAGAGCCTACGAACTTGGGGATTCAACGATTGATGTCGGGCTTCCTATCTGGCCCGCGAAACTCGCCATTCCGCTTGCCTTTGGAATACTCTGGGTTCGCTTTGCGCTACAACTCATCGGCTTCATCAGGCTCTTCATTTATCCGAGTGCGGAGATTATTGCAGTTCCCGTTATTGAAGACGTCATCACTACGGCCCGCCACGAGATTGAAGATGCGCTTGGCGAAGAAGCCGCCAAAGAAGCAAAATTCGACGAAACTTACATTAAAAAGGGTAAAAAGTGATGGAGATAGATCCTCTCCTCTCCGGCGTGATCGGCATGGGAGCCCTGATCGTGATGGTGTTTTTGGGTGTCCGGGTCTATATCGCCGCAACAGTTGTTGGCATGATAGGCATCGTATCCATTATCGGCTGGGATGCCGGTACAGGTATCGTAGGAACGATCCCGCACTCGAAATCCACTCTTTATTCCCTGAGCGTGCTACCGATGTTCATTCTCATCGGTTTTCTCGCGTTTCACGCAGGAATTACCACTGCCGCGTTTGACGCCGCCAAAAAATGGATCGGCTGGGTGCCGGGCGGCCTCGCGGTCGCGAGCGTTTTCGCCGCCGCAGGTTTTGCCGCCGTCTCCGGCGCAAGCACAGCTACAGCTGCCGTATTTAGCCGGGTCGCCATTCCGGAAATGCTGGCAAATGGATATGACAGGAGATTGGCGGCAGGTGTCGTTGCCGCTGGGGGAACCCTCGCCTCCCTGATCCCGCCGAGTGCAATTCTGGTGATCTATGCCATTATTGTCGAGCAATCCGTTGGCGCACTCCTTCTGGCCGGCTTTATACCGGGAATAGTTTCCGCGCTTATCTATGCGCTGATCATTATGATCCGGGCAACCATCAACCCCAAGCTGGGGCCGCCTGTTCGTGGCTTCACTTTCGGCGAGCGGGTTAAATCCCTGCCGGGTACGCTTCCCATCGTTGCCGTTATTGGTATTATTTTCAGCGCCATATATGGTGGTTGGGCGACGCCGACAGAAGCCGGCGCCCTTGGCGCCTTTGTTGTGCTTATCATAGCTCTTTTCCATGGGATGCGGACTAAGGAGCTGAAAGACGCGCTGTTCGAAACCGCCAAGCTTACAGTAATGATCTTCTCGATCATCTGGGGCGTGCTGGTTTTTGTCCGGTTTCTCGGGTTTTCGGGCCTGCCCGAAGCCTTCGCGGAATGGATCCTTGGCCTGCCCCTGCCACCGACCATGATCATCATCCTGATTCTTTGCGGCTATGCCATCCTCGGTATGTTTATGGATGCCATCGGGATGCTGCTCTTGACGCTTCCCGTTGTCTATCCTGCGATTATCGGGCTTGGGTATGACCCGATATGGTTTGGTATTATTGTCGTGAAGATGGTGGAAATCTGCCTGATCACACCACCAATCGGGCTCAATTGCTATGTGGTTAACGGGGTCAGACCGGATATACCGCTTTCGGATGTGTTCCGGGGGATTGGTCCGTTTTTTATCGCCGACGTCTTAACGATTGCCCTGTTCATCGCGTTCCCGGCTTTGATTGTCTGGCTACCGCAAACCATGCTAAACTGATTAAAACTACATCTTCCGGCTTCCTGCCAAAATCAAAAATAACAAGGAGTAGGTAAATGGATTTCACGCTCACCGAAGAGCAGCATGCCATTGTCGAGAATGTCGAGGCGCTATGTGCGCGCTTCGATGACAGTTACTGGCGCGAAAAGGATCGCACAGGCGACTTTCCATTCGATTTTCACGCCGCAATGGCGGAAGCCGGATGGCTTGGGATTACCATGCCGGAGGAATTCGGCGGCGCAGGGCTCGGCGTTGTCGAGGCGGCGCTAATGATGCATACAGTCGCAAAGTCTTCCGGCGGGATGTCTGCGGCATCGGCCGTTCACATCAATATTTTCGGGCCTCATCCGATTGTAGTTTTCGGCAATGAGGCTCAGAAGAACCGCTGGCTCCCGCCGCTCATCAAGGGAGAGGTCAAAACCTGCTTCGGGGTAACAGAGCCTAACGCCGGCCTGAATACAACAGCTCTTGAAACACGGGCGGAAAAAACGACAAACGGCTATCTCGTGAATGGCCGCAAGATCTGGACCACGACGGGGCAGGAAGCGGACAAGATTATGCTGCTGGCCCGCACTACACCTAAAGAAAACTGCAAGAAAGCGACCGACGGCCTGTCCATCTTCTATACGGACATGAACCGTGACTATATGGATGTCCGCGTTATTGACAAAATGGGTCGCAAGGCCGTCGATTCCAACGAAGTTTTTATCGACAATCTGCCAGTACCGGAAGAAGACCTGATCGGGGAGGAAGGCAAGGGATTTTATTACCTCCTGCACAGCCTGAACCCGGAGCGCGTTCTCGTCGGGATGGAAGCGATCGGCCTTGGCATGAATGCACTTGGTCGCGCGGCACAATACGCCCGGGAGAGAGAAGTGTTCGGCCGCCCTATCGGCAAGAATCAGGCAATTCAACATCCGCTTGCAGAAAACTGGATGGAACTCGAGGCCGCCTATCTGATGGCGATGAAAGCCGCCTCAAACTACGATGCCGGACTTGAAGCAGGCGTTTATGCCAATGCCGCGAAATATCTTGGCGGTGAAGCAGGTTTCAAGGCGTGCACCCAGGCTGTCATGACCCATGGCGGCATGGGCTATGCCAAAGAGTTCACCGTTGAACGGTTGATGCGCGAAGTCATGATCTGCAGGATTGCCCCTGTCAGCCCGCAACTGGTGCTCTGTTACATTGCCGAAAAGGCGCTCGGATTGCCGAAATCCTACTGATAGAAAATTTTTGATGGATAAAGGTGACGAATGAGCAAAGCCAATAATGGGCCTCTGACAGGGATAAGAGTTGCCGACCTTACGTCTGTTCTACTAGGACCATATGCGTCGCAAACTCTCGGTGACATGGGTGCCGACGTGATCAAGATAGAGGGGCCAGAGGGTGATACGACCCGCGATCTCGGGCCGCGCCGCTCACCTGGCATGGCGGCCATATATCTGAATGCCAACCGCAACAAGCGGGCATTGGGCATTGATCTAAAATCTGAGGAAGGGCGTGCCGCCCTTCTCAACCTGCTCGGGACTGTCGATGTCTTCCTGCACAACATGCGGCCTTCCGCAATCAAGCGGCTGCGCCTTACTTACGATGATGTGAAGGCTGTCAACCCGAACATCATCTACTGCGGCGCATACGGCTTTGGACAGGATGGGCCTTACGCGGACAAGCCCGCTTATGACGACATGATCCAGGGCGTCAGTGGCCTTGCGGCGACCCAGTCAAAACTGATGGGGCGGCCTGGCTATATGCCCACCGTGATTGCCGATAAGGCGACGGCGCTGACGGCGGTTTATTCAGTGGCCATGGCCTTGTTTCATCGCGAACGAACGGGCGAAGGGCAGGAAATTAAAATCCCGATGTTCGAGACAATGGTGCAGTTCCATATGTTGGAACATCTTTACGGCGGAAATTTCGATCCACCGATGGGATCTGTTGGTTATCCGCGCGCCACCTCCCCCAACCGCCATCCTTATAAGACTAAAGACGGAATGATCGGCGTTCTTCCCTATGTTGATAAACAATGGAAGGCCTTCTTTGATATGGCAGATCGGCCAGAATTGATGGAAGACCCACGGTTTTGCAGTATCGAGGCTCGGCTCGACAATATTGATGCGGCCTATGAAGTGCTGAGCGAGATCATCGAGACCCGCACCTCCGAGGAATGGCTGAAAGATCTGGATGCAGCCAGCATTCCGGCGGTAAAAATCAATGATCCGGAAGACCTTCTTGAGGATGAGCATCTTCAGGCGGTGAATTTCTGGAAAACGATGGATCATCCATCCGAAGGGAAGCTGGTGTATCCGGGAATTCACACAGAATTCTCGGCATCACCCGGAGAAGTTCGACGACATGCTCCACGTCATGGGGAGCACAACCGGGAAATCCTGCAGGAAATTGGTATGACGGATGCAGAAATTGACAACATGATTTCCTCCGGTATCCTTTGTTCGAAACCATAACTGACGGCCTCATAAAAATACAAAAAAGAATCAGGCAATGCATATATGTGAATTCGCGAAGACGACCCCGGAAAAGCCAGCCATCATTATGGGGGGTAGCGGTGAAACGGTTACCTACAAACAGCTGGATGACCGATCCAATCAGGGAGCACAGTATTTTCGTGCTCAGGGTTTGAGGCTGGGTGACCATATTGCGCTTCTCATGGAAAATAACCCGAGATTTTTCGAGATCTGCTGGGCCGCACAACGGGCGGGGCTCTATTACACGGCCATAAGCTCGCGTCTTACGGTCGAGGAAGCGGCGTACATAATCAATGACTGCGGCGCAAAGATTTTTATTACCTCAGCTTACAAATCGGAACTGGCCAAGGAACTTATACCTCACATTCCAAATGTCGAAACGCGCTTGATGACCGACGGAGTAATTCCGGGTTATGATTCATTTGAAGAGGCGGTTGGCGCCTTCCCGGCAACCCCGATTGAGGATGAATGTGAAGGCGCTGATATGCTCTATTCTTCTGGAACAACGGGGCGGCCCAAAGGAATAAAACCGACAGAGATAGGCAATCCCCTTGGGACAATGGATAATCTCTACAACATTGTTAAAAACAGATATAGCATCGACGATCAATCTGTTTATCTTTCCCCTGCGCCCACGTATCACGCCGCGCCTCTCCGGTACAATATGCGGGTTCAACGTTTTGGCGCGACTTGTATCCTTATGGAGCATTTCGACGCGGAAGAGTATTTAAAGCTGGTCGAAAAATACAACGTCACTCATTCTCAGCTGGTGCCAACCATGTTTGTGCGCATGTTAAAACTACCCGAGGAGGTCCGGCACAGATATGACGTAAGCTCCCTTGGGGTTGCTATCCATGCCGCAGCGCCCTGTCCCGAAAAGGTGAAGCGCGAGATGATGGAATGGTGGGGGCCCATCTTATATGAATATTACGGAGGAACGGAAGGGAACGGATATTGTGCCGTTACACCTGATGAATGGTTAGCTCATCCAGGAACTGTCGGGCGGGCCCTGGTCGGCATAGTTCATATCCTCGATGAGGAAGGAAATGAACTGCCAACTGGCGAAACAGGAGCGATTTATTTCTCTGATGGAAAAGATTTTTCCTATCACAACGACCCCGAACGCACAGCGCAAAGCTATAACGACCAAGGATGGAGTACGCTTGGCGACGTCGGGTATCTCGATGAAGACGGTTTTCTTTATTTGACGGACCGGCAAAGCTACATGATCATCTCCGGCGGCGTAAACATCTATCCTCAGGAAATAGAGGACCTGCTGCTAACCCACCCGAAAGTCTATGATGCGGCTGTAATCGGGGTCCCCAATGAAGAATTCGGCGAAGAGGTAAAGGCCGTTATTCAGCCTGTTGATATGAAGCTTGCGGGTGACGATCTGGAAGCCGAGTTGATAGAGTTCTGCCGCACGAACATCAGCCATGTTAAGTGCCCAAGGTCCGTTGACTTTGAAGCGGAACTTCCCCGCCATCCGACGGGGAAGCTCTATAAAAGACTTCTCAAAGATAAATACTGGGGCGAGAAGAAATCCCGGATCGTTTGACCCTATGACGCGAGCTTGATCTCTTTCAGGCCGCGCATATTCTCAAGTGTCTGATGGCAGGCTTTCGCCGCCTCCTGCCCCTTGACGACGAAATGCTCCTTAAAGAAGCTCATATGGGCCTCCGTCTCCTGAAAATGATGCGGTGTGAGGACGACCGACAGAACCGGGACGCCACAGTCAAGCTGCACCCGCATCATCGCATCGAGAACAGTTC
This sequence comes from Sneathiella sp., assembly GCF_029233945.1. Taxonomy (GTDB): domain Bacteria; phylum Pseudomonadota; class Alphaproteobacteria; order Sneathiellales; family Sneathiellaceae; genus Sneathiella. The sequence continues at coordinate 43,372 of NZ_JARGOQ010000022.1, read as the reverse complement.
GCGCGACAAAATCATGGCGATAAATGCCCCCATCGACAATCAATCCCGTCGCCATGATCAGATCATAACGCCCGGTTTCCGAGAGCTTCTGCGCCATCAGAGGAATTTCCAGGCTACCGGGCACATCATGGATATCAAAAGAATCGGCGTCATACCCATATCCGACCAGTTCTGCGATGAAAGACGTGCTCGCTTCATGGACGATATCGGCATGCCAATTCGCCTGGATAACGGCAATGCGGTTACGGGTTTTGTGGATGCTGGGGGTTTTATTGTCAGTTTTCGTGTTTTTGATTTTCATTTTTGGGCCTTGTTTATTCAAGTTGACAAAAACCCAAGGCAAATAGGTCAAAGGCGCGCTCAGACCTTATCGGCCTGACCATCCTTCTTTCCTGTTCTCTTCCATCCGGACTATCACCGTCGGCTTCGGATTTACACCGAATCTGCTGACCCCGCCGAAGCGAGCGCTCGCGGGCTTGAACAGAAACCTGTTCTTTACCGCCGGTAGGGACTTGCACCCTGCCCTGAGAACATTCCCTCATTAGGGGGAATATCACCCTGTATATTAGGGATGTTTTCCCGATTTGCAAGAAGCCGCATATGTATTACCTTGCGCCCGAGATCTTTTCCGCTGAGGCAAGAGGACCTATTGGACGAACAAACATTCACAAGCCTGGTAAAAGACGCAATTCTCTATAACCAGTTGGAGCGCTACTTCAAGGCCAGTTCCGGCCCGATTGAGGATGTGAGTAGTCATTACGACCTTTCACCCGATATCAACGCAATCACGCGGGATCAGGCGGACAGTGGCGGCCTCAAACTCTCCCATGCACAGCGCCGGATGTTGATGACCCTTGTGGCGCTATGGGAAGGAGCGACCGCCGACCAGATTTTTGAAGAAGGTCTGGGCAGCCTGTCCAGAATTATACAATCAATGGACCGGAATAACCGCGAACTGTTGGCCGAGCTGATCCTTGCCTATCCCGGATGGGGCTGAATATTTCAGTAAATGTCGCCAGCAATTGAAATTACGCGTATCCGGACAAATATTCATTCTATAGTAAGTAGTTATGCGTTAGTTTGATGTCATGATGGACTGGAACAAACTTCTCTCAACCCGCCGCTATGGGCAGGATCACGATGATCCGGTCATCGCGTCTCGCAGCCCGTTTCACAAGGATCAGGACCGGATCGTCTTCTCTTCCGCTTTCCGGCGTTTGCAAGACAAGACCCAGGTTCATACCCTCGCGGAAAGCGACTATGTACGGACCCGCCTCACCCATTCGATGGAAGTTGCATCGGTCGGCCGTTCACTTGGCGCCAATGCCGGGCAGGTCATAATCGACCGTCATTTAAAAGGCAGTGAATACAGCCCAGCGGATTTCGGCCATATCGTCTCTGCGGCCTGTCTTGCCCATGATATCGGCAATCCGCCCTTTGGGCACTTCGGCGAGGAAATCATTCGTCATTGGTTCAAGAACGGGCATGGCGCGGCGGAGCGGGCGGAAGGCTTAAGCGAAGACGAGGCGCGCGATCTTGAAATGTTCGAAGGCAATGCGCAAGGGTTTCGTATTCTGACGAAGTTGCAGAACTGGCGAAATGCTGGCGGCTTGCGACTGACCTACGCTACTCTTGGCACCTTCATGAAATATCCACGGACTTCCATCGTCTCTGCTCCGTCCCCTGGGGATAGCGGCGGCAAGAAATTCGGCGTGATGCAGTCTGAGCGGGAAGCATTTCAAGAGATCGCGGATGAGCTTGGGCTGCTTCAGCGAGGTGAAGAGGATTACTGGTGTCGGCACCCCCTCGCCTATCTGGTCGAAGCGGCAGATGATATCTGCTACAGCGTCGTTGATATCGAGGACGGATACAAACTTGGACGCCTCGCCTATGGAGAGACCGAAGACTTGATGATCCGCATTCTTGGCAGCCCGCCCAAACGCTATGCAGAAGTCGATGATCCGTCGGAGCGAATTTCCTACCTCCGCGCAAAATGTATCGGCCGCTTGATTGGAGAAGTGTCCGACATCTTCAAGGAATGCGAGGGGGATATCCTTGCTGGAAACTTCAAGGGGGACCTGCTGCATCATTCTAGACGGGCAAAACTCTTCGATGAGATTTATGCGCTCTGCCAACGTGAAATCTACCGTCATCCAGAGCGTATTCAGGCAGAATTGAGCGGATCGGAAATCTTAACCACCCTTCTTGATGCCTTCTATGATGCCAATCTTGATTGGGAAAAGCTTAATCGTGATGGCACGCCCATGAACCCAAGATCCTCCGTCCTGATGACCCTTTTCCCCGATGGAAATGAGAGCCCTCGCGGACGTTATGACTGGCTTCTCGGGATTACTGATTTTGTCTCGGGCATGACCGATTCTTTCGCAGTGCGGCAGTTCCGCGAGATCAGAGGCATCGTTTAATCCCACTTTCCTAGTGTTTTTAGCTCTTGGTAACCCCCTATTAACCTACATCTTCTAGAATTCTTCTTTTAGATTTCAGGCTAATAACGTCCATGTTGGTTGATTCTACCCTTTATGGCGACCGTATCGCCGCAATGTTTGCCAAAATGCCGACGCCAATGCGGATAAACACCGCACGCACGGCGGCAGAGGGATTTGTTGCGCGGGAATTGACCGATGATGACCTGGAACTGACTGAAGCCATCATCAACTATTTCATGGATGATATCGATACGGCTGTGCGGCATGCAATCGCCGACGCCGTCAAGGAATGTGAATTCCTGTCCAAAGAAATAGCCATGAAGCTCGCGTTGGATGTAGACGAGATATCCTTCCCCATCGTCACCTATTCACCGATTCTTTCGGATGAGGATCTTTGGACAATACTGCAAAGCGCGAGCAATAACATTCAAACCGCGATCGCCTCACGACCGCATCTTGGCGTTAAATCCACGGCCTGCATCGCCGAAACAGGATGTTATTCGGCCATTAAAGCCTGCCTGAAAAATGAGACGGCAATTATCGGCAAAGTAGCCTACAATCATATTCTTGGGCGTTTTGGCGATATTGACCCCATACAGGCACTTCTGGTCCATCGCCCCTTCCTCCCCGAAGAGATCGTTTCGCGGCTGTTCGATTTTATTTCCGAAGAATATAAACAGATCCTCATCGAGAGAAATCCGGTAGAGAACACCACCTCCGTCAGCAAAATTCTTAACGCCCGCGAAAAAGCGCTCGCCAAGAGCCTTGATCGAAGAATGACCGATCACGAACAGAAAAAGAAATCAATTGCGCTGGAGCGAGAGGGGCGCCTGACCGCAACGCTAATGCTGCGGCTGTTGATTGCGGGCAATCATTCCTACTTTGCGGCTGCGCTTGGTCATGCCTCTGGCATTTCGAAGAAACGTGTCATATCTCTAACGTCCGGGCGTGGTTACCTGGGGTTTCAGCGCCTCTATGACCGCGCCGAGCTGCCGCCCTATCTCTACACAGCCTTCCGAACAGCGATGGAGGAGCATCGCAAAGCCACCCATTATCATCCGCGCGCCGATCTTGATAATTTTCGCCAGCGCCTTATCGATCGGATTGCGGAAACCTATGGGTGGGATGATGATTTGTCTCTCGAGGAGTTGATGGAAAAACTGCTTCCCAAACGCCTCCATTGACCTTTACACTCTAGGCAATCCATAACAACAAAAACGGAATTGCCCTGTGACCAAATCCATCGATTATTATTTGACACTAGTATCCCCGTGGGCGTTCCTTGGCCACGACCGCTTCATAAAGATGGCCGCCGAGAGTAATGCCACAATCAATGTTATTCCCGTCAACTACGGGAAGATATTTGCAGAAACAGGAGGGCTCCCGCTCGCTAAGCGAAGTGAGCAACGGAGAAACTATCGCCTGGTGGAACTCGCCAGGTGGCGCGAGGAACATAACGTCCCGATCAACATCCACCCGAAATTTTTCCCGGCATCCGACCTGATCGCGGCATTAATGGTCACTACAGTGGCTAAGCGCGGTGGCGACGCAATTGGCCTCACGGGCCTGTTTCAGCGATTGGTCTGGATTGAAGACGGCAACATCGCGGATGAGGCAACGGCGATTGAAGTGGCCAATCGTGCGGGTTTCAACGGTGAAGAATTGCTGAAAGATAGCCAGGATCCTGAAATCAAGGCACTTTATGAGAAGAACACCGATGACGCGATTGCGCGCGGGATATTTGGTGCGCCAACCTATATCATCGATGAAGAACTATTCTGGGGCCAGGACCGGCTTCAATTCGTAGAAAAGGCCCTCAAGAAATAAACTAAAAAAGGAGACAGGGAATGGTGTTAGATCCGCAGGCAAAATGGGTACTCGATATCGCAGAGGAAAAGGGGTTGCCGCCGCTCGATGAACTGACGCCGGATGAGGCCAAGGCCGCCTATGAAGAGAGGGCTCTGACCTTGACCTTCAAGGATGTGGATATCGGCAAGACCATGGATGTCGATATTCCGGGGCCGAACGGAAATGTCCCGATCCGCATTTATCATCCCGTTGGCATGACAACTCCTTTGCCCGTACTCGTGTATTATCACGGCGGTGGATGGGTCATTGGCAGCCGCGATACCCATGACAGCCTGTGCCGCCTGATTGCAAACTCCGGCCCCTTTGTGGTTGTTTCCGTGGATTATCGCATGGGACCGGAAGCCCCATTTCCGGCCGCCGTTCAGGATTCCGTCGCGGCCCTCAACTGGACGGCTAGCAATATTGCGGACTATAACGGCGATCCCGATAGAATTGCGGTAGGTGGCGATAGCGCCGGTGGAAATCTATCCGCTGTCGTGTGCCTGGTAGCGCGTGAAGAAAATACCTATATGCCGACGTTCCAGTGGTTGATCTATCCGGCGACCAGTATGGACATGACAACCCCGTCCCATGAAAAATTTGCAGAAGGATATTTCCTGACCCGATCCATGATGGAATATTTTCAGGGCCATTACCTGAAGAATGAAGCCGATAAAAAAGATTGGCGGGCATCACCGCTGCTTGCGGAAAGTCTCGCTGGCCTGCCCCCTGCCCTGATCCAGACGGCTGGTTTCGATCCGCTTCAGGATGAGGCAATCGCCTATGCGGAGCGTATGAGCAAAGAGGGTAGCGAAGCCAAGCACACTCATTATGAAGGTATGGTGCATGGCTTTATAAATCTTGGTAGTGTGATCGACAAATCAACGGACTGTGTCAACGAAGGGGTCGCCGCTCTCCGCGATGCCTTTTCCAGATAACGGACACAAAAAAGGGGCCGATCAGGCCCCTTTCTTATTCGTATGGACTAAACTTTAGCGCCAGCCAACGCGGTCGAAAATCTTGACGGCTTCCGCCTGAGCATCCGCGACTTTATCAAGGCCAACTTCATCCGCCTTGAACTCGCCCCAGCTTTCAACCGTTTCGTCCAGCTCTACGCCGGGATTTACCGGAAACTCGTAGTTGGTGGAGGCATAGAATTCCTGAGCCTTTGTATCGGAAAGATACTCAATCAGTTTAATCGCAGCTTCTTTGTTCTTTGCCGATTTCGTAACACCGGCACCGGAAATATTGAAATGCGCACCGCGTCCGTCCTGGTTCGGCCAGAAGAGGGTAACTTTTTCGGCGGCCTCTACCTGCGCCGCATCGTCAGAATTCTGCATAGCGCCATAGTAATAGGTATTGGCGATGGCAATATCGCACTCACCGGCCGCTACCGCTTTGATCTGATCGCGGTCACCGCCCTGAGGTTTGCGTGCGAGATTATCCTTAATGCCTTGCGCCCATTTTTCAGCTGCCTCTGCGCCGTTATGAACGACCAGTGAGGCCAGCAAAGATTGGTTATAGGCATTGCTGGAAGAACGAACACAGATACGACCTTTCCATTTCGGATCGGCCAGATCTTCATATGTCGAAAGTTCAGAAGGCTTCACACGATCTTTTGAATGAAACAGAACACGGCTTCTCGCAGAGAGACCGAACCATTCCCCGTTGGGATCACGAAAATGCGGCGGAATATTTGCGTTCAGCTTTTCCGATGTAACTGGCTGCAATACACCCGCTTCCTTATGCGCCGCGATACGGCTGATATCTACCGTCAGGACGGCGTCTGCCGGGCTGTTCATTCCTTCGGATTTCAAACGCTCCAACATGCCTGATTTCGCGAAGACAACATTTACCTTAATGCCTGTATCTTTCTCGAACTCGTCGAGAATCGGACGGATCAGGCTTTCCTGACGTGTGGAATATAGATTTACTTCTTCCGCCGAGAGTGCGGGCGTCGCCAGGGATGTCAAGGCAACCGTCGCCAAGGCAATGGACGCAGTAAATTTCAAGCGCATTTTGGATCCTCATCGATAATGAATATTATTCTCAATTAGAAGCGGAGTCTTAAACTGGAATTATGTCAATTGCAAGTCATTCTGACTTTCAATATTAGAAAATGCCCGATAAAAAACGGAGGCAAATTTGCCTCCGTCCAGTATTTATAAATATAGAAGCCCTGCTTCTATCAAAAGGATCAATGACTAATCACTCAAGCTACCTCTTTCAACACCGTGCGCAGCGTGTCAAAAATCTGATCAATATGACTCTTTTCAACGATCAACGGCGGTGAGAGAGCGATAATGTCCCCCGTCGTTCGGATCATAAGACCCTTTTCATAGCATTTAAGGAACGCGTCATATGCCCGCGCAGTGGGCTTCCCGGAAAGGGGCTCCAGCTCGATCGCCCCGATCAGGCCAAGATTGCGCAAATCAACGACATGGGGCACATCTTTGAGCGAGTGCACAGCTTCTTCCCAATAGGGTGCAATCTCGTTCGCCCGCTCGAAAAGGTCATCTTCTTTATAGCAATCAAGCGTCGCGAGGGCGGCTGCGGCAGCGACCGGATGGCCGGAATAGGTGTACCCATGGAAAAGCTCGATCATATTGTCCGGGCCGGTCATAAAGGCATCGTAGATCCCTTTCGAACAGACAACCCCGCCCATCGGGATCGTGCCGCTGGTAAGCCCTTTTGCGAGCGTCACAAGATCGGGCTTCACACCGAAGAAGTCGGTCGCGAAAGGCGCGCCAAGCCGCCCAAAGCCTGTGATCACTTCATCAAAAATCAGCAGGATGCCATGCTTGTCGCAAATTTCGCGAAGCCGCTCCAGATATCCTTTGGGCGGGAGGATAACACCAGTGGAACCCGCGACCGGTTCGACAATGACCGCCGCAATGGTAGAGGCATCATGCAGCGTCACCAGCCTTTCAAGCTCGTCGGCAAGCTCCGCACCATGCTCCGGCTGACCGCGCGAAAAGGCATTCTTCTCAGGCAGATGCGTGTGCGGGATATGATCCACCCCCGTCAGCATCGTACCAAATGTCCGCCGGTTCGCAACGATACCGCCGACGGAAATACCGCCAAAACCGGTCCCATGATATCCCCGCTCCCGTCCGATCAGGCGGGTCCGGGTTCCCTCTCCGCGCGCGCGATGATAGGCCAGCGCAATTTTGAGCGCAGTATCGACGGATTCAGAGCCGGAATTCGTGAAGAACATATGATCCAGACCGCTCGGGAACATTCCGGTCACGCGGGCAGCCAGCTCAAATATTTTCGGATGCCCCATCTGGAAGGCGGGCGCATAGTCCATTTCCGCAATCTGACTGCTGACGGCTTCGACGACACGCGGATCACCATGGCCCGCATTACAACACCATAACCCTGACGTTCCATCGAGGATCGATTGCCCCTCGGCATTTTTGTAAAACATGCCTTTCGCACTAACGAGCATGCGCGGATTTGATTTAAATTGCCTGTTTGCCGTGAAGGGCATCCAGAAGGCATCCAGATTATTTGGGTTTGAAGCAGCGGTATCAGACATATTGAAACACTCCCGGAAAATAATTTCTCTCACTCTATGTAGGTCATTTATTTGCACAAGAAGAAAAATGAATCGCCGTTTTCAGGGATTTCATCATTGTCACGGCGATGTTTATGTTTAAAAATCTAAACACTTGAGGCGAATCATAAGGAAATTACCACAATGGAATTCAATCTTGGTGCACGTCTGAGAAGTCTGAGGGAGCAGCATGGTCTGTCACAGCGAGAACTTGCGAAAAGGGCCGGCGTCACCAATGGTACGATTTCAATGATCGAGCAAAACCGGACAAGCCCCGCTGTTGGCTCACTTAAGAAAGTACTGGATGGTTTCCCAATCGGGCTTGCTGATTTCTTCGCCAATGATTTTTCCTCACATCGCAAGATTTTTTATGAACGCGATGAACTGACGGATATTTCAGAAGGGAAAATTTCCTACCGGCAGGTTGGGCGCGACCTAACCGGAAAAGCCCTGCAAGTCCTGCATGAGGTTTATGCTCCCGGTGCGGACACGGGGCGGAATATGCTCTCTCACCAAGGAGAAGAAGCTGGCGTCATCGTCAAAGGTAGATTGGAAGTAACCGTCGGAACCGATAGAAAAATTCTGAAAGCCGGGGATGCCTATTACTTCGAAAGCCACCGTCCGCACCGTTTTCGTGCATTAGGTGAGGAAGAGGTCGTCGTCGTCAGTGCCTGCACACCGCCGAGCTTTTAGACTATAGCGACGTATCAACACCAACGGCATCTTCAACCGAATTGAAGCCATCCTCCCGCAGCTTCTTCGCCAGGCCCTTTGCAATTTCCATCGCGACGTAGGGGCCTTTGTAGACCATTGCGCTATAGAGCTGCAGAAGGGAGGCCCCTGCCCGGATACGTGCATAGGCATCATCCGCGCTTTGAATACCTCCGACACCGACGATGGGCACCTTTCCCTCCGTTGCCTGATACATGTCCTTGAGCACGGCAAGGGCGATATTTTTAAGGGGCTGGCCGCTCAATCCACCCGTTTCTTTTTTTTGCGGATTCTGCAAGCTTTCAGGCCGGGTAATCGTCGTATTACTGATGATCAATCCGTCGATTTGATGATCAAGCACCGCCGCCGCAATATCCGTCTTATCTTCATCCGTCAAATCCGGCGCGATTTTAAGAAGGACGGGGAAATAGGCCTCCCCCCGCTCTGTCATTTCGCGGCGTTTCTCACTAACCCGACCAAGCAAATCTTCCAGCTCTGTCCGCCCCTGCAGCGCCCGAAGTCCCGGCGTATTGGGAGAAGAGATATTGACGGTCACATAGCTTGCATGTGGCGCAAGCCTTTCCATCCCTGTCACATAATCCGCGATCCGGTCGGGACTGTCCTTATTTGCCCCAAGATTTGCCCCCACGATCAGGGAGGCCGGCCTGTTTTCAAAATTCCGCGTGGCCTCCTCCAGTCCCTTGTTGTTAAACCCGAGGCGATTGATCACTCCCTCATCTTCTGTCAGGCGGAACATTCTTGGCTTTGGATTGCCGGCCTGAGGTTTCGGCGTAACGCTGCCCGCTTCCAGGAAACCAAACCCCAGCCCTGACAAGGCGGACAGAACCTCCGCATTCTTGTCATACCCGGCCGCAAGCCCAATAGGGTTAGGAAAGTGAAGGCCAAAGACTTTGCTCTCTAGGATCGGGTCAATGGTATTGTCAACACGGGGCAGCAGGCCGTTCTTTAGCGCGCGGATTGACAGGTTATGCGCCTTCTCCGCCTCAAACGCGAAAAGAAGCAGCCGCATGATATGATAAAAATTGACCACCTGTTATTCCAGCTCCGGAAAGATATGAAGATTATCTGGCCCAAGCGGCAAATCCACCGCGTCTTTCACCAATGCAGGGTCGAGCGTGCCATAAAGATGCGGAAACATGACACCACCGCGCGCCGGCTCCCATTTCAG
>NZ_JARGOQ010000022.1:27453-33521 GCF_029233945.1 Sneathiella sp. | reverse complement strand
CGACAACTAAGGTGTTTCGACAATGGCTGGTGTCTTTTTCTATAACGGTGACTGGTATGATGAAAGCCCGCGGGTGACCGGCCCGATGGATCATGCTTTCTGGATGTCATCAACGGTGTTTGATGGTGCCCGGTCATTTCAGGGCCAGGCCCCGGATCTGGATAAGCACTGCGCCCGCTTGGCCCGTTCCGCAAAGGCGCTCGGATTTCATCCGACCATGGAAACCGAAGAAGTGCTTGACCTTTGCACTCAGGCCGTCCGCAAGCTGCCTAAGGAATCAGAGCTATATATCCGCCCCATGTATTTCGCCCGCGGCGGCTTTATCGACCCGGAACCGGATAGCGCGGAGTTCATTCTCGCCGTTTATGACAGCCCAATGCCGGATGCCAATGGATTTTCCGCCCATTTTGCGAAGGAGCGTCGCCCCGCACGGGACATGGCGCCGACGGATGCAAAAGCGTCCTGCCTCTATCCGAACTCAGGCCGCGCCGTTGCGGCGGCGCGCAAAGCGGGCTTCGATAATGCGATCCTGATGGACGCAAATGATAATGTGGCGGAATTTGCCACCGCAAATATCTGGACTGTTAAGGACGGCGTTGCCTTTACGCCCGCCGCAACTGGCTGTTTCCTTGCCGGGATTACTCGGGCGCGGGTGAAAATTCTGGCGGAGGCCGCCGGGATAGAGGTTCAGGAAACATTCATGTCACGCGAAGATGTCATGAACGCAGATGAAGTCTTTAACAGTGGCAATTTTGGCAAGATCATGCCCGTTACCCGCATTGAAGATCGCGAGTTGCAGCCCGGTCCTGTCGCCGCGAAACTGCGCAAAATGTATATGGACTTCGCCCGCGATAGCCAGCTGTTCTAGGAGGCAAGAGGGCGGATTAAGCCGCCCCCAATTCCTCACCCGCCAGCACACGTTCGATTAGCTGAATGGTTTCCTCGACGCCGTATAAGGCGATGAAGGATCCCATTCTCGGGCCTTGTGATTGACCGAGCAGGGTTTCATACAGCGCCTTGAACCAATCCCGCAGATTTTCAAAATCATTCTCATTTCCGACTTTGAAGACTTCATTCTGGATATCCGCTGCCTCTGTCCCGTCGGGCAACTCTTTAAGCGACGCGACAAGCTGTTCCAGTGCCTTGCGTTCCTTCTCCGTCGGCAATCGGTACTCCTTTGTCGGCTTGACGAAGTCATGATAGTAAGCAATCGCATAGCCAACGAGCTTATCGAGCTCCGGGTTGGTCTCAGGCGTCGCGCCCTCCACATAGCGGGAGATGAACCCCCACAGCACAGAGGGTTCATGTGCATTCACAACTGCCGCCAGGTTGAGCAAAATGCCAAAGGTAATCGGCAAACCTTCACTCGGAGGATTGCCGGAATGGATATGCCAAACCGGGTTGGCATATTGTTGTTTCGCTTCCTGCTCCGGATATTTCCCGAGAAATGTAAAATACTCGTCAACCGCCTTCGGGATCACATCGAAATGCAGTCGCTTTGCTTTCTTCGGATTCTGGTACATGTAAAGCGACAGGCTCTCTGGAGAGGCATATTTCAGCCATTCCTCAATGGTGATACCATTGCCTTTTGACTTCGATATTTTCTTCCCCTCCTGATCGAGGAAAAGCTCGTAGTTGAACCCTTCCGGCGGCTGCTTTCCCATGATCTGGACGATCTTGCTGGACAGGGTCACGCTGTCGATCAAGTCCTTGCCCGCCATTTCATAATCAACGTCGAGCGCATGCCAGCGCATCGCCCAATCGACCTTCCATTGCAGTTTGCAGTGCCCGCCCGTGACCGGAACGGATACATCTTCGCCTGTTTCCGGGTCCTGATAGGTGACGGTTCCGGCCACTTCATCTCGCGCAATGATCGGCACCTGCAGCACTTCGCCGGTCCGAGGGCAGATAGGCAGGAATGGGGAATAAGTCGCGCGCCGTTCCGGCCCCAATGTTGGCAGGATCACATTAATGATGGCGTCATAATGCTTGAGGACAAGCAGCAAACTCTCATCGAATTCACCTGACTTGTAGCATTGGGTTGAAGAGCGGAACTCATACTCAAACCCGAACTGATCCAGAAACGCCTGCAGGCGGGCATTATTATGTTCGCCAAAACTGTTATGTGTTCCAAACGGGTCCGGCACCTGTGTCAACGGCTTGTTCAGATTAGCCGAGAGAAGCTCCTGGTTTGGCACATTGTCCGGGACCTTACGAAGCCCGTCCATATCGTCGGAAAAGGCGATCAGCCGCGTTGGAATATCCGAGAGGATACTGAAGGCATGGCGCACCATGGATGTCCGCGCCACCTCCCCGAACGTACCGATATGCGGCAGACCCGAAGGGCCGTATCCGGTCTCGAACAGGACATAACCTTTTTCCGGTGCTTTCTTCGCATAGCGATCCACAAGTTTTTTTGCCTCGACAAAAGCCCAGGAGTTGCTCGATAGTGCAATTTCCGCGTCCGATGACATTATAAACCTCGTTGGAAGAATGGATCACTAGAAAGCGCGGAATGTAGGCGCACAAAAAGGTGTCGTCAACGATCGCAAGGCAAATTTGCATGCGCAATTGGGAAAAATGACTGAAAAAAGTGACAACAGCCCCGCCTATGGAGAGATCAAGCTACCCGACGCGCCAGTTCTGGTGCTCGGCGGGGATGGCGGATACTGGCTGACGGCAGATGGCGAGATGGCAAAAACCAGCCTTGACGAGACCGCTATCCGGGTCGTTAGCCAGCCTCCCCTGCTCGTTCATCGGCTGAATGTGGCGCGGCGACTTGGCATTAATCCCTTCCCTGCCTTTGACCTGCTGGAACTCTTTGCCTTTGCCTTTCCCGCGCAGCAATGTCTCCCGACAGCCAGAGGAATTGCCCGCGCGCTCAATCTTGTCGTAACAACCGATCCGGAAGAGCAAACACTTACCCTGTTCGACGCCGCAAATTCCATATTAAAGTATTTAACCGGTTTAAATGAAAAACAACGAATCGAAATCTCCGCCATTGCCATGACAATGGGTCAGGCGGGATGGAACTGGGCACCCGCCGTTATGGCGGCAGTAGGGATGCCGGAAGCCCGCGATCGCTTCGGCGGCTTGGATACATGGCGTAATCTTGGAGAATGGGCAGACTATGCACCGGAGCCGCCCCCCGATGATATTGCGGTTAGTGAGATCGAGGCGCGAGAGCGGCTCAAGGAAATGCTGGGAGATAATTCAGAGGCAAGGCCGCAACAGGCGGATTTCAGCGCTCTCACCTCCCACGCCTTTGTTCCGCGCGATCAGGCCGATGCTCCGAACCTCGTTCTCGCCGAGGCCGGGACGGGCACAGGCAAAACACTTGGATATATCGCTCCGGCCAGCCTGTGGGCGGAAAAGAACGGTGCGGCCGTCTGGATTTCCACTTACACCAAAAATCTGCAGCGCCAGATCGATGATGAACTGAACCGGCTTTATCCAAATACAGCAGAGAAAATGGAAAAAGCGGTCGTCCGCAAAGGCCGGGAAAACTACCTCTGCCTTCTGAATTTTGAGGAGGCCCTGCAAGGTGGCGCCGCACCAAAATCAGAGCAAATTGTTCAAGGCCTTGTCGCGAGATGGATATCGGCGACCCGCGACGGCGACATGGTGGGCGGCGACTTTCCCAGCTGGCTGCTGGAACTTGAAGGCCGTTCCCGCGTGACCCGTCTTGCTGACCGGCGGGGGGAATGCATCTACTCCGCCTGCCCGCATTATCGCAAATGCTTTATCGAAAAATCAGGCCGCAAGGCGCGAAAAGCGGATATCGTAATCGCCAACCATGCCCTCGTGATGATAAATGGGGCAACACGCCCGGACGATCCTTACCTTCCCAAACGCTATGTCTTCGATGAAGGCCATCACCTTTTCGATGCGGCCGACAGCGCTTTCGCTGCGCACTTAACCGGACAGGAAACCGCGGAACTGCGACGCTGGATCGCCGGGAGTGATGCGGGGCGCAAAAGCAGGATGCGCGGCCTTGAGAATCGTATCGGAGACCTTATCGGAGATGATGAGAAGGGGATTGATGCCTTGCAAAAGGCCATGCGCGCGGCGCGACGGCTGCCGACGGATGGCTGGCTCACCCGCGTTCGTGACGGAGCACCGAACGGCCCGATGGAGGAATTGCTCAGCTTTATCCGAAGCCAGGTTCTGGCGAGATGCCATCATCCGGACAGCCCCTACTCAATCGAATGTACAATTGACGACATTCTGCCCGGCTTGGCCGATGCAGCCGAGAAACTGGATAAGGCCCTGAGCGGTCTGGCCGGGCCGATGACGACTCTCGGTAAAACTCTACTGAACCGGCTGGATACGGAGGCCGAAGACCTCGATAGTGCCACACGCCACCGGATTGAGGCCGCCGTACAGGGCATCACACGCCGGGTCACGATGAATATTGCACCCTGGCGCGCCATGCTGAAGGAAATAGAAAACCCAACACCGGACGGTTTCGTCGACTGGTTTGCGATTGAGCGCATCGGCGGACGCGAGCTCGATCTCGGCTATTACAGAAGCTATGTCGACCCGACGCTCCCCTTCGCGGAAACCATCCTGAAAAAATCCCATGGCGCCGTCATTACCTCTGCCACATTGCGTGATAACCATGATGGGGAGGAAAGCTGGCAATCGGCGGATATGCGCACGGGCGCGCACCATATGGTGTTGCCGCCGATACGCGAGCATTTCGCCTCCCCCTTTGATTTTGCCGATCAAACCCGGGTGATTGTGGTCACGGATGTCCGGCGGGATCATATGAAGGAAGTGTCTGCCGCTTACCGCGAATTATTCCTCGCAAGTGGTGGCGGCGCCCTTGGCCTGTTTACCGCCATCTGGCGCTTGCGTGCCGTGCATGAGAATATCAGGAAACCCCTCGCCGCCGCCGGATATGATCTTTATGCACAGCATCAGGATGCGCTGGACACCTCAACCCTTGTCGATATCTTCCGGGAGGAGGAAAACTCGATCCTGCTCGGCACTGATGCTGTTCGCGATGGCGTTGATGTACCGGGACGGTCTTTACGCCTGCTGGTGTTTGACCGGCTTCCCTGGCCACGCCCCGACATCAAGCACAAGGCGCGCAAGAAGGCCTTTGGCGGTGGCAAATATGACGACAAGCTGACCCGCCTTAAGCTCAAGCAAGCCTATGGCCGGTTGCTCCGGCGGGAAAATGATTTTGGCGTTTTTGTAATGCTCGATAGCATGATGCCCTCCCGCCTTGCCTCCGCCTTTCCGCCGGAAGTCGAAATTCACCGGCTGGGACTTAAAGATGCAATTGCGCTTACCCGGAATTTTATTTCTGAAAAAGAACAGTCATTGAAGAAAATATCATTGGATAATCGAGATTGAACCTCATATCCTGTGAGTAATTGTTTCTTTTCAGACCGGAGATACTGTCGCATGACGACGCTTAACCTGCACACCGCCCTTATTTCAACAATGGTAATTGTATCCGCAGCAGATCGTGAAATGACGGACCGTGAGCTGTTCACGATTGGCGAGATTGTCCGCACCCTTCCCGTGTTCGCCGACTATGAGGAAGAGCATCTTCCGGACGATGCAGCAACCTGCGTCGACATGCTGAACGGGGATCAGAAGCTGGACGAAATTGTCGGCAAAATCCGTGCTGTCCTGCCGAAAAAAATCTATGACACTGCTTATGCGCTTGCCTGCGATGTCGCCGTTTCTGACGGCCAGTTGAGCCAGGAAGAGCTGCGTATGCTTGAAATGCTGCGCCATGGGCTGGATGTCGATCGCCTGACCGCCGCCGCTATCGAGCGGGGTTCTGCTGTCCGCTACGCCCGCCCCTGATATAACTAATATTTGCCAAATCACTGACATCCGATAATAATCCTTTTTAATAATAAAAGAGGGAGAGTTATTAATGGGTGGTTTAACAGGGATTTCTGTCGGATTTTTAGGGCTTGGTGACGTTGGCCGGCCGGTATTGCGGCGATTGAAAGCATGTGGTGCAGATGTCCATGCGACAAGTCGCTCCCCTGCCTTGCGGTATAAAATGGCCCGTGATGCGGTCAATTTGTACAAAGCGCCAA
>NZ_JARGOQ010000022.1:0-27353 GCF_029233945.1 Sneathiella sp. | reverse complement strand
TTCGTGTTGGGGGCCGCCCAGAGGATTTTGATCGAGCGCGCGCAATTCTGGAAGAAATTGGCCGCGACATAAAGCATATGGGAGAGATCGGATCAGGCCAGGCGGCGGTTCCGATCAGTTAGTTCGGCTCTATTGCGGATAAAATCATGGCACTTCACTTTTTCGCCATGCCGATGAATTCAATGGTTATTTCATCGGCGGCACCCTATTTTGTCAGAGGAACAAGGGAGACTCTGACAAGATCATGCTGGATTACATTGCGAGTCATGAACCGACAATTCGCCTGAGCTTCTTTCTCGGAACGCTCGGAACGGTCGGCATATGGCAAGCGTTTGCCCCGAAACGTCCGCCAAGCGTTTCAATCCTGTGGCGATGGCTGAACAACTTCGGCGTGACGTTCCTGAACACCCTTCTTTTACGGTTGCTATTCCCCATCCTGGCGGTAGGGCTAGCCGCCACTGCGGTGGAGAATGGCTGGGGCCTCCTCAATCTCGTGGAATTACCCGTGGCGCTTGCCATCGTGATTGCCGTCATCTTGCAGGATCTGGTGATCTATTGGCAGCATGTGATCTTTCATCGGGTCGGTTTTCTTTGGCAATTTCACAAAATGCATCACGCGGATGTCGATTATGACGTCTCCACCGGCGCCCGATTTCACCCCGTAGAGATCCTCCTCTCCATGTTCCTAAAGCTTGTGGTGGTCCTGTTACTGGGGCCGCCCGTTGTCGCAGTGATCATCTTCGAAATTCTCCTGAGCTCCGTTGCCATGTTCAATCATGCCAACGCAGGCCTGCCGGGGAAATTCGATGGAATAGTGAGGAAATTTATCGTCACCCCGGACATGCACCGTGTTCATCATTCGGTGATACGCGGCGAACATAATAGTAATTATGGCTTTAACTTGCCCTGGTGGGACTATCTGTTCGGGACATACTGCCCTCGTCCATCGGCCGGGCACAGCAACATGACTATCGGCCTCGATGAGTATCAGACAGATCGAAAACAGAGCATCTTCTGGATGCTGAAACTACCCTTCGTCAAACGATAGCTTTGTTCAAGCCGCGTTGCGCAGATCCTTCTTATCGACAGAGAAATCCTCAAACTTCCGCCAAAGAATAAGGAAATCCTGTAAGTTCTGCTCCACCTCCTTGCTGGCATCGCCATAAACCCGCGCATTAAAGCGCAATGTCTCGGCAAAATAATCCGCCCGGATTGCGGCACTCAGCTGGCTGAGGATGATCATTCCTTCCTTAACGTCATTGATATGGCCGAGATAATCCTGCATCTGAACCAGCAGGTCATATCCTTCATCGATTTTCTCCTTACGAATCAGCGAAGAGAAAAACCGCAAGTGATAGCGGGAGCGTTTTATATATTTGCGCAAATCATGGAGCTCGTTGGCCGAGAGATTTTCCACATCCGCCCCTCGGTTCATAAGCTCGATCCCGCCCTCCTCGATCGCATTCAAGGCAAAAGATGCAACGGGGCTGCTCATGATTTTACGAGCGGATCTACCAAGTTTTGTCGCCCAGTTTCCTTGCAGCCATTTGTCGAAGGACTTGGACAACCGTTCAAAATGGCCACCGGAAATTTCATGAATGATGATGTCATATTCTTCCGCGCGAAATTCCTCTCCCAGCATCAGGAGCTCTTTTGAAACCTTCTTAAAATCCTTCGTCTTTATTTCGGGCATGAGCGTGCTATCGAGAAATACGTCCATATTCCGGGCATCGCCGAGCAGATTACCGAAATAGCGGTATTCGCGGTTAAATTTGGAGCGGGTTTCCTTCGGGATAATCGGGCGAAAAATGTAAAGCGCAACGCGCATACGGCGTACACCAATGCGAATTTGCATCAATGCCATCGGGTCGCCTTCATCCTTGAACTGGCGGAAATTTTCTTTCAAATGAAGGGCACAGCCGCGAAAGATCACCTTTGCCGCCGTCTCGACATCCATACTTTCCGTAAGGTCGATATGCGATAATTTATGAATTTTCGACTTGGATGGCATGACAACTCTCTGGATGGAAAGATTTACCCCGAACTATAACGCAATTATGTTATTCAAACCATGACATGAAAAGCAACCACGAGATAAAACAAATGAAAAAACTGGAAAACTGGGTTGGCAATCAGATATCCCACAGCGAAATTATACATCAGCATGCCCTAAATGGCTTCGCGGCTCTTATGGACGAAGGCGGGGCGGCATCCGACATCGTTCCGCCGGGGGGACATTGGATGTATTTTCTGGCGACTGACCGGCAATCGCGAATCGGCCCGGACGGTCATCCGGTAAAGGGTGACTTCCTGCCGCCGGTAGAGCTTCCCCGGCGGATGTGGGCTGGCGGAAAGATCGAATTTCATGCGCCGCTTTTCGCGGGCGACAGAGCCGAAAAGATTTCGACGATCAAAAGTGTCGTGGAAAAGCAGGGCCGGACAGGCGCCCTGACTTTCGTCACGGTCGAGCATCAGGTGAAGAATGAGGCCGGGATATGCCTGACCGAGGAACATGATATCGTCTTCCGCGAAGCCGCAGGTGAGACCAGCGGCAGCAAAAAAGAGATGCAAAGCGCGCCCGATGACGGTGTATGGGCAGAAACGGTAACACCGGATTCGGTTATGCTGTTCCGCTATTCCGCACTCACCTTCAACGGCCATCGCATTCACTATGACCGCGACTATTGCCTGCAGGAAGAAGGGTATCCCGGCCTCGTCGTGCATGGCCCACTTCTTGGCACTTTGCTGATGCGGCTCGCTGTAAAGAATATGGGAGGGCGATTGCTTCGAAAATTCAGCTACCGCAATTTCAATCCGATTTTCGATACCGCCTCTTTCACCTTGGATGGAAAGCCGGAAAATAATGACGAGTGCAGCGTTTGGGTCCGGGGACCTGCGGGTGAACTTGCCGTCAAGGCAACCGCTGAATTCTGAGAAAAAAGGGCCGCATAAGCGGTCCTTTTAAATAATCTGAGGTTACAAACTAATCCTGTTTATGCTTATGACCCTGCATTTTCATGTCCATCGCCCCGGCGTCTTTCACATGGACCGTAACCGTAATCTGGCCCGCGCGTGCGAAATTGAGTGTTACCGGAAACTCCGCCCCCTTGAAGAGAGGTTTTTTCAGGCCCATGAGCATAACGTGGAAACCACCCGGCTTCAACATCACCGTCTCCCCTGCGGGGATAAGCAATTCTTCCATCCGCATCATACTCATAATACCGTCTTTCATGATGCTGTTATGGATTTCGACGCGATCCGCAATGGGACTTTCCGCCGCGACAAGGCGGTCCGCTTTCCCCTCCATATTGTGTAAGGTCATAAAGGCACCACCGACAGCCGCATTTGCAGGGCGCGCCCGAGACCAGGCATCACTAACGGCCATTCCGTTCTTCTCAGCAGCATGGGAGGAAAACAGGTCGGATTCCGCGTTCACTATCAAAACCCCAACCAGCAGAACAAAGGGTAAGTATTTAAGATATTTCATCATTCTTCCTTATCAGATTATAGCTGCTCACGTATTTTTGACGCCATTTCCTCAGCCGAAACCCCGTAAGAGAACACCGTTATCAAATCGCCATCACGCCCCATCAGATAAGTGAAAGAGGTGTGATCCACAAGATAGTAATCCGGATCGTCGTTATTCTGTTTCTGCGAATACACGCGATATTTCTTCTTTACATCGCTGATCGCCTCTTCACTGCCCGTCAGCCCGACAATCGACGGATGGAAGGCCGCAACAAACTCTGCCATGATATCTGGCGTGTCCCGCGCCGGATCGACAGTAACAAATACCGGCACCACCTCGCTAGCGTCATCGCCAAGTTCCTGCAGGGCGAGAGAAATTGTCTGCATCTCCGTGGGGCAGACATCGGGGCAGTTGGTAAAGCCAAAAAAGATCAGAAGAAATTTTCCCTTATAATCCTCATCGGTAACCGTCTCTCCCTTGTGATTTATAAGGGAAAAAGACCCGCCAATTTGCGGCACACCGACAAGAACCGTAGAGCCCTCTGATTTTTCCTGGCCGATACCGGGCAAATTGCCCGTCAACCAGAGCCCGATGGCAGCGGCGCTGGCCAACAGGAAGACGGTAATAAAGAATGCAAATATCTTGTTCATCTCAATAGAATTAGCTTGAAGCTACCGTTTAAATATAAATTTCCAGATGCCTTGCTTAATCTGACTGCATTGTCACGACAAGCCTAAAAATTAGGCTGCGGCATTCTATCGCACGGCACGCGTTTGTCATCCGGATCAGAGATTGACCCTTCCTCTATCTGCAGATAACCTGTTCGTGCGCAAATAAATTTATTCTCTGCTCCGCGCGTAATGTTTGGCACCAAGTAATTATATGAGCGTTTTTATCGCGAAGCGAGTTTTAACGTTGATTGTGACCCTGATCGGTGCATCAATCGTTATTTTTCTCGTCATGGAAATCCTGCCGGGCGATCCTGCACTAGTGATATTGGGCGTCGATGCGTCCGATGAGGCTATTCTCGCCCTCACCAAAGAACTCGGTCTCGACCGGCCTCCGATGATACGCTACTGGGACTGGATTGCCGGGATATTGAAGGGGGAGTTGGGCACCAGCTATGCCTATAAGGTTCCCGTCTGGGAACTCATAGAGGGCGCGCTTCTCATCACCATTCCACTTGCGATCATGTCGATCATTATCAGCATTATTCTTGCGCTCTCTATTGGCCTTTATGCCGCAGCCAATCATAACAAGGCGGGAGATATCACTTTGATGGGGATAAGTCAGCTTGGCATTTCCATCCCGAATTTCTGGCTTGCTATCCTTCTGATTATCCTCTTCGCAATCGAACTGCGCTGGCTACCAGCCGGTGGCTTTCCGGGCTGGGATGACGGCCTTTGGGCATGCCTGAGAGCATTGCTGCTGCCCTCCCTCGCCCTTGCAACTGTTGTCGGCGCCATATTGGCCCGGATCACACGCTCGTCCGTGCTGGAAGTGTTCCGCGAAGACTATGTCCGCACGGCGCGCGCCAAGGGCTTGAGCAAGCAAGCGACGCTTTGGCGCCATGTCCTGCGCAATGCATTGATCCCCGTCCTGACCGTCACCGGCATACAGTTCTCCGCCCTTTTGACAGGCACGGTCGTTGTGGAGAATGTATTTCATATTCCGGGGCTCGGCTCGCTTGTTCTGAAGGCCATCAACAACCGCGATACAATCGTTGTCGAAAATGTCGTGTTGCTGCTGGCCACCATGATCATTGTGGTGAACTTTATCGTTGATGTGCTTTACGCTGTCATCGATCCGCGGCTCAAGGCGCATGATATATGAGTAAAGATCGATCCCTTTCCTTTATCAACCGATGCCGCCGCAGCCGCAGCTTTGTGGTTGGGGGCGCGATGACCGCGTTTCTGCTGATGTGCGCAATAATCTCCCTTTTCTGGACACCGGGGTCCGCCTACGACATTACGATCGCCAATCGCTTCCTGCCGTCATCCGCCAATCACTGGCTGGGAACGGATCAGTTCGGGCGTGATATCGCCTCGATGTTGATGACGGGAACTCAGAATTCCATTGTCGTTGCCGTTGTCGCCGTCTCAATCGGGCTCTTCATCGGCGTCAGCCTTGGTCTTCTCGCATCCGCAAAGCGCGGTTGGACGGAAGAAATTATCATGCGGCTGTCGGATTTTTCCTTCGCCTTCCCCGCGATCCTCTCGGCGATTATGCTTACCGCCATTCTTGGGCCTGGCGGGGTGAATTCAATTCTCGCCATCGGTCTCTATAATATCCCGGTCTTTGCAAGACTGACCCGAGGGACGGCAAACTCCATATGGGCGCGGGAATTTGTGATGGCGGCGCGCGCCTCGGGAAAAGGCCGTCTTCGCATCACATTCGAGCATATCCTGCCCAATATCCTCTCCATCATCATTGTGCAGGCAACCATTCTCTTTGCCATCGCCATTCTGGCGGAGGCCGCGTTATCCTATCTCGGCCTTGGCACCCAGCCACCGGAACCATCCTGGGGACGTATGCTGAACGAGGCGCAGACCCTGATGTTCCTTGATCCGATGCAGGCCATTTATCCGGGCCTTGCCATTGCAATTGCCGTATTCGGGCTCAATCTGCTCGGTGATGGATTGCGCGATATTCTGGACCCCAGACTGTCGAGGAAACGTTAAATGAGCTTACTTAACGTCAAAGACCTGTCCGTCATTCTGGCCACTAACGAAGGCCCCGCCCGTGCTGTGCGTAATCTTAGTTTTCGACTTAACCGTGGGGAAACGCTCGGTATTGTCGGCGAAAGCGGCTGCGGCAAATCCATGGCGGCGCTTGCCCTGATGGGTCTATTACCGGAGCAAAGCGAAACATTGGGGGAAATCAAACTCGACGGACAGAACCTGCTGGAAAAATCCGATGCCGAGATGTGCCAAATCCGTGGTAACCGGCTTGCGATGATTTTTCAGGAACCTATGACCTCCCTCAATCCGGTTCATACGGTTGGCCATCAGATAATGGAGCCCTTGCGACTTCATCGGAATATGTCGGAGAACGAGGCTAAGGCGGAAGTTCTCCGTCTGCTTGATCGGGTCGGCATCCCCAACCCCAAAGAGCGGATCGATAACTACCCACATCAGCTCTCCGGTGGACAGCGGCAGCGGGTGATGATCGCGATCGCTCTGTCCTGTCAGCCTGATATCTTGATCGCGGACGAACCGACAACCGCCCTCGACGTCACAATCCAGGATCAAATCCTGGAATTGATCCAGACGCTCGTCCGTGAAGAGGGCATGGCACTTATCCTTATTTCCCATGACCTGGGAGTGATTTCCGAGAACACGGACAATATTCTGGTGATGTATGGCGGTTGTGCCGTGGAAGCAGGCGGTACAGCGCAGATATTTGAAGAGCTTATCCATCCGTATACGCAGGGGCTGTTCGCGGCGATGCCAAAGCTAGGGCGAGCGCGCGGCGGTCGGTTGGTAACAATTCCCGGAACTGTCCCGGACCTGATGGGACTTCCCATGGGCTGCACCTTTACGGATAGGTGCCCTCTTGCGACGGAAGTCTGTCGGAATACACCGCCGCCTATTGTGGAGGTGAAACCGCTTCAATTTGTTGCCTGCCACCATCTTGACGAAGCCCGCACCCGCAAGACGGAGGAACTCTTCTCATGACGACAGAGAGTAATTCCGTTCCAGTTCTGGAAGTCCATGATCTGGTCCGCCATTATCGGCTGCCGCGGGAAAGCCTGTTTGCCGAGCCCGGCCATGTCTTCGCCCTCAACGGAGTTACCTTCGAAATTCATAAGGGGAAAAGTTTTGGCATTGTCGGAGAAAGCGGTTGCGGAAAATCCACACTCGCGCGCAATGTCATGGCACTGGAACCAACAGACTCCGGATCGGTCAAGATACTGGGAAAAGAAGTTGTCGGCCTCAGTTTTGATCAGCTTAGGCCTCTTCGCCAGCATTTTCAGATGGTTTTTCAGGACCCCTACGGCTCCCTCGATCCACATCACAATGTCGGCCGGATTGTCGCCGAGCCTTTGGCAGCTCTCGGTGCAATTTCAAAAGCGGAGCGTGAGAGCCGGGTACATGATGTGCTGCTATCAGTCGGCCTGAAACCACAGGATGTTTCCAAATATCCCCACGAGTTTTCTGGCGGGCAACGTCAACGCATAGCCATCGCCCGCGCCCTGATCACCCATCCGGAGCTGATCGTTGCGGATGAGCCTGTCTCCGCGCTTGACGTGTCCGTCCAGGCGCAGGTTCTGAACCTGCTGAAAGATCTGCAGGATGAATTTGGCGTGACCTATATGTTCATCAGCCATGACCTCGCCGTTGTGGAGTATCTCTGTGACGAGGTGGCGGTCATGTATCTCGGCGAGATTGTCGAAAAGGGCCGGACAGAGGATTTATTCGAAACACCAGCCCATCCCTATACCCGGATCCTGCTCGACGCTGTGCCAAAGCCGGGATCCGGCCAGAAACGAGAACGCATCAAGCTGAAAGGCAATGTCACGGGCCAGACGGAGCAGCGGGTGGGCTGCGCCTTTCAGGATCGATGCCCCATGGCCCAAGATGTCTGTCGGGAGATCAAGCCCCCCTTAAGCCCTGTTGCCAAAGACCATCTCGCAGCCTGCCACTTTTCCGACAGCATGACGGAGAAGCGCTGACCAGGCCCTAATAAGGCGTGCCGTCCTTATGGGTGAATTGCCACTGTCCATCGGGCCCAAGTGCTGCCTTCAGATCATCCTTGGGGTAGCTTCCCTCATCACCCGCGATACGATCCCCGACCTCAAGATAAAGAATATCTGTATCCGTTCGATTGACGAGTTGATGCGCGTCTCCCTGGGCCGGAAACCCTGCACAATCGCCGGGCTGCAGGACAATCTCCGCCGTCTCCGTCACCAGGGTCGGGGAACCTTCAAGGATATAGATGAATTCATCTTGTTTGCTATGGCAATGAAGCAGGGCGGATTCTCCGCCTGGAGACAAGCGGGTCAGATTAACACCGAAATTGTTGATGCCGAAAACATCGCCAAGCTGACGCTTTTCCCGCCCACTCATGCGGCTGAAAAAAGGTTCCGGGTAGTTTGACGGCTTGGTGCGGGGCGCCACGTCAAGCGCCCTGATGGCAATATTCTTGCCTGTAACCTGCTTATCCATCGCTTATTCTCCTGCAACTGCAAAGGCGTTCATTCTTCTTTTTTGAAATCGAGGGCCGCTGAATTCAAGCAATAACGAAGTCCGGTCGGTTCCGGCCCGTCGGGAAAGACATGACCAAGATGCCCGTCGCATTTATTGCAGACAACTTCAGTCCGCCGCATAAAGAAGCTTCGGTCCTCAACTTCACCAACATTGGCAGGGTCAATTGGCTCCCAGAAACTCGGCCAGCCGGTGCCAGACTCAAATTTTGTTGAGGATGCAAAAAGCGGGTCTCCGCAGCAGATGCAATGGTAGGTCCCCTTCTCCTTATTGTCATGATATTTACCGGTAAAGGCACGTTCGGTACCCTTTTTCCGGGCGACATGGAACTCCTCGGGCGTTAATTGGGCGCGCCATTCCGCTTCACTTTTCTTAATCTTTTCAGCCATTTCGAATGTCCTCTCTCATTTGCCCCATTGATCTCTATGCACCGCCGTCACATATAGAAGATATGACCACAGAGCGAAATTCTCAATACTTGACGAAATCACATTGTTGGCAGAAAATAAGTATTAGAGTTAAGCAGGAGAGAAAATGAGCGAGGTTGTAAGCTTCGACGATCACTATTTAGCCCGATCTTCCAAGAACGCAAGGTCGGGAACGCAACAACCGAACGTATTTTTCAACCGTAACGAACTTGGCCAGATATTGCAGGTCTATGGCCGCATGGTCGCCAAGGCCGAATGGCGCGATTATGCCATCGGGGAAACCAAAAACGCCTGTATCTTTGCGATTTTCCACAGGACGGCGGATCATCCGCTTTTCAGAATATATAAGGAACCCCGCCTCGCCGCCAAGC
This sequence comes from Sneathiella sp., assembly GCF_029233945.1. Classification (GTDB taxonomy): domain Bacteria; phylum Pseudomonadota; class Alphaproteobacteria; order Sneathiellales; family Sneathiellaceae; genus Sneathiella. The sequence continues at coordinate 17,878 of NZ_JARGOQ010000022.1, read as the reverse complement.
AAGGCGCCTATTCCGTTCTCAGCCAGAGCGGACGCGTCCTTAAGCGCGGCAAAACACTTGCGCAGGTCCTCAGGGTTTTTGACCGCAAACGGTTCCAGACAATCGACGCAGACTGATCCCCTCACGCAAGGGTGAAACCACGTGATTTGTAAAATCTGAAATTTCGACGAAATTTTGCTTCGTAACCCAAACCCATTTGAGGAACGGATCAAAACGATGAAACAAATAGCTTCCCTACTTCTCCCCGGCGTCGCGGCTCTTATGCTTGCGCCCGCTTTTACAACCTCCGCACTGGCCGCAGGGGAGGATGCAACGGTAATCAACCTCACCCAGACGGCCTGTCAGTTTGTTGAATCGGAAAATGGTGTTGATCATGGCTATACCTCCTCCGAAAAAGCGGACTGCGAGAAAATCAATGCCAAGACAGGTGAGGAGCGTCTCGCAAATTCCGAGGTTCTCACCCTGAAACCCGGCAAATATATTTTCCGCGTCACCAACAAGAACGTGCCCTACTCCCTTGGATTCTGGGTTCGCGAAGAAGGCTATAACTGGGCAAACCCGCTGCATAAGCTCAACAAGACAAGCGTTTCTGGCGGCGGTCTCGAGACCGGTACAACGCTGGACTATGAGGTCGAATTGAAAGAGGGCGAATATCTCTATTCCTGCCCGCTGAATACAACGCCCGACTATAAGCTCGTTGTGAAAAGCTAATCTAAATAGGGATGTTCAGTTTACGATAGATAAAGCCCATCAACCAGGCCGGGCCAATCAGCAGGAACTGGACATCCTTAAAGAACGAGGGCTTCTTGCCCTCGATCTTGTGTCCGACGAACTGAAAAATCCATGCGACCACAAAGGCTCCGATGGCGAACTGCCAGAGCGTGAGCCCGAACAGGGGCGCGCTCACATAAAACTGCACTGCACCGATACACAGCAGCGCGAACAACACCATGCCAATCGCGAGTGTCCAGGAAAGAGCCGCATAATAGATGATGGTGAGCAACAGCGCGATGGTCGCCCAATTGAGGTACGGAACAGCCGCGAAGGCGTCCGGCACAGGGATAGCCCATAGAAGGGCGACCACCGTCCAGGCGATAACCGGCACGGCAAGCCAGTGGATAAACTTGTTCGTGCCATTCTGATGGCTTGCCCCATATTCATTCAGCAGAGAAAATATTCGCCGGTTTCCACCTTTTTGCGCAATATCCTGTTTATCCATGGCTCCCTCCCCATACCGCAATTTTTTTAGTTGCGGTCGTTTGCCCGCGCCAGTAAGCGGGCGTCCATAGGGACATCTTGCCGGAATTTCACCCGCGCTTCAAGGGTCGGGCGGGCATCATCAAATTTCCCGGCCTCCAACAGGCTTGTCACCCATGCTAGTTCAAACAGGTCACGCTGTGCATGGCTCCCGCCAATTTCCTGATATCGTGGCTGTGCCTGTGCAAGCCAGCCCACAGCGTCGTCAAATTTCCCCTCCGCGATCGCAATAAACCCACGTGTTGCCGGCAACGCAACCTCCGCCCATGATTTCCGGGTCACGTCCGGGGCTTCGCGCGCCATTTTCTCCATCCCCGTCATCAGACGCTCAAGCGCTTCTATTTGCCCCCCCCGCGCAAGCGCATAGCCATAATGCATATCAAAAAAGGGCTGGTCATTCACAAGGCTTCGTTTCGCGACATGATCGCTAATATCCCGCCAGCGATTTCCGACATCGACGCCGAGTTGTTCGAGCCGCCACAGCAGCGAAATCCCGTTCACCTGATCAAGGCTATATGTTTTGTCGACCCCCCAGACTTTCTCGTCATAAAGACGAAGCGGAGTCTGGAAATCCTCGAGCTCAAGATAGAAAAGCGCTTGGTGCCACCAGTTATGGGTAATCATGAAACTGTTGCGATCCTCCCACTCATTGGAGAGATCCTGCATCCACTTGATGCCCTCTTCATGGCGACCTTGCGTTATCATGACATGAGCTACTGCGTGATGAGCCCAAGCCTCGTTTCGCTGCATCTCAGTTGCCCGGCGGCCATCCTCCTCGGCGAGATCCAGCATACTCGATTGCTCGCGCCCGAAGGCGCGCATCCCATAGGCGTAGGCACAGTTTTTATGGCGGTCGATCACCGCATCTGCAATCCAGAGCATTGTCTTGTCGTCACCAATATTGAAGTAGGAATTCTGACCAAGCTTCGCCCCGAAGAGATCGCCCGGATACTCAATGACAAGCTGACGCAGTTTCTTGAGCAGGCCTCCTAATTTATTGTCACAGAGATCAAGAACGGCAGAAACAAAGAGTTGCTCGCGCTCCGTTCCCTTACCCATTGCCGCTTTCGCCTGCGCATAATATTTCCCTGCAATATCGAGCCGGTCCGGCGTTTCCATAAAAAGCCCGAGCAGGGCGGCATAGGCAGCCGCGATGGCGCAATCCGGATCATTATCGGAAGCCTCAAAGATCGGAGCAAAATTCGTTCCGAAACCAATATAGCTCTCCATAAAGCGGTTGATGGCATCCACCGTTTGCTCAGACTGGGTGCTGAGCGGATTTCCAAACATGTCTTCGTGCATAAACTACTCCTCGTTCAGTAGATCAAGCGGATAGACCGGCCGGCGGACCTTCTCGTACTGCAGGAGATTGTTATCCGATGTTGTAACGCCCTTGCCGTCCAAGGTCAGCGTTGCCTTGCCGATGGGCGCAAAGCCAGCGCGATAGTGAATGCGGCTTTTCAGGATGAGATATCGCTTGTATTCGGGCTGTATCCCGACCGATGTGAAGACCCCCATGTCCCAGGGCTCATGATGATTGGAGACGACAACAATCTCCATATTTCCGGTATCAAGCACCGCCGTCGGCCCCATGAAGACCTTCACCCCCGTATACATGGGTCCGCGCACAATCCATTCCCCATTGGTCAACGTCTTGATCGTGCCTGTGACAGTGAGCGGCTCCCCCGGTTCTCCGATGGAGGGCATATCCGTCTTACCACCGAGCTTCAACGTGATTTCATTACCAACGCCTGCTTTTTGCATTTCCTGCACGGCGGCAGGATCCCAAACAGCGGCGACGGCCACATCCTCAAGGCCTTGCCTTAAAACCTCTTCAATCACCGTCATTACGTCCTGCGTTGCGCCAGAGCCGCAGTTATCCGCGTGATCGAGCAGCAGGATAGGCCCATCCGTCATTGTCTTGGCGTTGGCGACCTGCTCTTCGAGCGGTGTATGCTGATAGATAAACTCCTCTTTCAGCTCCCATGCTTTGGCTAGGATGCGATCCCGCACTTCATCCGCCTTGGCCTGATCTCCATCGGTCACAATGATGACCGAGTTTCCGGCATCGCGCATATCGGCAAGCGCAAATCCCCCGAATGCCGTCGCGGCCAGCACACCCGGCTCCTTCTCCGCCTCCCGGCACATACGGATCAGGGTTGCCATCGGCTCATCATCCGTGCCCTGACGCAGGGTCTGGCTTAAAAGGGGCGCATTCCCCCAGGACATGACCGGTTTGACCTTGCCCGCCATCGCATCGAACAATACTTCGCCGATCTGCTTACCCACCTCATACATATCGACATGAGGATAGGTCTTGTAGCCAATCAGCACCGTGCAATTCTCGACTATCTTGGCGGTCAGGTTGCAATGAAGGTCCAGCGTGACCGCAATGGGAAGGTCCGGGTCGATTGCGCGGATTTTTTCAAGCAGCGTTCCCTCCCCGTCGTCTGTGTGTTCAGCCACCATCGCGCCGTGCAGATCCAGCAGGGCCACATCCACACCCTCTCTCACCGCATCGAGGATGGGTTCGGCCATATGGTTATAGGCATCCTCCGTCACCGGGCCGGAGGGCATTGCCTCCGCCGCGACAGGCGTTATGATTTCGGCGCCAGCCGCACGGGCCAGTTCCACATAAGCACCAAAGGGCATCCCCGTTCCCTCATAGGCCTTCAGGGCATCTTCGCCGAGATAGGCCCCCCAGTCCTGAAATCTTTTCCAGTCTGCGACAATGGGCGAAAAGGTATTGGTTTCATGTTTCATCATCGCGATAAGAATGCGCATTGGACGATCCCTTTCTCGTTGATTTCGAGGGTTGTTTGCAGACAAACAAGTTTATCATCTTCAACTTCGCGCACAACAAAAAACCCGGCACAAGGCCGGGTTTTCGTTTCAGCAGTTTTCGCTGCCTTAATTTCGATTGCCAAGCAGGCTCAGCATGAACATAAACAGGTTCAGGAAATTCAGATACATGGAAACCGCGCCCATAATCGCGCCTTTTTCCATCACCTCCTGGCTATGGCCATGGTAATATTCAGACTTGATGCGCTGCGTATCGAAAGCGGTCAGACCGGTGAAGATCAGAACGCCCAGCACCGACACAACGAAATGCATCATGGTTGACGCAAGGAAGATATTCACCACCGATGCGATGATGATGCCGATCAGCCCCATGAAAAGGAAGCTGCCCATACCCGTCAAGTCCCGCTTCGTTACATAGCCATAAAGGCTCGCGGAACCGAAGGTCGCAGCGGTAATAAAGAAGACCCGCACAACACTTTCCGCTGTATAGACCTGAAAAATGTAGGAAATGGAGACACCGAACGTGGCGACCATGATCCAGTAGAGGATTTTCGTCGTGCTCGCGCTTGTCTTCATCATGGCGAACAACAGGCCGAGCGGGGCCAGCATCACAACCCATTGCAGCGGTGTACCGAATACTGCGTTGTAAATGGCCGGTGTAGAGGCCGTCAGCGCAGCCGTGATGCCGCTTAAGGCAAGGCCGGACGCCATGTAGTTATAGACCTTCAGCATATAGCTGCGCAGGCCCTCATCAAGAACTGCTTGATCTTGCGTACCTGTTCTTGCTGTATTTAACTTTGAAAAGTCTGTTGCCATCTATAATTCCCCTGAAGGTACCTAACTCTGCATTGATATTGTATTTTTCCTTCCGATTTTCAAGGAAAATCGACGCTATAATATGGCATTAGCGTTAAATAATAAAGAACGGGCGCTGTCCGCCCCGAATTTTCCCGATAAAATGCCTAACTAAGATGATTTAATCGAAAATTGCCCAGATTATTCCATTAACTAGCCCAATTCACGGCATTATGCCGCCACAATGGAAGGTCAATCTTCTCCTCAGAACATCGATTGACCGATTTCATAGATATGCGGCCTTTCGATCGTTCGGCGGACAGACACCGATACATTGGTGCCAAACCGTCCAACTCAAATTGAATGGAGACTATTATGAAAAAACTGCTTATTTCGACTGCCACGATTACGCTTCTTGCAGCAGCACCGGCGTTGGCAGCAACACCAGATTTCAATACAGTTGATAAAGACGGTAACGGTTCGGTTTCCTTTGAGGAGCTTATCGTTGTCATGCCGGATACCAGCAAAGAGCAGTTTGCCGCCGTCGATCTCGACCAAAGTGGTGAACTGTCCAAGGAAGAATATGAAACGGCAACAAAAAGCTAATTTCAGCTTTTTGCGGCAAGATTAAATCTTCCAAAATGAGGCCGCTAGGGGAAACTCCTTTCCCTGGCGGCCTTATTCATTTGCAAGGCCGGATCAATCCGATCGCAGCATTGGGGCAACTTTCTCACCTAACGCCCGCCAGGACCCCAGTAACCCGAAGAGTAAGGTCACCAGGACACTGATCACAATGGTTGCAAGGATCGTATAGGGCAGACTAATCCATTTCGCTTCGAGGATATCGGTGATGACCAGATAGGCTGCAAACCAGCCCGTCGTCGCCGCAATAACCGAAGTAACAAGACCGAGAAGCGCATATTCAAGCAAAAAGGTTATGAATATGTCCTTTCTTGTCGCGCCGAGAACTTTCAGTATCACGGCATCATAAACCCGCTTGCGATGCCCGGCGGCAAACGCCCCGGCGAGAACAAGTACGCCCGTCACCAATGTGATCGAAGAGATTGCTGATACCGCTGAGGAAAGCTGCTCCAGTATGCGGCTGACCGTCTGAAGTGCCTCTTTCATCCGGATCACCGAGATATTCGCAAATTTGTTGGTAATCGCGCTGAAAAGCTGGTTTTCTGCCTCCCCATCCGCGCGAGCCGTCGCAAGATGAGAATGCGGCGCGCCTTGAAGACTGTTATTATCGAAAACAAGCACAAAGTTAATCGCCATCGTCGTCCAGTCAATCTCCCGCAGGTTGGCGATCTTCGCCTCTATCTCCCGGCCCATGACGTTAACGGTCAGGCTGTCCCCGATATCAAGTCCCATCCCTTGCGCAATCTCGCGATCCATACTGACAAGTGGCGGCCCGGAATAATTCTCCGGCCACCAGCTTCCAGCCACCACAACAGCGCCATCCGGTGGTGTTGCAGAATAAGTGAGCCCTCGGTCGCCGCGAAGCGCCCAGCGGGCCTCCGGTGCGACGTTGACCTCATCAGCCGGGACGCCATCCACCTGGATTATACGGCCGCGCATGTTGGGAACATGATTAATCTCACTGACATTGACCACCGATTCGGCCGTCGAAACAAAGTCATCCAGCTGATTTGACTGAATATCGATGAAGAAAAAGGCGGGCGCTTTCTCCGGCAATTGTTCCTGCACCTGCCGGGTGAGATTGCCCTCGATCAAGGCGACGGTCACGAAAAGCGTAAGCCCGAGACCCATGGAAAGGATAACGCTATTTGTCGCCGCGCCCGGGCGGTAGAGGTTCGCAATTGCCAGACGCAGGGACGGAATGCGGGAGCGAGGAAGCCGCCGCGCAACGAACTGCACGCCATATCCAACCAGTATCAAAACGGCGAATATCCCAATGATGGAAATTGTGAAGATGAAGGCAAACCATGTTTCCTGACTGGTGAGAACGGCAAGCGCCACAAGAATTGCAAAGCAAACGCCGAGCATTATCAAATATACCGGACGCGGACGTTTATGCACGGAGACCACATCGCGAAACAATGCCGCCGCCGGGGTTTCGCGCGCGCGCGCAAGTGGCCAGATTGTAAACAAAGTCGCCGTCAGTAGCCCATAGGCTGTCGCAAGCAGCAACGGTCCAGCGTTGATAGTGATCTCCGGTGGGACCGGCAAGCTACTCGCCAGAAACTGCGCGGCTATGACCGAGCCGCCAACGCCGAGCAGAAGTCCTATTAATGAGCCGGCAATGGCGAGGATCAGCACCTGCATATAATGAACCCGGAAGATGAAACCGCTACTGGCACCCAGGCATTTAAGGGTCGCGATCGTCATGATCTTGCCTTCCAGATAGGCCCGGACCGCATTTCCAACGCCAACACCACCAACAACCAGCGCCGTCAGCCCGACCAGTGTCAGGAAAAGGGCCACCCGATCGACAAACCGCTTGATGCCCGGCGCCCCGTTCGATGCATCCCGTATGCGCCATCCCGTATCAGGAAAGGCGGTCTTTGCCTCTTCGTAAAATCCGGGAACCGTTTTTCCGGGCGCAAGAGCAATACGATAGTGATAACGGATCAGGCTACCCGGCTGGACGAGACCGGTTTCGTTCAAGGCGACGGAAGAAACAATCGTGCGGGGCCCGAGGGCCATTCCCTGCGAAGCCTTGTCAGGCTCCGATGCGATAATACCACGCACCTCAAAATTAAGTTCGCCAATGCGGACCTGGCCGCCAATGGGAAGGTCTAATCGGTCACTCAGGCTTTGTTCTATAAGGACACCATAGAGCCCGTCTTTTTCCTGAAGAAGTATATCGGGCGTTGCCGTTCCCGACTCCGGCGTCAGGGTCAGCGCCCCGAATAGGGGATAGGCGTTGTCGATTGCTTTCAGCTCAGAAAGCGTCCGTCGATCCGTCGCCAAATCCCGGACCATCGCCCGCAAGGTCTGTATCTCGGAAACGTTGCCTTGTGCCTCTATCCACTGGCGCTCCTCTTGTTCTGCACCGCGATGGGTCAGGCGGATATCGATATCACCACCGAGGATTACCTGACCATTTGCCCGCAATCCGGCGGTAATGGAACTTGAAAGCGTGCCCACGCCGGCAATGGCCGCCACCCCGAGGATGAGGCAGGCCAGAAAAATTCGGAAGCCCTTTAGATTGCCGCGCAGATCCCGCCTAGCCAGCTTCATGGCAAGCGCGATAGATTCCGGATTTTGCCCCCTATTCACCCGCCAGCACCTCTTCCCGACCTGTTTCCCGTGAAACAACACGTCCATCCTCGAGGCGAACCTGATGCGTGCATTTGCGGGCCAGCGCATCATCATGGGTAATCAACACCATGGTCGTTCCTTCTTTCTCATGCAGTTGGAACATGAGCTCAACAATGAGTTCGCCGGTTTTCCCATCGAGATTACCGGTGGGCTCATCCGCAAGAAGGATTTTAGGGTTCGTCGAGAGCGCCCGTGCGAGAGCCACCCTTTGTTGTTCCCCGCCGGAGAGCTGCGCCGGGTAATGCGTCGCCCGATCTGCTAAACCAACAGCCTCCAGTCGTGCCTCTGCGACGGAAAAGGCGTCTTTCTCTCCTGCCAGCTCCAGCGGAATGGCCACATTTTCCAGCGCCGTCATTGTTGGGATGAGATGAAATGATTGAAAAACAATGCCAACATTAGCCCGGCGAAAGCGGGCGAGCGCATCCTCGTTCAAATTTTCAAGTTTCTGCTCCGCAATCTCCACTGAACCGGATGTCGGAAGCTCAAGCCCTGCCATAATCGACATCAAAGTTGACTTTCCGGAGCCCGACGGGCCGACAATGCCAACTGTTTCCCCTTGTTGTACGGTCAAATCTATACCACGTAAGATATTGACGGGGCCGGCATCGGACTTAAGTGTTAGGTGAATGTCTGATAGCTTGATGATGGGTTTTTGAGGCAAAGTAATTCCAGTGCAAAAGACAACTGATGCTGATTTATGGGATATGGCAGGTATATGATGAAATTCAATGTTTTAGCGCTGTTTTTTGCGGTTTTTTGCGTAACATCTCCCGTACAGGCTGAAGAAACGCGGCGCATTGTCGCAATTGGCGATAGCCTGACCGCAGGCTATGGCCTGCCGACAGGCGAGGATTTTGTGACCCAACTCGAAGCCACGTTACAGGCAAAAGGGTACAAGGTTGAAATTGAAAATGCCGGTGTTTCGGGCGATACCACAGCGGGCGGACTGCAGCGGCTTGACTGGGCCATTGGAAATGGTGCCGATTTTGTAATTCTGGAACTCGGCGCGAATGACGCGCTTCGGGGAATAGAGCCAGCGGAAACCCGGCGCAATCTAAGCCAGATTATCGAAGTGATCCAGCAGAGAGACATCCCCATCCTGCTCGCGGGCATGAAGGCTCCGCCCAACATGGGATCTGAATATGCCAACGCGTTTGACCAGATATTTCCCGATCTTGCCAGCCAGTATAAAACCGGCTATTACCCCTTTTTTTTGGACGGTGTTGCCGCCGATCCGGCATTAAATCAGGATGACTATATTCATCCGAACGCGGAAGGCGTAAAAGTAATAGTTGGCAACATATTGCCCTATGTGACCGAGTTTATCGAGCAATAGGGCCAAATTCGACCCACTGAATAAAGGACAAGCTCAATGCGCCTTTTCGTTGCCATCGCATTGCCGGAGGAAATCAAGGAACATATCGGAGCGTTGCGCGGTGGTATTCCTGATGCCCGCTGGATCGCTGCGGACAATTCCCATGTCACCCTCGCCTTCATTGGCGAAGTGCAAGGCCCGATGATGATGGATATCTCCTTGGCGCTTGGCCGCATCAAATATCCCGCCTTCGATATCGATATTGAAGGTGTCGGCGTTTTTGGCAGCAATAAGCGGCCCCGCATCCTATGGGCCGGTGTTCGCCCGACATCCGCCATAAACCTGCTGCACCAGAAGATCGTGACGGCGATCGAATCGGTTGGAGCGACTGTCGACGATAGGCGCTTTCGCCCTCATATTACGCTCGCGCGCGTTCATAACTCCCCCTATGAGAGGGTCCGCAATTTTCTGACTGATCATGCACTGTTTAAAACGGAAACCCTGCCGGTGAGCAGCTTTACGCTGTTTTCAAGCCATCTTTCCTCCTCCAGCGCGATTTATCAGGAAGAGGTCAGCTTTGACCTGCTTTCGCCAGTCCCGTCATGAAGACATCATAGCGCGTCGATTTGCCAAGAATCTGATGCGACGGTTTGGGGAGTTCTGCAATTCCTTTAGCCCGGCGCGGCCATTTCAGGACAACGCGCTTTGATGCCACCCCAAGGGCGACATGCATGAGTTCCGCGCAATCGGGGTCAGCTCCCACTAGATCGCGCAATTGCCGCATCTCATTTTTGACCAAAGCGGATTTATCCCGGGGCGGGTGCATCGGATCAATGAGCACCGTTTGCGGATTTAATTCGGGCAGAATATCTTTCGCATCCCCGTTGATCAGAGTCATGCGGCCGATAATCTCTGCATGTGTATCACTTGAATCGCACGCGCGCGCCATCGCATCCATTAGCAGGCGGTGAACCGCTTCATTCCGCTCAATCAGGGTCACATTCGCCCCGAGGGAGGCAAGCAGGAAGGCATCCCGCCCCAGCCCTGCCGTCGCATCAACAATATCGGGCGTGACGCCGGGGCGAAACCCGAGCGCCTTCGGAAGATCTTGCCCGCGGCCACCGCCTTTGCGACGCCGATAATCAACAGCGCCGGAAATAAAATCTACTGTAAGAGGCGTTTCCTTCATGTGCCTAGTTTCATCAAAACCCGAGGTTTTCCCGCCACCAAGTCGGTAGCGCGAAGGCAGCCTTGTGCAGTTCCGCATTATAGTGCCTCCCCATCAAGGAGGTGACAGGATTGGAATAATCATGGCCGTCATGGCTGTAGAGAAAGAAGCCAAACTCCGCAGCTGGATAAAGCTGTACGATGGAGCGATAACCCGCCACATGGGGGAGCAGCTTCTCGCGCTGCATGATCGAAACGAGATTCTGATCCTTATCCCCGCAGAGCTCCTGAAGGAAATAGGCGCGGTCTTTGCCGACAAAAATGCTGTCGCTATCGAGCACAACACCATCTTCCTTGATGCAAGCGGAAAAATCCTCACAAAATCCACGCGTGAAGACACTCGACGATGGTCCCACCGGTTCACTCAAGTCCAGGATGATCAGGTCGAATTTATCTCCCGCTGCCCGGGCGGTGCGCATATAGTCTGCGGCATCGCCAATGATGAGTTCAACCCGTGGATCCTCATAATCGCCGTTGATGGCCAAATATTCTTTCGAAAGTTCAACAACACGCCGGTCGATTTCCACCATAACAACACGAGTCACAAAATCATGGCGCAGCACCTCGCGCAGAATCCCCCCGTCCCCGCCTCCGACAATCAGGACACTCGCCTGCTCCCGCTTGCGGCCCAGAAGCGGCACATGCACCGCCATTTCGTGATACATGAACTCATCCGCATGAGAGGCCTGCACGAGATCGTCCAAGGTCAGAACTCGGCCGAAAATTGAATGCTCATAAATCTCGATCTTCTGAAACGGGCTCTGCTCGGAATGCAGCAGCTTCATATCCAGGGCATGGGTGAAGGCAACTCCTTCCGTCTCCTCATGCCACCAACTCCGGCTCGCCTCGCTAATTTTTGTCATCGTTTTTTTGTCTCACTCTGGACATTCATGGATAGCGCCAACATAGTTACCCGGCGTCATAACCTGTTAGCGGGAGAATATCCATGACTGTTAGATTAAGCACGGAAGAAATTGAAGACGCGTTACATACCCTTGATGGCTGGACGGCGGTTGACGGTCGAGAGGCAATCAAGAAATCCTTCAAATTTTCGAATTTCAATCAGGCTTTCGCCTTTATGACCCGCGTCGCCCTCAAGGCCGAAAAGATGGATCATCATCCCGAATGGTTCAATGTCTATAATCGGGTGGATGTCACCCTTGCCACTCATGACGTCAATGGCCTGAGCAGCAAGGATATCGAGCTGGCAGACTTTATGGACAAGATTGTGAAGAACGGGCTTCTTGCAAAGTGACTATCGCATCTACATATTAATCACATGCCTAAGCCAGTTGATGAAGATATCTCTGCCTTTGATGAGACCAAGCTTGAAAGTGACAAGCGCCTTGTCATGCGGGAGTTTGCCCAGAAACTCCGCCGGAATGTCGGTAAAATTCCCTTTGCCGACGATGTGACGGCGAGCTTCTATTGCGCCGTAGATGGCAAAAGCCCGGCGTTTGTCAAAGCCGTTCTGTTTGGCGCGCTCGCCTATTTCATTATGCCCGCCGACGTGATCCCCGATTTCCTGGCTGGTGTCGGCTTTACGGATGACGCAAGCGTCCTGATGGCGGCCATGGCGACAGTCAAGAAATATGTCAATGAAGAGCATCGGGAAAAAGCCCGCGTTTTTTTGGACAAAGAACCTGCCTCCGCAGAGTAATTCCGACATCTCCCTGCCAGCTTAGTTAGAAGCAGCTGTATTTTTAAAAAATTGTGCGTAGCAGCAGGTTTTTTGATATATAGCTTTCTCATTCAATAAAACTGACACCCGCTTGATAAGGAACTTGGAATGAGTGACAGGAAGATTTATGCCGACGCAACGGCAGCCATGGACGGCATACTGAAGGACGACATGACCATTATGTCCGGTGGGTTTGGTCTCTGCGGAATGCCGGAAACCTTGATTGAGGCTGTGAAGGCGTCCGGTGTGAAGGGCCTGACTGTCATATCCAACAATGCGGGTGTGGATGGGATCGGCCTGGGCGTCCTTCTGGAAAGCAAGCAGATTTCGACGATGGTTTCTTCCTACGTCGGGGAAAACAAGATGTTTGCCGAGCAGTATCTAAACGGCGATCTGGAAGTTGTGTTCACACCTCAAGGAACGCTCTCTGAACAAATTCGCGCCGGCGGCGCCGGTATTCCTGCCTTTTTCACCAAGACGGGCGTTGGCACGCTGGTTGCGGAAGGCAAGGAAGTCCGCAATTTTGATGGCGAGGATTACGTTATGGAACGCGGCCTGACCGCCGATGTTGCTCTGGTTCATGCCTATATGGCGGACAAGGAAGGCAATCTTGTGTTCCGCAAGACGGCCCGTAACTTCAATCCAATGATGGCAACGGCGGGCAAGATTACGGTTGCCGAAGTTGAGCATCTTGTGGAATCCGGAGAGATCGATCCCGACCATATCGTCGTTCCCGGCGTTTACGTACAACGGATCGTCCATGTTCCGAACCCGGTAAAACATATCGAGCAACGCACAACCCGCCCCCGCAACCAGGTCGCCTGACCGAAAGAATAGAGGAATTTAGAATGGCTTGGACGAGAGAACAAATGGCGCAACGCGCCGCGCAGGAGCTTGAAGACGGTTTCTATGTCAACCTCGGCATCGGCATTCCGACCCTGGTTTCCAACTACATCCCCGACGGCATGGAAATCCAGCTCCAGAGCGAAAACGGCATGCTCGGCATGGGTCCCTTTCCTTACGAGGGAGAGGAAGACGCAGACCTCATCAATGCCGGCAAGCAGACGGTAACGGAGCTGCCGACCACCAGTTATTTTTCCAACGCGGACAGCTTCGCGATGATCCGCGGCGGGCATATTAACCTCTCCATCCTTGGTGCGATGCAGGTCGCCCAGAACGGCGATCTGGCCAACTGGATGATCCCGGGCAAGATGGTCAAGGGCATGGGCGGTGCCATGGATCTGGTTGCCGGCGTGAAGAAAGTAATCGTGGTTATGGAACATACTGCGAAAGGTGAACCGAAACTCTTAAAATCCTGTAATCTTCCATTAACCGGTAAAAATGTGGTTGATATGGTCATAACGGATATGGCGGTTTTTGAGTTCGATAAAAATGACGGAACCGCCATGAAGCTAATTGAGCTTGCCGACGGCGTCACGCTTGATGACGTTAAGGCGGCAACGGAAGCGGAATTCGACGTCGCCCTTTAGGGCGGCGTCAACTCTCCAATACGGCAGGCTTTTTCTTGCCGAGCCCGGCCTCACGACGCACGATATAAAGGCTGGACGCAACGATAATGCACGCACCAATGAGCATAGCGAGGGTCGGAACTTCGGCGAAGATAAAAAAGCCCAGAAAGCCGGAAAATATAAGTCGGGTGTAATCGAACGGCGCGACGGCGGTCGCCTCCCCTACCGAGAAGGCACGAATTGCGCAGAAATTTGCGCCGGAGCCAAAGCAGGCCAGCAAGACCAGTATCGCAAGATCCGCAAAACTCGGCGGCACCCAGACGAGCATTGCCGGAAACGCAGAAATGATTGACGCGAATAGGCCGAAATAGAACATCATCGTTGTCGGTGCTTCAGTTGCACTCAACTTTTTCAGAAAAACGGAGACCATTGCCACCATCAGCGCCCCGAACAAGGCAACCAGGGACGCAAATTCAAACTCACCTTGTGACTGGACCATCACCAACACCCCGATGAACCCGACGACCGTTGCCGTCCAGCGACGCCATCGTATCATTTCCCCAAGAAACAGCACTGCCAACAGGATCAGGAACAGCGGCCGGGTAAAAGTGAGGGCCACGGCGTCCGCCAGCGGCAGATGGGTAATTGCATAAAAGATGGAAAGCATTCCGAGAATACCGACAACCGCCCGGGCAATATGCAACCTGAGCACCTGTGTTTTAAGGCCGGAGAGACCCCGCCGGAGCGCAAAAGGCAGGATAACAATAAATCCGAACAAGGCACGTAGAAAGGCAATCTGAAAGCTGTCCATCCCCTCGCCCAGAAACTTGATCCCGACCCCCATGCAGGAAAAGAAGAAGCCGCCCAGCAACATCCAAAGTGCCCCCTGTCCATTGGCGGGAATTCGCGAAAAAAGGACATGTATGGATGTGCCTTGGCTGAATGGCCTCATTTTGCGGGCCCGGAACGGGTCTCTGCCTTCGTTTGCGCCAGTATTTCTTTTCTTTGCGCATTGCTTACCCGTGCCTCCCGAATGGCAATATAAATGGAAGACGCAAAAATGATTGCCGCGCCGATATAGGTGAATAGATCCGGTTCCTGCATGAAGAAAATGAAACCGATCAGCGCCGAGAAAATTAGCCGGAAAAAATCAAACGGCATAACGATCGAAGCATCCGCAAGTGTGTAGGCTTTTGTAAAAGACAGATGACCCGCCGTTGCCAACAGGCCGATTACCAATATCGCTATCAGCTGCTCTATCGTCGGGGTTTGCCATACAAAAATTGCCGGGACTAAAGACATCGGGATAATCAATATCTGGTTCAAGGCGACCATCGCCGCTGTACTTTCCGTCCGCGACAAGAGCTTTACCATCGTCATCGACCCTGCCATGGTAATCGCGGAGAAAATGGCGGAATAGGAGCCAACGCTTAGTTCGGTCAGGCCGGGCCGAAGAATAATCATCGCACCGATAAAACCGACAATCATGGCCACGCCCCGTCGAATGCCGACAACCTCATGCAGGACGACTATTGCCAATATCGTCCCGAAGATCGGTGCTGTAAAATTCAGGGCAACGGCGTCGGCAAGCGGCAAGACGCTGACCGCATAGAACCAGCTCAGCATCGACGCAAAGCCGAGCATGCTTCGCAGCCCGAATGCGCCGATACGGTCGGTTTTCAAAACCCCCAGTCCAGCCTGAAAAAACCAGGGAAGAAAAAAGAGAATACCCGCCACGTTGCGCAAGAAAACAACCTGGAAAACCGGCATGCCACTGTCCGACACGTACCGGATAATCCCGCCCATCATGGAGAAAACAAGGCAAGCGAAAACCATCAAACCCGCCGCCTGCAACACCGGAGAGAAATTAAGAAAGGGCTTAATCAGAACACGTAAAAGGACCATCTTCACCAGAATAAGTCGGCACGCGGCAAAGGCAAAGCCCTAATAACGCAATACTGCCGTGCATTTTAAGAGCGTTCCTGTCCTAACTCGACTTGAGCCAGAGAAGATTAAGCCCTTGCAGCATTTTATACACGGGGGCATAGCGCGCCCGAAAATTCGCCCAGGTCATAGACATTTCAGACTGGATGTCGCGAAGACTTTTCCGGCTATCGATACAACGGACAAATTCCGCGGCTCCTTCCGGGATATCGAGCGTTACAGGGTCCTTATCGAAATGCACCGTCAATGTCGATCGGGCGGCAAATGTGCGGGAGAGAGCTTCCGCATTGTTATCTTTTAGAATTGGTATCATTTCAGGATCGAACTTCGCAGCGCCCGCTGCGCCGCCGCTTTGCTTTCTGACATAAAATGTATGTGTCTTGATTGTCCCGGAGAGATTCTCGGCGAGCGCAGCGCGTACGCCATCACCAAGCTTCCGAGCCCGTTTGCGAAGCTCCATATCCTTCAAGTAAATCTCCGGATCGTAGCGTATCGGTTCGATAAAGCTCACGAGTTCCAAACCAGCTCCGCCTAGAAGTCCAAGAACTTCGGGCACCAGATAGCTTCTGTCCCGGGGATGCAGCAGCAAATCATAGAGCGCCGCATCCTCTCCCATCTTGTGATCGCCGAGAACCTTGTTCTTGTTAAGCCAGTTACCGGGCGGCAAGTCGTTAAGGAGGCTTTTCGCGAGATTCACCTGACTGCCGACACTTTCTCCCTCGGTGAGGGTCCGCAAGGCATTCTGTACAGGATAGACGCCGGTTCGTCCAAGCGTTGCATAAACCATAAGGCCCATACCGCCATCATCAGCGAGACAGGCCGCAAGCGCCGCGAGGCCAACCTCCGGCTCTTCCAAATGATGGAGCACACCGCAGCAATCGATATAATCGAACGGCGCTCGTTGCATGGAAGGAAGGTCGAGGAGCGAGCCCGTTATAAAATCGACATTCTTGAGACCGCGTGCTTCCGCCCGTGCCTCGGCTACTTTACGGCTCGCCGTGGATAGATCAAGATAGGTGACACGCCCCGCCTCTCCGCGATCCGTGAGATGCTGTGCCAGCATGATGGCCGCATCCCCGGTTCCCCCGCCTGCAATAAGGGCGCGAAAAGGCGCGGAAAAATTGCGTTTCCCGGCGAAGAGATAATGGTTGAGTTCATCAAGATGGCTTGGACTGCCCTCAATCAGCCGTGCTGCCTCGTCTTTCGGATCGCGAGGAGGATAGGGAAGCGCTTCGTACTGACGTTTGACCGCCTTGTCGCGCTTGCCCTTCCCCTTCGCCATAAAAGATCAATCCTTGACGGTGATGATGACCTTGCCGGTGGTCTTGCGTGAGAGTAATGCCTTCATGGCGTCCGCTCCCTGCTCCAGCGGGAAATGTCTGGAGACATGCGGCTTGATCTTTCCGCTTTCCACCATATCCAGCATGGCCTGGAAGTTTGCGCGGTTCTGCTCCGGATACCGGCGGGCAAAATCACCCCAGAAGACACCGACGACAGAACAACCTTTTAGGAGCACCAGATTGGTTTTAAGTTCGGCAATCCGACCGGACGCAAATCCGATCACCAGAAGACGGCCGTTCCAGTTGATACAGCGCATGGACTGATCAAACGCATCCCCGCCAACCGGATCATAGATCACGTCCGCGCCTTTGCCGTCCGTCAGTTCCTTGACGCGGTCACGGATGTTTTCCGTCGAATAATTGATGACATGTTCCGCGCCATATTGCTTGACGATATCCATCTTGTCATCGGAACCAACCGTGCCAATGACCGTCGCACCCAGCGCCTTGCCAAGTTCCACCGCATTGAGGCCAACGCCACCCGCCGCGCCGTGAACCAGCAGTACTTCGCCCGGCTTCAGTTCACCCCGATCGACAAGCGCATGATAGGTCGTGCCGTAGGTTACCGGAAAGCCCGCTGCCTGATCATAGGGCATATTGTCAGGAATTTTGTAGGTGCCGTCTTCCGGTGCCAGCACATATTCCGCGAAGCCACCGACACCATGATTGGCCATTACCCGATCCCCGACCGCGACCTTGGTGACACCTTCGCCAACTGCCGTGACAATGCCGGAAGATTCCATGCCCGGTGAAAAAGGAA
>NZ_JARGOQ010000021.1:28622-54775 GCF_029233945.1 Sneathiella sp. | reverse complement strand
GATAGCAGGAAACGGTCGTGCCGACATTTTCCCTGGACGTGAGCTCGACATGGCCCCCATGCAATTCAACAAAGCTTTTCACCAACGAGAGACCGAGACCGGCACCCGCATTCTGCTTCGTGGTATCGCCCTTCGTGAAGCGTTCAAAAATATGCTCGATCTGATCCTCGGCGATCCCTTTGCCGTTGTCCCGGACGGTCATCACATAGCCTTCACCCGTCTTATGCGCGCCAAGGACAATCTCGCCTTTTGCCGGCGTGAACTTGATGGCGTTGCTGAAGAGGTTGAAGATCACCTGCTTGATGCGCCGTTCATCCACCTCGACAAACCCGAGGTCGGTATCGATTTCAGTTTTGATCTCAAGATGCCGTTTGCTCGCGCGATCCTGCACCAGAGGCGTGACAGTCCGGAGCATCGCCGCGAAATCAACGGGCGCCTTTTCAAGCTCCATCTTACCCGCCTGAATATTTGCCATGTCGAGAATGTCGTTGATCAGCAGCAAGAGATGATCGGAACTGTCGAGAATGCCCTGTCCGTATTCGACCTGCTTGTCGTTGAGCGGGCCGAAGAATTCCTTCACCAGAATTTCGGCAAACCCAATGATGGTGTTGAGCGGGGTCCTGAGCTCATGGCTCACGCTTGCCACGAATTCGGTTTTCATCTTGTCCGCGGCTTCCAGCGCCTCGTTCCGTTCCTGCAGTGCCCGCTGCGCCCGAAGCTCATGCGTCACATCGACATAGGTAAAGAGTACATTGCCATCCGGCAGCGGTACACGGTTGAAGTCGATAATATTCCCGCGGGGGTGTTCAATGCGCCCACTCGCCGCATCTCGGTGCGTGACATTGGCGATATATTTCTCGCGAAGGTCGTCAGGCCATTCCAAATCCGACTTTTCCAGAAAATGATCAATTATCTGCGCTATATGGATATCTTCGCGCAAAAATTCTTCTTCAACATCCCAAATCGCGCAATAGGCGGCGTTATAGAGTTTGAGTCGCGCATCGGAGCCAAACACCGCCACCCCTTCATAGAGGTTATCCAGCGTCGCGCGCTGAACCGCAATCTGGGTATTGCGCGCGCGTTCCAGCACGACCTTGTCCGTTACATCCTCGAACAGGAACAAAAGGCCACCGAAGGGATGCGGCGTGATAATGTTGCGGAGGACCGTCTCGTCGGGGAGCTGCGTAAGCTCCTCCCGCATCTCGATCACATTGGTAAAGAGCGCCCGGCGCTTCTCCTTGTAGGAGGCAAAGTCCGCCTGTTCCGGCAGGCGGCGCAACTCCCGCTGCTTGTCCAGCACTTCACTGATGGTTGGTTTGCCATAGAGGAAATCATCACTCATCCGCCAGAGCTTGGCGTAGGTCTGATTGAAGAATTCGAGCCGCTGATCCGGGCCATAAATGGCGATGGCACTCGCCATATTCTCCAGCACATCCGCATGGCCGTCGATATGGCGCTTAAGTTCTTCGGAAAGCTCCGCCTCCCCGGTGGCGTCCAGCGCAAATCCCGCGAGTTGATTGTCGAACTCCAGCGGGGTTTCGACAATTTTGAAGCTGAGCCGATCTCCTTCGACGATATATCGCCGGGTTTCGCTCTGGGTGACGCCGGTCACCCGCGCCTTCGTTGCCAGCTTCCGGGCCTGATCCGGATCGCGGCTTGATGCCAGCTCCGGCACCGTTTCTTCTTCATCGGCGATACCCACGATGTCCGAATATTTCCGGTTCCGCCAGATAATCTTGGAATTCTGGTCGCGACGCCAGACCGGAAGGGGGGCCGCGTTCAATAAATCGATAAAGTCATCGCGTTCCTGCCGCACCGTCGCAAGAGAAGATTTCAGCGAAATAACCTCCGACTGCACCCGCTCCTTTTCCGATGTCAGGGTATCGATCGTCTCTTCATAGCCTTGCTGCTGTTCACTTTCCCGATCGATCTGGCCAAGGAGGGCCAGCGCCTTCTTGCGCATGACGAAAAATGCCATCAGCAAGCCGATAACAGCGAGCGTCAACAACCAGACGAGGGTCAACTGTGTTGAGGTAAAATCTTCTATCATCCTTGCCGGCTCAAAGCTTTTGCCTATCTATCTTACCATGATGGTGTCGTTTTTCATGGTGCCACCCCCTACGCTCGGCGACATCTTCCAGAGAATAGAAAAAAAATGGCCGGAGGGATAGTCCCGCCAGCCATTTCTCTTTAATCAGGCAGTATGTCACCTGCGGGGTAATTAATATCGATAGTGATCCGGCTTGAACGGCCCGACCTGCGGCACGGCGATATAGTCCGCCTGCTCTGTTGTCAGTTCGGTCAGCCGCGCACCGAGCTTGTCGAGATGCAGCCGCGCAACTTTCTCGTCCAGATGCTTGGGCAGCACATAGACTTCATTCTTATACGTGTCATGGCGTTCCCACAGCTCGATCTGCGCCAGCACCTGATTGGTGAAGGACGCGCTCATCACAAAGCTGGGATGGCCGGTCGCGCACCCGAGATTGACCAGACGGCCCTCGGCCAACACGATCAGGCGCTTGCCATCGGGGAACTCAACCTCATCGACCTGCGGCTTCACATTGTGCCAGGCGTAGTTGCGCAGAGCATTGATCTGGATTTCGCTGTCGAAATGGCCGATGTTGCAGACAATCGCGCGGTCCTTCATGTCCCGCATGTGATCGAGAGTGATGACATCGATATTGCCGGTGGTGGTGACGAAAATATCGCCAAATTTTGCCGCTTCATCAAGGGTGACGACTTCATAGCCTTCCATCGCCGCCTGCAGCGCGCAGATCGGATCGATTTCGGTCACCATGACGCGCGCGCCCTGGCTCCGAAGAGAGGCGGAAGAGCCTTTGCCGACATCGCCATAGCCGCAGACCACGGCGACCTTGCCCGCGATCATCACGTCGGTTGCCCGCTTGATACCGTCAACAAGACTTTCGCGGCAGCCGTAGAGATTGTCGAATTTCGATTTTGTGACCGAGTCATTGACATTGATCGCCGGAACCTTCAGCGTTCCCGCTTTCGCCATTTCATAGAGGCGATGAACACCGGTCGTGGTTTCCTCGGACAGGCCCAGAACATCCTTCATCAGTTCCGGATAATCGTCATGCATCACCTGCGTAAGGTCGCCGCCATCATCGAGGATGAGGTTCGGATGCCAGCCGTCCGGTCCCTCGATCGTCTGGATAATACACCAGAGCGCCTCTTCCTCGGTTTCGCCTTTCCAGGCGAAGACGGGAACCCCGCTCGCGGCAATCGCTGCGGCGGCCTGATCCTGGGTTGAAAAGATGTTGCAGGAAGACCAGCGCACTTCCGCGCCCAGCGCCGTCAGCGTTTCAATCAGGACCGCTGTTTGGATCGTCATGTGGAGGCAGCCCGCGATGCGCGCGCCTTTCAGTGGCTTCTTGTCACCAAATTCCTCGCGCAGCGCCATCAGGCCCGGCATTTCGGTTTCCGCAATATTGATTTCCTTGCGGCCCCAGTCGGCCAGCGACAAATCCGCGACCTTGAAATCTTCAAATTTCGTCATGTCCTGCTCTTTCGCATAAAATTCTAAAAATGGCATGCCCGCAGATGGACGGGCCCCGACCTTGGTTACCGTCTGTATAGCAATCCTGCTGCGCCAAATCAATACATATAAAGAAATATTTATATCGTTATAACGACAATTACTGTCGATTTTTCACTCCTCGCCGAACTTGTCCGCGACCAGTTCCGACAAAGCCTCTACGGCGGCGGCAGAATCAGGGCCGCTCGCTTCCACGGAGATTGTTGTCCCGTTGGAGGCGGCAAGCATCATCAGCCCCATGATCGAGGAGCCGGAAACCTGCGTTTCCCCTTTGATGACATGAATATCGGCGTCGAATTTTTCCGCACATTTAACAAATTTGGCCGCCGCTCGGGCATGCAGGCCACGGGCATTGCTGATCACCAGATCGCACTTCACCGGCGCGGCCCTTGTGTAGATACACACTTGCACTTAGTCATATCAGGATTTATCGGCCAGCAGGTGAGAAGCAACATTGATATATTTCCGACCCGATTCTTGCGCGGCGGCGACCGCATTGGCCATATTATCCTCCCCGCGCACGCTTGCCAGCTTGATCAGCATCGGCAGATTGATACCGGCGATCACCTCGACATTCGCTTTTTCCATCACTGAAATGGCAAGGTTGGACGGCGTGCCACCGAACATATCAGTCAGGATAATCACCCCGGCGCCGCTTTCCACCTCGGCCACGGCGGCGAGAATATCCTGGCGCCGTTGTTCCATATCATCATCCGGGCCAATCGATATGGCGCGCACCTGGGTTTGCGGTCCCACGACATGTTCCGTCGCATTGACGAATTCCTCCGCCAACCGGCCGTGGGTCACCAAAACCATTCCGATCATATTCGCCTCATCCCTTTTTGAAATGGCACGTCGTTTCCTATCCGCTTGTCAGTCCGGCATCCGCCAGATCGCGGTGCACCAAATTAGCAAAATAGCCGGAATTTACCACCAGGTCATGAATTTTTTCTGCAACGCACACAGAGCGATGCCGCCCCCCCGTGCAGCCAAAGGCAATGGTGAGATAGGATTTCCCTTCCTCCACATAGCGCGGCAGCAGAAGGAGGAGCAATTTCTCCACCTGATCCATAAACTCGGCATAAGCCGGGTCTTCCGCAATGAAGTCGGCCACGTCCCTGTCCCGCCCCGTCATCGGCCTCAGCCGGCTGTCATAAAAAGGGTTCTGCAAAAAGCGAACATCGAACATCAGGTCAGATTCGCGCGGGATGCCGTTAACATATGAGAAGGACATCACCGTCACCGACAGGCGGGAGGACCGTTGCAGGCTGAAATGCCCGGTCAGGATGCGTTTAAGTTCGGGTTGGGACAGGTTGGTGCTGTCGATCCGGAGGTCCGCCGCGCTCTTCAGCCCGCTGAGGCGGTGTTTTTCCTGGCGAATCCCGTCTCCGACCGGTCGATCCTTGGCCAGCGGATGGCGACGGCGGGTTTCGGTAAAGCGTCGTTGCAACACTGCCTCGTCACAGTCCATGAACAAAAGCCGGACCGGATCATGCCCTTTCGCCCGCAGTCCCGTAGTCACTTCCAGCACCTGATCGGTCGAGAAGCCTCTCGTCCTGAAATCAATGCCGATCGCGAGATTTGCCGCGCCGCCATCGCCCGCCTCATCCACCATTGCCGTCAGGAGGGAAAGCGGAATATTATCCGCGACTTCCCACCCCATATCCTCAAACTGACGAAGCGCCGTGCTCTTGCCCGCACCGGAGAGGCCGGAGACGATAACTACCTGATTTCGGGGCCGGTCCTCCGGGTCCATATTATTCATATCCTGTGAGCAACGGATTTTGACGGAGCGCGAGACGGACAATGGCCGACGCCGACGCCATAAACGGGTCCAGCGCGCGTAGCGGAATTTCTATCCCGTCAAAAACAGCGACATCAGCTGCTGGTGCCCGATCAATCTGATTATAGGGCATCAGATCAAAGACAAGCGCAAGCGGAATATCGCTAACCGCAGGGAGCGGCATCAGACCGAGGCCGCGCACTTCTATCTTCCCGGCAATTTCGGCAGGCGCCTTCAGATAGACCCCGCCATCGCGAAGATGAATTTCGGTATAGTCATCGGAAATGAGGGTTCCGCCGCCATCAACAAGGCGGAGCGCAAGATCGGATTTTCCGGACCCTGACGGACCGCGCAATAGGACTCCCCGGCCCTCAATCTCGACTGAACTGGCGTGACATCTGATCATACTAGCGACCCTATGCCAGACCTTCCTATTTTGGCAACTTTATTAGGAACATAGCGCCCAGCACCTTACCGGAAGCATCCGTCCGGTTCTGCGCCGAAATCGTCCCGCCATGGGCATCGATAACCAACCGGGAAATGCTGAGGCCGAGCCCGGAATGACGGCCAAAGCCCTCGGCCTTTGGTCGTTCCGTATAGAAACGGCTGAAAATAGCGTCAAGCTTGTTCTCCGGAATGCCGGGGCCTTCGTCCTCGACGCTGAGGATAACAGATGTGTCTTCCTCCTTCAGGCGGATCAAGACCTGGCCAGCTTCCGGCGAGAAGGAGACAGCATTATCAATCAGGTTCCGGAGCACCTGGCCCAAACGGCCCGGCAGACCCATGACTTTGACGGCCTTTTCCGGCTGCTTGAAATCAAAGGAGATGGCGGTGAACATCTGCGTCGTGCGATACCCGTCCAGCACGCCTTCCACCAGCTTGATCAGATCGACCGGCTCCCCTTCCGAGCGGGAGAGTTCCGCATCCAGGCGGCTCGCCGCCGAAATGTCCGTGATCAGGCGATCGAGCCTTTTTACATCACTGACGATAACCGCGCGGAGTTTTTCACGTATTTCCTCATCCTTCACCCGCTCGAACGCCTGCACCGCCGTGCCGAGAGAGGTGAGCGGATTTTTCAATTCATGGGCAACGTCGGCCGCAAAGGCCTCAATCGCGTCGAGCCGATCATAAAGCGCGGTGGTCATCGCCCGGAAAGAGACGGACAGATCGCCGATTTCGTCTTTTCTCTCCGAGAAATCAGGAATGACCATGCGCCGGCCAATGCCGCGCCGCACCTTGTCTGCGGCCTCTGCCAGCATATGGATCGGTGCGGCGATGGTGCGCGCAAGGAAGAGGGAGAGGAGGAGCGTGATCACCAACGTCACCGCGAAGACAATCAGCGTCGTCACCTGCGCCGAGCGCACGGATTCATCGATGCTGTTTCCGCTTTCCGTCAGCAGCAGCCCGCCCAGAATATGCTTGAAACCCTGCACAGGCACGGACACGGAAAGGACAAGCTCCCCATTATATGTCTGGCGGGTCATGCGCCCGTTGTCACCATTGATGGCGGTGCCGATTTCCTGAAAATCAGCCCCGCTCGGGATCGGGTTGGTCGGAAAGAGCGGATAGTCATATTTCGCCGGGAACAGCTTTTCCCAGCCGTCATAGAGCTCCTCGAAGAAGAGCCGGACAGGGCTTTTTACCTCCGGCGGGGGCAATTCCTCGGACACGATATTACGCCCGGCGGAGATCAGGCGGCGACTGTCCGCGATCAGCACCCCTTCCCGGTCAAACAGCAGCCCCGGGGTATTGGTCACAATGGAAAGCCGACGGAGAACGCGCTTGATGGGGAGGGAATCGAGCGTCAGATACTGCACCTGACCGTCGAGAGAGACTTCCTGCAACGCCGCCTCGCCGAGGGCGCCGGCAATCATTCGGCCATTTGTCGTCAGCGCCTGGAACCGCGCCTCGATCAGGCCGTCACGGAACTGGTCAAGGTACAGAACACCGCCCGCCAGAAAAACAACGGAGAAAAGATTGATCGCCATGATCCGGCGACCAAGAGAGGAAAAGGGGCCTCGCCTTACCTTTTTCTCCCGGTTCTCCGATTTTTTCTCGTCAGGAACTTGGTCGCCGCCATGGAGTTTGGGATCCACATTCATTCCGTCTGAACCGTTCCGGTACTATTTTTCCTTGAACCGATATCCGACGCCATACAGGGTTTCGATGGCGGAAAAGTCGGGGTCCGTTGCCTTGATCTTCTTGCGCAGCCGCTTGATATGGCTGTCGATCGTGCGATCATCCACATATATATTGTCATCATAGGCCGCATCCATCAGCTGATCGCGGCTTTTTACATGACCCGGGCGCAGCGCCAGCGCATGCAGAAGCATAAATTCGGTCACTGTCAGGGTGACTTCCCGGCCATCCCAGAAACAGGCGTGGCGGATGCTGTCGAGCTTGAGCTTGCCCCGCAGCATGATATCTTCCTCGCCTTCGCTCTCATTCTCCTTCACGGAGCCATGGCGCCGAAGGACAGTGCGGATACGTTCCACCAGCAGGCGCTGCGAGAAGGGTTTGCGGACATAGTCGTCGGCACCCATCTTGAGGCCGAGGAACTCGTCAATCTCGTCATCCTTGGAGGTCAGGAAAATCACCGGCAGGCTGCTTGTCCGGCGCAGACGGTTCAAAAGCTCCATCCCGTCCATACGTGGCATCTTGATATCCAGCACCGCAAGATCCGGCGGGCTGTCGGCAAAGCCTTTCAGCGCCTCCTCCCCGTCCGAATATTTATCCACCTCAAACCCTTCGCTTTCCAGCAGGATCGAAACGGTGGTCAGAATATTTTGGTCATCATCGACCAGGGCTACTTTCGTCGCCATGTCAGTCCCCAGATTCATGTCATCACCTGTATTGTATGATCTGTCGCATCTAATTGCCATCTACATTTAGTCAAAATAAGGCAACAGAATGTCCAAGGCGAATTTACCGCCGGAATGGCACCTAAAACCCGCCTAATTTCAGTTTTTAAGAAGGACTCGCAATTTTTCTTTTGCTTTTTTGCGAATTTTTCGCAAAACAGACAGATGACAGAATCAACCAAAATCGATATTCGGGCCGAGACAGTGCGCCGTCTCCTTCGCCGGGCGTCCTCCGCCTCCCTCGCCACCATGATGACGACCGATGATCAGCCCTATGCGTCTCTGGTCCTGATGGCGACCGATCCGGCGGGGCAGCCGCTCCTTCTGCTTTCCGATCTCGCCGTGCACAGCAAGAATATTGCCAGGAATGCAAATGCCTCCATTCTGATTGCGGAGGCGCCGGGGGATCGCGACCCGCTCACCCTGCCCCGCATCTCGGCCGAGGGGGTTCTTGACATAGTTGAGGAAAGTGGCCTGAAGGCCCGCTATCTCCGCCGTTTCCCGTCCACGCAGGATTTCGCGGATTTTACGGACTTCAAGCTCTACCGTATGAATGTCTCCCGCGCGCATCTGGTCGCCGGTTTTGGCGATATCCATTGGCTCGACGGGGGTAAATTCCTGATCGATCCGGGCTTCCTTGCCGCGAGCGAGGCCGAGAAAGATATCATCGATCATATGAATTCGGACCATGCAGACGCCGTGCAGGAGCTGGTGACGGCGGCAACAGGCAAGCCCACAGAGGGTTGGGAAATATGCGGTATCGATGTGGAGGGAATGGATCTCCGGAAGGGCTGGCAATATGAACGGATTCTCTTTCCTGCGCCCACCGCGAGCGCGGAGGAGGTCCGCAAGGGAATTATCGGGCTTTTAAAAAGCGCAAGAAGTTAATAGAAAATTCAGCGGTTCTGTTTTAAGTGGCATAAATTCAAGGGAAAAATGAAACAGTCGCAAAAAATGAAGGATTTTAAGTCGCTTTTTTGGTGACAGCCGTATTGCGCGCCTTATACATGCGCCTTATTCTGAAACGAAAAGCCCGGAACAGGGCATCTCTTTAAGACAGCACTGGAGAAAGATTGTGGAGCAAATTGGACCCCGTAAGAGTAGTTATGGGCTGGACAGGAACGGCCTTGGCAACCTGGGCAAGGCATATTGGAACTTATCAACGCCGGCTTTGTACCGCGAATCCCTCTTGCGCGGAGAAGCCTCCCTTGCCGCCGGTGGCCCGCTTGTCGCCCTGACAGGCCAGCATACGGGCCGATCCGCCAATGACAAATTCATTGTGAAGGAACCCGGCAGCGAGAAGAATATCTGGTGGGGCGCGGTCAACAAGCCGATCGACGCCGACAAATTCTCCGCCCTGCATGAAAAAATGTGCGATTATCTTTCAGGCAAAGAAGTATTTGTTCAGGATTGCTACGCCGGTGCCGATGCCAATAATCGGCTGCGGGTCCGGATTATTACGGAATGCGCCTGGCACAATCTTTTTGCCCGCAACATGTTTATCCAGCCCGCGCCGAGCGAGCTCGACGATTTTGAGCCGGAGTTCACCATTCTGCAGGTTCCCTCATTCGAGGCGGACCCTGCCGTTGACGGCACCCGCTCTGAAGTATTCGTCCTGCCGAATTTTGCCGAGAAGCTGGTAATTATCGGCGGTACGTCCTACGCCGGGGAGATCAAAAAATCGGTCTTCTCCATCCTTAATTACCTGCTGCCGGAAAAAAATATCCTGCCGATGCATTGCTCCATCAATGTGAGCGAGGAAGGTAACTCCAGTGTCTTCTTCGGCCTGTCGGGCACCGGCAAGACCACCCTCTCCGCCGATGCGAGCAAGATGCTGATCGGCGATGACGAGCATGGCTGGTCCGATGACGGCGTCTTCAACTTTGAAGGCGGCTGCTACGCCAAGGTGATCAACCTCTCGAAAGAGGCGGAGCCGGAAATCTATGAGACCACCCGCCGTTTCGGCACGGTTCTCGAAAATGTGGTGATGGACCCGGATACCGGCGAACTCGACCTCGACGACAACAGCCTGACGGAAAACACCCGCGCCTCCTACCCGATCGAGTTTATCCCGAATGCGTCCGAAACGGGCGTTGCGGGTTTCCCGACCAATGTGGTGATGCTGACGGCCGATGCGTTCGGTGTTCTGCCTCCCATCTCGAAGCTGACGCCGGAACAGGCGATGTATCACTTCCTCTCCGGTTATACTGCGAAGCTTGCGGGCACGGAAAAAGGCCTCGGTAATGAACCGCAGGCGACCTTCTCCACCTGTTTCGGTGCACCCTTCATGCCGCGTCATCCGGCGGTTTATGCCAAGCTGCTCGGCGAGAAAATCGCCAAGCATGGCGTCAACTGCTGGCTCGTCAACACCGGTTGGACCGGCGGCGAATATGGCACCGGCCACCGCATGCCGATCGGCCATACGCGCGCGCTCGTCAATGCCGCCCTTGATGGCACGCTGGCCAAGGTCGAGACAGAAAAGGATCCCTTCTTCGGCCTCGCCATGCCAACATCCTGCGCCGGTGTCCCGTCCGACATCCTGAACCCACGCAATACCTGGGCGGACAAGGCGGCCTATGACGTGAAGGCGAAAGATCTGGTGACCCGCTTTATCGAGAATTTCGAGCAGTTCACCGACTATGTCGAGGATGATGTGCTACAATCCGCGCCGAAAATCGCGTAACGACCTTCCTTAAAATCAATACTTAAAACCCGGCTTCTGGCCGGGTTTTTTTGACTCAGATGAAAAAGCTTTCGTCATACCAAAAGCCAAGAAGCAATAAGTCCAGAATTTTTTCTGCTGGTCAAACGCCGCATTATCGACCACAAGACAGGCTAACCCCGGACTTGTATCAACAATAAAAAGGATTTTCGAACATGTGGGCGATATCGCTTTCCGTGCTGCCGATCTTCTTGTTGTTGGTGCTCGGCAATTTGCTGCGGCGAAACGGCTTTCCGGGCGGTGATTTCTGGCATAATGCGGACCGGGTCGTCTATTGGGTCCTGTTCCCGGCACTGCTTTTCTATAACACCACAACCGCCCCCTTCAGTAACGATCTTGTCGGCAGCTATGCCCTTGCCCTTCTCGGCGCGCTGGCGGTGACGGGGCTGCTCTCCCTGCTCGCCGTCAAGTTACTCAGGATTGATCCCCGCATCGGCGGATCCGTCTTTCAGGGCGCGGCGCGGCATAACACCTTTATCGCCTTCGCGGTTGCCGATTACCTCTACGGAGCGGAGGGGATTCTGCTCGCGGCCGTTGCCACCGCCGTGCTGGTGCCTGCAACCAATTTATTCTGTGTCTCCGTTCTTGTCGGCTATCAGGGTCGGTCAACCACCCATACGCTCAAACAGCGGCTGGTGCGGGAGATTGTGCGTAACCCCCTGATTATTGCCATTGCCATCGGGGCGTTCCTTAATTTTTCCGGGATCGGCCCCCTCCCCGTCATCAGCAATTTCGCCGGGCTACTCTCCAAAGCCGCGTTGCCTTTCGCACTTCTTTGCGTTGGCGCCGGCCTCAAGATCAAATCCATCCATACCGGCGCGCTTTATGTCGTGATCTCAACCGCGCTGAAGCTGGTGATCTTCCCGCTGGTGATCGCAGGGGCGGCCATCGCCACGGGGCTGGAGGGGGTTGCCGCGATGGTCCTGATCATCTACGGCACGATTCCGACGGCCAGCTCCGGCTATGCGCTTGCCAAGCTCCTGGGGGCGGATGCGGAGGTGATGGCGGGCATTATCACGGTGCAGACCATGATCTCCATGATCACCCTGCCCTTGTCCCTCACTCTCGCGGCGGCCTATTTCATGTGAGGATGCCGGGATAAGTCCGTGATCGTCGGACTATCACCGCAGAGCGGGCAGTTGGGATCGCGGGGGATTTTGATTTTACGAAACTCGGCGGCGAGCGCATCATAGAGAAGCAACTGGCCTGAGAGCCCTTCCCCGATGATGAGCAGTTCCTTTACCACTTCGACCGCCTGGAGCGTGCCGACCACACCGGCCAGCGCGCCCAGGACCCCTGCCTCGCCGCAGGTCTGCGCCACATCGGGTGGCGGAGGTGCAGGAAAGAGACAGCGGTAGCAGGGATTTGCGCCTTTCTGATAGGGTTTGAATGTGGTGATCTGCCCGTCAAACTGCAAAATTGCCCCCGAAACGAGCGTTTTTTGCGAGAAATAGCAGGCATCATTGAGCAAAAAACGGATCTCGAAATTATCAGTGCCGTCGGCCACAAGATCATAATCGGCGATAATCTCCTCGATATTGTCCACGGTCAGTCGCTCATGATATTGGATCACGTCAATATCCGGGTTGATCGCCGCGACCGCCTTGGCCGCACTTTTTACCTTCGCCGAGCCGATATCGGCGGTACCATGGGCGATTTGTCGCTGCAGGTTGGAGAGATCCACTGCATCATCATCAATAATCCCGAGGGTGCCAACCCCGGCCGCGGCAAGATAGAGAGCCAAGGGAGAGCCCAGCCCCCCCGCCCCGACGATCAGCACTTTCGAGCGCAGCAGCTTCTGTTGGCCCGCGCCGCCAATCTCGCGCAGGATGATATGGCGGGCGTAACGGTCAAGCTGATCGTCGCTGAGCGCCATGGCGTCAGAGACCGTCAAACAGCGCGGTTGTGAGATATCTCTCGGCAAAGGACGGAATGATAACGACGATTGTTTTACCGTCCATGTCGGGCCGATCGGCGATTTCCAGTGCCGCCGCCACCGCCGCACCGGAGGAAATACCGACGGGAATCCCTTCCAGACGTGCCACCTCTCGCGCGGTTTCAAACGCGGTTTCATTGCCGATGGTGAGTACTTCGTCAATCAGGCTCTCATCGAGGTTTTTCGGCGAAAAGCCCGCGCCGATCCCCTGAATCTTGTGCGGACCGGGCTGCCCGCCAGAAAGGACGGGGCTGTCTTCGGGCTCCACCGCCACAATGCGGATATTTGCGTCTTTTGCCTTTAATACCGTGCCGACGCCAGTCAGGGTGCCGCCGGTACCAACACCTATTACCACCACATCGACCTTGCCGCCGGTATCAGCGAGTATTTCCTCCGCTGTCGTCACCTTGTGAACGGCCGGATTGGCCGGGTTTTCGAACTGCTGCGGAATAACCGCATCGCCGATTTCGGCCTTTAACTCCTCTGCCCGGGCGATGGCGCCGTTCATCCCCTTCGCCGCGTCGGTCAGTTCCAGATTGGCACCGAGGAGTTTCAGCATCTTGCGCCGCTCCATCGACATGCTTTCCGGCATCACCAGTGTCAGATGATATCCTTTCGCGGCGCAGACAAAGGCGAGGCCGATGCCGGTATTGCCGGAAGTTGGCTCGATAATCGCGGTCTTCTCGCCGATCAGGCCCGCCTCTTCCATGGATTCAATCATCGCGGCGGCGATGCGGTCCTTGACGGAGGCCAGCGGATTGAAAAACTCCAGCTTCAGCAGAATGTCGACCTTACTCCGGCAGTCTTTTGTGATCCGGCGCGCCCGGACGAGCGGGGTCGCCCCGATGGTATCGACAATGGAATCATAGATTTTGCCGCGCGGCGGATCATTTTTCATTTTTTAGCTCAACTTGTTGTTTTATTGCCTAAATTTCAAAATGCGAGGCATCGCTAGGCGCCTCAACCTCGCCCTTTTCCACGGCCCGCTGGCAGAGATCTTCAAGAGTGACGCTGTCTAGCTCCGACAGCAGGCAGGCCTGCGCCTCGTGCCAGAGCGGCCCGACTACGTTCTGCCCGATATCGGAGGTGAAAATCTGAGCATCCTCTTCGGCCTCCGCTGCGCTGATCACCCGGATGACATCACCCGCTGTGATCCGCCGCCGCTCCCGCGCGAGACGATACCCGCCGCGAGGGCCCCGCACGCCCTTCAATATGCCACCATGGACAAGCTGTTGCATCACCTGCTCCAGATAGCGAAGCGGAATCCCCTGTCGCTTGGTGATTTCCTTCGATTGCACCGGATCGGGGCGCGCATTAAAGGCGATATCGACCACCGCCTCCAGCGCATAGAGCATTTTCTTCGGCAGATGTAACATCGCTCAGCCCACCTCTTCCACTTCCGCAACACCGGTGGAGCCGAAACCGCCTTCGCCGCGCACTGTCTCATCAAGGGTTTCCATCTCACGCCAGCCCGCCTGTATCACCGGCGCGATCACCATCTGTGCAATCCGGTCTCCGCGCTCAATAACGAAGGTTTCCTCGCCCGCATTCATCAGGATAACGCCAATCTCCCCGCGATAATCCGCATCGATGGTGCCGGGGCTGTTCGGAAGGGTAATGCCTTTCTTCAGCGCAAGGCCGGAGCGAGGCCGGACTTGCGCCTCAAACCCGCGCGGCAGGGCCATCTTGAAGCCCGTCGGGACCAATGCCCGTCCTCCCGGCGGAATCTCCATCGCTGTTTCCACGGCGGCACGGATATCCATCCCTGCACTGTCCGCCGTTTCATAGGATGGCAGGGGCAGGCTTTCCCCATGGGGCAGGCGGGTGATGGAAATAGTTACGTCAGTCATGCGTCAACCTCTTGAAAAAAATTGGCAATTCGCATCGCCAATGTGCGCGCCACGGCGTCCTTACTTTGCTTTGGCCAGTCCTCGACCTGCTCCGCCGTCAACAGGAACACCCGGTTTTCATCGCCGCCGAAAGTGCCGGTATCCGTTCCCACATCATTGGCAACGATCCAGTCGCAGCCCTTTTTGGCGAGCTTGGTCTTGCCATTTTCGATAATTGTTTCCGTCTCCGCCGCGAAACCAACCACCAGTGCGGGCCGGCCGGATTGGAGTGCGCTGACCGTCGCCAGAATATCCGGGTTTTCAGCTAGCGACAGGCGGGGCAGCTCACCGACGCGCTTCTTGATTTTCTGGTTCGCCTCCGTCTCGACGCGCCAGTCGGCAACAGCGGCGGCAAATATGGCACCATCGACGGGCAGGGCGTCCTCGCAGGCGGCGAGCATGTCTTTCGCGGATTCGACCGATTTCCGTGTCACCCCGCGCGGTGCATCCAATCGGGTCGGGCCGGAGACAAGCGTCACCTCCGCGCCGAGATCGGCGAGCGCGGCGGCAATGGCATAGCCCTGCTTGCCCGAGGAACGGTTTGCGATATAGCGCACCGGATCAATCGGTTCATGGGTCGGCCCGGCGGTCACAAGCATTTTCCGCCCCCGGAGGGGCTTTTCGGCGCTATTTTGAAAAAAATCGACAATTGCACCGCAGATCGCCGCCGGTTCCGCCATTCGGCCCGGACCATATTCACCGCAGGCCATATCGCCCTCATCCGGGCCGATAGTCATAACCCCGTCGCCTGTCAGTGTTTTGAGGTTGCGTTGTGTCGCCGGATGCTCCCACATGCGGACATTCATGGCGGGCGCGATCAGGACCGGCTTGTCGGTTGCGAGAAGGGCGGTCGTCGCCAGGTCGGTCGCTTGACCTGTTGCCATTTTCGCCATCAAATCCGCCGTTGCCGGGGCGACCACCAGAAGATCCGTGCTGCGGGAAAGCTCGATATGGCCCATTTCTGCCTCATCGGTGAGGGAGAAGAGATCGTCAAAGACCTTCTCCCCGGTCAGGGAGCCGACGGAAAGGGGGGTCACGAATTCTTTCGCCGCCTTGGTCAGGATCGCGCGGGTGCGAATGCCCTGTTTCGACAGCAGGCGGATAAGCTCCAGCGACTTATAGGCCGCGATGCCGCCCCCGATAATTAGCAAAACCGATTTATTCATTAGATTTGCGCCCGAATCCACCTGTATCCAATATTTTACTGATCTTTTCTGTAAAATATAAATATTCCCCTGGCGTCCCGCAAGCTATTTCTTGCGGGCGTCGAGAATTAAACCGAGAATTTCCAGAAGATCAAATCGCAAGCGTCAGGAGATAGGCGGCGAGGGCGCCGAGAAACACACCGCCCACGAGATAACCCGTGCGATAACGCCGCTCTGTCGCGACTGTATCGGCTTCCATCTCCTCCCGAAGCGCTTTCTCCCGGCTTTCCATCTCACTCAGCAGATCATCGGCCTTGGTCACAATCGCCGGGATCTTGCGAAGGAGCGCGATGCCGTCCTTCACCACATCAGCGGCCTGCGCCTCAATGCCCATATTCTCCCGCATCCAGTGCTCAACGGTCGGGGACGCGGATTCCCAGAAGTTGATTTCCGTATTCAGGCTCTGCGCCACGCCTTCGGCGGTGACCATCGTCTTCTGCAGCAGAAGAAGCTGCGGCTGGGTTTCCATCTCGAAAGTTTCGGTAATCTGAAAAAGCTGCACCAGCAGCCGCGCGATGGAAATTTCATTGACCGGGCGGCCGAGGATGGGCTCCCCGATGGAGCGGCAAGCCTGCGCAAAATTGGCGAGAGATTTATGCTTTGGCACATAGCCCGCCTCGAAATGGATTTCCGCCGCCCGCAAATAATCGCGAGTGAGAAAGGCATAGAGCATTTCCGCCATGAACAACCGGGTCTCCCGGCTCATCCGACCCATGATGCCGAAATCAACGGCGGCCAACCGTCCGTCTGGTGTCACGAACAGGTTACCGTGATGCATATCCGCATGGAAAAAGCCGTCGCGCAGCACCTGATGGAGGAAAACGCGGATGACATTGTCGGCGAGCGCGTTGAGGTCATGGCCGGCCGCGATCAGTTCTTCTTTCTTTGAAATGCTGATCCCGTCGATACGGCTCTGGGTCATCACCCGCTGCGCCGTACGTTGCCAATCAATCTCGGGCACGTCGAATTCGGGGTCTTCCGCGAAATTTTCCGCCATTTCAGAGGCGGCGGCGGCCTCCAGCCGGAGGTCCATCTCCAGCTCGACGGAATCGGCCATGGTATCGACAATCTTGGTCAGCCTCAGGCGGCGCATATGCGGCTGATACCGCTCCACCAGCTCGGACAGCCAGTAGAAAAGCCTCAAATCCCGCTCAAACGCATCCTCGATATGGGGGCGCAGGATCTTCACCGCCACATCGCGGAGGATTTCCTCGGTCGCCGCAGGATTTTCTTCCGTCGGGGCAGGGACCAACTCCCGCACTTTCGCGAAATGCACCTGCGCAATGGAGGCCGCCGCGACAGGCTCGGGGTTAAACTCCGCGAATAATTCTTCAAGCGGCGCCTGCAACTCATATTCGATAGTCTCGCGCGCCTTTTCAAACGGGAAGGGCGGCAGGCGATCGCGCAGATTGCCAAGGTCGAGCACCATATCCTCCCCGATCAGATCGGCCCGCACGGAGAGCGCCTGACCGAGCTTGATAAAACTAGGCCCCAGTTCCTGCAGCGCATTTGCGAGCCGTTCCCCATCACGGAGGTCCTTGCTGCGCGTGGCGCCAACGGCAAAGAGCGGCATGATCTTGCGCAGCAACACAAGATAGACTGGCAGCCGCTCGAAATTATCGAGGAAAAAGAGGGCGTCATGCCGCGCCAGCGTCCGGGCAACGAAGAGCAACCGTAGGGAATTGTTGATAGTCCGGATCACAGAATGTCGCTCCTACAACCGCCAGCCAGAGTGCAATGCCGCGATACCACCGGAAAGGCGGCGATACTTGACTTGCCCAAAGCCCGCCTCCCGCAGCATGTCGGCGAAGCGATCCGCATCCGGAAACTGGCGGATACTCTCCACCAGATATTGGTATGACGGTTTGTCCTTCGCCACAATGCCGCCAATCTCGGGCAGCAGCTTGAAAGAATAGAAATCGTAAAATTCCTTCAGGACCGGCGCCTCCACTTTGCTGAACTCCAGGCAGAGAAACCGCCCGCCCGGCTTCAAAACACGATATGCCTCTCGCAGTGCCTTCGGGATATCCGTCACATTGCGAATACCGAAAGCGATCGTATAGGCATCAACCGATTTATCAGGAAGAGGGAGGGATTGCGCATCGCCGTTTGTCCAGTCGAGCCCCTTAAGCCGCCCCTGATCGATGGCGCGGTCCTGTCCGACGCTCAGCATTGCGTGATTGATATCGAGCACCGTGACCCGGCCATCCCCCTCCACCGCGTCAAGAAAGCGAAAGGCGATATCGCCAGTGCCCCCCGCCACATCGAGAAGATGCTGCCCCTTTCGCGGCATCAGCCAGTCGATCATCGCCGATTTCCAAAGGCGATGAACCCCGCCGCTCATCAGGTCATTCATCAGGTCGTAATTCCCGGCAACGCTGTCAAAAACACCGCGCACAAGCCCGGCTTTGTCGTCCTTCGGGACCTCGCGAAACCCGAAATGGGTGCTGTCCGATGAATTGTCCGAAACTGCCATCGCACTTTCCGTTTGCTGGATGAGTTGATCGCCTTGTTTGGTCGAAATAAGAGCATAGCGCAAGGCATAAAATAAGGCTACTGTCCCGCCATGCCCGAATTACCCGAAGTCGAAACCGTCTGCCGCGGCCTGGAGCAGGCCCTGATCGGCGATCAGTTCACCGCCGTCACGCTGCGGCGCGCGAATTTGCGCTTTCCCTTTGCCGAGGGCTTTGCAGAAACGCTGACTCGCCGGAGGATCGAAGCGATCCGTCGCCGCGCGAAATATATCCTGATGACGCTGGAGGGCGGGGAGGTAATGATCGGGCATCTTGGCATGTCGGGAAGTTTTCGCATCGAGCCCGAACCGGATCCCACAAGCCCTTTCGACAAGCATGATCATGTGATTTTCGAAACCGCGCGGGGACTTCGCGTGCGCTATCATGATCCGCGTCGTTTCGGCTTTATGCTGCTAACGAAAACGGACCTGCTGGAGAGCCATCCGCAGCTTGTCGGGATCGGGCCGGAACCGCTTGGGAATGAATTCAGCGGCCCCGTGCTGGCCGAGCGGCTGGCGGGGCGCAAGACACCGATCAAGATCGCACTCCTCGATCAACGGATCGTCGCCGGTGTCGGCAATATATATGCCTGCGAGGCACTGCACCGGAGCGGAATATCCCCCAAGCGCCTGGCCATGAATGTCAAGGGCCAGCGCGCCGACAGGCTTGCCGCCGCCATTCGCACCGTGCTGGAGGAGGCGATAGCCTCCGGCGGATCGACATTGCGCAATTACAGCCACACGGATGGAGAGCTCGGTTATTTCCAGCATCGATTCCTCACGTACGACAAGGAGGGCGCGCCTTGCCCGACCCCGGGATGCGGCGGCAGCATCCACAGAATCACGCAATCCGGTCGCTCCACCTTCTATTGCCCGAAATGTCAGCGCTAGGCTGGACAAAGAAGATTCCATGAAGATAATGGGCGCCAATGACGCAACCAAATTAAAAACAGGATACTCCCATGGCCTATAATAATATTGTCACCGATACGAAAGGCGCCGTCGGCATCATCCGCCTCGACCGGCCGAAAGCCCTCAACGCCCTCTGTGCCGAGCTGTTCGTGGAACTGGCCGACGCCCTTGACAAGTTCGAGGCCGACGAGACGATCGGCGCCGTCGTCCTGACGGGATCTGAAAAGGCATTCGCCGCCGGGGCGGACATTCTCGAAATGCAGCCCAAGACTTATATGGATGTGTATAAAAGCAATTTCCTGAGCCAGGATGCCGAGCGGCTGTCCACTTTCCGCAAACCCGTGATTGCGGCGGTCGCGGGCTATGCTCTCGGCGGTGGATGCGAGCTTGCAATGATGTGCGACTTTATCCTCGCCGCTGATAATGCACAATTCGGGCAGCCCGAAATCAAGCTTGGCACCATTCCCGGCCTTGGCGGCACCCAGCGCCTGACCCGCGCCGTCGGCAAGGCGAAGGCCATGGAAATGTGCCTGACCGGCCGGATGATGAGCGCGGAGGAAGCGGAAAGCTCCGGACTTGTCAGTCGCATTGTTCCGCTCAACGACCTGATGGATGAGGCGATCAAGGTCGCCGGCGAAATCGCCGACCTGTCCCAACCCATCGTCATGATGTGCAAGGAGAGTGTCAACAAGGCCTATGAGACCACCTTGCGCGAAGGAATCATGTTTGAGCGGCGGGTCTTTCATTCGACTTTTTCGACGGAAGATCAGAAAGAAGGCATGTCTGCTTTCGCCGAAAAGCGCACCCCGGATTTTAAAAACCGCTAGAAACAGGTCGGCTCTCGTCGGAAAAACGTGGTATTCGAGCTTAAAGGGCGGAAAATTGCGAATTCCGCCCGATTATCGATATTCTTCTGTTGACGGCGTATTTCCTGCTGGTTATAACCCGGCTTCCGAATTTCGAAGCTAAAAGACAGGATTGTCATGGCGCATCATAAATCTGCATTGAAACGCATCCGACAGACAGACGTCCGGACCGAACGCAACCGGGCCCGCCGCAGCCGCATTCGCACCTATGTGAAAAAGGTCGAACTGGCGGTAACGGAAGGGGACCAGACAAAAGCCAACGAGGCGCTGCGTATCGCCCAGTCTGAACTGACCCGCGGTGTCGTCAAGGGCGTGTACAAGAAGAACACGGCCTCCCGCAAGATTTCACGTCTGAACGCGAAAGTAAAAGCGCTCTCCGCTTAAGACGAGAATCATCTGAGAATCAAGCCGCGATCCGAAAATGGATCGCGGCTTTTTTTATGCGTCATTGCGCTTTATAGGCGTGTCACTCAGCCGGATTTCGCGTGGCTTTTTACCAGTTAACGTTACCGCTGTGGAACCGTTTACAACATCTTGTAGGTCAAGAATTTGTTCAATCAATTTACAAAATAAATTTCGGTTTTCCTGTCACCCTTTCCTTGCATGGGAGATGTGGATAAGATTACTCTCGCCGGTCTTAAAGGAGCACTCCCAATCCTTAAATCACATAGATTGTCGAGGTAAAAAAGGGGCTAATCGCCGCTTGGGAGGCACTGTATTCAGTTGCGTGTTGGTTTATGAAGTTCTGCGTTGCGTACCAGTTTAAGGGCGGTTTCCGGGGGGAACCGCCGGAAAGTCTTTTTCGCTGATGTCCGGACCTACACCGGACATTGTTCAGCATAATGGAACGAAGGAAATTTGTGGATGACAAATGGGGGAACACCCGGCAGCAACGCAACCTATGCCGGTGACAAGACGGTTCAGGAAACATGGGATATACTGGCAAGCGACCCGGAAGCGGTCCTGATAGATGTCAGAACAACGGCAGAATGGGCCTATGTGGGATTACCTGATCTGTCATCTCTCGGTAAAACGGTCCAGCCCGTCTCCTGGGTTCTGTTTCCCGACATGTCGAAGAACATGAACTTCATTGACGAAATTTCCGCGATCCAGCCGAACAAAACCGCTCCCGTGATTTTCCTCTGCCGCTCGGGCGTGCGCTCAATCGCTGCCGCCGAGGCCGCAACGCAGGCAGGCTATGGCCGCGCCTATAACGTCCTGGAAGGATTTGAGGGTGGGCCCGACCAGAGCGGCCACCGGGGAACTGTCGGCGGCTGGAAAGTCGCCGGTCTCGACTGGAAACAGAGCTGATGACAGCGCAGACGAATTCAAAGGCTTCTGTAATGACAAGAAATGAACAGTGGAAGCAGATCAGGGAAAAGCTTCGCAGCGAATATGGCGTTGCAACCTTTAATTCCTGGCTGAAGAATATCGAGCTTGAGAAGATCGACGGCAAATTGGTGACAATGACGTTGCCGACGCGGTTCTTGTGCGACTGGGTGCTTAACAACTACGCCAACCGCATTCGGCAGCTTTGGAACGCAGCAGACAAATCGATCACTGCCGTCGATATCCGGGTCAAACCGCTCGACAAGAAAAACATCGCCGCGCAGAAGCCGACCTTCGGCCTTGCCGATGTGAGCGCGCCCTTCAATGGCAAGGCAGTTGCCGCCGTCGAAGCGGGCGCAACTCCGGATCCGTCCCTGATGGCGCCGCTCGATCCGCGCTTTACGTTCGAGAATTTCGTTGTCGGCAAATCAAACGAACTGGCCCATGCCGCCGCGCGCCGCGTGGCGGAGGCGAAGGATTCCGTGCCCTTTAATCCGCTTTATCTCTATGGCGGAGTCGGACTCGGCAAGACCCACTTGATGCATGCCATCGGCCATGCCATCGCCGCCAACAGCCCGGACAAGCGCGTGCTCTATCTTTCGGCGGAAAAATTCATGTACCGCTTTATCCGCGCACTTCGTTTCAAGGACACGATGAATTTCAAGGACCAGTTCCGCTCCGTCGATGTGCTGATGATCGACGATGTGCAGTTCATCGCCGGGAAGGACAGCACGCAGGAGGAATTTTTCCACACCTTCAACGCGCTGGTCGATCAGAATCACCAGATCATCATCTCCGGCGACCGGTCCCCGACCGACCTTGAAGGGATGGAGGAACGGATGCGCTCCCGGCTCGGCTGGGGGTTGGTCGCCGATATTCACCCAACCGATTACGAGCTCCGCCTCGGCATCCTGCAATCGAAGGTCGAGCAGGGGAAAATCAATATCGATCCGCGCATTTTGGAATTCCTTGCCCATCGCATCACGTCGAACGTGCGGGAGCTGGAAGGGGCATTGAACCGTGTGCTGGCTTATTCCGATCTCGTCGGGCGCGCCGTGACACTGGAAAGCACGCAGGAAGTGCTGCGCGATCTCTTGCGCGCCAATGACCGACGCATCACGATCGAGGAAATCCAGAAGAAAGTGGCGGAGCATTTCAACATCCGCATGTCGGACATGCATTCCGCCCGCCGCGCCCGCGCCGTGGCCCGCCCGCGTCAGGTGGCAATGTATCTGGCCAAGCATCTGACCTCTCGTTCCCTGCCGGAAATCGGCCGGAAATTCGGGGGCCGTGACCATACAACCGTGATGCATGCCCTGAAGAAAATCGACGAGCTGCGACAGGAGGATATTGCCCTGTCGGAAGATATAGACCTGCTGATGCGAATGCTTGAGTAGAAGGCAGCCGCAGCGAGACGATCCGCACCAGAGAGGATAACCCCCCAAAAAGGTTTCAAGAAAAAGGCGGGCCATTCCATGAATGAACCACAACAGAGCGGCGCCGTTCGCTGGCGCGAAGTTCTTAACCGGCAATACGGGATGTCCCTGGCCCTGGTAAGCCTTGGCATCTGGCTTCATGCCGCCGACAGCCTGCTGGTCGCCACCATGGTGCCGCAGATTGTCGCCGAGATCGGCGGGGCGGAGCTGATCTCCTGGACGGTGGCACTCTATGGCATCGGTTCCATCGTCGCGGGGGCGGCCAGCGGCTTGATGGTCCTGCAATATGGCCTGCGCGCGCCGATGACGCTGGCAGCGCTTCTCTTCGCGCTTGGCTGCACCATCAGTGCACTGGCACCTGAAATGTGGGTGGTTCTGGTCGGTCGTTTGTTTCAGGGCCTGGGCGGCGGTGGCTTGATGGCCATGGCCTTTGTCGCCGTAAGCCAGTTGTTTCCACGCCGGTTGACGGCCCGTGCCCTCGGTGCGATCAGCACCTTATGGGGTGTCTCCGCTTTTATCGGGCCGCTCGTGGGCGGGCTTTTTGTCGAATACGGCACCTGGCAAGGCGGCTTCTGGTTTTTTGCCGTCCAGGCGCTTCTTATGGCAGTATGGATACAGTTCACGTTGCGCAAGAACGAAAAGCCGGCAGAACAAATCCGTGCCCGCTTTCCTCTTCAGCGGCTTTTCTGGTTATCTCTCGGGGTTTTCCTGATTGCGTACGGCGGAATCGAGATATCTGTCCTGCAAACCAGCCTGTTCGTTGTCCTGGGCATCGTGGCGCTCATTCTCTTTCTCTTCCTTGACGGCCGGCGGGCAGAAAGCCGCCTGTTGCCACATAAACCACTTAACCTCTTCACTCCGCTCGGCGCGGCGCTGGCCCTTGTCCTTGCCTTTTCGACGACGACTGTTGCCATCACCGTCTATGGCCCCTATCTGATCACCGAACTGCATGGTCGGGCGCCCATCGTTGGCGGCTATGTGATGGCCTGTATGTCTATCGGATGGGCTCTTGTTGCCTCCCTGGTGTCCGGTGTTGCGGAAAAGCACGACGGCCGGATGGTTGTCATCGGCATGATCCTCGTGACGATCAGCCTGCCGGGATATGCCTATAGCTTGCCCTATGGGCCGGTCTGGCTGATTGCCGTGTTCGCGGCCATGCAGGGCGGCGGCTTCGGCACTGCCTGGACCTTCATCCTCCGTCGGGCTATCAAGCTCGCGCCGGATAATGAACATGAGCGGATTGCCAGCGCCATCCCGACCCTGCAACGGCTCGGTTACGCCCTTGGTGCGGCCTATGCCGGCATTCTCGCCAACGCCGCTGGCCTGACTGAGGAAGCGGACATTTCCGTCATCACTGTAATTGCCTGGTTGATCCCGCTTGCCTGCCTTCCGGCGGCGGCAATCGGACTGGTTGCAACCTATCAGTTTGCCCGGCGGCGATCGGGCGATGCAAGCTCCTGATATCACAGGCAATTTCAGCCTGATTTCCGCCCTGCGGCAACGGGCGAAAAGCCTAGGTTTCCAGTGTTCTCTCTGCTATAGTGGCGCATGGTCTCCTGCACCGGCCTGAATTTCGATTCAAGGTTATGAATCAAATTCTTAGGCTGTTGGCGGAATTGCCGGTTCCGGGGAGAATTATATTGATGTAACCGGCCTTTATCGGGCATAATGACAGCCCTTTTTGAGTAACCTATTTGAAGCCTGATTGAGCCAATGAAACTGACAATTGAACGCTCCGCTTTGCTATCGTCCTTGAGCCATGTGCAAAGCGTTGTCGAACGCCGCAACACAATCCCGATCCTCGCCAATATACTGATAAATGCGCGGGACGGGTTTCTTGGCCTGACGGCAACAGATCTTGATATTGCGATCAATGAAAAGGTCGCCGCGAATATTGGAACCGAAGGGGCGACGACCGTCCCGGCCCATCTCCTTTATGACATCATCCGCAAGCTGCCCGAAGGCAGTCAGGTGGAGCTTGACCACAACGCAGCGGAAGAACGGATCTATGTGCGCTGCGGCCAGTCGAAATTCGCACTGGCCTGCCTGCCGCAGGATGACTTCCCGGTGATGGAAACCAATCAGCTGCCGCATAATTTCGTGCTGGCCGCGAATATCCTGAAGCGCCTGATCGACAAGACGCGCTTCGCCATCTCAACGGAAGAGACCCGCTATTACCTGAACGGGATCTATCTGCATGCGGCGGAGACGGACGGCGTGCCCATGCTGCGCGCGGTGGCGACAGACGGCCATCGCCTTGCCCGGGTCGAAACCCCGATCCCGTCGGATGCGGAGGGCATGCCGGGCGTGATTGTGCCGCGCAAGGCCGTGAGCGAAGTACTCCGCCTGATTGACGAGCGGGACGAACCGGTCGCGATTTCCCTCTCGGAGACTAAAATCTGCTTTTCCTTCGGCGATACGATCCTGACGTCAAAACTGATCGACGGCACCTTCCCGGACTATGAACGGGTCATTCCGGAAGGCAACGACAAGGTGCTTGAGCTGGATGGCAAGTCCTTCGCCCAGGCCGTTGACCGTGTGTCCACGGTTGCAACCGAGAAAACCCGCGCCATCAAACTCTCCCTGAGTGGCAATCTGATCACCCTCTCCGCGACCGGGGCAGAGGCAGGAAGCGCCACGGAGGAAGTTGCGGCTTCCTACGGGTCGGATGAAATGGAAATCGGCTTCAACTCGAAATACCTGCTTGATATCACCGGTCAGATTGATGGCGAGAATGCCCGCTTCCTGTTTGCCGACGCGGGATCGCCAACCATCGTGAAGGACAGCGCCGATGAAGGGGCGCTCTATGTTCTGATGCCGATGCGGGTGTGATATGGCGGCCCTGACAGCACCGTGAGTCATCGGCCCGGGACAATGGGTGTCGCCATAGAGGAGCCATTTGTGTCGGCCTATGTTATTACGCGCCTGATTTTGACTGATTTTCGCAATTATACGCATTTGAAGGTTGAAGCGGATTACCGTCCTGTCGTTCTGACGGGCGCGAACGGCAGCGGCAAAACCAACCTTCTGGAAGCGATCTCTTTCCTCACGCCGGGACGGGGATTGCGGCGGGCGAAACTGACGGAGGCCGCGAATATAAAGGGCAGCGGCAGCTGGGCGGTGGCGGCGGATGTAACGTCGGATGC
>NZ_JARGOQ010000021.1:20547-28522 GCF_029233945.1 Sneathiella sp. | reverse complement strand
CGGCACGGCTGAACGGGGCGATGATCGCGGCGGAGCAAGAGGCTGGCCCGCGCGCCTTTCCAAAGGCGGAGCTGACGATCAAAGGCCTGTTGGAAGAGTGGCTTGAGGAAATGAGTGCGTTGGCGGTGGAAGACAGATACCGCGCGGAGTTGGAGGCGGCCCGGCGTCTGGATGCGCAAGCGGGGAGTACACGGCTCGGCCCGCACCGGAGCGATCTGGCAGTCCTGCATAAGGACAAGGGCGTTCCGGCCGGGCTCTGCTCAACGGGGGAGCAGAAGGCGCTCCTGATCTCGATCATCCTCGGGGATGCGCGATTGCAGGCGGGAATGCAAGGGCGGGCGCCGATCCTGCTGCTGGACGAAATAACGGCCCATCTCGATGAGAAGCGGCGCATGGCGCTGTTTGACGAGATTGAGGAGATGAAGACACAGGCCTGGATGACAGGCACCGATTATGCCCTGTTTTCCGAACTTGGAAACCGGGCGCAGTTTTTGACGGTCGACGATGGCACCATCCGCCAGACGGCCGCTCGCTAGAAGGAAAGACGACGTATGAGTAACACGGAAAGTCCTATGGAAGCAGAAGA
Organism: Sneathiella sp.; assembly: GCF_029233945.1. Classification (GTDB taxonomy): domain Bacteria; phylum Pseudomonadota; class Alphaproteobacteria; order Sneathiellales; family Sneathiellaceae; genus Sneathiella. The sequence goes on along the minus strand of NZ_JARGOQ010000021.1, from coordinate 27,936 downwards.
ATATGGCGCGGAATCGATCAAGGTCCTGAAGGGCCTTGATGCGGTGCGCAAACGCCCGGGCATGTATATCGGCGATACGGACGATGGCTCGGGTCTGCATCACATGGTCTATGAGGTCGTGGATAACGCCATTGACGAGGCGCTGGCCGGTCATTGCGACCTGATTTATGTCTCGCTCAACCCCGAAGGCTCAGTCACGGTGCGCGATAACGGTCGTGGCATCCCGGTCGATATGCATGAAGAAGGGGTCTCCGCCGCTGAGGTGATCATGACCCAGCTTCACGCGGGCGGCAAGTTCGACCAGAACTCTTACAAGGTTTCCGGCGGCCTGCATGGCGTGGGTGTCTCTGTGGTCAACGCGCTGTCGACCCGTCTGGACATGACCATCTGGCGCAATGACAAAGAGCATCGTCTCAGCTTCGAGCATGGGGAGCCTGTCGGCGCCCTTGAAATTACCGGCGATGCCAAGGATAAGAGCGGAACGGAAATTACCTTCACCCCGTCGCCCGAGACCTTCACGAATATCAAGTTCGAATTCTCGACGCTGGAACATCGCCTGCGGGAGCTCGCCTTCCTCAATTCCGGCGTTTATATCCAGATCAATGATTTGCGCTCCGCTGAGCCGGTAACGGTCGATTTGCATTATGAGGGCGGCATTTCCGCTTTTGTCAAATATCTCGACCGGTCGAAAACCCCGATGATCACGGAAACCATTGATCTGGCCGCAGAAAAAGAAGGTGTAACGGTTGAAGCCTCTCTTGAGTGGAACGACAGCTATCATGAAAACGTGCTCTGCTTCACCAATAATATCCCGCAGCGCGACGGCGGCACCCATCTCGCCGGGTTCCGCGCCGCGCTGACCCGCTGCATCAACCAATATGCCACCGCGAGCGGAACCGCCAAGAAGGAAAAGATCGTTGTTACCGGCGATGACGCGCGCGAAGGGCTGACCTGTGTCGTCTCGGTCAAGGTGCCGGATCCGAAATTCTCGTCCCAGACCAAGGACAAGCTGGTCTCCAGTGAAGTGCGCCCGATCGTCGAAAGCTCGGTATTCGAAGCGCTCAGCCAATGGTTTGAGGAGCATCCGAACGATGCCAAGATCGTTATCACGAAGGTTTTCGAGGCCGCCGCAGCCCGTGAGGCCGCCCGCAAGGCGCGCGAACTCACCCGCCGCAAGGGCGCACTCGATATTTCCAGCCTGCCGGGCAAACTCGCCGATTGCCAGTCGAAAGACCCGGCGATTTCCGAGCTTTTCCTCGTCGAGGGTGACAGCGCCGGAGGCTCCGCCAAACAGGGGCGGGACCGCCATAATCAAGCCGTTCTGCCGCTCCGCGGTAAAATCCTCAATGTGGAACGGGCGCGGTTTGACCGCATGCTCTCCTCCACCGAGATCGGCACCATGATCACCGCGCTCGGCACCGGGATCGGCCCGGAAGAGTTCGATATCGAGAAGGCGCGCTATCATAAAATCATCATCATGACGGACGCCGATGTGGACGGATCGCATATCCGCACGCTCCTGCTCACCTTCTTCTATCGGCAGATGCCGGAACTGGTCGAAAAAGGCTATCTCTATATCGCCCAGCCGCCGCTTTATAAGGTGGCAAAGGGGAAATCGTCGGTTTACCTCAAAGATCAGCCCGCGATGGATGATTATCTGATCGATCAGGGCATGGAAGAGGTGATGCTGGAGCTTGACTCGGGCGAACGGCGAAGCGGAGAGGACCTGCGCGCGCTTGTGGCCCGCGCCCGTCAGGCCCGCGATCTTATTGATGCCATTGCCAGAATCCAGAACCGCCCGGTCGTCGAGCAGGTGGCGATCGCCGGTGCGCTGAGTGATGAGGTGCTGAGCGATCCCGTGCGTGGGCCCGAAGCCGCCAAATTCGTCGCAAACCGGCTCGATGCCATCTCCTCGGAGACGGAGCGGGGCTGGACCGGTGAGATTTTACCCGATTTCAGCCTGAAATTCAGCCGTGAAGTACGCGGCGTGACGGAAGTCCAGCTGGTCGACAGCAACCTCATCCATTCCGCCGAGGCACGCCAATTGAACGCCATGAAAGACGAATTGCAGGCGATCTATGCGCAGGCCTCCACCTTTATCCATAAAGACAAGCGGCAGGTGATCTATTCACCGCTGGAACTGATGGAAGCGGTCACTAATCTCGGCAAGCGCGGCCTCACCATCCAGCGCTATAAAGGCCTCGGCGAGATGAACCCCGAGCAACTTTGGGAGACCACCCTCGATCATGAGGCGCGGACGCTTCTGCAGGTGCGCATCAACCACGGGGATGAGGCCGATGAGGTTTTCTCCACCCTGATGGGCGATGTGGTGGAGCCACGGCGCAATTTTATCCAGGACAATGCCCTGAAAGTCAGCTTTCTGGATGCCTGATGTCGGAAAATGCGGCTTAAAAACGCAATTTTGCCTTATATGTGAGAGATAAGACACCCTTTGGCCCGCATTTTGAGTAATGCAAAGTAGCAATCGAGTTCGATTATGAAGAAGGCATCCAAAGGACCAGGCAGACGAAAACCGGCCGCAAGGCCGGGCTCAAATGCTTATCCGCAGCGGCCGAAGCCCGCGCGAAGCAAGAAAAGCGCGAAGGCAACATCAGGACGGAGCCCAAAAAAGGCAGCGACCCGACGCCCGCGCAAGAAAGCCCAGAAATCCAGCGGTCTCTGGGGCCCTATCGTCAACTGGGGCGGGGCAATTGCTCTGTGGGGTCTTCTGATCGGTGGCATTTTTATCGGGTATTTTGCCTATACCCTGCCTGATATTTCCGGCATCGGCGAGATTGAGAAGCGCCCCTCCATGGTGTTGCAGACGCGCGACGGCATCCGCTATTCGACCTATGGCGATCTTTATGGCGATATGCTGCCGATTCATGCGATGCCCGATAATATCAAGCAGGCGGTACTCGCGACCGAAGACAGCCATTTCTACAATCATTTCGGTCTGAACCCGATCAGCCTCGTCCGCGCCGCCTGGCGCAATTACGAGGCCGGGCGCGTTGTGCAGGGCGGCAGCACGATCACGCAACAGCTCGCGAAGAACCTGTTTCTGACACCAGAGCGTACATTGGGACGGAAAATCCGCGAAACCCTGCTCGCCTTCTGGCTGGAGGCGGAATACTCAAAAGATGAAATCCTCGCGCTCTATCTTAACCGCATGTATTTCGGCTCCGGCACCTATGGCATTGATGCGGCCTCCCGGAAGTATTTCTCCCATCCGGCAACGGAACTGACCACCGCCGAGGCAGCGATGCTGGCCGGCCTTCTCAAAGCTCCGAGCTATTATGCGCCCACCCGCAGCCTGGAGCGAGCGCAGGGCCGGGCGAGTGTCGTTCTCACGCGCATGGTGGATGAAGATTATCTCAGCGAGGCGGACGCCGCCAAAATCCGCGCCAAACCGGCAGTTCTGATCAATGCGAGCCGGGATTTCCGGAATGTCCGCTATTTTGCGGACTGGGTCGTAAGCGAGGTACAGGCTTATATCGGCCGGACGGACAAGGATCTGGTGATCACGACAACGCTCGATCTTGCCATGCAGGGCGATGCGGAACGCGCGATCGAGGCGCGGCTGAAAGCCGAAGGCACGAAAATGGCCGTGAATCAGGGGGCATTTGTTGCCATGACGCCGGATGGGGCGGTGAGCGCCATGGTCGGCGGACGGTCCTATGCCGAGTCTGTCTATAACCGGGCAACCGTCGCGCGGCGGCAACCCGGATCCGTGTTCAAGACGATTGTCTATGCGGCCGCATTTGAGAATGGCCTGTCGCCGGACGATGTTTTTAACGATGGCCCGGTCAATATCGACGGCTGGACGCCCGAAAACTACACCAAGCTCTATAACGGCGATATGAGTCTGCGGGAGGCTTATGCCCGGTCCATCAATACGGTCGCGGTTCGGGTGACGGAGCGGGTCGGGCGGGACAAGGTCGCCGGTATGGCGAAAAACCTCGGCCTGACCGGAAATTTCCCGTTGCATCCGTCCATTTCGCTCGGCACCTATGAAGTCTCCCTCCTTGAGATGACCGCCGCCAACGCGGTCATTGCCAATGGCGGGCAGGCGGTGTTGCCGTATGGCGTGCTTCAAATCCGCGAAAAGGGTGGCCCCGTGCTGTACCAACGGCAAACCTCCGGTCAGGGACGGATCATCAGCGCGGCGACCATCAACAAGATGCAGGATGTCATGACCGCGACCATAAAATGGGGCACCGGCAAAGCCGCCAACCCGGGCTTTGCCGCGGCGGGCAAGACCGGCACAACACAGGATTACCGCGACGCCTGGTTCATCGGCTTTACGCCGGATCTGGTCGCCGGCGTCTGGTTCGGCAATGATGATGGCTCCGCCACCAAGCGGGTGAACGGCAGCAATCTTCCCGCCGTGACCTGGAAGGATTTCATCACCCATTCGGAGACATCACAGGCGATTGCCTTCAGCAGGCAGGAAGAGGAAAACTCCGGGACAAGCATCTGGGACAAGATCGTTCAGGCTTTTTCCAGCAAGAATGCCCCGGCGGCGGGCGGCACCAACACACCCGCCGATCTAAACACGCCGGAGAAAAAGGACTCCTTCGACTATATGGATAAGCAGCGGCAGCAGCCGTAAGGGATTACTCCTCTTCGAAGGCCTCTTCCGCCGCACCATGGGCCGTCAGGCGGAAGACCAAAACCGAGCTTATCCCCATCAGGCCGATGGCATAAACCATCGAAAATTGCGTCTGGTCATAAAAGAACGCGATCATAAAGCCGAGGAGCGCCGCAAAGCCGAGCATTAAAAAGCCCATCAAGGCCGAGGCGGAGCCTGCCTTTTCAGGAAATGGCGCCATGGCGCCCGCCTGCGACTGCGGCAGGACAACCCCCATGCCGACCGTATAGACTATCATCGGCAGGATGATGGCAATCACCGTGTTGAACCCCGCCCAGGCCGCCAGTACCATGCTGCCCCCGCCAACGGCGCAAAACACTGCGCCGATGCCGACAGAGACGGAAAGCCCCTTCGCCTTTGTCATTTTGGGGCCAAGCAATGTCCCGCTCATATAGCCAAGCACGACAATCCCGAAGAAATAACCGAAATTCTCTGCGGGAACGCCCATCACCTCAATCAGAACAAGCGGGGAGCCGGAAATAAAGGAGAAAAGGCCGCCAAAACAGAGGCCCCCGGTCAGCGCATAGCCCAGAAATTCGCGATGCCGAAACAGATCGAGATAATTCCGGGCGATATGGCTGGGGCGCAACGCATTGAGGTCTTTTGTCTGTAGAGACTCATCGACAAGCAGCAATGTCACCAGCCCGACAATGAGCGACGCGAGACCGAGCACAAAAAACACCGATTGCCAGCCGTAAAAGGCGGCGATATATCCCCCGAGCACCGGCGCAATGGCGGGCGCGAGACCCATGATCGTGCCCATGCGGGAAAGCTGCTGCGCCGCCTGTTCCCGTGCGAACAGATCACGCACCATGGCGCGGGGCACGACGATGGCCGCGCAAACGCCGAGCGCCTGTATAAAGCGCAAAATCACCAGCTGGTCGATATTAACAGCAAAAAGGCAGGCAAAACTCGCCACAACATAGATAAAAAGCCCCGCGACAATGATCGGTTTGCGCCCGAACCGGTCCGTGAGCGGCCCGTAAATCAGCTGGCAACCGCCAATCCCGAAGGTGAAAATACTGAGCGTGAGCTGCACTTCCGCCGCGCTGGCGCTGAAAAACGCCGCCAGTTGCGGGAACGTCGGCAGATACATATCCGTCGACAACGGCCCGAGCGCCACCGCCGCAGCCAGATAAATCGTAAAAGGAACGGAAGAGGGGGCAAGGCGTTTCATGAAAGGCTTTCGAAAGGGACCGGAAGAGTCATACCCTCTTCGATCATTCAACGCCATACTTATGTAGATCCGCCCCATTGCTTTTGAGCCATTTCTTGGCGTGTTCAACGCGCGGGTGAAGCTCGTCCACCAGCGCCCAGAAGGCGGCGGAATGGTTCATATGCCGCAAATGCGCCACCTCATGGGCGACAATATAACGCATCACCTCCTCCGGCATCAGCAGCAACCGCCAGGAGAAGTTAAGCCGTCCGGTCGAAGAACAGCTCCCCCAGCGGGTGACCTGATCGCGGAGTGTAATGCCGCTGTAGCGAGCATCGATTTTCCCGGCATAGTCGGCCGCCCAGACGCTGATCTCTGTTTTCGCCAACTTGCGCGTCCAGTCCTTCATCCGGCGCGGCAGATGCTCCGCGGCGCCTGCGACATAGATATGCCCATCCTCCGCCCAGACGAAGCCGCGCTGCTCCGGCACATGGGTGATCCGGTGGGGCCGGCCCAGAAGGGGCAGCATGACGCCATCACGAAAGGGTACAGTTTCCGGTATCCGTTTGATATTGCTGGCAATCCAGTCGATTTCCTGGCGCAGGAATATCATGCCCGCCTTGAGCGAGGCGCGTTTCGGCAGCAACAGGACAACGCCCCGTCGCGGATCAATCCGGAGCTTGATCCGCACCGCACGGGGGGATCGTTTTACCTCGATCGGGATGTTTCGTCCCTCGCAGACAAGATACGGCGGCGTGTCCGTCACCAATTCCAGATTGCGGCGATCAGCCGACATCTTCATCGGGCCAGTCGACGATATGGTCCTCTAAATCGCCCGCGCGGCGCTCTGAAATGGCGCGGCCACGCACGGAAACGCCTGCCTGATGAACCGTGTCGGGGTCACCCGAGACAAGCGGGTGCCACCAGGGCAACGGCTTGCCCTCAGAGATCAAACGATAGCCGCAGGTTTTCGGCATCCAGCGCAGCTTCGGAATAATGTCCGGGGTCAGGGTGATGCAATCGGGGACGAGGCGGGAACGTTCCGGATAGCGGGTGCATTGGCAGTTCCCAAGATCAAGCAACCGGCAAACGACGTCGGTATAGGCAAGTTCGAGGGTATCCTCGTCCTCCAGCTTGAGCAGGCAGCATTTACCGCAACCGTCGCAGAGGGATTCCCACTGCGACGTCGTCATGTCTTCAAGCGCGACGGTCTCCCAGAATGGTTTTTCGCTCACGCCACCTCAGGCCTTTTTCGCTGGTTGACGCCGTGCCCGGGGGGCCGGTTTGGCCGTTGTCCGGGATTTGCGGGCGGTCGGGGACTTCGCGGACTTTACCGTTGTCGATGCAGAGGCCGCCTTTGCGGGCGTGGTCTTCTTCGGCGTAGCTTCAGCGGGGGTCCCCTTTGCCGGTTCTGCCTTCGCCGTCACCGTTTTGGTCGCCGCCGCCTTCGGTGCCACGGGCACCGGTTTCTTGCCATTCATCGTCTTCGACGGGGCCGCCTTTTTCGCAACCGGCTTTGGCGCAGGCGCTTTTCTTGCGGTGGGCTTGGCTTTGGCGGTTTTTGTGGCGGCGGGCTTGGCCG
>NZ_JARGOQ010000021.1:0-20447 GCF_029233945.1 Sneathiella sp. | reverse complement strand
CTTCGATTTTTCCGACACCAACGCCAGGCGGACACGGTTGCGCGGCTCGTGATTGAGGATAAAGTCACTGATGCGCGGCGCAATCTCGCTATTAAACTTGCTGCCGTTAAAAACGCCGTAATGACCGACGCCCTTCTGCTCATAATGGGCTTTCATGCTATCCGGCAGGCCGGAGCAGATATCATGCGCGGCGACCGTCTGACCGATGCCGGAAATATCGTCAAGCTCCCCTTCGACCGTCATCAGCCCCGTTTTCTTAATCAGGTCTGTGCGTACCGGGCGATCACCGCGATACATCATCTCGCCCTTGGCGAGTGCCTGTTTCTGGAACACAGTCTCAATTGTCTGCAGGTAATATTCCGCCGTCAGGTCCATCACCGCGTTATATTCAGCATAGAAGGCACGGTGCCTGTCGGCACTGTCGCCATCACCCTCAACCAGATGGTCGAACTGCTTTAAATGGGCTTCCATATGGCGGCCGAAATTCATGCTGACAAAGCCGCTGAGCTGCAAAAAGCCGGGATAAACGCGCCGGAATGCGCCGGGATAGCCGACCGGCACATGATTGATCACCGTATGCTCAAACCATTCGATGGAGTGGTTCATCGCGAGCTTGCAAGGGTCCGTCGGATGACGACGAGTATCGATGGGGCTGCCCATCAGGGTCATGGACAGCGGCACATTCGGATTATTGTCTTCCGACATCAGCGCAACGGCTGCCGTCACCGGCACGCCCGGCTGGCACACAGCCATCACATGGGTGTCGGGACCGAGGATGTCGAGATAATCGATGATATAGTCGATATAGTCATCCAGATCGAACCGGCCTTCATAAAGCGGGACATTCGCCGCATCGCGCCAGTCCGTGATATAGACATCATGATTTGGCATCATCGTCTCGACCGTACCACGCAGCAATGTCGCGAAATGGCCGGACATCGGTGCCACGATCAACAGCTTGGGGTCCTTGCGGGTCGTATCCCGCTTGAAATGCTTGAGCTGGCAGAATGTTTTGCGGTGGAGAATTTCCTCCGTCACTGCCACGGTGCGCATATCGATCTTTGTCGACGTCAGGCCGAAGGCCGGCTTGCCGTGATACTGCGTGGTTTCCGTGAACAGGTCGAAACCGGCCGCCATGGTCTGTGCCTGCGGCGTTTCGGAAATCGGGTTGAACGGACTCTTCAAAATCTGAGAGTATATTTGTGCGGCCATCCGTACAGGTGAAAGCGCCAATTTTTGCATTTCATTGAACTGGTAAAGCACGTCGTACTCTCCTACATTAACAAAAACCACTCGCTTGGTTTCTGTCGGGTTTCTTTGCGCCGAGTTTCGCTGCAGTGCAACATAATATAGGAAAAATCAGCGGAATGTCAGTATTTTTTGCGATATTACGGATAATTGATTAATAATCTGCTGTGGTTCTGTGGGGATTGTGGCACAGGTATTTTGTGTAAGGAATGATGTAATGCGTTTCTACTGGCTTGTTTTCTTGACGGTTTTTCTGATTACCCCGCCCGCCTACGCCCAATCCATCCTGGGTGAAAACGCCGTCTTTCAAAGCGCAGATAGAGGCGATTCCGCCGCGGTGGAAGAATATCTTCTGACCGGCAATAATCCGAATATCCGCGATTTAAAGAAAATTCCGCTCCTTCATCACGCCGCGATCGCCGGCGTACCGAAGACGGTCAGCGTCCTGATCCGCCATGGCGCACAAGTGGACTTGCCCGATCCCTTTGGCAATACCGCGCTAATACAGGCCGCTGCCTATGGATCAACCGCCGCCGCGGAGATCCTGATTGAGGCGCGCGCGGATATTGATGAGGAAAACCGGCAGGGGGAGACCGCGTTGATCAAGGCGGCAAAGACCGGCCATAAAGCGGTTGCGATGCTTCTGATTGAAAAAGGGGCGACGCTGGATCTCACGGATTTTACCGGACGGACGGCTCTGGATCATGCGAAACAGAACCGCCATTCCGATGTCGTGCGCGTCCTGTCCGACGCGCTTGAGGAATAAGCCTGGTTTTACTTGGCCTCAGCCGCCGTTAAGGCTGCCTTTAACCCGTCGGCCTGCGCATTATTGACTGCTCTGTCGATAACGATCTGCTGCGAGGTGATCGGCTTGCCATAGTAGGACTCGTTGGAATCCGAGTTCGATGACAGGATCGAGCCTTCCACCGATGCGCCGATAAACAGACCCTTCGAAATCGCGAAGGAGAAGACATCCACCTTCAAATTCGTCGTCGTCGAGGCACCGAGTGTCGTGCCCACAGGGCCGACGGCCGCGCTTAAATCCCCGCCGAGCTTGACTTGGTTATTAATGATGGCCTGCAGGCCCTTCTCCGTCATGATCACCAGCACCAGCTCATTCGCCTGCGCGCCAAACTGTAGGCCAATACTGCCCTGACCCATCCTGTAGAAGGCGGGCGATGACCATTCCCCGGCCTCGTTCTTACCCAGAAGAAGCCCGCTACCGCCCGCGCCGCCCACAAAGAAGCCGGCTTTCAGCACCTGCGGGAAGACAACAACGCCCTTGGCAACGGCAAGCAATTTACGAAATTGCTCCATTTCCGACTGCGCGGCGACATTGGTGATGGTGAATTTCGCCTTTTCAACCAGTTGATCCTGTGCTTCACCTGCATGGGCAAGATTACTGGCGCCGGCCCCCAACAGGAGTGCGCTTGCGCCTATGAAAGAGAGGAATTTTCGGCGGTTTGCCCGGAATGTCATTTGCATCTTCTCAATCCTTTTTGACTCATCGTTGGAAAACAGGATACTGCTATAGATTAGGGCATCAATGATGGCATTAATATGTCGAATAATCTTCTGAATAATAAACCGGCACATGTGAAATAGTGAGTATGGCAGAAAATACGCCCCCCTTGTCCGCGCCCAGCATTGAATCAGACACCATCAATCTCGCAACCAGCGGAATGCGGCTGCAAACGCTGGTCTATATCCGCTGGCTGGCGGTGCTGGGGCAGGCCCTGACGGTTATCCTCGTCTTTTTCGTCTTTGGCTATGGCCTCCCGCTCCTGCCCATCGCCCTGCTGATCGGGGCGAGCGCCCTTCTCAACCTGCTGGTCAGCCTCAACCGGAAGGCCTCGGCACGGCTTCCAAACCGCGGCGCGATCCTTTATCTGTTTTACGATATCCTTCAGCTTGCCGGGCTGCTCTATTTTACCGGCGGCCTCTCAAACCCCTTCTCGGTGCTGTTCCTGGTACCGGTGACCATTTCCGCGACCAACCTCACACGGCAGGGGACTTTTTTCCTCGGCCTGACAACGCTCGCCTGCATAACCTTCCTCGCGCTTTTCTTTGAGCCGTTGCCGCTGCCGCCGGGCTCTCTGTTCCTTTCCGGCACCTATATCCTGGCGATCTGGGCCGCGCTGGTACTGGGAACGGCGTTTCTTTCCGGCTATGCCTGGCTGATCGCGGCGGATTCTCGCAAGATGTCAGACGCACTCACTGTTGCCCGGGCGGAGCTTGCCCGTGAACAGCAGCTCTCTGCCGTCGGCGGGATCGCCGCCGCCGCCGCGCATGAGCTCGGTACGCCACTCAATACCATTTTACTGGTATCGGAGGAGCTGAAGCAGGCTCTGCCCAAGGGAAGCGATACAGCAGAGGACGCAGCGCTGTTGCATGATCAGGCAAAAAAATGTGCAGAGGTGCTGGCGCAACTCTCCAAGGGACCGGAAACAGAGCTCTTTATCAAGGATTCCGCCCATCATAATTTCCTCGCGCTGGATAACCTTTTTTCGGTGGTCACGGAAAAATACAAGGACGGCGACAAGGATTTCGCCATTCAGACCCATGGGGAACCCGCCGATATCCCCCGGCTGTTCCTGACGGCAGAGTTGCGCCACGGCCTTGGCAACCTGATCAGCAACGCAGCGGAATTCGCCGCCGACAAAGTGATTATCGATCTCTATTGGAATGATAATCTGGTGCGAGCGGAAATCCGCGATGACGGCCCCGGTTTCTCCGAAGAGGTGCTCGACCGGCTGGGGGAGCCCTATATGTCCACCCGGCGGGGTCGCGGCGGCATGGGGCTTGGCGTTTTTATCGCCGATATGCTGATCAAGCGAAGCGGCGGAGAGTTGAATTTCCGCAACCAGCGAAACGGCGGTGCCATTGTTGAAATTCTTTGGTCGCGGCGGGAGCTTGAGAAATCTGATCCTTTCAGTAATTAGAAAATATGCTAATCTGTCCCCGGCAGCTTGTTTATTGTGCTGCGAAAGTAAAAGAGCGCGTAATGGACGACAAGAAGTCACTGCTCATCGTGGACGACGATGAGATTTTTCTGAACCGGCTTGGCCGTTCGATGGAGCGTAAGGGCTTTACGCCGGTGCTTGCCAATTCCGTGGCGGAGGGCAAGAGATGCGCGACACAAAATGCACCTGACTACGCCGTTGTCGATCTTCGCCTTCAGGACGGCAATGGCCTTGAGGTGGTGGAGGCCATCCGCAAGGTGAATGAGGATGCCAGCATCGTCATGCTCACCGGCTATGGAAATATCGCCTCTGCCGTGGCGGCGGTGAAGGCGGGCGCCATCGACTATCTCGCCAAGCCCGCCAATGTCGAGGATATCGTCAACGCCCTGCTCGCGGACAAGGACGCCATGCCGACGCCGCCGGAAAATCCGATGTCCGCCGACCGTGTCCGCTGGGAACATATCCAGCGCGTTTATGAACTCTGCGATCATAACGTCTCGGAAACGGCCCGGCGCCTGAACATGCACCGGCGCACCTTGCAGCGCATCATGGCGAAACGCTCCCCGCAATAGCCGGATGGATCAGATTGTCCCCAAGAACACCCTGATCTGCGGCGATGCCACCGCCGAAATGGCAAAGCTCAAGACCGAAAGCGTCGATTTGATCATCGCCGACCCGCCCTATAACCTTGGCAAGAATTACGGCAATAATATCGACCTGAAAGACCGCGCCGAATATCAGAAATTCACGGAAAGCTGGGTGCGGGAGGCCGTGCGCCTCCTGAAACCCGGCGGATCGCTCTATTGCTTTATGGGCGTCAAGTTCATCGCCCGGCTTTATCTGATGCTGGAAGAGGAATTCAATCTCACGGCGCAAGGCTGGATTACCTGGCATTATACGCAAGGCATGGGGCGGAAAAAGGGCTTTTCCCCGCGTCATGAGGACATTCTCTGGTTCTCGAAGGGTGACGATGCGCGCTTTAACCTCGATAACGTGCGGGTGCCACAAAAATACTACCGCAAGCGCAACAATATGGCGGGCGCGAACCCCGGCGATGTCTGGCAGTTCAGCCATGTGCATTACTGCGCGGCGGAGCGGTTGCCCCACCCCACGCAAAAGCCTGAGGCCCTGCTGGAGCGGATCATCAAGGCCTCCTCCAACCCCGGGGATATGGTACTGGACCCCTTCCTCGGCAGCGGTACCACGGTGCGGGTCGCCTCGGTCCTCGGCCGCACGGCCACCGGCATCGAGATCAATCCCGACTATATCGAGATGGCCCAAACCCGCCTGATAGCACCGTTTGAAGCCTTCGACAGCCTTGATCCCCGCGCCGCCCGCACCTCAAAAGACCTCCCGAAGGAGCCGTCCGTTTGATGGCGTGGCAACTCCGCATTTGCAGGGGCGGCGAGATTATATTATGACCAGTACACTTCATTCTATTAAAGGCGAGGCAATTTGGATCCGCTAGATTATTTTAACCGCGAGCTGGAAGACCATAGCGAGGTGCTGGCGAAAAGCCACGCGGCGCTTGCCGAGCCGTTTCAGGAAATGCTCGCCCTCTGGGTGACCGCCATTCAAGACGGCAACAAGATCTTCTTTTTTGGCAACGGCGGCAGTGCGGCGGACGCGCAGCATCTGGCGGCAGAGCTTGTCATCCGCTTCATCGAGGATCGCAAACCCATCGCCGCCATCGCGCTCAACACCGATACGTCTGCCCTGACCGCCGGGGCCAATGACCTTGGGTTCGAGGAGGTGTTCGCCCGCCAGATCGACGCACTGGGTAAGCCCGGCGATGTTGCCGTCGGCCTCACGACGTCAGGTACCAGCCCGAATGTGGTGAAAGCCCTTGAAATGGCCCGCAAAAAGGGAATGGTCACCACCGCCTTTACCGGACGGGATGGCGGCCGCATGCCCGAACTTGCCGACGTCTCCCTGATCGTGCCCGCGCAATCCACCCGGCGGATACAGGAAATGCATATCACCTTCGGCCATATGCTCTGCGGCGCCCTAGAACAATCACTGAAACTGGTCTAATGCCCATGGAAAAAAGTTCCGCCCTTCTTGATATTCTTGGTAAGGCCGCCTCAATCGAGGCACTGGTGATCGGCGATGTGATGCTGGATCGGTTCGTCTATGGCAGCACCACGCGCATCTCGCCCGAGGCCCCCATCCCGATTTTGAGCATCACCCATCAGTCGCAGATGCTGGGCGGGGCGGGGAATGTGGTCCGCAATATCGCCTCCCTCGGCGGGAAGGCGCAGCTGATCTCCGTCGTCGGGGAAGACCCGGAAGGACGCGAGATTGAACAGATTTTCAGCACCCAGGGCGCCACGACGCCCCATCTGGTGAAATCGGTCGGCCGACCGACCACGGTAAAAACCCGCTTTATCGCCGATGGACAGCAGCTCTTGCGCAGTGATCATGAGGCAACTCATCAACTCCAGCCGCAAACCGCCGGAAATGTCCTTAAAACCTTTCAAGGCGCGGTGAAAAACGCGGATATCATTGTTCTTTCCGACTATGCGAAGGGGGTTCTCTCCGATACCGTGCTGCGGCAGGTGATTGCTTATGCGAAGGAAAAGGACATCCCCATCATTGCCGATCCGAAGTCAACGGACTTCAGCCGCTATGCGGGCGTCACCCTGCTCACCCCGAACCGCAAAGAGATGATCGCAGCGAGTGGGATGCCTTGCGGCACCAATTACGAAGTGGAGCAGGCAGCGCGATCGATCCTCGCAAAAGCCGGGATTTCTGCCATTCTCGTCACCCGGTCCGAGGCGGGCATGAGCCTGATCACCAAGGATGAGGCCCATCATATCGCCGCCGAGGCGCAGGAGGTCTTCGATGTCTCCGGCGCGGGCGATAGTGTCATCGCGGCGCTCGCCATCGCCTTTGCCGCAGGCGCCTCGCTTGCCGATGCCGCGCGGATCGCCAATCTCGCAGGGGGCATCGCGGTTTCGAAATCGGGCACAGCGGCAGTCACCAAGGCGGAAATCCGCCAGGCGCTGCACAGCCAGGAAATCGGCGATATGGACGCGAAAATCGTCAATCTCGATGAGGCACTGGAACGGGTCTCGAACTGGCGCTCCCGTGGACTGAAGGTTGGTTTTACCAACGGTTGCTTCGATCTGGTGCATCCGGGGCATATCTCGCTCATGCGGCAGGCGCGCAGCGAATGCGACCGGCTGATCGTCGGGCTTAACACTGATGACAGCATCCGGCGGCTGAAAGGCGAGGGACGGCCGGTCACCAACGAAAACTCCCGCGCCATCGTGCTCGCCGGCCTCACCGATGTGGGCCTTGTTGTGCCCTTCGCGGAGGATACGCCGATCAAGCTGATCGAGGCGATCCGGCCCGACGTGCTCACCAAGGGCGCGGATTACACCAAGGAAACGGTTGTCGGCGCGGATATTGTCGAGGCTTATGGCGGACGGGTGCATCTGGCGAACCTCAAAGAGGGGTTCAGCACCACCGGCACCATCGCGCGGCTGCTCGCCGCCAAGAAGGAGGCGTGAAATTGGGGAACCTCATCCTGGTGACCGGCGGCGCAGGCTTTATCGGCTCCAATATTGTCGCGGCGCTCTCGGAACGCGGCGAAAAAATCATCGCCTGCGACTGGCTGGAGCAGGGCGAAAAATGGAAAAATATCGCGAAATCAACGATTTCCGACTTTATCGACCCCGATGATCTCGAAAGCTGGCTGCACAGGAATGACAGCCGCCTGCGGGCAATCATCCATATGGGCGCAATCTCCGCGACCACCGAGACGGACGGCGATTTGATCCTGAAACGTAACTTCCGCCCGACAAAAATGCTCTGGCGCTTCGCGACCGATAACACCATCCCCTTTATCTATGCCTCCTCCGCCGCAACCTATGGCGACGGGGCGGCGGGGTTTGACGATGACCAGAGCGAGGCGGCGCTTGAGAAGCTGCAACCGCTCAACCTTTACGGCTGGAGCAAGCATGCCTTCGACAAGTTCGTCGCGCGCGAGATGTCCCGTGGTGCCATGACGCCACCGCAATGGGCGGGGCTCAAGTTTTTCAACGTTTACGGCCCGAATGAATATCACAAGGGCGGCATGAAAAGCGTGATCGCCCAGAGTTACCCGAAAGTCGCGGCGGGCGAGGCCGTCACCCTGTTCAAGTCCCATAACCCGGAGCATGAGGACGGCGGACAGCTCCGTGATTTCGTCTATGTGAAGGACTGTGTCGATGTGGTGCTCTGGCTGCTCGATAATGCGAAAGTCTCCGGCCTCTTTAACCTCGGGACCGGCAAGGCCCGGAGCTTCAAGGATCTCGCGAGCGCCCTGTTCACCGCCACGGGCAAGCCGGAAAAGATCGAGTTCATCGACACCCCGGAGCAAATCCGCGACAAATACCAGTATTTCACCGAAGCCAATATGCAAAAACTCCGCACCGCCGGCTTCGGCGGTAATTTCCGAAGTTTAGAGGACGGCATCAGCGACTACGTCACCAACTACCTCGCAAAAGACGATCCGTATCGGTGAAGATAAAATCATGCGGACACTTTTTTCTTACCCGGCGAAGTCGGACGGCTTATCGATCCAAGGCTTTTTATATGACTTTTAATAATTCGCATTTTTGTTTCTGATAGAGAATCTTCTAATTTTCTAGCTCTCATATTTTGCGAACTTTTTCGCACTGCATTGTTAGTCATCGATCTTTCCCCTTTTTTAGACGTTTATATTGGATGTTTCGTTGATATAAAATTGTTCAAGAAGTATATGCGAAATATTTTTTTGAACTTTTGGTTCCGCCGTACCAGGCTCCCATTCTAGCGCTTTTCCCCTTTTATCTTTCCTAGTTGGGGCTTCAAATAGTTCCACAAATCTTCTAGGTCCAACACCTACAAACGGCTCAAAAACCAACGCCGCATTATCCGCTTCTTTATCGTTATCTACTCTAATGTTTTTACCGTAAAGTTCTTTCGCTAAAGATTTAGGATATGGTTCAATAAATACTACCCGTTTGATTCCCGCTGAAATAATGTGCCTAGCACACATATGGCAGGGAAATGTCGTGCAATATAAAGTACTGTCTTTTACAGAATTTCCTCTTCTTGCAGCATCCGTAATTGCCGTCATTTCAGCATGCACAACACGACCAAATTCTAATATACTGGCAATTCTTGTACCTTTTAGTGGCGAATTATTTCCGGCATACAAAGCTTCATTTACGAGCTTATCGCGCCCTTTCTTTATTACAGCAGGAGACAGCCAATCTTTAGGGATTTTGTTAAACGCTTCTTCGAGAAGTTCGTCTCTCATACGAACACTTGGATCATATCCTATAGAGAAATCACGATTTTCTTTTTTACCAAGATCTTCGTCTCCTTCCCAAACTGAACCTCCACCGGTAGTCGGAACTTCATTACATCCTGCCGAAATAATTTCTCCAAATTCCGATGAAATTACCGCCCCAACTTGTCGCGATAAATCTGCCGACCGTAAAGCTGCAGCCTTTGCATGAAACATAACATATTCATCAACTGTTGGGGTCCGATTGGGGTGGCTGAATAATATCTGAATAAACCTGCTTATTTGATTTGAGATACTTACTTTACCATCACAATTTACAAAAAAATCGCCTAGAGGAAATGTTCCTTCCACATTCTGCCCGAGAACATTTTCTGGTTCTTTTCCGTCAATAGAAACTGCTCCTATCTTATCTCTTTCTATTAGGTCTTCCGCTTCTTGAGTATGATTTTGGTAATTTAAGCTATCTCTGCTGTCTCCAATTTTTTTCTTCAACACTTCAAGTCGCTTTTTTTTTGAAGAATATGCAGAAACTAAAAAGAAATTTTCTCGGTAGATATCACGCAGAGTTTCGACTTCCTCCGGTGTTTTGAGAGAATGAAATATAAAAGCTAAGGGAACGTCTTCTTCATAATGTTTTTCTCTAATGTCGTCTACTTGACGAACACCTAAGGAGACAACCGCGTCTGCCCGACCTGCATTTGTCCTAAGCCGGTCTCCTGCATTCATCGCTTGTCGAATTCTTTCATCTTCTGGTAACTTTTTTGCCGTTTTAGATGATGAGTTATTTGATTTTTTCGTGAGTAATTTACTTAGGCGTATAGTCGTAGGTTTATAATCAACAGATTTAAATGCCTGTTCTAAGCTTTTAGAAACGGACGAAACTGGCGACCCGACCGCACCAACCAAGCCAATAAATATTTCTGGCCGACTATATTCCAAATTCATTACCTTTTTAAAAGAAAGATTTTTGGGAATTAGATTGAATCTATTCAACCATTAAGTCAAACTTTATGTTGAAGCAATGCTCCTAAAACCCCTTCGGCTGCGCCGTCATAAATTCCACCTCGATAAAGGCGCATTCGAAGTCGTTGCCGTTTTTCACATTATGCTCGACGCCGGTCTCCCGGAAGTAGGGGACGCCGGTTTTGAGCTCATTTCGGGTGATTTCTCCGCCCGGCAGCTCGATTTCGAGAAAACCGTCGAACAGCGGCACGACGACGTAATCATATTCATGGGTATGCCATCCGGTGGCGTCACCGCGGTTCTTGAAGCGCCATTCGGTCACGCGGGTGCGGGGGTTATCGATAAAGACGCTGGGGAGGGCGGTCCCTTCGGGGGCGCTAGAACACATTGAATTTCTCCTGCAGGGGGTTTTCAGTTTCAAGGAGCCGCCGGGCGGCGATCCGCGCGAACCGGAGCGTGACATTACGCCGCCGCGCGGCATTTAGGTTGAAGTCGCTGGAGGCGCGGGCGATTGCACCGCCAAAACCATCCGCAATGATCAGGCCATGGGTTTCGGGCAGGAGATCACGCGGAAAGTCTGCATCAACGGCGAAGTAAAATTCATCGCAGAATTCGAGATAGTCGCTCCATTTCTCATCGACGCGGTAGTCGGCGGGGCCGGATTTCACCTCGACAATGATAATCCGCCCCTTGTCATTGATGCCCATCACATCGACGCGGCGGCGAATGCGCAAGTTTACCTCCATCAGGCTGTCATACCCCATGTCGACAAGGAGTTTCTGCACCCCGCGCGCGAGTTTGACGCCCTTATCGGAGCGGGCGGCGCTCATTTTTCTGACCTGTTGCTTTTAAGATAGCGGAGCATTTCTTTCAGACGCGCCTCCGGCAGGGCGCGGATTTCCTTGGCCAGCAAGTTGGCATATTCCGTGGCTGTCGGGCTAAGCCCGCTGGTATCCACCGCCACCTTCGGGTGGGAGAGGGAGGCGAGGCGCTGCAACTCCTCCGCGTCGTCCCAGATGATGTTGAAATAATCGCAGATCTGCGCGACGAGGGACCAGGACGGGCGGCCGCGATGGCCATGTTCCAGCGCGGAGAGATAGGCCGAGCTGATATCCAGATCGCCGGCCATTTTTTTAAGCGTAATCCTGCGGCTTTTGCGAAGGGTCCGCACGCGAAGGCCAAAGGGGGTCATGAAGCTGTCCTTATCCGGTTTTTAATTGCGGCTGCGCCGGAGCAAGACATACAGCGCGCCGCTGCCCCCATGTTTCGGCTGTGCATGGCGGATGTCAATAACCAGATGGCGCAAATCCGGCGCGGTCAGCCATTTCGGCACGGCCTCGCGCAGGATCCCGGGTTTTTCGCTTTGCATAAAGGGGGCGTCATCGGTCTTCTGTTTTGAGGAGCCTTTACCTGTAATAACCAGCACGCAGCGTTTTCCCTGAATCTGCTGGGCGGTGATGAAACTTCTGAGCCTGCGATGCGCCTCCGCGCGGGTGAGGCCATGCAGATCGAGCTTTCCATCGATGTCCATCTTGCCCTTGCGGAGGCGTTCGGCGCTCCGTTTATCGAGACCCGGCACATTCTGGCGCAGCGACGGCTTAACCTCCGTCGCCTTGGGTTCAAAATGGGCGTTCGGCCAGCTTTCCATCGCTTTTTTGAGCGCCTCCGGATCGAGAGAACGGCCGCGTGGTGGTGTATTTGGGTCTGTTTTTGCTGCTTTTGCCACCATTGTGGTGGCGTTTTTCTTAAGGTTTGCCGAGAACGGCACCTTAATGGTGTCATTCTCCGTTCCGCGGTAACGGTTCGACTCGATCGGATCGATACCGCGCGCGACATGATCCCAGAGATCGCGGTCGGCTCTCGACAGGCCTTTCGGTCGGTTAGTCTTGCGGGCCATCGTCAACAATCAGGATATGCACCCGGCGCGGCCCATGCGCCCCCATGATCAGCGTCTGTTCAATATCCCCGGTGCGTGACGGTCCGGAGATGAAATTGATCGTGCGTGGCAGGTTGCCCGCCCCGAACTTTTTGCGAAGCCGCGCCCAGCTTTCCTCCATCGTGCCGGAAATCTGGCTCGCCTTGATCACCACCACATGGTTTTCGGGCAGAAAATTAAGGGTTGAGGGTGTCTCCGGCCCGGACGCCAGACAAAGCGTGCCCGTCTCGGCGATCCCGGAAAAGGCGGGGGTGAGGCTGACCTCATCTTCCGGCGCGGCGGCACCCCGCAAAATTTCCAGCATCGGCGTTTTATCGAAGGGGAGAGTATCAAGCGCCGGATCGGGCGCCATCTTGATCCGGGACGGCAGATTATGGGCGGTGAGATAATCGCGAAGCGCTTCCGGCACGTCCTCCATATTTGAGATGCGCGTGACTGTCGCGTCGAGCGCTTCGGCCTTCACCTGGAACAGATCAACCTGCTCCTTATGGGAAATATCGGTGCGTTTCGGGATGGTATGGGGCACATGCCCCTCAATCCGGGCCCTTAACAGGTTTGCGGCATCTTCCTTCACCGGGCCACGCCCCAGATTATGGCGAATACGGGCGAAAATCCTGTCGCGGGACGGCATTATTTCCCCTCCCGCTGCTGTTTTTTCCATTGATCCATGAAGGTTGCGCCTTCGGGGGCCGGAAAATCCCGGACTGAACTCCACCCCTTCATCAGGGGGAGTTTTCGGATAACGCCCTTCTTTCCGGCCATCAATTTCAGCGTGCGAGCGCTTATTCGGGTCATCAGGCGGTAGAGCTTGGGTCTTTTTGCGAAATAGGCCCAGACACCAATCCCCCAGCGCTCGGGCTTCGGGGTGACCTGCGTTTCGAACGCCTGTTCGCGCCAATGCCGCATAATCTTCGGCAGCGGAATGCGCACGGGACAGACTTCCTCGCATCGCCCGCAGAAAGTGGACGCGTTGGGCAGATGCCGCGCCTCTTCCAGCCCGACCATATGCGGATTAAGCGCCGCACCGATCGGCCCGGGGTAAACCCAGCCATAGGTATGCCCGCCAACCGCCTGATACACCGGGCAATGGTTCATGCAGGCCCCGCATTTCAGGCAGCGGAGCAAATCCTGCTTGTCACTCCCCAAAAGATCACTTCTTCCGCTATCGACCAACACAACATGAAAATTTGCCGGGCCGTCAATATCCTCCATCCGTTTGGGACCGGTGGAAAAAGTCGTGTAGACCGACATTTCCTGCCCCGTCGCAGACCGCGCGAGCAGTCGGAGGAAGAGACCCGCATCCTCCAGCGTCGGGACGACCTTCTCAATACTGGAAACCGCGATATGGGTTTTCGGCAGAGATTGCGTCAGGTCGCCATTCCCCTCATTCGTGACGATAACTGTCGATCCCGTCTCCGCGATCAGGAAGTTCGCGCCTGTTATGCCCACATCGGCGGCGACATATTTATCGCGGAGGACGCTCCGCGCCTCGTTCACGAGTGCCTGTGGGTCGGTAAGGCGCTCGTTAAGGCCGTATTTCGCGTGGTTTGCATGAAAAAGCTCGGTTACCTGATCCTTTGTCTTATGCAGCGCCGGGGCGATAATATGGCTCGGATGTTCATCGGCGAGCTGGATGATATATTCGCCAAGGTCCGTCTCGATCGGCTCGATCCCATGCTCGGAGAGATAATCATTAAGGCCCATTTCCTCGGTGATCATGGATTTGCCCTTGGTCACCGTCTTGGCGTTGGCGTCCCGGCAGATATGGAGCACCACTTCTCGCGCCTCGGCGTAGGAGCTGCACCAATGCACGCGGCCGCCCTGCAATTGCACCTGTTCTTCGAAATATTCGAGATAATAGTCGAGATTTTCAAGGATATGGTTCTTGAGATCGCGTGCCTCATCCCGCAATCCTTCAAATTCCGGGAGTTCGCTGGCCGATTTCGCGCGGGCGAGCGGAAATCCGCTCTTTACCTTGGAAAAAGCCTCCTGGATATTTTTATCATGAAGCGCATCATGCGCGCCCTCCTTGAAGCGGCGACTGGTAACCTGCATCAGCTATCACCCTCCCCAAGGCCGGGTCTATCCCCCATCCCGGCGAGGATTTCCGCGACATGCAGCACTTTCATGTCAGAGCCACGGCGTTTCAGGCGTCCGGCGATATTCATCAGGCAGCCCAAATCCCCGGCCGCGAGGGTGTCCGCGCCGCTTGCGAGCAAATTGTCGATCTTGGTATCGACCATGGCGCTCGATATTTCGGAATATTTCAGGCAGAACGTCCCGCCAAAACCGCAGCAAGCCTCCCGATCCTCGGCCTCCTTCAACTCCAACCCGTCAACGCCGTCCAAAAGCGCGCGTGGCTGATCCCGCACCTTCATCTCGCGCAGGGAACTGCAGCTGTCATGATATGTCAGGGTGGTATCCATACGGACATCTTCAGATTTGTAGCCGCAGACGTCATGGAGGAAAGAGGTCAGTTCATAGGTGCGGCTGGAAAGCGCCTCAACCGCCACCATCATGGTGTCATCACCTTCAAAAAGCTCCTTATAATGATGACGGATCATCCCGGCGCAGGAGCCGGATGGCGCAACCACATAGTCAAACCCCTCAAACGCGCGGATAACAGCCTTTGCGATCGTCTTCGCACTTTCCTTATCGCCGGAATTATAGGCGATCTGGCCGCAGCATGTCTGCGTTTCCGGCACCATAATGGTGCACCCTGCCGCCTCCAGCAATTTGATCGCCGCGAAACCGACGGAGGGGCGGTTCAGATCGACAAGACAGGTGACAAACAGCGCGACATTTTTCTTCTCACTCGACGCGGACATACTTCTCTCCCTTTAATCCCCGGAACTATACCGCCTGGCTTTGCGTTTCGCCAGCAATCTTGCGGTTACTTCCGCCGCACCATCATATTCAGGACCTCAACGCCGAGCGAGAAGGCCATGCCAAAGTAGATATAGCCGCGCGGGACATGGAAGCCGAGACCCTCGGCCACCAGAAACACGCCGATCATCATGATGAAGGCAAGGGCGAGCATCTTCAGCGTCGCATGCTCGTCAATGAAATCGGCAATGAATTTCGACGAAAAGAGCATAACAACCATAGCAACGACCATCGCCGCGATGATCACCCAAATATTTTCCGTCAGGCCGACGGCGGTAATGATGGAATCGAAGGAAAAGATGAAATCGATCAAGATTACCTGAAGGATGGTGATTTGAAATCCGGCGGAATAGCCTTGATAGCTTTCTTTCTTATCGCCGGTGATCTCGTCATGAATGCTGGTCGTTCCCTTGGCGATCAGGAACAGCCCGCCACCCATCATCAGGAAGTCCTTGCCTGAAAAGGACGCGCCGAAAATCTCGATCCAGGGTTCTTTCAACCCGATAAGCCATATGGCGCTGAACAGGAGGCCGATCCGCATAAAGAGCGCGAGGGATATGCCAATGATGCGCGCCTTCTGTCGCTGTGCTTCCGGCAGGTGATTGACGAGAAGCGCAATAAAAACAACGTTATCGATACCAAGAACAATTTCCAGCGCGGTCAGCGACAGAAAGCTGGCCCAGATATGATAGTCGGTCAGGAAATCCATTGTCTCAGTTCATTCCAGTCTGCCGCACGGCCAGTGCGTTCGGCAGCAAGATCCAGAGTTCCCCCTTGCTTTTCATACCGCCGGACATATCATAGGCATAGTCGCCATGGCCCCAGAAAACATCCCCGCGTACCGGGCCGACAATCGCCCCGCCCGTATCCTGCGCCATCATGAGGCGGGCAAATTTCTCAACCTCTGCCGGGCTGGAGGCGGGGGCGACATCGGTTGCGAGCCAGAGCGGCACGCCGAGTGGCAACCATTTGCGATCCACGGCGAGACTGCGCTCCGGTGTGAGTTCCACCCCTTGTGCGCCGATAGGGCCCCCTGTCGTGAGTTCGCGGAAAAAGACGAAAGAGGCGTTTTTCTGCATCAGTTCCGTTGCTTTATCGGGATTTTCCTCGAGCCAGGTCCGAATGGCCTGCATCGACATTTCCTCGCGCGGGACGTACCCCTTTTCGATCAGATCGCGGCCAATGGCGAAATAAGGATGGCCGTTCTGCGCAGCATAGCCAACACGGAGTTCGCTGCCATCCTCCATCTCGACAAGGCCGGAACCCTGGATATGCAGGAAAAAGGCGTCGATATCGCTATCCACCCAGACAAGCTCCAACTCCCGGTCGGCCAGCGCGCCCATCTCGATGCCCGTCCGGTCCGGATAGGGCAAAAGATCACCGCCCACGACCTTTCCTGCGATGCGCTGACCTTTTAGTTCCTCGCGAAACCGACCAAGGTCGACCATCACCAGTTCAGGCGGACGGAGGTAAAGCGGTGTAAGATAAGGGGGTTTCTTCTCCCGGCTGCCTGTCAGGCTCGCTTCGTAATAGCCGGTGAAAAGGCCGGATTTTTCCTCATTATTGAGGATTTGAAAGGGCGCGAAGTTCTCCTCAAAAAACCGCCGCCGGATTTTGTCATCCGGCGGTAGCGCCATGGCGGCCGCACAAAGCGGTTGCCAATCCCCGGCGGTCCCCGCCAAGCCAATACCGCCCATCTCGCGCGTTTCGGGCAAATTAATAATTTTCACGCAGGATTTCAGGAAAGCGGGGAAGAAGCCGGTAAAATCTTCCTCTTCCCAACCAGGGAGAGAGGCAAAATCAGTCTTTTCAAGGAGGAGGCTGTCTTCCGCCGGAGGTTTTACCTGAAAATACCAGATACCGATTGCGACCAAAAGAAGCGCGATCAGAACCAGCCCGGCGCCGGTTTTTCGATTTATGGGAAAGAACGGACGCAACAGCATTTTTTAAGCAGGGGCCTAGTTTGCGCGGCGGGTGGTGATCAACAGCCAGTTCGGATTGCGGGATTTAAGGTTGCGCGCGAACGTCCAGAGCTCGTTCACCGTATGCGGCTGCGGGTCGCCCGCAACGACGACACCTTCCTCATCTTTGGTCATGCTGATCATCTCTGCCTCGAACGTGACGGTGATCTCGGCGTCCTTGTTCTCCAGCGTGGCATCCGTGATTTCAGCGGAATGGACCGCGATGATATCCGTCGACATGGTTTCATCACGATCCTCGCGCTCCTGAATGGAGCGTTCAAAATTTTCATACACGGTTTCGGACAGCAGCATTTTCAGCGTGTCCCGGTCGCCTTTGGCGAACGCCACGACAATCGCCTCATAGGCGGCCTGTGCGCCCTCGACGAAGGTGCGTTGATCGAATGTCTTGTCGAGCTGACGTATATTGCTCAGCGTCATCATCAGGGGAGCACCCGCAAAGGGGCTTGGCTCTGTTTTTCGGGCATTCTCACCCAGGAGGACAACATTATCCTCCTTCGGCTTGTCCTCGAAGTCGCCCTTGTGCCCCTCAACCGGGCGGCGCGTCTTCTCCTCGCGCGGGGATTGTTCATGGCCCATGCGTCGGCCCAGCACACTGCGAAGCCTGAGGAAAATAAATCCGGCAACCGCTGCGAGCAAAATAATGTCCAGGAACTGAAATCCGTTGTCCATAATGATATCTTCAAATTGGGTTTGGTAAAATGTCCAATAGCCCTTATGTAAAGGATAGGTCTGTATAAGAAGTTAAAGGGTTAGTTGGTCAAGGTCCAGTATCTTGTCAACCGCTCCACTTCTTGCGCGCCTGCTAGTTACATAGAAACTATGTTGGGGATAAACAAGTTTGGCTTTATTGTTTTTGGCGGCCCTGATCGGTATTCCCCTGATTGAGATCCTCGTCTTTGTAAAAGTCGGCAGCGAAATCGGGGCGTTCAATACCGTCATCATCACCATCGTCACGGCGCTTATCGGCGTTTTCCTGATCCGGATACAGGGTCTTGGCGTGCTCATGCGCGCCCGCGCATCGCTGGATCGGCAGGAAACGCCGGTCAATGAAATCTTCGAAGGAATTTTTTTGGCGGTGGCCGGCCTGTTCCTGATTATTCCGGGGTTTGTCACCGATACGATCGGCTTTCTTCTGCTGATCCCGCCCCTCCGTCGGGCGCTTGCCGCCTATATGGCGCAGCATTCGAATTTTGTTGCCACCAATATCCGACAGCCGGGGCGAAAAAGCGGCGGCACCGTTATTGACGGCGAATATGAAGTGATCGAGGAGGATCCGGCCTCAATCGAAAACCGGAATGACCCGAACTCGGATAGCCCCTGGAAAAAAGAAAAATAATCGCTTCGGACTTGCCGGTCCGGCGCATCCATGATAGCCACTTTGGCAAAATCCCGAAGGCCGAGACGGCCCACATATTTATAGGAGTGACCCGTTCATGTCAGATGAAGGAATCGAAGGAACCGTCCCCGGCGGAACAGAGGACAAAACGCAGCCTTCACTTGCGATCGTTCGCCAGTATGTAAAAGATATTTCCTTCGAGAACCCGAACGCGCCGGCCAGCCTCGATCCCGATAAGGGCCAGCCGCAGGTTGAGCTTGCGGTCAATATTCAGGCCCGCGCAGGCGGTAACGATCTTTATGAGGTGGAACTCCGCATTGAGGCGAAGGGCAATCATGGCGAAGAAGCAGCTTTTGTCGTCGAACTGGTCTATGGTGGCCTGTTCATGCTTAAGGACTTTCCGGCGGATACCCTCGAAATGGTGTGCATGATTGAATGCCCGCGGCTTCTCTTCCCGTTTGCGCGGCGCGTAATTGCCGATGCCACGCGGGACGGCGGTTACTCCCCGCTGATGCTCGATCCGATCGATTTCAACCGGTTGTATCAGGACCATAAAAGCCAGCTCGCCGCACAGCAAATGCCCGCCGGGCACGCTTAATCCAGTCTTTTAGGACGACTGCCGCCAGATCGGATCCTTGATCTTCTCGAGAAAGGCGGCATGGGCCGCGCGTTCCGCCTCGCTCGCATCATGCGGGCGCGGGGCGCGGACTTTTTTCGCAACGTTCGAGACCATGCTACTCCCGCTATCCTCCAGCGATAGCCCGCGCTGGCGCCCGCCGATCAACTCCAGATAGACTTCCGCCAGCAATTCCGCATCGAGAAGCGCACCATGCTTGGTTCGCGCCGAGTTATCAATGCCAAAACGACGGCAGAGCGCATCGAGATTGGCCTGCGCCCCCGGAAATTTACGCCGCGCCATAGCGACAGTATCAATGCTCTGGGTCATGGGAAGGGTCGGGCGGCCGAGGAGAGCCAGTTCGGCGTTCAAAAACTTCATATCGAACGACGCGTTGTGAATAACGAGTTTGTCGTCGCCGATAAAATCGAGAAATTCATCCATTTCCTCGGCGATGACCTTGTGACCCCTTAGAAATTCCGCGCTAAGGCCATGCACCTTGAAGGCCGCCTCGGGCATATCGCGCTCCGGATTGATATAACGGTGATAGGTTTCGCCGGTCGGGATATGATTGTAGAGCTCGATACAGCCGATCTCGACGATCCGATCTCCGTCCGCAGGCTCAAACCCCGTTGTTTCTGTATCGAGGACGATTTCACGCATCTTTTAACTGCTCCACCAGTTCCTTTATCTGCTCGAAAGTCTCTTCCTTGCTGCAATGGGTGTCGATAACAAAATCCGCCTTCTCGCGTTTTTCCGCATCATCAACTTGCCGGGCGAGAATGGCTTCGAACTTTTCCGCTGTCATTTCCGGCCGGTCCAGCACCCGCGACCGCTGCACATGAGCAGGGGCGGAGACAACAACGATCTTATGCACCCGGTCTTCGCCGCCCGTCTCGAATATCAACGGAATATCCAGCACGACGAGGCTATGGCCCTCTTTTTGCGCTTTCTCGAAAAAGGCCGCGCGTCCATCAGAGAGAAGCGGATGAATAACCTTTTCGAGTCGCTCGATCTCCGCATCATTCCCAACAACGAGCTTACTGAGCCGCTGCCGGTCAACATGATCGTTCACCACGGCATCGGGGAATGCCGCGCGGATGGGTTCAACGCCCGCGCCGCCCTTGGCATAGAGCTTGTGAATTTCCGCATCCGCATCATAAACCGGGATGCCAAGCTCACGAAACATCCCGGCAACGGTTGACTTTCCCATGCCGATAGATCCGGTCAGGCCCA
>NZ_JARGOQ010000086.1 GCF_029233945.1 Sneathiella sp. | reverse complement strand
CGCCTTCCTTATGCATATCGATGAAAATCTCGCCGACACCGCCGTCATCATACTCGCCGGTGCGCAAATAAACCTTATGCCCGCCGACAACGGCTTTTTGCGTATAACCCTTGCGCCGGGTCGGCAGTTTCTTGCGCTCCGATACGATGCGCTCAACGATCCGCTCAGCAATCACATTGCTCGCCGCCGCGGGGGAGGCTTGAACCTCTTCCTTGACCTCGTCAAGATCGTCCTCATCGAAGGTGAGGGCGGAGAGCGGCTGGCTCAGTTTGGAGCCATCGCGATAAAGCGCATTCGCCTTGAGCCCGAGCTTCCAGGAGAGGAGATAGGCGTCCTTGCAATCCTCAACCGTCGCGGCATTCGCCATATTGATGGTTTTCGAGATTGCGCCGGAAATAAACGGCTGCGCCGCCGCCATCATCTTGATATGGCTATCGACAGAGAGCATCCGCTTGCCGATCCGGCCACACGGGTTGGCACAATCGAAGACGGAAAGATGCGCGTCTTTGAGGTGAGGGGCGCCTTCCAGCGTCATCGCCCCGCAGCAATAGGTATTCGCCGCCTCAATCTCTTTCTTCGTGAAGCCAAGATGCGATAGCATGTCGAAGCTGTAGTCGTTGAGCTGTGCGTCCGAAATGCCCAGCACGTCGCGACAGAATTCTTCACCCAGAGAAAACTTATTGAACACAAATTTGATATCGAAGCTGGCGCCCAGTTCTGATTCGATCCGAACGAGTGTCTCGGCCGTGAAACCCTTTTCCATCAAAACCTGATGATTGACACCCGGCGCCTCTTCGAGGGTGCCATGCCCGACCGCGTAATCGATGATATCCTTAACCTGGGCCTTGTTATAGCCGAGGTGATCCAATGCCTCGGGCACCGTGCGGTTGATGATCTTGAAATAACCGCCGCCGGCGAGCTTCTTGAACTTGACGATGGCGAAATCGGGCTCAATCCCGGTGGTGTCGCAATCCATGACAAGGCCAATCGTGCCGGTCGGCGCAATCACGGAAACTTGCGCATTGCGATAGCCGTGGGCCTTGCCAAGCTCAAGCGCAGCATCCCAGGCATTCTTGGCGGCTTCTGTCAGGCCCGGCTCCGGGCAGTTGATCGCATCGAGCGGGACCGGAATAACCGAGAGGCCTTCATACCCGTCGCTTAAGCCATAGGCCGCATTGCGATGATTGCGGATGACGCGCAGCATATTCTTCGCGTTTTTCTTGTATCCGGGGAAAGCACCGAGTTCTTCGGCCATTTCCGCGCTCGTCTTATAGGCAACGCCGGTCATGACCGCCGTAATCGCGCCGCAAAGCGCGCGGCCTTCATCCGAATCATAAGAAAGGCCCTGCGCCATCAGAAGCCCGCCGATATTGGCA
The DNA here is from genome assembly GCF_029233945.1 of Sneathiella sp. Classification (GTDB taxonomy): domain Bacteria; phylum Pseudomonadota; class Alphaproteobacteria; order Sneathiellales; family Sneathiellaceae; genus Sneathiella. The sequence goes on along the minus strand of NZ_JARGOQ010000086.1, from coordinate 6,447 downwards.
TAGCCAAGCCCAAGGGTGCGGAACTTGTAGCTGAGCTCGGCGATTTCCTCGGACGGGAACTGCGCCATAAGGACGGATATTTCGAGCGTGACCGTCCAGATTCGCACTGCATGCTCGAACGCCTCGACATCGAAGCTCTTGTCCGCGCGACGGAAGGTCATCAGGTTGAGGGAGGCAAGATTACAGGCCGTATCATCAAGGAACATATATTCCGAGCAAGGGTTCGACGCATTGATCCGGCCATCTTCGGGGCAGGTGTGCCAGTCGTTGATGGTCGTATCATATTGCAGGCCCGGATCGGCGGACTGCCACGCGCTCTCGCCGATCTGTTCCCACAGATCGCGTGCCTTGACGGTCTTCGCAACCTTACCATCGGTCCGGCGGATCAGGTTCCAGTCACCATCCTTCAACACCGCCTCGATAAAGCCATCGGTGACGCGGACAGAGTTATTCGAGTTCTGCCCCGATACCGTGAGGTAGGCATCCGAATCCCAATCCGTGTCATAGGTCGGGAAGTCAATTTCGGTGTAGCCCTGCTTCGCGAACTGGATCACCCGCTGGACATAGTTTTCGGGCACCATGGCCTTGCGGGCGCCGATGATCGCCTTTTTAAGCGCCACATTCTCCGCCGGGATAAAGGCCTCATCACCCTTGATTTCATGGCAGGCCTTGATGACATTATTCAGGTGGATGTTGCACAGCTTCGATCCGGATACGAGAGAGGCAACCTTCTGCTCCTCCACCGCTTTCCAGCCGATATACTCTTCAATATCGGGATGATCGATATCGAGCGTGACCATCTTTGCCGCGCGCCGCGTTGTGCCGCCGGACTTGATGGCACCCGCCGCGCGATCGCCGATTTTGAGGAAGCTCATCAGGCCGGAGGATTTCCCGCCGCCGGAGAGGCTTTCGCCCGCGCTCCGAAGATTGGAGAAATTAGTACCGGTGCCGGAGCCATATTTGAAGAGCCGCGCCTCGCGGACCCAGAGGTCCATGATCCCACCTTCATTGACCAGATCGTCATCAACGGACTGGATGAAGCAGGCATGGGGCTGCGGATGCTCATAGGAATTCACGGATTTCTTCAGCTTGCCGGTCTTGAAATCAACATAGGAATGCCCTTGCGCCGGTCCTTCAATACCGTAGGCCCAGTGCAGACCGGTATTGAACCACTGCGGAGAGTTCGGCGCGCTCATCTGGCAGGCAAGCATATAGCGCATCTCGTCGAAATAGGCGCGGGCATCGTCCTCGCCGTCGAAATAGCCGCCTTGCCAGCCCCAATAGGTCCAGGTCCCGGCGAGCCGATCGAACACTTCGGTGGAGGACGTTTCGCCAATATAGCGCTCTTCTTCCGGCAGCTTTTCAAGCGCCTTCTTGTCGGCCGTTTGCCGCCACAGCCATTCCGGTACGTTTTTTTCAGATACCGGTTTCAGGCGGGCAGGGACGCCGGCTTTGCGGAAATATTTCTGGGCAATGATATCGCAGGCGACCTGTGACCAGGCGGCGGGAACATCAATCCCTTCAAGCTTGAAGACAACGGACCCGTCCGGATTACGTATTTCACTGGTGGTTTGCCTGAATTTAACGCTCGCGTAAGGGGATGAATCTTTCTTTGTAAACCGTCGCTCAATACGCATCTCATACCTTCCATTTACCAGATCATTTTCGCTTTTAAACAAGGGGGAATTTGGTAAAAAACGTTGGAAAACGCAGGGACGGCAACGGGTCCCTCATTTCCAATTCCTACTATATATAGTAGGCAAATCCCCCTCGTGGCATAGGATCATGTCGAGCAGGCCTAGCCAAGTCAACAGCAAAAATACTACATCTTGTGTCTAAAATTTTATCTATATGCGAGATGCGCGAAATATGGCGGTTTCGTTACAAAGGCGGCAGAATTATAGTTAACAAAAAATTGAACAGGTTGCGCAAAAGCAACAATGGATACTGATGTCAGCCTGTCACGGGGTGAATCAGCGACTATCCAGATGGCAAGACTCCCACCCTGATGATAAAAAGTTAGACTGGACGAAAGGGCCCCACAATGCCATATTCCGGGCCAATACCTATGTTCCTATTCTGTGAGAAGATTTAGATGGCGACGATTGGCACAAGGCTGTTTACATGGTGGCACGGCGAGCAGGTTGGCGAAGACCAGTTCGGCAACCACTATTACCGGGAAAAAGGCAGGCCGACGGGCCCCACCGGGCGGGAACGCCGCTGGGTCGTGTACAAGGGCAAGCCGGAAGCCTCAAAAGTGCCGCCCGCCTGGCATATCTGGCTGCATTACACGACGGACAACCTTCCCGATCAGCAGGAACTTGTGAATGCCGGCTGGCAGGAAGAGCATCTGCCCAACCTCACCGGAACGGAGTTTGCCTATCATCCGGATGGATCGATTGTGAAGGGCGGCACACGTCAGAAGAACAGCGGCGACTATGAAGCCTGGAAGCCATAGAATAAAAAGACGAGCTCCTTGCGCCAGTGTTTCGCGCAAGCGGAGGAGGATTAGATGAGCAGTAATATTGTGGAAACCGTCATTGGCGCCGTGGTTCTGGCGTTTGCGACAATTTTCCTTGTCTTTGCCTACCGCACGGCGGATGTAAACACGGGGAGCGGCGGGATCAACCTCTCGGCGTCCTTTGATAATGTGGATGGGCTCAGTGTCGGCAGTGATGTCCGGATGAGCGGGATCAAGGTCGGTGCCGTGACATCTCAAACTCTCGATCCGAAGAACTACCGCGCCGTTTTGAAAATCAGCCTCGATGAGAGTATTGATCTCCCCGATGACAGCTCCGCCAAGATCACGTCGAGCAGCCTTCTGGGCAATAATTATCTGCAGCTGACGCCGGGTGGCTCGGAAGACATGCTGAAAGACGGCGGCACCATTTCCTATACCCAAGGGGCTGTTAATATTCAGGACCTGATCGCCCAGGCGATTTTCAGTAGCAGTAGCAGCAGCGGCGACAAGAAGAAATAACCCTATGCTCTCTTACCTTGCTTGCGTGACCTGACGATGTTATCGCGCGTCTTTTTTCATTGCCTCCGGCAGTTTACGGTCCTGTCGCTCCTCGGTTTTACCGCGATAGCCGCGATGCCCCTGGTCGCTGTTGCGGCTGAACTTCCGAAGGGGGAGGGAGAAGAAAATCCCGGAGGCGATATCGTCGTCCTTCGCGCCCTCGACAAAGTGACGGCGCGCACCAAGGATCTCTTTGTGCCCATCGATGAAACCGCTATTTTCGGCAGCCTTGCCGTCCGGCCGCGCAAATGCCTGAAGCGCCCACCGGAAGAAACGCCCGAAACCTCCGCCTTTCTCGAAATCTCCGAAATTCACGAAGGGGGAGACAATCTCCCGCTCTTTACCGGCTGGATGTTTGCCTCAAGCCCGGCGATCAACGCACTGGAGCATCCGGTCTATGATGTCTGGGTGATCGACTGCAAGATGTCAGAGCCCGTGACGCCCTCTCCCAAGGAATAAAAATCCCCCTCGCTTTGCAGGGCCCGTTTTAAACGGGTCAGATATTCCATCCGGCTGATCTCTTTTGCACCGAATGTGGCGAGATGCGGGGTGATGAATTGCGCATCCAGCAAGGTGTATCCGCCCCGGATCAGCCGCGCCACCAGATAGACAAGCGCGATCTTGCTGGCGTCAGTTACCCGGGTGAACATGCTTTCGCCGCAAAAAACACTCTCGAAAGCGAGGCCATAAAGGCCGCCCGCGAGTTCGTCGCCGTCCCAGCATTCCACGCTATGGGCATAGCCCATGTCATGCAGTTCGCAATACCGTTCGAGAATGATATCGTTGATCCAGGTATCGCCGCCATCCGCGCGCGGCAAGGCGCATTCCTGCATAACCCGTTGAAACGCCGTGTCCACGGTCACCGTGAACGGCATTTTGCGAATGGTCCGGGCCAGTCGCTTCGGCACATGAAAGGCATCGAGCGGGAAAATCCCACGCCGTTCGGGCTCTACCCAGTAAAGATCGGGGTCCTCCGCGCTATCGGCCATCGGGAAAACCCCGATGCGATAGGCGGCAAGAATGGTCTCAGCGGTAAGCGCGGTCATCTCGTCTGCGCATTAGCGCGAGGCAATGAACTTTTCCAGCCAGTGGATATCATAATGGCCGTCACGGAACTCCGGATTATGGATAATTTCCTGATGCAGCGGCAAAGTCGTCCTGATCCCGCTCACGACAAATTCCTCAAGCGCACGATTAAGACGGAGAAGGCATTCCTCCCGACTGCCCGCATGAATGATCAGCTTGGCGATCAGGCTGTCGTAATAAGGCGGGATATTATAGCCGGTATAAAGCGCACTATCGACCCGAACCCCCAAACCACCCGGGACATGAAACTCCGTCACCGGGCCGGGGCTCGCGGCAAAGGTATGCGGGTCTTCCGCCGTCACGCGGCATTCGATCGCATGGCCGGAGAATTTAATATCTTCCTGCTTGAGATCAAGTGGATAGCCCGCCGCCACATTGATCTGCGCCTGAACGAGATCAAGCCCGGTAATCATTTCGGTGACCGGATGTTCCACCTGCAGGCGGGTATTCATCTCGATGAAATAAAATTCGTCATTCTCGAACAGGAACTCGATGGTGCCGACGCCTTCATAGCGCATATCACGAATGGCATCGGAAACCGTCTTGCCGATCCGGGAGCGAAGCTCTTCGGTGATGGCCGGTGAAGGGCTTTCTTCAAGCGCCTTCTGATGCCGCCGCTGGAGGGAACAATCGCGCTCTCCCAGATGCACCACATTGCCCTTGCCATCGGCCAGTATCTGTATTTCGATATGGCGCGGGCCACTCAAATATTTCTCCATATAGACCGCGTCGTTACCGAAAGCGAGCTTGGACTCCGAGCGGGCAGAGGAAAAGGCTTCTGACAGCGCGGCCTTGTTCACCGCCACCTTCATCCCGCGGCCACCGCCACCGGCAGAGGCCTTGATGATCACGGGATAGCCCATTTTGTCGGCTTCGGCTTCCGCATCGGCGAGGGTTTCCACCTCACCGTCCGATCCCGGCACGCAAGGAACGCCGAGCTTGCGCATGGTTTCCTTGGCGGTGATCTTGTCGCCCATCATGCGGATATGATCGGCGGAGGGGCCGATGAACTTGATCCCGTGGGCCGTGACAATATCGACAAATTTTGCATTCTCGGACAAAAAGCCATAGCCCGGATGAATGGCGTCCGCGTTGGTGACTTCCGCCGCCGCGATGATGGAGGGGATATTCAGATAGCTCTCGGCCGAGCTAGGCGGGCCGATACAGACACTTTCGTCGGCGAGACGGACATGCATGGCGTCCGCATCGGCGGAGGAATGCACCGCCACCGTCTTGATACCCATTTCGCGGCAAGCGCGATGGATACGGAGGGCAATTTCACCGCGATTGGCAATCAGGATTTTTTCAAACATCAAACGTTCCGCCGGTTATTCTAAAATCACAAGCGGCTGGCCATATTCACACGGCTCTTCATTGGCGACCAGAATCTCGACGACCTTACCCGCTTTCGGGGCACCAATCGGGTTCATGGTTTTCATTGCCTCGACAATAAGGAGGGTCTGTCCTTCCGTGACCATGTCGCCCGGGCGCACAAACGGTGCCGCAGTAGGCTCAGGCGAGAGATAAACCGTGCCGACCATCGGTGATTTCACGGCGCCGGGATGCGCCGCCGCGTCAGCAGCGGGAGCGACCGGGGCAGGGGCCGCGGGCGCAGCAGCAGGCACAATGGCCTGGACGGTCTCCACTCCGGCGGAGGAAGACCCACGCGAAACCCGCAAGCGATGATCGCCGGTTTCAATCTCGATCTCGCCAAGACCGGTTTCGTTCATGATCTCGGCCAGTTCCCGGATCGCCTTTTTATCGATATTGAGTTTATTCATAATGTCCAAGTCTCGGTTACTTTAATCAATCAGGTCGGCAAGCGCGTCGAGGGCCAGCACATAGCCTTTTGCCCCAAATCCGCAGATAACACCAGCGGCAACGGGCGAAATATAGCTGTGATGGCGAAATTCTTCACGCGAAAAAACATTTGAGAGGTGAACCTCGATGGTCGGCACGCCGGTTGCCTTGATGGCATCCTGAAGGGCGACAGAGGTATGGGTATAGGCCGCGGCGTTCAGGATAATGCCGCCATGTTTCCCGGCGGCCCCCTGAATGGCATCCACCAGTTCACCCTCGTTATTGCTCTGGAAAAAATCGATTTCGATACCGATCTTCTCGCCATGGGCACGGGTTCCGGCCTCGATATCCTTCAGCGTCACGGCGCCATAAATCTCCGGCTCACGTGTGCCCAGAAGGTTCAAATTCGGACCGTTGATAATAATGACTGACTTACTCATACATCTCCCCGCAACTAGGTTTGCGCATCGACCACCGGCCAAACTGCCCCCTTATACAGAAGTCTCGCGCGAGTTTAAAGCAATCGTGAAAATTAGTCGATG
>NZ_JARGOQ010000085.1 GCF_029233945.1 Sneathiella sp. | reverse complement strand
GAGCAATTGACTTCTAATCAATAGGTCGCACGTTCGAGTCGTGCCGGGGTCGCCAATGATGTAAAAGCCCGACCGGGAGAGGTCGGGCTTTATTTTTCAGTTTTTCAGGGCTTCCTCAACCGGCGTGTAATCGAGATTGAGGTCACGGGCAACAGGTTCGCAGGTGATTTTACCGTTCCAGACGTTGAGACCGTTGGCGAGATGCGGATCACTTTTCAGTGCCACTTTCCAGCCCTTGTCGGCAATCTTGAGGGCATGGGGCAGGGTCACATTGTTGAGCGCATAGGTCGATGTGCGCGCAACACCGCCCGGCATATTGGCAACACAGTAATGAACCACGCCGTCGACGACATAGGTCGGATCTGCATGGGTGGTCGCCTTGGATGTTTCGAAACAACCGCCTTGATCAATCGCGACATCGACGATAACCGAGCCGTCCTGCATGGTTTTCAGCATGTTACGGGTGACGAGCCTCGGCGCGGCCGCGCCCGGGATCAACACGGCGCCGATCACAAGGTCCGCTTCCATCACCAGACGCTCCAGCAGGGCGTTGGTGGAGTAGATGACCTTGGCGGAAGATTCGAAATGATTTTCAAGCCGTTCCAGCGTCACCGGATGGCGATCAAGGATCGTCACATCCGCATGCAGGCCAATGGCCATCTGCGCTGCGTTAAAGCCGACGACACCGCCGCCGATAATCACCACCTTGCCCGGTGCAACACCGGGAACACCACCGAGCAAAACGCCACGGCCGCCATGGGCTTTTTCAAGCGCCGCCGCGCCCGCCTGCACGGACATACGACCAGCAACCTGGCTCATGGGTTTGAGGAGCGGGAGGCCGCCGCTGTTGTCCGTTACCGTTTCATACGCAATGCAGACAGCGCCCGATTTAATGAGGTCATGGGTCTGCTCAGGGTCGGGAGCGAGATGGAGATAGGTGTAGAGGATCTGGCCCTCGCGCAGCATGGCGCGCTCATTCGCTTGCGGTTCCTTCACCTTGACGATCATCTCCGCGCGGGCAAAAACTTCCTCTGCGGTGCCGACGATCTTTGCACCAACTGCTTCATAGGCCTCATTAAGGGCGCCGATGCCTTTGCCCGCATCGGTTTCGATGAGAACGTCATGTCCATGCGCGACGAGCTCTCCGGCACTTTCCGGAGTTAGCCCGACGCGATATTCATGGTTTTTAATTTCTTTAGGCGTTCCAACGATCATGCCTTTCGCTCCCTATCAGCAGAATAAAATGATAACGAAAGTATAGCTTTTTCCCGCCGATAGTTTTTCCGAAATTTATTTCCTTAAAGGGATTTTCTGGTGTAAAATCCTGTTTTGGACATGAAATTCAGGAAAATATTCAATAGATCACTTTGATCGTAAAATATTATCTGAACTGCAGATTGACTCAGATAAGCCGATTTCCGAGATAGCGGAGCGGGTTAATCTTTCGCTTTCCGCCTGTCATCGGCGCATCAAGATGCTGGAGGCGGCGGGCGTTATCGACGGCTATGCGGCACGGCTCGACAAGCATGCGCTTGGACTGGAAGTGGATGTTTTTGTTGAAATATCACTGACGTCCCAAAGCCAGGAGACACTTAATCTTTTTGAGACGGCCGTCATGACCTATGATGAAATTCTTGAATGTCATCTGACGACGGGTGGCGCGGATTACATCATCCGCGTAGCGGCGCGGAACGTGCCGGATTATGACCGCATTCACCGCAACTGTCTGGCTAAACTGCCTCATGTTGCGAGTATGCGATCTACTTTTGCGCTCCGGGCGATCAAGTCCTGGAAAGGCTACCCGGTTACGTAAGGCTATTTGAACTTGCCGTGGCGACCTTCTCCGGCGGCAAAGCGCGCCGCGCCGACTTGCGCTTCTTTCTGCTTGGCTTCTTCCGCAGCGATCATTTCAAAATGGATGGCCTCCGCATCGGTCTTGCCTTCCTGCATGTAGACGCTTTCCCGGTCCGACAGCATGGCGATTTGCGGGAAGTCTGCAATCTGACGGGCCATTTCTTCCGCGGCGGCGCGGGCTGTGCCCGTTGGTACAACCTGCGTTACCAGCCCCATGGAAAGAGCTTCCGCAGCCGGAACCGGTCGCCCGGTCAGCATCATATCAAGCGCCCGGCCCATGCCGATTACGCGGGGCAGGCGGACGGTGGTGCCATCACTCATCGGGACACCCCAGCGGCGACAGAAGATCCCGAAAACGGCCGTTTCCTCTGCAATACGGATGTCGCAATAGAGCGCAAGTCCCATTCCGCCCGCGCAAGCATGACCTGCCACAGCGGCGATCAAGGGTTTTGAAAGCGGGGCGTGAAAGGGGCCGTCGGGATGCCCGGCCCAGGCTTTGTAGTCAACACGGGTTGCGGTTTCCTTCAAATCGGCACCGGCGCAAAAGGCGCCGCCCGCGCCGGTCACCACGCCAACACGCTGGCTGTCGTCCGCCTCGAAGTCGCGAAAGGCCTGCGCCAGCAAGTCAGACGTTTCCTGATCCAGTGCATTTCGGACCTCTGGCCGGTTGATAGTGATGGTGGTCACCGGACCGTTTATCTCGGTTATTATTTTTGGTTCTTTTGCCATATGTTTTCGTCACCATAGTGTTGTCGCGGCAGGGTGCGCACGATCTCCCTATGGTACGGTAAACGAGCCGTCCAAGTGTAGCTTTTTTTGGACCGACGCGCGTGTCAGTTCAAACGTTTGGTCACAAAGCCTTCATCATGCGGATATTTCTTCGTGATGCAGTTTTCCGCGTCCCGAGGGCTTTCGGCCTCAATGGCGAAACGGCAGGGCGAGGCCCAGCGCATCGAAATATGTGGATGTTCCTGATTGTTTTTCAGCGCATCCCGCGCTTCGGCATGATAAACGGAAAAAACGTAAGTACTCATCGTTCTCTCTAATCTTTACTCAAAAGCCTGACCCCTCCATCACCGGGGGTCTCGATTACAATGACGTCACCGGAAGACTGACCGGTTTCGTCATTACTTTGTAACATTATACGTTCAGCAACCTTAAAAATAGCATAATTGCGTCTTTTTTGCCGGAATTTGCGCCATTGAGGGGGTAATTCGGGAATCACATCGAAACAGAGGCAGAAACTTTTTCTGTAGGCGTCTTTCCCTTAACGGGTAGTCTGTTTTTGATATTCTCTGGTGGTTTCAAGCGCATGCTCGATGAATTTTTCGGTCACTGGATTGTAGGGTTCCGTTGGATAGGATGCTGTGAATTTCAGGTTCGGCGGTTGCCAATCACAGGTAACCTCGATCAAGGTTCCTTTATCAAGTTCTGCCTGAATCATTTTACGGGGCAGGCTGGCAATCCCGATGCCGTCCAGCGCCATTTTCAGGATCGCGGCAAGCGAACTTGAGGGAAATATACGCGCCGGTAAATCCGTGTTCTTCCTGAGCTGGCGAGCGAGTTCGGCATAGGGGCGTGTGTTTTTCGCGTAGGTAATCAACGGATTATGGGCCAACTCATCGAGGGAGAGCGTCCGTCCTGCATCAACTTCAAGAGACGGCACGGCCGCCCAGATAACCTCAAACTCGATCAGGTCATGGTTTTCAATCTGAAAATCGGAGACCGGACCCATCAGGAAGGCAAAATCGAGCGATCTGTCGATGAGTTCCTGTCGGAGATTTGGGGTCGCATCAACTACGATTTCCACTGCAATTGCCGGGTATTTTCGATGTAGTCCGGACAGGAACGTCGGAAGCCAGGTATGCACAATTGTTTCTGAAACCCCCAACCGTAAAATGCCGGGGAGATTTTCCTCCTGGCCAATGCGGTCGACAAGCTGCGCCGATGTCCTGAGCAGCTTTTCCGCATAGGGGAGAAGTTCCAGGCCTTTGGCCGTCACCCGGATAAAACTGGTTTCGCGTTCAAACAGGCGAACACCGAGAGTTTCTTCTAGCCGGGCTATCCGGGCGGAAATTGCCGGCTGCGTTGTATTCATTTTTTCCGCTGTTTTACGGAAACTGCGTAAAGAGGCAACCCAAAGAAAGGTTTGAAGCTGGGTCAGATTGATATTTCCCGGCACCATAAAACTATCCTATTGATTATAATTGGATTTGGTAAAAAAGAGTTATACATTAAGCCGCAGCGAAAGTCAGGAGCGTCGCGCCAAAAAAATTACAAGTAAAAATTTCTGTGTAGCGCAAACTAACTCTTCCACGATGGCAGGGCATTGTTTATGCTCGTGCCAAAATTAAATCATGCCTGACATCAATAAGATAAAAGAGGAAATAGCATGTCCACAGCACCCGCCCCCACACGTGAAGACTGGGAAAAGCTCGAAAGCCAAATCTCAATTCGCAACAAGGCCTTCATCAACGGCCAATATGTTGACGCCGCATCCGGCAAAACATTCGACTGTATCAGCCCCTTGGATGGACGCGTACTGACGCAGGTTGCTGCTTGTGACGTTGAAGATGTCAACCGTGCAGTAGCAGCCGCACGTGCGGCCTTCAACTCCGGCGCATGGTCCCGCGCGGCACCGGCGAAGCGGAAATCAGTCTTGCAGAAGTTTGCCGGTCTGATCATGAAGAACAAGGACGAGCTCGCGCTGCTCGAGTGCCTTGATATGGGCAAGCCTGTTAAATGGGCGGGCGCCGTTGATATTCCGGGTTCTGCGGGCTGTATCTCCTGGTATGCCGAGGCAATTGACAAGGTCTATGATGAAATTGCCCCCACGGATCGCCGTCGCTCCCTCGCGCTGATCACGCGCGAGCCGATTGGCGTCGTCGCTTGTGTGGTCCCCTGGAACTTCCCGTTGCTGATGGGATCGTGGAAATTCGCACCGGCACTTGCCGCAGGTAACAGCGTTGTGCTGAAACCGGCGGAGCAATCTCCGCTTACCGCACTCCGTGTTGCTGAACTTGCCGTTGAGGCAGGCATTCCGGAAGGCGTCTTTAATGTTGTTTCCGGATTTGGTGAAACTGCCGGACAGGCGCTCGGCCGTCATATGGATGTGGATGCGCTGGCGTTCACCGGTTCAACCGAGGTTGGCAAGCTCTTCATGCGCTATTCGGGGGAGAGCAACCTGAAAGCCATCGGACTTGAATGCGGCGGCAAAAGCCCGAGCATTGTGATGGCGGATGCCGATCTTGACCTTGCCGCGAAGAAGATTGCCATGGGCGTTTTCTTCAATCAGGGAGAGGTTTGCACGGCCGCGTCGCGTATCGTTGTCCAGGACAGCGTCAAGGATGAGTTGGTTGAGAAGATTGCCGGTGTCGCCAAGACCCTGCAACCGACCGATCCGTTAAGCCCGAAAGCAATCGTCGGGGCCATGGTTGACAAGTCCCAGACCGACCGCGTCATGGGCTACATCAACAAAGGTCAGGAAGAAGGCGCTAAACTCTTCTATGGCGGTAACCAGGTATTGCAGGAAACCGGCGGTTTTTATATCGAACCGACGATTTTCGACAATGTCTCCAACGATATGACCATCGCACAGGAAGAAATTTTCGGCCCGGTCGTCAGCACCATTACCTTTAAGGATATGGAAGAGGGAATTAATATTGCCAACGACACGATCTATGGTCTGGCGGCGTCCGTCTGGACACGGGATATCTCCAAGGCGCATCAACTTGCGCAATCGCTGAGGGCGGGGACTGTCTGGGTCAACACATATGACGATGTCGATATGTCCACGCCATTTGGCGGCTATAAGCAGTCGGGCAGTGGCCGCGATCGCTCTCTTCATGCTCTTGAAAAATATACTCAGCTTAAAACAACCTGGATCAATATCGCCTGATCACTGAGCTTCAAGGAATCTGGGAGGAAAAAATGAAGAGTTATCAGTTTGAAGAATACGGCGCCCCGCTGGTGGAAAACACCGGCGAGGCACCAAGCGTGAGTGGGGATGAAGTGCTGATGGATGTCACCGCCTGCGGTGTCTGCCACAGCGACATTCATATATGGGAAGGGTATTTCGACCTCGGGAATGAGAGGAAACTCGATATCCGGGGCGGGCGGGAGCTGCCGCATACCCTTGGCCATGAAATCGTCGGAACCGTCACGGCGGTTGGCGATAATGTCACGGATGTGAAGGTCGGGGACAAACGGGTTGTTTATCCGTGGATCGGCTGTGGCGACTGCGCCATCTGCAAATCGGGGGAGGAGCAACTCTGCAACCGCCCTCGTCAGCTCGGAATTGATGTCGCGGGCGGGTATTCCGATACCTTGCTGGTGCCGCATTCCCGATATCTGCTGGACTATGGTTCCCTATCGAAGGAACTTGCCTGTACCTATACCTGCTCGGGGCTTACGGCCTACAGCGCCCTTCAGAAGGTGAAGTCGCGTGCCGATGGCGGTAAGCTCCTGATCATCGGGGCGGGCGGTGTTGGTCTTGCGGGCATGGCGATTGCCAAATCCGTGACGGATGCAGAAATCTATGTTGCCGATATCGATCCGGAAAAGCGCGAAGCGGCGCTGAAAGCCGGTGCTGTTGAGGCGATTGACCCCTCTGATCCGGCGGCCTTTAAAAGCTTTATGGGCATGACTGGTGGCGGCGTGAATGCGACCATCGATTTTGTTGGGGCCGAAAGCAGTGCAGCCTTCGGGGCCAAGGTGCTCACCAAGGGTGGTAAGCTTGTCATCGTGGGTCTCTTCGGTGGTGGTTTTTCCATGCCACTTCCCATGTTTCCGATCAAGGCCATCTCGGTTGAGGGCAGCTATGTCGGCAACTTGAAGGAAATGCAGGAACTGATGGAACTGGCGAAAGCCGGGAAGCTGAACGAGCTTGCCATTACGCCCCGCCCGATGAAAGAGGCGTATAACACCCTGGAAGACCTGCGCGCGGGCCGTGTTGTCGGCCGGGTGGTGTTGCAAAGCTGATTTTCGGAACTTAGCAAAATAAAAGGCGGCATTTTAAGTACCGCCTTTTTTTGTGTCTTGTCGCAAGGGCGATTAATGTATCGGTCCGGCAACTTCCATGTCGATGAGTTCATTCACAACACGCATAAGCTCAATGCAGGCATAGAGGTCTTCCTCGGCCTGATCATTCCGGCGCAAGGCATCCGCCTCTGCCGTCAGCATGTCAACGGCGTGTTCTCCCTGATGCGCAATCAGGTCGTGTGCCGTACTATAAAGATCGATTGTCGTATCGGGGTGCAATTCAATGATATTCATCATGGCAGTCATCCTTAAGCGGTGCCGGTTAGTCAACTTCCCGTTAATTTTAGAAAAATTGTCTTAAAAGAAGGTTAATGGCAGTGACACCGAATTCGCTTTTAGAAAGGAAGTTCAACCGCATTTGTCAGGAAGCGCATGAAGGGCGTCGCCTTTTGAAAGGCATCCTCGACCTCATCGACAAAATCCGGCTTGGTGATGGCCTGAATATTCGCGAGGGGTTTCATCACAAAAAGGGTCTTGCGGCGTAAATCCTCGATCTGCGGATGATCGATGGGAAAGCCTTTGGGCGCACGTTTCAGGCCGTCCCCACGGATTCCCTCTATAAATGTCGCCTGGAAATCGGAATCGCTTTTAATGGTGGTCCACTCCGCGCCTTTTTCATCGATGGCATGGCGGATCTTGGTGAGGATGGGGGCAGGGGGCAGATAAATGCCGCCACCGAAGCGCACCCCGTCCAGGGCAAGATGAACATAATATCCCGGTGCATGGGCATCTCGTCCCGCCTGATGCCGGAACTGGCAGGCCGCATGTTCCTTATAGGGCTTTGGGTCACGGGAAAAACGCACGTCGCGGTAAATCCTGAACATGGAGCCCCCGTTGGGCCGCGGATCGGCGATAAACATTGGGGCGATGGCCTCAAGTCGCGGCGCCATCGCCTCGATGAAATCACACATCGGGTAGACAACGACATCCTTGTAACGCTGCTTGTTTTGCCCGAACCAGTCGCGATTGTTATTCTCGATCAGCTCCGCGTAAAAGCGCAGAAAATCCTTCGGAAAGCCTTGAAAACTGCTCGTCATATGCTGCCTTTATATTTTCCGGTGATCGATAACCCGTTTTGCCTTGCCGAGGGAACGCTCGACCGAGCCGGGCTCGCAGATATCAATAACGGCGTTGACGCCAAGGACGCCCTTGATCCGGTCGCGTAGTTTTCCAGCAGTGTCCGAATCCGCGCCGCCCGAAAGAGTATGTTCCACCCGGACGGTAAGGCTGTCAAGCGCACCTTCGCGATGAACTTCCAGCACATAATGGGCGGAAAGCCCTTCTGTCTGGACCACCAGTTCCTCGACCTGGGAGGGGAAGAGGTTAACCCCCCGGATAATCAGCATATCGTCCGTGCGGCCGGTAATTTTCTCCATGCGCC
>NZ_JARGOQ010000084.1 GCF_029233945.1 Sneathiella sp. | reverse complement strand
GTGCTTATTTCCTTCACCTTGTCATAGAGGTTTCTGATCCGCTTGTTGGCACGATGCTTATCGATGCAGATGTTATGCAGGAGACGCGCAAACCAGGCCCGCTCATTGCTGATCTGTGGCGCATGGGCGGCATATTTCTCATAGGCGCGGATTGTGGCGTCGCTGAAGGCATCCTCCGCATCCGCCGCGCTGACATTCATCCAGACCATGCTGAGTTTTATTAAATACGCCTTATGGGAGTGCCATGCCTCCCAGAATTCATCGGGGGTTTCCTTATCTTTTGGGCAAATATCGGCAGACTTTGCGCCTTTCTCCGCCTCATTTTCGTCCGCAGGAGGGATTTCCGTTTGCAGGGCCGCAATGGAAAGTTTAACGGGGAGCGGAAGCGTGGATCGCGCGAGAGAAGGAAGGAGAGAAAATTCGGATTTGGATATCGTTTCTTGCCTGAGCGGATTCACAATGACCCCCTAGAAGATTTGAATTTATGGAAAACAAAACTGACTAAAGGATGGCTTATCGGCACCACCATCCGCTTTCAGTCTCTTCATTTGGGGGCTAAATATCACTTTTAAAGTGTATTTATAGATATTTATATTTTATATACGAGTGTATGAATTCAATACAAAATAAGTAATTTTAACTATATAAATCACACAGTAGTATTTATTTTAATATTTAAAATTGAATTTTCGTTATTTCGTATTTATTTTGTTATTATATTTAATTTTTTATTAATAGGAATATAATAATGGCGGACTCACAAAGCGATGACCAAATCAAGAATTCGATACTTTCTACCAATGAAATCTTGATCGGTAGCTCTACCTCCAAGTCAATGGCAACGATGTATTTGAATTTAGCCCATGCGGCGGGCATGGCATCACAGAATGCGGTGACCAACCAGCAGCATCTCAATATTCTGGGGGCCGCCGCCGTCGCTGCCGGGACGAGCGGACTGCTTCGGACCGGAATGGCGGACCAGGTTGAGAAGATGACACCGGCGGAACGCCTCGACTATTTGCAGAAACTGCTGACCCTCGCGACCAACCCTGCGGCAGGAGCCGCGCCTGCGGACAGCAGCGACGGCGCCACGCAGGCGGACGCATCAGGGGACGGGAGTAGCACAGTAGCTGCAACGTCCGATGCAACCGCAAAATCAGACGGCACATCGGCAGCGGATACAAAAGCGGACGCAGCTGCCGGATAATGGTTTCTACAACTTTTAATATACATTTTCATTTTTTATTTGAACATACTGGATATTTATGATGGCTACCTCCCCTTCCTCCGGCGGCGCTGCCGCCCCGTCAACCGCGCCGGCAAAGATCGAGGACTCAGCGCAGTTCGCAATGGGCCTCCTCTACCAGTTCGCCGCTCATTCCTCGGGACTTGCGCTTGAAAACGCGACGGCGAATTCAAACCTGATGAACAGCGTCACCAATTCCGGCGCTGCCGCCCTCACGGCCCTTAAGAATGCGGAAGCTGTCTCCATCTCTGCGCAGAAAGCGACGATCGGCGAATCCTATAACGCGCAGACGGCCGCAATTACTCAGGCGCTGAATGCTCAGACACAGGCCGCGGTGACCAGCCTGAACGCGGTGACCAGTGCGGGCGGAACGGCGCTCGCCGCACAGACCAGCCAGGAAATCGCGGGCATTACCGCCGATGCGGTCGCGGCAACAGCCGCCGCCATGGACCAGATCGTCAAGCAAATGGGCGGCTAAGGGAGAATATCAGGCATGAGCTGAGGTTCCGCCCTTCCGGCGCGGAACCGCCTTCCCCTGATTTTACGGACGATTGCCTCGACAGGTAAATTCCGCAATTCCGTTTATCGGTTCCAAAATTACGCGCCCGAGATCATGGCATCCTCTCCGTAACCGACCGGCACCTGTGCAAAAGCATTTGCGCCCGTAAGGCATCAAGAAATGCCCGAATTCTGCGGAACAGGCGATTTTCATTACCCGAAAATATCGACAGGAACTGCCCCCCGGACACCCCAAATCAATTGAACCGGCGCGATTACCTGTCTCATTCCGCATGAGAGATTTCGCACATATGAGAAGAAAATCTCATCCCCGCGTCACATTTTCTCAACCGGCATCGTCTTCTGCCCATGAATGAGGAAACAGCCCGCCGATTGACTATGACAGGAATGAAAGAGGATTAATCAATGGCAAACGACACCCCCGTCAACAGCCAAATTACCGATGCCGTGACCCAATCCAACCTGACGGTGATCGGCGGTGCCCCGGCCCAGTCGATGGGAACCGTATATCAGATGATGGCGCAGTCCGTCGGCGTATCCATGCAGAACGCGGTTTCAAACCAGCAAAACATGAACACCATCGACAACGCCATCGTCACCCAGGGAATCGCCATGCTCTACAGCATGGATAACTCTCTCGAAGCAAGGGCTTCCGAAGAGATCCTTTCGGGGAATGTAAACGCAGAAATAGTCTCCGCGCTTCAGGCTATCATCGTTGAATTAAAGAAAGCGCAAAGTGAGCAAAAGTCACAGACTCAACAAACCACTTAACAGGATTTTTACCTGACTATTAAAGGAGAATGACCCATGCCAGGGGATACACCAGTCAATGCCCAGATAACCGACTCAATCACCCAATCCAATGTTGGCGTGCTCGGTGATGCACCGGCCATCGCCATGGCAAATGCCTACCAGGTATTTGCCCAGGTCGTCGGCGCAAGTATGCAGAACGCCGTCTCGAACCAGCAAGGCGCCAATACGGTTGACCTTGCCGTGACAACGCAGGGCACGAATGTCCTGTACGCCATGTCGACTTCGGCGGATGCAAAGGCAACCTCCGAGATTCTCGGCGGCAACCCGGTTGCCGAGGCCCTCACCTCACTTCAGGCTGCTGCACGCGGGTTCTGATTTGACCTTTTACATAAATTGAAACTTAAAGGAGTTAGATAATGGCGGATAACACTTGGATGAACAGCCAGATTACGGACGCTGTCACACAAACCAACGTCAAGGTTCTGGGCGATGCGCCCGCTGAATCCATGGGCATGCTTTATCAGATGATGGCCCAGTCAACAGGTATGTCCATGCAAAACATGGTGGCCAACCAGCAGCATAAGAATTCCATCGATTCTGCCGTAGTAACGGGCGCAGTGAGCCTGCTCTATACCCTCGATGTGGCGGCGGAAGGCAAGGCCACCCAGGAAGTCCTGAGCGGCAATCCAGTGGCGGAAACTATGGCCTCACTGAAAGGCGTGTTGGCCAGTTTCAAAGATGGTAATTCCAACGCCCCGAAATTCAACACCTAACCGCACTGCCCGAGAAGCCCCCTCTTCTCAATGGTATATCGAATATTGCGCCGCCTGTCCCATGTTGGCCAGTCGCGCAATATTCGAGCCACCAGCAGCTATGATAACAGGATAAGCCCATGACAGCGCAAAGAACTACAGAACATGTCAAATCGGTGAACAGCCAGATTACGGATGCCATCACCCAGTCAAACACCATGAATATCGGTCTTGCGCCCGCGCAATCGATGGGCATCTTGTACCAGACCACGGCCCAGGCCGTCGGGACGTCAATCCAGAACGCCGTCTCGAACCAGCAACATATGTACAGCCTCAGCCTCGCCTCAACGGCGCAGAACCTGAATTCGCTTTTGTCGCTGTCGTCCGCCTCAGCGGCGCGCAATACGGCTGGCTTGCTCTCTCATTCGGGGCAATCCCCGTCAATGTCGCATCTGTATGCCCGGGCGGCAGCGCCTGTTCATGCGGCCCCAACGCAGGCCTCCCACAGCCCGCCGCAAACGCCGATGAAGAAATAACGCGCGATAATCAATTGAAACCCGGAATTTCCAGAAGACAAGCAGGAGAGCGGCAATGACGTCAGAGTCCTATGTAAACAGTCAGATCACGGGAGCCATCGCGCAAACGAATTTAAGCGTTCTTGGCGACGCGCCCGCAGAGGCCATGGCCATTCTCTATCAGCAGATGGCCCACACGATCGGGCTGGCGCTTCAGAATGTCATTTCCCAGCAGCAGCACAGCTATTCCATCCATAACGCCATTACCATCGCAGCCTCCAAGCAGTTGCTGAGCAGCGACCCGGCGGCGGCGGCGAAGGCTTCGCAGGATTTGATCGCGGGGAGCGCCATTCCGGAAAATCTCGCCGCCCTTCAGGCCGTGGTCAATGAGCTTGGCAAACAGCAGTAACCCCGACCAAAAAGGCGGCGGCAATGCCGGAGGACGTTGGATTTGATCCGAACCCAAGAAAGCTGAGGCCTGATGGCAGAATAGAAACCTTAATGTGAGGACGTTCAGTCTCATGGAACGCAAAATTTATACCCAGCAGGAGATCAGGATGATCCTTCAGGAACTCGCCGACGGCAAATCGGTGGATGACGCCGCCAAGCAATATGGTATCTCCAAGGCCACCATCTACCGCTGGAAGAAACGCGCCGAGCAAACGGGAGTAGAGGAAATCAACCGCCTTAAAAAGGTCGACGAGGAGAACCAGCGGCTCAAATCACTCATTGCCGAGGCGGCGCTTGAAATCCAGGCCCTGAAAGAACAGCTCAAATCGCGGGGCTGGACGAAAGCGGAAGAACGCGATTAACACGCCGCGACCTCATTCCGGCGTTGATCGGCGGACGGATGGCTGTATAAAGGGTGTATGTCGCGTAACCCGTCCCAAATACTTACCTCCGTCTTCGGATACCCCGCCTTTCGCGGGGAACAAGCCCAGATTATCGACAATGTGATCGCCCGGCGCGATGCCCTTGTCCTGATGCCGACGGGCGGCGGGAAATCACTCTGCTATCAGATCCCGGCCCTTTGCATGGACGGAACAGCAATTGTCATTTCCCCGCTGATCGCGCTGATGCAGAACCAGGTTGAGGCCCTGCAACAGCTTGGCGTTGCCGCCGCGGCGCTCAACTCTGCCCATTCCATGGAAGAGCAGGCAAGCATTAGAAATGCGCTTCTGAACGGCGAGATCAAGCTCCTCTATATTGCGCCGGAGCGGCTTTTCTCGGGCGGTTTTATGGATTTGTTGCAACGCTGCGATATTTCGCTGTTCGCGATTGACGAGGCGCATTGCGTCTCCCAATGGGGGCATGATTTCCGCCCTGAATATCTCCGCCTTGAAGTCCTGCATGAGAAATTCCCGAATGTGCCGCGCCTTGCGCTCACCGCGACCGCCGATGCGCCGACGGAAAAGGACATTATCGACCGGCTCGGCCTTGGTCATGGAAAAATATTCCGTGCCGGGTTCGACCGGCCAAACATTCGTTACCGCCTTACGCCCAAGACAAACGGCGCCACCCAGCTCCTCAATTTTATCAAGGCGGAGCATGGGACGGACGCGGGCATCGTCTATTGCATGTCGCGCAAAAAAGTCGAACAGACGGCCGAGAAGATTGCCGCAACCGGGCGTGTCGCGCTTCCCTATCACGCCGGGCTGGACCCAGAGGTGCGGCGCGAGACACAGGCGCGGTTCCTGAAAGACGATGCCGTCATTATCGTTGCCACCATCGCTTTTGGCATGGGGATCGACAAGCCGGACGTGCGCTTCGTCGCGCATCTCGATTTGCCGAAAAATATGGAAAGCTATTATCAGGAAACGGGGCGCGCCGGACGCGATGGCCTGCCCGCCAATGCCTGGCTCGCCTACGGGCTTCAGGATGTGGCCAAGCTGAAATCCCTGATGCAGAACCCGGACAAGACGCTACAGCAACAAAAGCTCGACCGGGGCAAGCTGGAATCCCTTCTGCAATTTTGCGAAAGCGCGCTTTGCCGCCGTCGGCTCCTTCTGGAGTATTTCGGGGAAACCCCGCCGGAGACTTGCAGCAACTGCGATAACTGCCTGGAACCACCGGCGATGTTCGATGCCACGGAAGCGGCCCAGATGGCGCTTTCCTGCATCTACCGCAGCGGGGAGATGTTCGGCGCAGGGCACATCATCGATATCCTGCTCGGCGCGGAGACGGACAAGATAAAGAAGTTCGGCCATGACCGGCTCAGCACCTATGCCGTCGGCAAAGCTTTTTCCCGCGCCGATTGGCAATCCATGATGCGGCAGCTTCTGGCGCTCGGCCTGCTCAATGTCGATACCGAAGGCTATGGCAGCCTGTCGCTGAATGAAAATTGCCGGTCGGTCCTCAAAGGCGAGACCAAGCTTGACCTCAAGAAAGCCCCGATCCGCTCAGCTAAGGAAAAGTCCACCTCCGGGCCTGCACGCAGTTTCGGGAATGAGCAGGAAGAGGCGCTGTTTAACTATCTTAAATCCATCCGCCTCGGCCTCGCGAAGGAACAAAATGTTCCGCCCTACGTCATTTTTCATGACAAGACCCTGATCGAGATGGCACTGCTCAAACCAACCTCTCTCACCGCGTTCGGGGAATTACAGGGCGTCGGCCGCAGCAAGCAGGAAAAATATGGCCCCGCCTTCCTGAAAGCGATTGAGGAAACCTATTCTTGAGCGGCACTCATAGCCTTAAGACCGGTCAGGTAGATCCCGAGGCTACGTTCGAAGCTTTCCAGAAGATCAATACGAAAGGCGGCCATCTCCGGTCGTTCCAGAATTTCCCGTAATATCGGGGACGGTGCCGCCATCTGCCCGAAGCCGACAATAAAACACTGTATGTTGAGAAGGACCTCAAGGCCCTGCCCCTCCGCCAGAAAGCCGAGCCCCTTTTCAATCAGCCCGCCAGTATACTGGATACGCCGCGCAAGCGCCTGTTTGATACGGAGCGCCTGATCAAGCGAGATATTATTCTCAAACACCAGATGCAGGGGCGGGATAAGGCGCAGGAGGAGCGGCCGCTCCGCCAGCAACCCTTTCATCATACCGACAAAATCGGGAATGCTGCGGGTTGTCTCCGGCGACAGAAGGGCGTTGTCGAGAACGTCGAACCAGCTTTCGAGTTCCTCCGACGCCAGATTGAGGAATATCTCCTCCTTCGTTTTGAAATAAAGATAAACCGTTCCCTTGGCGAGACCGGCGCGGCGCGCAATCTCGGCTATATTGATATCGCTAAACCCTGTTTCCACGAACAACGCCCGCGCCGCAATTAGAATAGCGTCGCGCTTGGCTTCTTTCTGGACGGTGCTGACCGCACGCCGGGCAATTAGCTCACTCATACTGACCTTTATTCATTATATCTCGCTTCTCCGACATATTAGTTACCGACTAAATCTTAATATGAACTTAGAAAACTATGATGATCGTCACATTTCCTCGTCATTTAGTCAATTGACAGAATTTGCCCACCGCCTCTATATTATGACCCACGGTCATTTAAAGATAAACGGGAGCGGCTATGTTTAATCTCGAGATCAATGGAACCATGCATGAGGTCGATGTCGAAGAGGATACGCCCCTTCTTTGGGTCCTGCGCGATACTGTCGGGTTGAAGGGTACGAAATTCGGCTGTGGCATTGCCGCCTGCGGCGCCTGCACCGTCCATGTAAATGGGGAGGCTGTTCGTTCCTGCAGCTTTTCTGTCGCCGACGCCGTGGGCAGCCAGATCACTACGATTGAAGGTATCGGCGGCGATGGCTTAAGCCCGGTTCAGCAGGCGTGGATCCAGGAGCAAGTGCCGCAATGCGGCTATTGCCAGTCGGGCATGATCATGGCAGTTTCCGCCCTGCTCGCCGAGACTCCAAACCCCAGCGACGAGGACATCGCGGACCGCATTACCAATATCTGTCGCTGCGGCACCTATCCGCGCATCAAGCGCGCCATCAGGCAGGCCGCCGCGCTGCAGGGAGGGAACTAACATGGGAAAACTCACCCTCTCAAGACGGAAATTTCTTGTTGCCGGTGCCCTCGTCGGAGGCGGCCTCGCGGTTGGATATGGTTTTCTCCGGAATGGGGAGCCCGATAACGCCGCGCTTTCCGCAACCACCGAGGAGGGGGAAATCGCCCTCAATGCCTATGTTAAAGTGGATAAAAACGGCCGTGTCACCGTTGCTATTCCGCGCTCCGAAATGGGACAGGGCGTTTATACCGCGCTCGCCATGCTTGTCGCCGAGGAAATGGACGCGAATTTCGCCGATATCATGGTCGAGCAGGCCCCTATTGCCGATATTTACGCGAGCGTGATCGGGCTTCAGGATGCCCTGCCCTTTTCCGACAAGCATCATGAGGGGGAGGATACGATGGGTGCCTGGGGCATGGAGAAACTCGCACGCCTCCTCGGCTTGCAGATCACCGGCGGCAGCGCCTCTGTCCGCGACGCCTGGATCCCGATGCGTCAGGCGGGCGCGACGGCGAAGGCAATGCTGGTCCAGGCGGCAGCTCGCAGCTGGGATGTGCCGCCCGCTGAAATTACCGTCAAGAACGGCGTTATCACTCATTCCCCCAGCGGAAAATCCGGCGGCTTCGGTGACTTCGTGGAGCTTGCCGCTTCCGAGGCGGTGACGATTGATCCCGTCCTGAAGAAAAGCAGCGAGTTTACCCTGATCGGTACGCCGCAACATCGCCTCGACATCCCCTCAAAAGTGGATGGCACCGCCGAGTTTGGCGTCGATGTGGAGGTGGAAGGAATGGTGCATGCGGCGGTCAAGCTCTCGCCCGTTCTCGGCGGCACCCTCGCCTCCCATGACGCGGCGGCGGTAAAGGATATGCCGGGCGTTCTTAAAGTCGTGCCGTTTGAAAGCGGCGTTGCGGTCATCGCCGATAGCTTCTGGCGTGCCAAGACCGCCGCTGATGCGCTGCCCGCGACTTTCAACGACGGACCCGCAAAAGAATATTCCTCAGAAA
>NZ_JARGOQ010000001.1:246740-271400 GCF_029233945.1 Sneathiella sp. | reverse complement strand
CCTTCGCCAACTGCCGTGACAATGCCGGAAGATTCCATGCCCGGTGAAAAAGGAAAGGGGGGCTTAAACTGATATTTGCCGGCAATCATCAGGGTGTCGGGAAAGTTGAGGCCAACGGAATGCACCTCGATCTTGACCATCCCCTTTTTCACTTCCGGTTCCGGCACATCCTCCATCACCAGAATATCCGGATCCCCAAATTCCTTGCAAACAAGAGCTTTCATGATTTCTTCCTAAATGTCGTTTTTGTTGTTATTGCGATGCAGAAACTTACCCTCCAACAAAAGCCGAGGTCAATCACCGAGATTTCTTCAGCTGTCCAGTTCGGCCTTGATCTCGCCGACGGTTATGTCATTTCGGTTGCGAAGGATTGGACGGACAAAGGGATCAATTGCCCGGTGGATAGTATCATCAAGAACCCCAAGTTCATCGAGGATTGCGCCGAGCGCAACCTCCACTGCGCGTGTTGTGCCGTCAACCGCCTTTATCGCGATACCAATGCCCGCCTCGGGAAGCGCCGCGAGATAAACACCTTCCGCCCCGACCTTGACGATAACCTTGCCATTCGCCGCGCCATTGATTGCCGTGCAGAGCCTGTCGGACCCGGCAATCATTTCCGGATATTTCGAGATGGCCTTTTGTAATCGCGCGCAGGCCTTTGCCCGGTCCGTACTGAGCTTGGACGGATCGGCAAACCGCGCAAACGCTAATGCGGCATGCTCAAGCGGGATACCAATCGTCGGGATCGAGCATCCATCTATCCCGACCGGCGCATTGGAGAGATCAAGATCAGTGAACTCCTCCAGAATGGTGACGATGCGCTGCTGCACCGGGTGTTCGCGCCTGATGTAGCCATTGGTTTTTTCTTTCAAATGAACGGCGGTGCAAAGAAAACCGGAATGCTTTCCCGAACAATTGTTGTGCGCGGCCGTTGGCTCCTGCCCCGCTGCGGCGAGCGCGCGCGCCGCCGGGTCATAGGTCGGCCAGTGGCTACCGCATTCAAGATCCTCTATTCCAAGCCCAAGACGGTCGAGCCATGCGGTGACGGCCTCCACGTGAATAGGCTCCCCTGTATGGGATGCGCAGGCGAGCGACAGTTCCTTTTCGCTCACATTGAACGCGTCCGCCGCACCGCTTTCAATGAGCGGCAAGGCCTGCAGGGGCTTGATGGCAGAGCGCAGATACACCGGGCTATCAACATTTCCCCAGCTTCGCACCATCTTGCCTGCCGAATCGGATACTGCGGCAAGAACCAGATGACGGCTTTCCACCATGGGTCCGCGCGTGACTGACACAGTAAAAGGAAGGCTTGCAGAATTATCGGAGGAATGGTTAATCATATTCTGGACCTAAGCGGATATGGAATTCGGGGCGTTTTATCAGAAATCGGGTCAGGAGAGTAGACAATTATGGCAGTTTCCCGGGGTTATTTTGGGATCGGGGTTGAAGGGATCAGCAAGCCGATGAATGCGGGCAACCTTTTCCGCACGGCCCACGCCTTCGGCGCGAGCTTTGTCTTTACCGTTGGTGCCGAGTATTCCGTTCGCAAGGCTCGCTCAGATACCTCCGTCGCGCCCAAAAACATCCCCTGGTACGACTATGAAAATCTGGACGAGATGCAGTTGCCCAAGGGTTGCAAGATAGTCGGGGTGGAACTATTGGATGAAGCGACAGAGCTGCCAAGCTTCTTTCACCCCATAAGCGCCGCCTATGTCCTGGGCCGTGAACGTGGCTCCCTCTCCCCGGCCATGCAGGAAAAATGCGACTACTTCATCAAAATTCCGACAAAATTCTGTCTGAATGTTGCAACCGCAGGGGCAATTGTTATGTATGACAGGATTGTCACTCACGGGCGATTTGCCCAAAGACCAACCGGCGAACTTGGCAAGCCGGAACCCCTAAAGGAGCATATCCAGGGGGCGCCGATAAAGCGGCGTGAAGCGGATTGATGATAGACAGTAAAACAGCAGGTTAAGTGGATGTTCCAGTATGAAGAAAATTTGAAGACGCCGGGGGTGGAAAAATCGGCGTCAGACCGCTATTCTTTATCTATGTATAGATTATCGGCTAGCTTGTTTTTGATCCTTTCCCTTCTTCTGTCCCTGCCGGGATTAGCCACGGCGCAGCAGGCGGACCCCCGAGCACTTGGTACTTTTACCGATTGGCTTGCCTATAGCTGGGTCGAGAATGACAATAAAGTCTGCTACATGCTCTCGCGACCGCTCAAGTCAACACCACAAGGCGTTAATCGCGGCGATATCTATGTTATGGTTGCCTACCGGCCAAGCTCCAAATCCAAGGAGGAGGTCAGCCATGTCTCCGGTTATCCCTACAAGGATAAATCAACGGTAGAGGCCCTTATCGGCGGACAGAAATTTTTATTGGCGACAAATGGTGAGGTCGCCTGGGTTCCCGAAGGCGGAAGCGACACCAAATTTATTGGAGCGATGCGCGGCGGATCGAAGATGATCATCAAGGGGACCTCCACGCGCGGGACACTGACGGTCGATACATACTCCCTGCAAGGATTTACTGCCGCCTACAAGCAGATTAGAAAAAGCTGTACTTGATCGGCCGGACAAGAGTATAAGCCGCTTTTGATAGATTAAAGTGGAAGCCATGGATCATTTGATTCCCGATGTTGACGCCGTTGACCGGCAACCGGAACTGCTTGCTATCCGCAAGAGCCTGATCGGGCTCGACCGGAGTGAAATAGCGGCTGCGCTGGTAGAGACCGGGATCGATGAGAAAGCCGCCCGGATGCGGGCGCGTCAGCTATTCCACTGGCTTTACTACCGCGGCGCCAGCAAGTTTGAGGATATGTCCTCCATCTCAAAAGAGATGCGCGGCTGGCTGCCCGAAAAATTCACGGCGGAACGTCCGGAAATCACTTCCCTTCAGGAATCGACCGATGGCACGCGCAAGTGGCTGGTGAAATTCCCCGATGGTCAGGAAGTGGAATCGGTTCATATCCCCGAAGAGGATCGCGGCGCGCTTTGCGTCTCCAGCCAGGTCGGCTGCACCCTCACCTGCAGTTTCTGCCATACGGGCACCATGAAGCTTGTGCGGAACCTGACGGCGGGCGAGATCATCTCCCAAATGCTCGTCGCGCGCGACACGATTAACGAGTGGCCGAGCCCGAAGGGTGAGCGGATGATCTCCAACATCGTCATGATGGGTATGGGCGAGCCGCTTCTAAACTACGATAACGTCGCCAAGGCGCTGAAAATTATCATGGATGGTGAAGGCATTTCGCTGTCCAAGCGGCGGATCACCCTCTCAACGTCCGGTGTTGTTCCGAAAATCCGGCAATGCGGTGAGGAACTTGGCGTCAATCTCGCCATCTCACTGCATGCGGTTAACAACGACGTGCGCGACATACTGGTGCCGATCAACAAGCGCTACCCGATCAAGGAGCTGTTGCAGGCCTGCAAGGAATATCCTGGCAGCAACAATGCGCGCCGGATCACTTTCGAATATGTCATGTTGGATGGCATTAATGACAGCCCGGCTGACGCACGGGAGCTTGTCCGATTGCTGAAAGATATCCCGGCAAAAGTCAACTTGATCCCGTTCAACCCATGGCCCGGCACGCAATATCAATGTTCCAGCAACAACGCGATGCATCGCTTTGCGAAGATCGTCAATGATGCCGGCTATTCTTCCCCTATTCGCGTGCCGCGCGGTCGAGATATCATGGCGGCCTGCGGTCAGCTTAAATCCGCAAGCAAGAAAGCCCCGGCGTCCGTGCGTCACAAAGAGAACGCAGCAAGCGCCAGCTTATAATTCAAGCTGCATGGTAATGCTGGTGGGACGGTCGTAGCCTTTATGGGCTGTTGTGCCAGTCTGGCGAAAGCCGCAACGGCGGAAGAAATCATGCACCTCGGTAAGTTCAACACGCGACTGGAGTTCAATCAGCTTTTTTCCTTCGGCACGACACAGATCAATCGCAGCATTTACAAGCGCAAGACCAATACCTGATTGCTGTGCCTTTGGGTTAACCGCAAGCTTGCCGAGATATATTTTCTCGCCCATATCTTTCAGAAAACAACATCCAATCAACTTGCCTTCCTCTCGCGCCAAAAGAAGCGTTTCTTCCGCCGCTTTTTGAACAACAGTCTCCTCATTCAGATGGCCCAGAGAGGAGGGTGGATCGATCCGGGTCTCCATATATGCAAAAGCATCAAACAGAAGCGTGAGCAGCGCCTGCCATTCATGGAACCCTTCTTCCTTTACCGCAACTGTTATCATTGAACTTCCCTGACCATGTTTCGCAAGAACGATATTTCATCTTTTTGCCCCTGCCGTAAAGCGCTTGTGGAAGAGGTAGGCGCACATGCCGATAATAAGTCCCCAGAACGGCGCCCCGATGGAAAGGAGAGTCATGCCTGATGCCGTGACGGCGAAGGTCAGGATTGCCGCATCGCGCTCCGCCTCTACTTTAAGGGCCGCATCTAGGCTATTGGCGATCGTAGACAACAGGGCGAGCCCGGCAATCGCCATGACAAGCGCCGCCGGAAAGGCGATAAAAAGAGCCGTAATGGTCGCGCCAAAAAGCCCGGCGAGACCATAAAAGAAAGACGCCCAGAGGACAGCCGGATACCGCTTCGCCGGATCGGGATGCACATCCGGACTCATACAAAGGGCCGCTGTGATGGCGGCAAGGTTGAAGGCATAGCCCCCGAAGGGCGCCAGCACAACGCCTGTCAGCCCCGACCACCCGATCAACGGGGACGCAGGCACGTCATAGCCATGCGCGCGAAGGGCCGCGATCCCCGGCACATTCTGGGAGGCCATAGTTACGATAAAAAGCGGGATACCAACACCAATCAGCGTGGGGAGGTCAAAGCTCGGCATCACAAAAACCGGCCATGTAAGCGTAAAATCAGCCTCAATCTCGGAAATCTGCCCGCCCAGCAATGCAATCACAATTCCCGTCAAGACTGTTAGGGGGATAACATAGCGCGGCAGGAACTGCTTGGCCGCGAGGAAGACAATCACCATCGCACCGACCATCAGTACATCCGCCTCCAGCGCGACAAAAGCATCAAGACCGAAGCGCAGTAATATTGCCGCCAGCAAGGCCGACGCGAGCGATTGCGGTACGAATGCCATGATTTTCTGAAAAAGGCCCGTTACGCCACAGAGAGTAAGAAGGACAGAGCTGAAGATAAAAGCACCAATCGCATCCCCCATTGGTATGCCGGGCAGACTTGTCGCAAGGAGCGCTGCCCCAGGCGTTGACCAGGCGATCAGGATAGGCTGGCGATAAAATAGGGTCAGGCCAATGCTGCTCACCCCCATCCCGACGCCAACCGCCCAGAGCCAGGAGCTGATCTGGTCCGGTGTGGCACCTGCCGCATTCGCGGCCTGAAAGACAATCGCCCCCGCCCCGGCATAGCCGACCAGAACAGCGACAAACCCTGCGGAAATATAGCTCGGGGAGAAGAAGCGAAGCATTTTGATCTATACCATTCAGCAATATATACGTTATAACGCACAAGTGGCGGTAATCTAGCAGATGTGCGTTATAACGCTCAAGCAAAAAATGGACTCATATGCAAGATCTGAAGGATCATCTTTCCATAACCCTGAGGCAGCTCCGCAAAGATCGCGGTTGGAGCCTGGATGCCGCCGCGACGGCAACTAGTGTAAGCAAGGCCATGCTGGGCCAGATTGAACGGGGCGAATCAAGCCCGACAACGGCTGTCCTCTGGAAGCTGGCAACGGGGTTTAAAGTGTCCGTCTCCTCCCTTATGGAACCGTTACCCGAAATCGCGGCGGACACGGTCATCCGGGACGCCAATGATATCCGCAACATTCCCGGCGATAAAGGCATGGCCGTCGCGCCACTTTTCCCGTTTGAGCCACGCTTCGGCTTTGACCTGATGGAACTGACATTTATGCCGGGTTATGAGCGTCTTTCGGAGCCGCATGAAGCGGGCGTTATCGAGCATATCACCGTCATGTCCGGGAAGATGGAGGTCCTGACTGACGACATCTGGCATCCACTTGAAATAGGGCAAACAATCCGCTTTCGCGGCGATCGCCCTCATGGCTATCGAAACCGGGGCGATGAAAAGGCCGTTACCTTGTCCGTCATCCATTATCCGCATCGCACCTGAAATATGCGGAAATCTGCCCCTTGCGAAACCCCCGCTTTTCCCCTAGTTTGCGCGCTGCAAATTTGCCTGAATAACAGATTCCCGATTGAGGTCACCCGTTATGTCCCAAGAAATCAAAAAAGTCGTTCTCGCCTATTCCGGCGGTCTTGATACCTCCGTCATTTTAAAATGGCTGCAGACTGAATATAACTGCGAAGTCGTTACCTTCACGGCTGATCTTGGCCAGGGGGAAGAACTGGAACCGGCCCGCGCCAAAGCAGAGATGCTGGGCATCAAGGAAATCTATATCGACGATCTTCGCGAAGAATTTGTCCGTGACTTTGTTTTCCCGATGTTCCGCGCCAATGCCGTCTATGAAGGGCAATACCTTCTTGGTACCTCCATCGCACGGCCGCTGATTTCAAAACGTCAAATCGAGATTGCGAAAGAGGTCGGCGCCGATGCCGTCGCCCATGGCGCAACCGGTAAAGGGAATGACCAGGTTCGTTTCGAGCTTGGCTACTATGCGCTTAACCCGGATATCAAGGTGATTTCCCCCTGGCGGAAATGGGACCTCAACTCCCGCACCAAGCTGATTGAATTCGCCGAGAAGAACCAGATCCCGATCCCGAAGGACAAACGCGGCGAAGCGCCGTTCTCGGTTGATGCGAACCTCCTCCATATCTCGGCGGAAGGCAAGGCGCTGGAAGATCCGTGGGAAGAAGCCAGGGAGTATGTTTATTCACGAACCGTCGCGCCGGAAGATGCGCCGGATATCCCGACCTATATCGAGGTTGAGTATGAAAAAGGCGACCCGGTCGCCGTTAATGGCAAGCGGTTGAGCCCGGCCGACCTGCTGACCGCGCTCAACAAGCTCGCCGGTGACAATGGTGTTGGGCGGCTCGATCTCGTGGAAGGCCGGTTTGTCGGCATGAAGTCACGCGGCATTTATGAAACTCCGGGCGGTACCATCATGCTGGAGGCGCATCGCGGGATTGAGCAGATCACCCTCGATCGCGGAGCCATGCATCTGAAAGACGACATCATGCCGCGCTATGCGGAATTGATTTATAACGGCCTCTGGTTCTCCCCGGAGCGGGAAATGCTGCAGGCCCTGATCGACAAAAGCCAGGAAAAAGTCACCGGTACCGTTCGGCTCAAACTCTTCAAGGGCCGCGTGAGCGTTGTCGGGCGCAAAAGCCCCTACTCCCTCTATTCGATGGAGCATGTAACGTTCGAAGAAGACACGGTTTATGACCAGCGCGACGCCGAAGGCTTTATCAAGCTGAACGCCCTTCGTCTGCGACTTCTGCATCGGCAGAAAGGCTAAAACTCTTAATGAAGGCGATGATCCGGCCCCGGATCATCGTCATCACCCTCGAAATCAGGGACTTCCTCCACATAGGGGACATAGCGGTCCTTGATAAAGAGCACGGCGGCAAACGCCCCTCCAGCAATCGCCCCAACCGCCATAATTTGCGGCATTGACGGGGCCCATGGCAGTGTCCAGCCAATATCGAATGCGCTTAAGGTGAACAGGACACCGGCCATCGGCAGCGCGATAAAGAGAATGCTGAAGACAATTCCCACCAACGCGCCAACGGCGATGAATTTAAAAAAACGTCCGAGAAGCGGGCGGGAATATCGCACAGGAAGAAATTACACCTTTGGTTCGGGAACACCTGCCTGACGGCAGGCGGCCGTTATCGTGTTGGCCAGCAGGCAGGCAATCGTCATCGGACCAACGCCGCCCGGAACCGGGGTAATCGCCCCCGCCACTTCTACAGCCTCGGAAAAGCAGACATCGCCAACAAGCCGGGTTTTACCGTCTTCCTTCGGGATACGGTTGATGCCAACATCGATCACTGTGGCACCGGGTTTCACCCAATCGCCCCGGATCATTTCTGGACGGCCCACCGCCGCAACCAGAATATCCGCCCCCCGGCAGACCTCTGGCAAGTCACGCGTACGGGAATGCGCTATCGTCACCGTGCAATTCTCAGATAGAAGCAAACTCGCCATCGGTTTGCCGACAATGTTCGACCGGCCAACAATAACGGCATGCAGGCCGGAAAGATCGCCGAGCGTATCTTTCAGCATCATAAGGCAGCCAAGCGGCGTGCAGGGAACCATTGCGGGAAGGCCAACCGCCTGTCGGCCGGTATTAATAACGTGAAAGCCATCGACATCCTTCATCGGATCAATGGCGTCGAGAACGGCCATTTCATCAACCTGCTTGGGCAAGGGCAATTGCACGAGAATACCGTGAATTGTAGGGTCCGCATTGAGCCGATGCACAATCTCCAGTACGTCTTCTTGGCTTGCGGTCATCTCCAGGCGGATTTCTTTGGATTTCATACCGGCCTCAGTTGTGGCCTTACCCTTGTTACGGACGTAGACTTGGCTTGCCGGATCTTCCCCGACCAATACAACCGCCAGTCCCGGCATTAAACCATGTGTTTCCTTAAGGGCAGCAACCTGCTTGCCCGCCTTTTCCCGGACACGGGCCGCGAAGGCCTTGCCATCGATAATTGTTGCCGTCATTCCATCATCCCCTTGCCGGTAGCCCGTCCGATCAGATTTGTTCAAGCCAGGTTTTTAACTTATTTTCCATCTCTGATGGCTCGCCCTTGACCAACAATGTCTTATTTCGATCAAGTGTGCCTGAAACGATCTCAAAATTTCCGCGTGCGGACTTTATTGATTTCGACAGAAATTTGACCAGAGCGTCATTCGCTTTCCCTTTTTCCGCAATCGCCGTCACTTTAACCTTAAGTCTTGAACGCCCTTCACCATCTCTAAAAATACCGTCAATCCGGTTTTGTGCGGCGTTGGGCGTGAGACGGATATCAAGCAACACACCGTTATCACATCGTCGAAGCGGCAAGATCACATCATCATCGGTGCATATTCAAACAGGAGATTGCGAAGGAAAATCAGCAGCAAGATCAGCACAACCGGCGAGACATCGAGGCCGCCCATGGTCGGAATGATCTTCCTGATCGGACGAAGCGGCGGCTCTGTGATCCTGTACAGGAAATTACCCACCGTCGAGACAAACTGATTGTTCGTATTGACGACATTAAACGCAACGAGCCAACTCAAAATCGCATTTGCAATCAAAAGCCAGATGAAAATACTGATAATCGTGCTAATCAGATAGAGTAAGGATGTCATGTATATACCTGCTCAATTTTATCCACCCTACATTTAGGCGCTGCGCCCGCAAAACGCAACTATTCTGCAGCCTTCTTATAGCAAATGTGGGTTTTCTGTTTCAGGGATGCAGGGCCGATGTTGTTGCCTGATTGACAACCTCGGTCAGGACAGCCTGCACAAAATCAGCCTGGGTCATGCCATCGCCATTTGATCCCATGTTACTCATCTTGATATCCGGCAAGGTCAGCGAGATTTTCGTCGATAGTGGATAGATTTTCCCGGTCAGCTTCGCCCCGGTAATCGTCAGGCTATCCACCCGGAGCTTCTTGTCATCATCGGATTTATCAGCTGTCACGGCATAGGCCGCCGCCGCCGCCAGAATGATTGCGAGATTGGAGCTTGTAGCGCTGGTTTCGAGATCGATCGCCGGATTGGTGATATCAATCGACCTGATATGCAGCCGCCCCCAGAGAAGGCTCCAGGGTACGATCTTCACCTCGGCCTTGTCGACAACAAAACTCGTCGGTGACGAGCCGATACCGGAATTTGGAACGGAGAGCCCCGAGATTGCACCTCGCCCGGTGAAGATATTCACAGAAAATTCGTCAAGCGTCACTTTTTCGTCGGTCGCTACACTGCCAACCACCGTAATGGCGTTTTGTCCGGTCGCATCAACATGTTTTTGTGCCTCCCGCACGCCGACAACAGCGGCGGCGACAATAACAACAAAAAGGCCGCCCTGAACAAGAATGGATGCGAGCTTCATAAGATTATCTCCGGTTCCTGATGGAAGACATGCAAGAACCGAATATAATCTATGATTGTATTAATTCAACATAATTAACACATATAAAGTGCAGTTACATATGCCGCTATGCCTATTTAAATTCCGGCTCGTCCCACCAGGGATAGAAATCGGGCATATCCGTTGAGGGTCGCATGGAGAATTTTGCCGGTCGCTTCTCAAGGAAGGACGTAATTCCTTCGGCAACATCCGGGCTTTTCCCCATCACCTGAATACCCCGGCTATCAACCTTATGGGCTTCCATCGGATGATCCGCGCCCATCATGCGCCACATCATCTGACGGCAGAGCGCGATCGAGACAGGCGCGGAATCAGCAATAAGCTCCTTCGCAAGGCTGCGGGCGGCCGGGAGCAGTTCATCATGCGGATAAACCTCCTTCACGAGCCCTCCCGCTTTCGCCTCATCCGCCGGGAAGATACGCCCTGAATAAACCCATTCAGCGGCCTGCGAAATACCGACAAGGCGCGGCAGGAACCAACTGCTGCAAGCCTCCATCACAATGCCCCGGCGCGAGAAGACAAATCCGATGCGAGCCTTTTCGGAGGCAAGACGGATATCCATCGGCAAGGTCATGGTTGCCCCGATACCAACCGCAGGACCGTTGATGGCACCGATGATCGGCTTCTTCGATTGGTACATCCGCAAAGTCACCTGACCGCCGCCATCGCGATGGACCTCGCCCTCATTCACCTCGCCGCGCGCCTTATAATCGAAGGTCTCCGTCCCTTTTCCAAGATCGGCGCCCGCGCAGAATGCCCGCCCCGCACCGGTAACAATGATAATCCGGACATCGTCATCATTATCCGCCTTTTCGAATGCGTCGACCAACTCATTGCGCATAATCTTGGTAAAGGCATTCAGGTTATCCGGGCGATTAAGCGTAATCGTCAGAATCTGATCTTCGACATCATAAAGGATATGCTCATAGGACACGGGTTTTCCTCCGGTTTATATGTTTTTATTGCGCCTGCATTGTCCTGCCATGACAAAGCAACCTAGAGTACCTATGTTAACAAGGATCGGCTCTTAAACGCCAGTGAATTTTCGAAGGAAAATTGATATGCCTCAGGACTTGAACCAGAGAATAATCGGGTATCACGCCCATATCTATTATCGCCCAGACACAAAATCCGCCGCCGCCGAGGTTCGCGAGCAGTTGGACGAACTGTTTGACGTAGCCTTGGGGCGCTGGCATGACAGGCCGGTCGGGCCCCATCCGATTTCCATGTACCAAGTGGCGTTCTCAACGGAAGAATTCAGAAGAATTGTTCCCTGGCTTATGCTCAACCGCCAAGGCCTCGATATCCTTGTCCATCCGGAGACCGGTCGTGATCTTGAAGATCATCGCGATCATGCGCTTTGGCTTGGCGAAAAGTTGAAACTTAATCTCGGAATGTTTGAAGCGGCCTGAATTGCCTAGTTATTGTCTTTGTTTTGATAGGCCATATTGCAATGCTTCAGGCAATAAGGCTTGCTCGGCACCGCTTCATCACCGCAAAAATGGAAATTATCCTCCCCTGGATGACCGATGGGCCACTGGCAGGCGCGATGCGCCGGAATGACTTTCTTTTTGGGCTTTGTCGCGGCAGGCGTTGATTTGGACGACAAGCCAAGGCGGTTTGCTTTACCGATAACGGCATTGCGGGTGACGTCCCCCAGTTCTTCGGCAATTTCAGCGGCTGTCTTGCCTGAGCCCCATAGCTTTTTAAGCTTCTCAATACGTTCTTCAGTCCAACTCATTCCACGCTCTTTTGTTGCCGTTGCCCTAATTGTCGGCGGATCACAATCGCACATAAGTCACGCCGCCGCCAAAGCCTCACTGATATATCCCTGACAGCGCAGAGAGTCTATAATAATTCCGCCTTGAACTATTCCTGTGCGTAGGAGATACGCCACACCGTCTGACTGACAGCGTCAGCAACAAGCAGCGATCCATCGGCTGCCACGGCGAGGCCGACAGGCCGGCCCCAGACTTTCGCGGCACCGGGATCTTCCATTTCGATACGAAAGCCGGTTGCAAAATTCTGATAGGAACCGGTGGGACGACCATTTTCAAAAGGCACCCGGACTATTTTATAGCCCGTCGGTACAGATGCATTCCACGAACCCTGAAACGCAACGAACGCCTCGTTTTTATACTCTTCGGGGAACTGCTCCCCTTGATAGAATACAAGACCGAGAGGGGCGGAGTGCGATTGGAACAAGACGTCCGGCAAGATCGATTTCGCCACCATCTCCGGTGCCCTGTCCGCATAATCCGGATCAGGATACTGACCGGAATAGGCATAGGGCCATCCGTAAAACCCATCTTTCTTTACTTCGGTAAGGAAATCCGGCACCAAGCCATCGCCATAGCCATCACGTTCATTCACCACCGTATACAGCGCGCCGGTCACGGGGTTAAAATCCATACCGACAGGGTTTCGAAGGCCTGTCGCCACCGTTTCCATGCGATTATCATCAAGATAGAGTTTTTGGATACTCGCCCGTGGTAACGGCTCAACTCCGATGTTCGACGCGCTTCCAACAGAAATATAGAGGGCGTTATTCTTCTCGTCATGGAGCAGAATACGCGTCCAATGCCCGTGTCCATCACCGAGGGAACCGGGTTCGGTGACGTCCTCTATCGGACCGCTAACGTCAAGATCACCGACTTTGAAGGGAATACGGCGCACCTGTGTTTCCTCGCCGATATAGAGCCAATCACCAATGATCGCCATGCCATGCGGCGTTTCCAGATCATCGACCAGTGTTTTCTCGATTTCCGCCCGGCCATCGCCATCCGCATCACGCAGGATGGTAATCTTGCCGCCGCGTGGTTCCGCCAGCAGGACATCCCCGTTACCCAGGGTCTTGAGCCACCGGGCATGAGTCAAACCTCGGCGGAAAGGGTTCACCTTGAAACCGGGCGGCAGATTGAGTTCACCCTTCTTATTTGAGCTTACCCGCCGCGGGCTGAGCGCCTCAACCGGTGTTGCGTAAGGCTTGGGAAGGTCTTCAGCACGGATGGTGATCGTCGCCCCGACCTCATCCGTATCCTGCGCAAACACCATAGGAACAGGCGTTGCAATAACGAAAAGCCCTATCAGGATTGTCAGATATCCAAGCGTTGCCATTTTACTAGTCATATCCCCTCGCTGGTAATCAATTACCAATCATTTTCTGATAATTACTGGATATGGTCTTGTATCGACCTAAAGGAAAGCTAAACTAAGGCGCCGGCCGGTTTTTCATTTAAGTCAGGGTACTGCATTAAATATGTCGCAAAAAGTTCTTCTCGTTATGCATCAGGCTACCTCCGACCCGGGCCGCGTCGGTGAAGCCATCCGTACCCGCGGATTTGAGCTCGATATGCGCATTCCCGCAATCGGCCATCCGCTCCCAAAGTCAATGGGCGACCATGCCGCCGCTGTTATTTTCGGCGGCCCGATGAGCGCTAATGACGATCATGAGGAATTCATCCGCGAAGAAATCAAACTGATCGATGTTCTGCTCAAAAGCGAAACCCCATATCTCGGGATTTGCCTCGGGGCGCAGATAATGGCGCGGGCGCTGGGTGCCCGGGTCGCAGAACATGAAAAAGGCCTGCGAGAGGTCGGTTATTATCAGCTAACCCCGACAGATAACGGAGATCCTCTCTTTAAAAAGCCGATGATGGCGTATCAATGGCATCGGGAAGGATTTGAGGTGCCGGATGAGGCCACCTTGCTCGCCAGCGGTGATTTCTTTCCAAACCAGGCCTTTCAGGTTGGCAAGAAAGCCTTTGGCATTCAGTTCCACCCGGAAGTGACCGAAGCCATGAACCGCCGATGGGCAACAAAGGCAGCGCATATGCTGAGTGATCCCGGCGCGCAGTCAAAAGAGCTACAGCTTGAGGGTCGACGTAAATATGACGCCGACCTGCGTATCTGGCTCGATCAATTTCTGGATCATTGGCTGCCGCCGCTTGCGCAGCGGCAAGCCGCATGTGGCAGTTAAATTACACGCTTGGACCGTAAATCTGCCACCTCATCAGCCGAATACCCAAGGCTTTGCATGATTTCGTCCGTATGTTCCCCCAAAGTCGGCGCCCGGCTTTTAAGCTTTGTATCGGTTTTCGACATCTTGATCGGGAGTTCGGTAACAGGGATTTTCTTGTCAAAACCCGGATATTCAACTTCCGTCAGCAGACCCATGGCCGCAAGATGCGGATCGTCCAGTACATCCTGCGGGGACATGACAGGGCCGCAAGGAAGACGCACCTTATCCATCTCGGCGATTGCTTCTTTCGTGGTTCTCTCCGCGCACCATTTCGCCATACGTTCCGAGATGATTTCGTTATTGTCACCACGGCTCTGGTCCGTCTTGAACCGCGGATCACTGAGCCAGTGATCTTCCCCGATCAGCTTTGTCCAACGTTCGAACAGCGGCCAACCAAGTGATTGCACCAAGACCCAGCCGTCCTTAGTCTTGAATGTGTCCCCCGGTCCGGCGCCTTGCGCGCGGTTTGCCGTTCCAACTCGGTTTAGTTGCAGCATCGCCTGTTCCATCAGAGTCACACTGGAAATAAGCACGGAAGAACCGAAGAGGGACGTATTGATGACCTGCCCTTCGCCGGTCATATCGCGGTGTCGGAGCGCGGCCATCGTCCCGATTGCACCCATGAGGGCCGTCGTAAAATCGACATAGGGACCATATAATTTCCGTGGTTCATCCTCACTGCCAGACATATACATCGCACCCGACATCGCCTGACCGAGACCATCAAACCCGACGCGGTTTTTGTACGGGCCTTCGTCTCCAAAGGCCGATCCATGCGTCAGGATAATGTCTTCCTTGACGGCTTTCAGGCTTTCATAATCAAGCCCCATGGCCTCAAGTGTTTCAATCGGCAGATTGGCAACAACCACATCGGCGGTCTTCACCAGTCGTTTGACCACCTCACGCCCTTCGGGCTTCATCGGATTGAGGGTAATGCCCTTTTTATTCTGCGCCATCTGCATAAAAAGGCCGCCGTCGCCCGTCTGCTCTTCCGTAAGGGGCGTTACATAGCGGTCTTCACTGCCCGCCAGTTTCTCGATCCGGATGACTTCGGCACCGAAGTCCGATAGGACCGTCGCGCAATATGGGCCCGCGATATAGCGGCCGAAATCCAGCACCCGAATTCCCGATAAAATATTTGACATATTACTCCTTCCTGAACGTTTTTGTTATTTTTACACAGGTGTATTGCCCACGATTTTGTAGGCAAGAGTGCACTTAATTGCCACATTTGGCAATTCTTTTAAAAGTGAAATATCGGCACTCACTCTGTGACTAAATATCAATCTGCCAATATTTTACGCGGCATGGGTTCCACGAACCGGATAGTCATTCTCGCGGATAAATTTTACACCCCGAAGAATTGCCCCAAGTTCCGGCCGGGCAAATGGAGCGTTTGAAATATCGATAATCTGAATAACGTTATCTGGTCGGATAACAAAAAGTCCCGGCTCCGGGAACGGCTGATCCGTCTCCTTGGGAGAGCGTGGATCGGAAATATAGAGCCCCAGCTCCACCATTTGCTCTATAGACAAATCATAGCCAACCGGAAAGCTCAGCCCATTCTCATCGGTGACAGCAGCGGCCTTCTCATGCCCATCCCCGGAGATTGCAACAACGTCCATGCCGGCGCCCTCGAACTCTCCTTTAAGGCTTTCAAGCTGCGTTAAATAACGCATGCATATTGGGCAATGTTTTCCACGATAGATGATAACAAGTCGCCAATTATCAGCCGTTGCTGTGTCAGTTCCGATGGCTAACGTGCCGCCCGAAACGAGAGGGACTTCAATTTTCGGAAATACCTGCCCTGCCGTAAGTTTACTGCTTGTCATTTTATCTATTCCTTTGCGGAGTTATGCTTCAGTCTTTCAACCATTATGGAACATTCATTCCAATAACCTAGAAACTCATTGAGAGGAAAACAAGAGGCGATTGCGCAGACCGTATTTCCGCAAATTTATGTCGTTCCATGGATTGAATTAAATGCGTTCTTCCCTAGAATAGCCCAAATTCACGGCCCCTTCCTTTACAAGCACAGGTTTTAATTAAAGATGGCCCCGTCACTTAGCGAATTCCGCAAGGAACTCTCCAGCCTCACGACGATAAACCAAGCCGCCTCTGAT
This sequence comes from Sneathiella sp., assembly GCF_029233945.1. Classification (GTDB taxonomy): domain Bacteria; phylum Pseudomonadota; class Alphaproteobacteria; order Sneathiellales; family Sneathiellaceae; genus Sneathiella. The sequence continues at coordinate 255,188 of NZ_JARGOQ010000001.1, read as the reverse complement.
GCCGCGGTTGCCCGCGATGCCGTACTCACAAAACCGGCCGGCTCACTTGGAGAGCTCGAAGCTCTCGCAATTTGGCTTTCCGGCTGGCAGAGCAAGCATCCCCCAAGCTGCGACAAGCCCCAGGTTGTTATTTTTGCAGGAAATCACGGGGTCTGCGATCAGGGTATTTCTGCCTTCCCGCAAGAAGTGACGGTTCAAATGGTCGCGAACTTTGAGAATGGCGGCGCGGCGATCAATCAACTTGCCCTCGCTTTTGGCGCAAGTTTTTCAGTCAAGGCACTGGAGCTCGACAACCCGACGGCTGATTTCACGAGCGCTCCTGCCATGAGCGAGGCAGAGTGCGCCGCGGCGCTTGCCGCAGGCTGGAGCTCGGTTGACAATGACACGGACATTCTCGTCGTCGGAGAGATGGGAATCGGCAATACCACCGTGGCAGCCGCCCTCTCCGCCGCTCTTCTTGGCGGCACCGGCGCAGAATGGGCAGGACCTGGAACCGGCGTTTCCGAAGAAGGCGTGCAACGAAAAGCGGCGGTCATCGATGCCGGGCTTGCGCGGCACCGCGACATTCTTGATGATCCACTCAAGATATTGCAGTGCCTTGGCGGGCGTGAAATCGCCGCCATGGTCGGCGCAATCCTGTCCGCCCGGCAAAAGCATATCCCTGTCCTCCTTGATGGATTTGTCGCGACGGCCGCCGCTACCGTGCTTTTTAAAGCAAACGCCAAAACGCTCGATCATTGCGTCGCCGGACATGTTTCGGCTGAGCCCGGCCACAAGAAACTGCTCAAGGCTATCAATAAGGTGCCCCTTCTTTCGCTTGGCATGCGTCTTGGTGAGGGATCAGGCGCGGCCCTTGCCCTTGCGATCATCAAGGGCGCCGTCGCAACCCATAACGGTATGGCGAGCTTTGCTGATGCAGGGGTAAGCGAGGAAAAAGCCGACTAGTTCCTCGCAAATCAGAGGCGGTTCAAGTCATTTACAAAATTTACCCGCCAACTTGTTTCCTCTGCGCTTTGAAATGAGGTCAGATGGGTGAGGGAGAGGGGATCTATCACGAGGGAGAGCATCTTTTCAGGTGCCATGCCTAGCGCCAGCCCCACCATCGCACGTATGACCCCTGCATGGGTAACGAGTATGAGATTTTGCGCCTCCATCGACTGCGAGAGAATCTCAAGCTCTCCCTGCACCCGATCCAGAAGACCCTGAAAATTCTCGCCCCCATCCGGTTTGCAGACCACCGGATCATTAAAGAAAGCGCGATAGCTCTCTGCGTCTGCAACCTCAATTTCCTGGTAGGTTTTTCCTTCCCACCGGCCAAAGTTCTGCTCCCGAAGCGAGGCGCGTTCGATGAGAGGGGGATCAACATCTTGCTGCCGTTGGAGAATATGCCGCGCAGTATCCCGGCATCGCGCCAGATCACTGGTGACAACGGCTCCCTCCTTGGGAAGGAAATGCGCCAAATCATCTAGCCTGCCCGTATCCGAAAAACCGGCGTCCAGATCGAGATGCCCGTATATCATACCGGCAGCCTCTACTGGCGCGTGGCGCACCAGCCACCATTCCCGCGCCACATAGTCCCCAGTCATATCATCGGACAGTCGATCAGACGCGGCGCTTTTATTCGACAACTAATTTCGTGAGCTGCCAGATCGAACGACCATAATATTTTTCCTGGGCGAGTTCCTTGTCCGTATCATAGGGATAGATGATCCAAAAAGGCGCATAGACCCCTTCTTCCAGCCATTCCCCGTCCATCTTATAGGCGATGATAACCTCAAAATCCTCCGCGTCGGAGATGGGAATTTCGACCGTATAACCGTCAGTCGCCGTGGCTTTGAGAACGGTGCCGTCGGCTTCGACCTTGTCCAGGATATCCCGCAAGAGAACGCCGCGAAAACGTGTCTTTCCCGTCGTCCAAGGGCTGCTTGTGATAACTTCGATCGGTGTCGAAGCCGCCATATCGCCCGGGCTAAAATATATTGCGCCATGAATGGAGGTGATATTGCCTGTAATCATCAGTTGCTGATCATCCGCACGGGATAATGAGGCACCGAAGACAAGCATCGCGGTCATCACAACCAAAAAAAGAAAATTTCTGTAACTGAATGACCTGTCACTCTTTGCAAAAGAATCTGCCAATGCTTCACTCCCAATCAATTTTGATCGCCCGCGTTCACCGCAGCCGTCTATAAAACCTGTTTCAAACCCGCCTCCCGATCATTCAAGCCTGATAATGATGGAGGTGACGGTAATAATCGTATATGTACCCGATACTAAAGATTACGTTCAAAGGTTTTTTTATGAAGCGGACTTTATTTGTCGCCTCTAATCGGCTCGGGGATGCCGTCCTGACGACGGGCGTGCTTCATTACCTCCTGGAGACGGAACCGGATATACCCGTCACAGTCATCTGCGGCAATATTCCCAAAAGCATCTTTGAATCCATTCCGGGTGTTGAGCGCGTCATCGGCATACAGAAGCGCCGATTTAGCCTGCATTGGCCGGAAGTCGCACTGAAGCTTGGTCCTGTGTTCTGGCACCGCATCGTCGATTTTCGAGGCTCCCTGCTCGGGTTTCTTCCCGGTCGTCACCGGCATATCTGGCGGGGCGGTCAGGACGATATCCACAAAGCCGTTGCCAATGCGAGGCTGATCGGCCTCGATACGCCCTTACCGCCGAGAATTGAGCCAAGCGAAGCTGAACTCAAGGCGACGCATAAATGGCTGGGCCCAAATGAAGCACGAGGGCCGATACTGGCTCTCGCTCCAACCGCCAATTTTTATCAGAAGCAGTGGCACTTTGAAAATTATCTCAGGCTCGCGAAAGAACTGACGGCTGAGGGCAGCATTCTTGAAGGTGCGCGTGTCGCCGTTTTTGGTGCCCCGGGAGAAGAGGCTCAGGCCCTGCCGGTCGTAGAGGCCCTCCCCGATAATCAGGTTATCGATCTGGTTGGCAAGACCACCCCGATGGAGGCTGCGGCTGTTTTGTCACAATGCGCGCTGTTTGTCGGCAATGATTCCGGCCTGATGCATACGGCAGTGGCCGTGCAAATTCCAACCGTGGCCCTTTTTGGTATTGGAAAACCCGCCGTATATGGGCCCTGGGGCGATAAATCCCTTTGCCTTAAAAGCACCCCGCCGGGCACACCGATTATCCGGCCCGAGGGAACCGCAATCGAAGGAAAGGATGAACCGCTTCCCTTCCAATATGTGCGGGATGAAGTCGAAAAATTCTACCGCCGGATCAGTAAAGAGACCCCGCTATCAGGTTAGGGCTTGACCTCGCGGAAGGGCGTAACGCCACCGTCAAATGAAAACTGATGATTATAGAGGTCCGCATAAACCCCGTCTTGCTTTAACAGTTGATCATGGGTCCCGCTTTCCACAACTTCCCCTTCGACCACGACATTTATCGTATCCGCATCGAGAATAGTCGAGAGACGGTGCGCAATCACCAGTGATGTTCGCCCTTTCATCAGATGTTTAAGCGCCCTCTGGATTTTACGCTCGGATTCAGTATCAAGGGCAGAGGTTGCCTCGTCCAGCAGCAGGATCGGCGCATCTTTCAGCATGGCGCGCGCGATGGAAATACGCTGCTTCTGGCCACCGGAAAGACGCACGCCATGACTGCCCACCAGCGTGTCATATCCCTTCGGTAGTGCTGAGACGAAATCATGCACAGCCGCAGCCTTCGCTGCCTCGACGATCTCATCGTCCGTCGCATCATCCCGTCCATACGCAATATTCGCCTTTATCGTATCGTCAAACAGAAATACATCCTGGCTGACCAGCGCAATTTTCTGGCGAAGCGACGCCATGGTAACATCACGGACATTTTGCCCGTCAACCAGAATATCGCCGTCATTTACATCATAAAATCGCGGGATCAGGTTCAAGATGGTTGACTTCCCCCCCCCCGAAGGACCGACCAGAGCGACCCTTTTGCCAGCCTCCAGTTTCAGCGAAATATCCTTCAGGACTATTTCGTCGGTCTGATAGGCGAATTTGACGTGATGGAACTCTACATCGCCGCGATGGAATTCAAGCGGGGCTGCCGTTGGGCTATCCACAACCTTGTGATCGATATCCAACAACGCAAAGATCCGCTGCGCCGCCGCAAGACCGGTCTGCATCCGCGGGAAAAGCTTCGCCACGCTTTTGATAGGTTGATAGGCAAGCATGATCGCCGTGATAAAGGCGAAAAATGTACCCGGCGTTGTTTGCCCTTCAATAACATTGCTCGCGCCGTAAAAAATCACCCCGGCAATCAGCAAGCCTGCCAAAGTCTCAACAATCGGTCCGCTTGACGCCTCAATTCTCAACGCCTTGAATTGCATCTTGAAGCGATCATCAATCACCTCATCGCCCTGTTGTACCGCTTGGTTCTCCCGGTCATAGGCCTTGACGACGCGAATTCCCTGAAAATTCTCTTCCAGGAAAGAGCTGAAATCCGCGGTCTGCTCAAGCACCTTGTTGGATGCCTTGCGGGAGCGTTTGCCGAGTTGACGGATTGCCAGCGCCCCGGGAGGCAAGGCTATCAGGATAAACAGAGCCATTTTCCAGTCGTAATAAAACAGCGACGCGATCAGGAATATAGCCGTCAGACTATCCTTGGTCATGACCACCAAAGTCTGGGTAGCGACCGTTTTCAAGTGATTCGTGTCAAAAACGAACCGGGAAATCAGATGGCCGGAGGCATTTTCATGAAACCAGGCTAGATCAGCAAACACGAGTTTTTTAAACAGGTTTTTCTGGATATCAGAAACAATTCGTGTGCCAACCCAATCCATGACGATCGTTTGCCCATATGTCGCGAACCCTCGGGCGGCGAAGATACCGACCACAGCGAGGGTGGTGTAAACAACGAACTCTGGATTTTTATCGAAGAACACCTCATCAACAATCGGCTTCATGACAAAAGCGGTCGCCGTGGCCGTCAATGCGCTCACGATCATAAAGAAAACGGCAAGAAATAATCGGCCTTTATAATGCGAGACATAGTCCCGCAACAATCGACCATACAGGACCACGGTCGCGGACTTATTCGGCATTTCGGGTGTTGATTTGCTCAATCTGTTATCCGGCCTTACCTTGTCAAAACTGGCACACAGGTACCACAGGCCCCTTTTTCTGAATAGCTAAAACACCGTTTTTGCGCCCTCGTACACCTTATACACGACCGAGATACAACAGTATTGGAGCGACCGCCACCAATCCAGACCAAAGCATCCATTTTGTCAAGATTGTTGTTGCGAATGATTGGCATTTTTATTATTAGTTGTTATTGCGAATGAAAATCAAACTTAGCACCTGAAAGAACATTTCCATGTTAAATTACCGTTCGGGGTCAACGGGACTCCTGTTGGCGCTTACCGCCGCTTTTCCGTTATCATTTTCCGCCCAATCCGCATCCGCCGAGGAAGCGAGTTTTCCGCAGATAACCGGAGAGCTTTCCATCGAGATTGAAGATGACTGGACATACCAGTCAGATGATCCCGCTGCTGAGATTAACGATCTGTACCCAACGGTCATTCTTGGCACGACTGTCGCCTTTACCGAAGTGTTCTCTCTTAATTTCGAAGCCACACTGGAACCTGTCGAAGATGCCACAAGCGATCGGGCGTTCGAAGATTTGGGGGGATATCTGAATATTATTACGGCCAATTACGATGGCGAGACCGTTTCTGCCTATGCCGGTAAATTCACCCCGAACTTCGGCATCGCCTGGGATATCGCACCGGGTATTTTCGGGACCAATCTGAACGAAGACTATGAGATGGCGGAGATGATTGGCTTCGGCGGCGGGTTTCATTTCGAAGCCGCGGGTGTACATACGATATCAGCCAGCACTTTTTTCCAGGATACAAGTTTCTTAAGCAATTCCGTCGGCACAAAACGGGGGCCATTGCGCCTCTCAGACGGCGGCGCTGGCAATACGGAAGACTTCTCATCATTTGCAGTCGCGCTCGACGGTGAATTTCAACATTTGGCCGGATTTCGATATCATCTCGGTTTCTCCTCTCTTGGCGCGGGAGAAGATGGCAACGACCGGCAGCTTGGCTATGCCATTGGCGGCGAATACGCCTTTAACATCGGCGAAAACTTGACCATTTCTCCCATGGCTGAATATGTCTATTTCGATAATTACGGTGGCATGGGCGATGACACCGCGAAGTATTTCACCGGTGGCGTGGCGCTCAACTATGAAAACTGGGTGGCCTCGACCACCTACCAGCTGCGCGATACTGAAGTTGGCGGCGTCACAACGGATGATTATGTCGTTGACCTTACCGTGGGTTATGTCTTTGACATGGGTCTCGGCGTAGCGGCCGCTTGGCGCGGTGCCGAAGAAGACAACGTCGATTCAGAAGGTCTCGGCCTTCTCCTTTCATACGCAATTGAATTTTAATCATGAGGAACCCGATGAAAAAAATTAGCTTATATGCAGGCATTTCCTGCATCGCGCTGGCCCTTGCATCTGCGTCCTATGCATCGCAAACCGATCCAGTCCGGAACATCTCCAGCTATGCCCTCGATAAAGATGCCGCTGGCTACATTCCCGAATATGATGCCTATCCGGTCATCGCAAATTATGCCGCGCTGGTTGCGGAAAACTATAAACAGTCGCTGCTGGACGCAAAAGATTTGCAAACCGCCATCGGTACACTACTGGAAAACCCGTCCCAAGATACGCTGAACGCGGCGCGGAACGCTTGGCTCAATGCCCGTGCCAGCTACCTGCAGACGGAGGCATTCCGCTTTTATGAAGGCCCGATTGATTTCGTCGATGAAAAGACGGGTGAAGAAGGACCGGAAGGGCGGCTGAACGCCTGGCCCATGAATGAAGGCTTTATCGATTATGTCGACGGAAACCCGAAGGCCGGGATCATCAATGATACGTCTATCGAAATCACCGCCGCCTCCATTCGTGAGAATGATCAGGTGGAGGACGAAGCTGACGTCACGACAGGCTTTCACGCCATCGAATTCCTGCTCTGGGGACAGGACATGAACCCCACGACCGCTGGTAACCGCCCTTATACTGATTTCACAGTCAGCAAGGATAACAACGACAGGCGGCGGCTCTATCTTAAAACGATCACAGAGATGCTGGTTGCCGATCTGGAATGGCTGGTCGCTGCGTGGAACACCGCCGACCCAGACAGCTACGCTGCAACATTCAAGGCATATTCGGATCGCGAAGCCCTTGGCCGAATTCTGACCTCTCTCGCAACGCTGAGCGAGTTTGAACTGGCCCTTGAACGTATTGCAACTGGTCTGGACAGCGGCGATCAGGAGGACGAACAGTCCTGTTTCTCCGACAACACACTGAATGACGTCATTTTTGATCAGCGCGGCATACGGAATGTCTATTTCGGCAGCTATGGCAGTGTCAATGGTCCGGGTTTCAGCGATCTTATCGGTGATCTCGCCCCGGATCTTAACAACCGCATGATCACCGCCCTCAACCAGACGGATGCGGCGATTTCAGCGCTCAATTATCCTTTCGACTCGATTCTGGGGTCGGCACCGAAAAGTCAGGCCCGCGCGGAAGCCGAGGCCGTGATTACAGCCTTGCAAGCTCAGTCAGATGTCATTAAGGACATTGGCAAGCTTTTGGGGGTTAAGGTCATTGTACCAACCGGCGGTTAAAAGGAACTAGTGTTTAAATGATACGGACGCTTTGGATCACAGCAGCCCTGATACTAACGGTTATCCTATCAGCCACGATCGTTAAGGCTGGCTATGATACCAAAGCTCCGATATTAGATTCTCCGGGCGGGGAAACGACACAACCGACCCGGGGGAAAAACTCTTTCTCACTGCCGGCCGCGAATATAACCCGCGATCAGTTGCGGATTTTTTTCTTTGGCAACAAGCTCTTCAACACCAACTGGGTGATCGCGCCCGCATCGGTTAAAACACTCGATGGGCTCGGCCCTACCTTTAACCGGGTTTCCTGCTCAGGTTGCCATCTAAGAGACGGTCGCGGCCAACCACCGACGGAGAAGGGCGGCGAGTTTCTCTCCATGCTTGTCCGGCTCAGTGTCCCGGGAACGAATGAACATGGCGGTCCAAACCCTCATCCTGCCTATGGCGATCAGCTGAACGACCGGGCTATTCCTTCTATCCCCGCGGAGGGCAAGGTAACGATCGAAACCACCGAAGTCCCCGGCGAGTTTGCCGATGGCGCGCCCTATTCCCTTCTTCGGCCCGACTATCGTTTCACGGATCTCGCCTTTGGACCATTGGGATCGGATATCATGATTTCGCCCCGGGTGGCACCGGCGGTTATTGGCCTTGGGCTGCTAGAAGCAATTTCTGAAGAAGATTTACTAGCGCTTGCAGACCCGGATGACGCGGATGATGACGGTATTTCCGGTCGGCTCAACCATGTGTGGGACCAAGGTGAAAAAGAAATGCGCATCGGCCGGTTTGGATGGAAATC